>JAHCAZ010000030.1 GCA_019634615.1 Opitutaceae bacterium
GGGGCCGCGGCCTTCATTTAGGCGCGGGGCGAGGGCGTCAGGAGAGTCGAAATTGGCGCGACGAGACATGTGATTGGGGGGGAAGGTTCGACGGGTGGGAAAGGGGGCTTTTCGGCGGGAAAGGGTCGGTGGGTCGTTGTGTGCGGCATCATTGCACGACCCTTTCCGGTTTTTTCTGCGTAGTGGGCATTTCGGGCCCGAAATGGCCCGGAAAGGGTCAGGCAAAAACCCCCGGAAAGGGTCTGGGTTGATCCACCCGGAAAGGCTCTTGGAACCGATTGTTAATTAAGGGTTTGGAAGGCTAACAGCCGTCCCAATGAACTCAATCAGCGAATTTTTTAGGCCGCATCCATCGGCCTGAATGCCGCTTGCATGGCAAAATCCGTTAATACATAAAGTATACATGAAAGAGAAACTAATCAGTGACATCGAGTCCCTGGAGGAGCGAGCGTTTCGCCTCATGGAGCGTGCTGCCGCCGAGAAGACACACTGGCACGTGGAGCAACTAAATGCCCTGATTCAATTGCTGCGTCGTGATGCGGTAGAGCTAAATACTATCCTTCAGCGGCTTATGGCGACGCGCCTTCGCCTCGATGAGATCGAATTTCGTAATGCGAGGTTGGTCTCTTTCGTCATCAAGGTGACTGCGGGTATGATTAGGCAAAAAACTTTATCGCTGACGCCGGCCATACGCAAAGGCGTCATTAGCGGAGGGGCGGCCATCATGATCGATTTTGGTGGAGAAGCAGGCTGCGTGGTATCCAGAGTTCTCACTGGCAATAACACGTTGAGAGCAAGAGGCGCCGTTGGCCGCTTTTACCACGAACAAGGCATCAAGCCTGGCGAGCGAATCCATCTGATCCAGACACGCCATGACTGCTGGACGGTCAGGAAAGACGAGTATTCGACAATGGCGACTAGCATACCCAACCATATTTCTTAACGGGTAGTCGAAAGCGCCCCGATGTTTGCCGATCAACAAGATCGCTTTCCAAGAGAAACTATACCCCGCGCTGAACCTAGCGAAAGCCCGGGGTGGGACAAAGGTTGGGACAACCTAAGAATTCAGGAATTTTGGTTTACGCTCGGCGCGAGCGTATCCACCTTCTGCGCGAGTCTGCTTAATCGGCAAAGGTCATTCCAACAAACCTTTGCCAGATTAGGTTAGACCGGCAGCGAACTCACAAGATGCGCCTTGAAGACCTCCAACCCGATGCCGTTGTGCGTGGCATCCTGCCGGATGCGGGGGTTAGTGTTGTCAGTGCGGAATGGCATGGGACGGATGCGCTGACTCTAGTTTATCGCAGACCTGATGGGAAAGTAGCCGACGAGATCCTATACCGGTCCGACGAGTCGCGATTGGCCGTAATCGTAGCCGGCCGCCCCTGGAGTTTTGATGCGGACGGCGCGCTATTCCGGCTTGTTTCCGAGGCCCATCGCATCCGGCTTGCACACCTTTTTGACCCGGTGCTAGCCGTCCACACCTCAATGGTGGAACCGTTGCCTCACCAAATCACCGCGGTTTATGAAGCTATGCTTCCGCGCCAACCGCTCCGATTTCTGCTCGCAGATGATCCCGGCGCAGGAAAGACGATTATGGCGGGCCTGCTCATCAAAGAGCTTATTGCCCGCGGCGACCTCAAGCGTTGCCTGATCGTGTGTCCTGGCAGCCTAGTGGAGCAGTGGCAGGACGAACTAAGCCGCAAGTTTCACCTTCCGTTCGAGATCCTAACCAACGACAAACTGGAGGCGGCCCGAACTGGAAACTGGTTCCTCGAAAACGACCTCGCCATCGCCCGCCTGGACAAACTCTCACGCAACGAGGAGGTGCAGCAGAAGCTGTCAGCCCCCGATTGCCACTACGACCTGATTGTTTGTGACGAGGCTCACAAGCTATCCGCCACCTTCTTTGGTGGTGAGGTGAAGCACACCCGGCGCTACAAGCTCGGGCAGCTCCTATCTAGCCTAACCCGCCATTTTTTGCTGATGACGGCCACGCCGCACAACGGCAAGGAAGAGGACTTTCAGTTGTTTCTCGCGCTGTTGGATGGCGACCGATTCGAGGGCCGATTCAGGGATGGCGTTCACCAAGTCGAGGTTTCCGACCTCATGCGGCGCATGGTCAAAGAAAGGCTCCTTAAATTTGACGGTCGCCCACTGTTTCCAGAACGCATTGCCTACACTGTTCCCTTTAAGTTCTCGAAGGCTGAGGCCGAGCTCTACAAGCAGGTCACCGATTATGTGCGCGAAGAGTTCAATCGGGCAGAGGCACTCGCCAACGATAAGCGTGCGGGCACAGTCGGATTTGCCCTGACCATCCTGCAACGCCGCCTGGCGTCATCGCCTGAGGCGATCTACTCCTCACTACGGCGCCGTCGCGAGCGCTTAGAGAAGCGGCTACGCGAGCTAGAACTGCTTCAACGCGGTGCAGTTGCTGCGGAAGTCGCGAACGGCCCGCAACTTGATGATGACGACATTGAGGACCTGGAGGAAGCACCCGAAGACGAGGTTGAGGTCACCGAAGAGCAGGTGCTTGATCAGGCAACCGCGGCGAGCACCATCGTCGAATTGAAGGCCGAGATTTCGACCCTGACGAGGTTGGAGGGTCTGGCGG
Source organism: Opitutaceae bacterium (assembly GCA_019634615.1). Classification (GTDB taxonomy): domain Bacteria; phylum Verrucomicrobiota; class Verrucomicrobiia; order Opitutales; family Opitutaceae; genus UBA2377. The sequence continues at coordinate 2,615 of JAHCAZ010000030.1, forward strand.
CCGATGTTCGCCGCAGCGGTTTGGACACTAAGTGGCGTGAGCTGGCCGAGCTTCTTGGCGAAATTTTCACAAAGGAGGGCTCGGCCAAGCAGGTCGAGGAGGAGCAAGCGCCGTATGCATCGGGGCCGATTCCGAAGCCGAAAGCCTCACCTCGACAGAAGCTCGTGCTTTTCACTGAGCATCGCGACACGCTGAACTATCTGGAGCGGCAGATCGGGACTTTGCTCGGCCGGCCGCATTCATTGGTAAAAATCCATGGCGGAATGGGCCGCGAAGAGCGCCGAAAGGCGCAAGAGAGCTTTCTCCACGATCCGGAGGTTCAGGTGCTCTTGGCAACCGATGCTGCCGGCGAAGGCATCAACCTTCAACGCGCCCACTTGATGGTGAACTATGATCTGCCGTGGAATCCGAATCGCCTCGAACAGCGATTTGGCCGCATCCACCGCATTGGTCAGACTGAGGTGTGCCACCTTTGGAACCTCGTTGCCGACGAGACCCGCGAAGGTGATGTATACCGTCGGCTGTTGGAAAAACTCGAAGAGGCCAGAAAGGCCCTCGGAGGCCAAGTTTTCGACGTAATTGGTAAATTGCAGTTCGAGGGCAAGCCCCTCCGGGATCTCCTGATCCAAGCCATCCGCTACGGCGATTTGCCTGAAGTGCAATCGCGACTCCAGCGTGCTGTCGAGGGCGTGAATAAACCCTTCATTCAAGGCCTTCTTGAGGAACGCGCTCTCGCTCATGACACGATGGACGCTTCGCGCGTGTCCCGGGTGCGCGAAGACATGGAGCGAGCGGATGCGCGCAGGCTTCAGCCCCACTACATCGAGTCTTTTTTCGTCGAGGCTTTCAAACGGCTGGGAGGAACATTGCGCCAGCGGGAATCCCGACGGTTCGAGGTCAACCATGTTCCGGCGACCATTCGCAATCGCGACCGCCAGATTGGCACCGGGGATCCCGTGCTGTCGCGCTACGAACGTATCGCGTTCGAGAAGGATCTGGTCGCTCCTCAGGGCCAGCCGTTAGCGGCATTCGTCTGCCCCGGTCATCCATTGTTGGACGCGGTCCTCGACGTTACCCTGGAAAGGCAGAAGGACTTGCTGAGGCGGGGCACCGTGCTGGTGGACGACCGTGATTTTGGCACCGCTCCCCGCGTTTTGTTTTTCCTGGAGCACGCCGTGCAAGACGCGAGCCAATTGCCTTCGGGAGATCGCCGCACGGTCTCGCGGCGCATGCTTTACATTGAAATGGCCGCGGATGGGCAGGTGCGCAGCCTCAATTACGCGCCGTATCTGGATTATCGACCGTTGAACTCGGGTGAGCCTGACGTGGCGGCCTTCCTAGCGAGAACGGAATGCGCCTGGATCACCCGCGGACTGGAGATCAAGGCCCAAGGCCACGCCATCGCTAATGTTGTGCCGGAGCACATCAAAGAAGTTCGTGACCGCCGCCTAGCTTGGATCGAAAAGACACGCGGGGCTGTGAAAGACCGGTTGACCAAAGAGATCGCCTACTGGGACCACCGTGCAGCCCAACTGAAGCTGCAAGAAACAGCTGGGAAAGCCGGCGCCAGACTGAACTCGGGTGAAGCCCGTCGACGGGCAGACGACCTACAGGGAAGGTTGGAGAAGCGGTTGGCAGACCTCGATCGGGAGGCGCAGTTGTCCGCGCTCCCGCCCGTAGTGCTCGGGGGCTTAGTCGTAGTCCCCATCGGTCTCGTTGCAGAGATGATGGGGCAACCGGTCTCCGCATCCAATGCCGTGGATACCCAAGCCAGCGCCGCCCGTGCGCGTGAAATCGTGATGCAAGTTGAGCGGCAGCTCGGCTTTTCCCCCATCGATCGAGAGCTTGAAAAGTTAGGCTACGACATTGAGAGCCGCGTGGCGGACACGGGTAAGCTGCGTTTCATCGAAGTAAAGGGGCGGGTCAAAGGAGCTGATACGATCACGGTAACCAAGAACGAGGTTCTCTATTCGCTCAACAAGCCAGATGACTTCATCCTCGCCATCGTCGAGTTCTTGGACGCCGACGCGCATCGAGTTCACTATGTTCGCAGACCATTCCGCCGAGAACCGGACTTCGGTGTGACCAGTGTGAATTATGACATGGCAGACTTGATCTCCAGGGCCACTGCGCCGTCATGAACTCCGACGTTCGATGCATCCTCCAGAAAACGCCCAAAGAACCTGCGGTCTCTCTGTCATGAGGACCGCTTGAGTAGCATCATGAAGGCGGAATCGATCATCCAATACTTTGCTTATGGGTCGAATTTGAAGCTGTCCGAGATGTGCGGGACTTGCCCATCGGCTGTTCGCTTATTCCGCGCGATGCTTCCCAGACATGCGCTCGTTTTCCCGCGAAAATCTCTCATACGGCATTGCGGCGTAGCCGGCGTCGAGACTTCGGCAGTTAACTCGGTTTGGGGTGGAGTGTATGCGATTCCGGAGGAAGAACAGTCGCTACTGGAGGCACGCGAGGGATACCGACCGGGACGCCCTTTGTCTGAGAACTCCTATTTTCCCCAGGAAGTGACAGTCTATGAGGATGGCGACATGCAGAAACCGCACCGAGTCCTCACTTTTGTTGCAAACCGACAGCCAAATACACCGTTACCGAGCCTCGAATACAGAAATCTCATCGTATCGGGAGCGAAGGAATGGAAACTTGGGGCGAACTACCTCGCGATCTTAGAGAATATCCAGATAGCTACCTAATGATGAAAGTCCGCAAGAAGCTCATCGAAGTCGCCCTTCCACTCGAAGCGATCAACGCAGCATCTGCTCGCGAGAAATCCATTCGGCATGGGCATCCTTCGACTCTGCACTTGTGGTGGGCACGACGGCCCCTAGCAGCGGCGCGGGCGGTGATCTTCTCTCAGATGGTGGATGATCCTTCGGAGTATGTGGACACGCTAAAGTCCGATCCGAAGCTTAAGCGTCAGGCGGAAAACCTTCTGAAGGCCCGTCACAAACGTTGGGAAGAAGCCACTGCAATTCTCAAGAAAGCCAAGGAGGCGGGCATCAGTGCGCCGGAGCCGGGGCCGGAGCCGAAACTCGACGACATCCTCGCCGAGATCGAGCGGCTGCGGCTCTTCCGCATCATCGAGGAACTGGTGCTGTGGGGCAACACGACGAACGAGGACGTGCTGAAAAAGGCGCGCGAGGAAATCTGGCAGAGCTGGCGGCGAACCTGTGCGGAAGATGCCGGGCACCCGCGGTCGAAGGAGCTGTTCGACCGGCACAAGCTGCCCGCATTTCACGATCCCTTTGCCGGCGGCGGCGCGCTGCCGCTGGAGGCGCAGCGGCTCGGGCTGGAGGCGTATGCCAGCGACCTCAACCCCGTCGCCGTGCTCATCAACAAGGCCATGATCGAGATTCCGCCGAAGTTCGCGGGCCGGCCGCCGGTGAACCCGGACGCGCGGAAAGGCCAGCTTGGCACGAAGACTTGGCGCGGCGCGCAGGGGCTGGCCGAGGACGTGCGCTACTACGGTCAGTGGATGCGCGACGAGGCGGAGAAGCGCATCGGGCATCTCTACCCGAAGATCGAGATCACCGCCGCGATGGCGAAGGAGCGGCCCGACCTGAAATCGCTCGTCGGGCAAAAGCTCACCGTCATCGCGTGGCTCTGGGCGCGCACGGTGAAAAGCCCGAATCCGGCGTTCCGCAAGGTGGACGTGCCGCTCGCCTCCACCTTCATGCTCGGGACGAAGCCGGGCAAGGAAGCCTGGGTCGAGCCGGTTATCGAGGACGGCAGCTATCGCTTCACGATTAAAATGGGCAAGCCGAAGAATGCGGAGGCGGCGAAGAACGGCACGAAGCTCGCGCGCGGCGCGAACTTTCAGTGCGTGATGTCCGACACGCCCATCGCGGATGAATACATCAAGGCCGAGAGCATGGCGGGTCGCATGAGCGCACGGCTTATGGCGATCGTGGCAGAAGGCGAACGCGGGCGCGTCTATCTCTCTCCCACGCCAGAGCACGAAGCGGCGGCGGCGAAGGCGAAGCCGGAGTGGCTACCTGACCAACCGATGAATCGGGACACGCGGGATCTCGTAAGTGGTCGTGGTTACGGTTTCTTTACCTGGGCTGACCTGTTCACTCTGCGCCAATCCGCTTTGCTCACGACTTTCTCCGACTCCTCGGGCAGAATTAAAGAACGTATTCACGCCGACGCTCTACGTGCGAACCTGCCAGACTCGCACGCGCTTGCGCAGGGCGGAACTGGGGCCCTCGCTTATTCACAAGCTGTTGCGGTGATGCTCGCCTTTGTTGTTTCAAAGCTGATCGAATCGCACTCTACGATTTGCACCTGGAGCGCGGCGCCGAAAAACGAACTCGTCGTAAGCACATTCAGGCGGCAGGCGCTTCCGATGACGTGGGATTTCGCTGAGGCAAATCCGTTCGCGGATTCATCGGGTAGCGTAGAGAAGATAAAGGATGCCGTGGCACGAGTTGTTGACACAGCGTTCTGCGGAACGGCGGAAGGCCGGGCGCTTCAGGCGGACGCAGCAACGCAGACTGTCAGCGAAAGCAAAGTCGTTTCGACGGACCCGCCCTATTATGACAACGTCGCTTACGCTGATTTGTCGGACTTCTTTTATGTGTGGCTGAGGCGTGCATTGCGCCCGGTGTTTCCAGAGCTGTGCGGGACGATGGTTGTCCCCAAAGCTGAGGAGCTGGTGGCATCCGCATATCGACATGGGAGCAAGGAAAAAGCGGAAGCGTTCTTTCTCGCTGGCATGAGCAAGGCGATGCACCAAATTGCAGAACAGGCTCATCCAACTTTTCCAGTCACCATTTACTACGCCTTTAAGCAGGCAGAGAGCGAAGACGAGGCGGGAACGGCAAGCACCGGATGGGAGACATTTCTCGATGCAGTCATTCGTGCCGGGTTTGGAATTAGTGGCACTTGGCCCGCCCGAACGGAACGAGAAGGACGTAGCACAGGAATCGGCACCAACGCCCTTGCCTCCAGCATCGTCCTCGTCTGCCGGCCGCGAGCGGCGGATGCGCCGACGGCGACGCGGCGGGAGTTCGTGGCCGCGCTCCAGCGGGAGCTGCCGGAGGCGTTGCGGCATTTGCAGGCGGGCAACATTGCTCCGGTTGACCTCGCGCAGGCCGCCATCGGCCCAGGCATGGCTGTCTTCACCCGCTACGCGAAGGTGCTCGACGCGCAGGGTAACGCAATGCGGGTGCGCGAGGCGCTGGCACTCATCAACGAGACGCTCGACGCTGCGCTCGCTGAGCAGGAGGGCGATTTTGATCCCGACAGCCGGTGGGCGCTGGCGTGGTTTGAGCAATTCGGCTTTGAGGACGGCGAATACGGTGTGGCCGAGACGCTAAGCAAGGCAAAGAACACGAGCGTGGGTGGCCTAGTGCAGGCGGGAATCCTGTATTCGGCTCGTGGTAAGGTTCGACTCCTCAAATCCGAAGAGCTACCCATTGACTGGGATCCAGTGGCAGACGCTCGCCTTACTGCTTGGGAAACGGTGCATCATCTCATTCGGGTCCTGACCAGCGGCGGCGAAGGCGCTGCGGCTGAGCTCGTTACCAAGCTTGGCGTAAAGGCCGAGGCGGCCCGTGAGCTAGCCTACCGCCTCTACACTCTTTGCGAGCGCAAAAAGCGTGCCGCCGATGCCCTGTCCTACAACGGCCTTGTCCAGAGTTGGCCCGAGTTGTTGCGGCTGGCTGACGAAAGCGGGAAGCCCAAGGTGGCGGAGCAGGTCATGATGTTTGACGACGAAGGAGCATAATCTATGGCCACAACGAACCACGAACGGGTCGGCAAGGGAATGGAACTGTTACAGGCCGGGTTGCAGCCGTTCCTCGAAAGAGAACTGGCCGATGCGTATGGCGATAAGTGGCGCGAAAAGGCCAGGCAGATGCTGTCGGAGTCCAAACTCCAAGTTGGGGCCGCGACTATAGATGTTGCGGCACTACTGGTATTGCTCGACCGGGAGTGGAAAGACCTTTTCTCCCAACGCTTGGGCCGAGCACACCGCGCTATTGTCAATGAGCTGATCGCAGTGCGCAATAGTTGGGCCCATCAGGAAGCGTTTTCCAACGACGACACAGACCGGGCGCTCGACAGCGTGGCGCGCCTGTTGCGCGCGGTAGGCGCTGGCAAGGAGGCCGAGGCGGCTGACGAGATAAAGCACGAGCTGCGGCGGGCTAGCTTCGACCGAAAAGTCTATAACGAACGGCGCAAGGAAGCGTATCAGCCGATCGAGGGGGGGGCGCCGGCGGGGTTGATGCCATGGCGAAAGGTAGTAACGCCGCATCCTGATGTGGCCAAAGGTAACTACCTAGAGGCGGAGTTTGCAGCCGACCTCTGGCAGGTTTTCAAGGGTAACGCGGCCAAGGAATATGGCGATCCGCGGGAGTTCTTCCAACGGACCTTTCTCACCGCTGGTCTGCGCGAGCTAATTATCAGTGCGATTCGTCGCTGGCGGAAGGAAGCGGGTGGCAACCCGGTCGTTGAACTCCAGACGACGTTTGGCGGTGGCAAAACCCATTCGATGCTGGCGCTCTATCACCTCGCGTCGGGTAAGCCGGCAAAGGAACTCGCAGGCATGGAAAGCGTGGTAGTTGAGCTCAGCGGGGGACCGCCGCAATCAATCAAGCGAGCGGTGTTGGTGGGTAACCAGCTCACTCCGGGACAAAGCGATCGAAAGGTTGATGGTGTCGAAGTGCGCACGCTGTGGGGCGAGTTAGCTTGGCAACTCGGCGGGAAGAAAGCCTACGAAAAGATTCGGCAAGCGGACGAGACGGCGACAAATCCCGGGGACGCCATTGGCACTGTTATCAGGGAAGCATCCCCGTGCCTGATTCTAATCGACGAGTGGGTGGCCTACGCGCGCCAGCTCATGGACGACCGCAAATTGCCGGGCGGAGATTTTGAGACGCAGTTCACTTTCGCGCAGACGTTGAGCGAACAGGTCAAGGCTATCCCTGGGGCTCTGCTGGTGGTCAGCATTCCAGCCTCAACCACGGGCGACGGGGTTTCGCCAACCGAAGGCGTGAGCGACGAAGAAGTTGGCGGCAGTCGCGGACGTGAAGCGGTCGCACGGCTGCGGAATGTCTTTCAGCGCATCGCGTCGCAATGGCGGCCCGCGAACGCCGAGGAAAGCTACGAGATCGTGAGGCGAAGGCTCTTCGAGCCGATCACGGAGAAGGATGCGTTTACGCAGCGCGACCTCGTGGTCAGGGCGTTCTCAGATCACTACGCCAAACACCCGGGTGATTTTCCAGCGGAGTGCCGCGAAGGTGACTATGTGAGGAAGATGCAACTGGCCTACCCGGTGCATCCGGAAATTTTCGAGCGACTTTATCAAGATTGGTCGGGTTTGGTGCGATTTCAGCGCACACGCGGTGTGCTGCGCTTGATGGCGTCAGTTATTCACCACCTGTGGGAGTCCGGCGATCAGGGGTTGTTAATCCTACCCGCGCACGTCCCGGTCGGCGCCCAGAAGATCGAAGGCGAATTAACCCGCTACCTTCCGTCAGGCTGGACGACAGTGATCGAGAAGGACGTGGACGGACCGGACGCGATGCCGAGCAAACTCGACCGCGACAAGCCGAACCTCGGTCGGATCTCGGCGACACGGCGGGTGGCGCGGACGCTTTTCATCGGGTCAGCACCGATGGCCGATGCGTCCAATCGAGGGATCGAAGACCGTCGGATCAAGCTGGGCTGTGCGCTGCCGGGCGAGGCACCGGCGGTGTTTGGCGACGCGCTTCGGTATCTCGCCCAGGCTGCCACCTACCTTTACCAGGACAGCGCGCGCTACTGGTATGCGACTCAACCCACGGTGGCCAAGCTGGCCGCGGATCGCGCAGAAGAGTTGAAGCGGAACCGGGATAAGGTGCTGGAAGAGATCAAGGACAGGATTCGTGTAGAGCTTCAGGATGGCAAGAAGCGCGGTGACTTTGAGCGGATCCATCCGTTCCCCGTCACGGGGGCTGAGGTGCCAGACGAGCACGCCACCGGGCTTGTTATCTTGGGGCCGGAAACGGAATGGTCCAAGGACGACAATACGCCAGCGCTCAAGGCGGCGAAGGCGATATTCGAGGCCCGAGGTAATACGCCGCGCCTCTACCGCAATGCCGTGGTGTTTCTCGCGCCAGAGCGCGCGCGACTGGAGGAACTTGAGCAAGCCGCGAGAGTTTACCTCGCATGGAAATCCATCATGGCGGAATCAGAGGGTGATAGGCCCTCTTTAAATCTGGACAATTTTCAGCGCACACAGGGGGCAACCCAAAAGAAGATTGCGGACCAGACCGTGCAAAGTCGGATCGCCGAGACATTTAACATGATCTTGGTCCCGGTGCAGGAAAACCCTAAGGCGCCAGTGAGTTGGAATGCCATCAGGGTATCTGGAAACGACTCGCTGGCCGTGCGGGTCTGGAAAAAGCTGAAAAGTGACGAACTGCTTGTCGCCGGCCTGGGCGCCACGATACTGCGCAAGCATCTGGATGACGTGCCGCTTTGGCGAGGTGGGCACGTCGCGATCAAGCAGGTTGTCGATGATTTTGCACGCTACACCTACCTGCCGCGCCTAACTGGACCCGAGGTGCTAGCTCAAGCGATGCGGGACGGTGTGGCCTCACTTACCTGGCAAACCGACACCTTCGCCTTTGCCGAGTCGCACGATGAGGCTGGCGATCGTTATCGTGGTTTACGTTGTGGCCAGATGATCTCGGTCGGAGCAGAGGACGGTGGATTGCTGGTCAAGGCAACGATCGCCCGCCAACAGCTTGATGCTGAACTTAAGCCGACGCCTCCCATTAGCGGAGAGAAGCCTGCGGGTGACAAAGGAAACAAGGATAGTGGCGGCGCAGCTCCAAATGAACAGGGCGGAACCACTCCCAAGCCTCCGCCAATCCCTGCAACGCGCCGTTACCATGGTTCAGTGGTGTTGGACACCATGCGTGTGGGGCGCGACGCCAGCCGCATAGCAGACGAGGTGATCGCTCATCTCGCGGGCCAAGTTGGCGCCAACGTTACGGTTCGCTTGGATATAGAGGCCAATCTGCCTAATGGCGCTTCCGATCAGCTGATCCGCATCGTCACCGAGAATGGCCGGACCTTGAAATTCGAGAATCACGGCTTTGAGAAGGAGTGACTGCCACAGGCATACCGGCATTTACCTAAAGCATCTTTCGGATGCCGGTAGCAGGTTGACAGCAGTGATTCGCTTGCGATAGCGCGCAAAGCAAAAGGCCCGGCTGTCTAGCCGGGCCTTGAAAACACAATTAACCGTTTCCGTTACAGGTCTATAAACGAAATCAACGTTTCCGAAAACGGAAATAATGTTCGGAAACGTAATTAACGTTCTCGACCATCGCTCAGCGATACTCCTCGCCCGTCACCGCGTTGATCATCTTGAAATTCTCGACGTGGTAGTTGAGGTCGGCGCGGAAGGCCAGCTTCACCCCGTAGAGCTTTTCCATGCGGACGAGCAGGTCGGCGTCCTCGCTGCGCAGGCGCTCGAGGATGCTCGGGTGCACCATGACGCGGAGGGAGTACTCCTTGCCGTCCTTGCGCAGGTGGAGGCGGCGGACGACCGAGCTCAGCTTGCGCTGGAGCTCGACCGACATCGTCGTGGCGCTCTTCACGATGCCGCGGCCGCGGCAGTAGGGGCAGTCGGTGTAGAGGTTGGACGAGAGCGACTCCTGCTGGCGCTGGCGCGTCATCTGGAGGATGCCGAGCGTCGAGATGGGCAGGATGTGGTTCTTGGCTTTGTCGTGCGCCATCTCCTCGACCATCTTCTCGTAGATGGCGTTGCGGTGGCGCCGCTCCTTCATGTCGATGAAGTCGATGATGATCAGGCCGCCGAGGTTGCGGAGGCGGATCTGGCGGGCGGCCTCGACGGCGGCCTCGAGGTTGACGGCGTAGATGACGTTCTTCTCGTCGCCGCCGCGGGCCTTGTGCGAGCCCGTGTTGACGTCGATCGAGATGAGGGCCTCGGTCTCGTCGATCACGATCTCGCCGCCGGAGGGGAGGCCGACTTTGCGCTGGCCCGTCTGCTCGATCTGGCGCTCGATGTTGAAGCGCTCGAAGATCGGGATGCTGTCGTTGTAGAAGGCGATGCGGCCGCGGGAGCGTTTGGAGATCTGGCCGACGAGGTCCTGGATGCGCTCGTGGCCGACCTTGTCGTCGATCAGCACGCGGTCGACCTCCTCGGTGAGGAAGTCGCGCACGGTGCGCTCGACGAGGTCGGGCTCCTGGTAGAGGCAGGCGGGGGAGCGCTCACTCTTCATCTTGGCGCTGATCTCCTCCCACTTCTTGAGGAGGATGTGGAGGTCGCGGACGAAGTACCGGGTCTTCTTGCCCTCGCCGGCGGTGCGCACGATCACGCCCATGCCCTCGGGGATGGTGAGCTCGTTGAGCATCTGCTTTAGGCGCTTGCGCTCGTTGGGGTCCTCGATCTTGCGGGAGATGCCGCAGCCCTCGCTGAAGGGCATGAGGATGAGGTAGCGGCCGGGGAGGGAGAGGTTGGTCGTGGTGCGCGGGCCCTTGGTGCCGATGGGGCCCTTGGTGACCTGGATGACGATCTCGCTGCCGGGCGGGTAGAGGTTGGGGATGTCCTTGACGGTGGGCTCGGCGGAGCGGGCCGGGGCGTTCTTCTTGCGGTTGACGCGCACGACCTCGACGGAGGAGTCGGCGGCGGCCGGGAGCATGTCCCAGTAGTGCAGGAAGGCGTTCTTGGAATAACCGATGTCGACGAAGGCGGCCTTGAGGCCGGGGTCGAGGTTCTTGATGCGGCCCTTGTAGATGCCGCCGACCATGCGGTCGTCGGACTCGCGCTCGATCTCGAACTTTTCCAGGCGGCCGTCGATCAGGAGCGCGACGCGCTTCTCAAGGGGCTCGGAGTTGATGATCAGCTCCCGGTAGGAGCTCTTTTCCTTTTTGAAGACCGCGAGGATCTTCTGGAGGAGGGGGCGCTGCTTGGCCCGCTCCTCGGCGCCGGCCTTCAATTCGGCGGCGCTGACCTGCTGGGCCTGGGTGACGGGCGGGGGGTTGACGAGTTCCTCGTCATACTTCTGGGCGACATCCTGCGGGATGCCGGGGTTGGGTTGCGATGAATCGCTCATGTGGCGGGTGGCGTTGCGGGTTCACGGGGCCCCGGCGCGCGGCGGTTGCGGCGCAGGAAATTCCGGCAGGGCGGTCGATGGCGCGAAGAAGCGATTTCATGCGAAATCCTTCCTGAAGCGCCAGACGCTCTGGACCAGTCCTTGCAGCAGGCAGCAACTGAGCACGAAGGAGCCTCCGTAGCTGATGAAGGGAAGTGGTATGCCCGTGATGGGCACGAGCCCGATGGTCATGGCGATGTTCACGAACACATGCACGGCGAACAGCATGGTGACGCCGATGGCGATCACCGTGCCGAGTCGGTCCCTTGCGAGACCGGCGATGCGGATGCCGTTGAACATCACTATCCCAAACAGGCCCAGGACCGTTAAGCTTCCCAGAAATCCTTTTTCCTCGGCGATGACCGAGAACACGAAATCGTTGTGCGCGACCGAGCGCGGCAGGTAGCCGAGCTGGGCCTGCGTCCCCTCCGTCCAGCCCTTGCCGAACAGGCCGCCGCTGCCGACCGAGATGAGCGACTGGCGCTGGTTCCAGCCGATGCCCATGGGGTCGATCTTGTCGGGCGCGACGAAGGAAATGATGCGGTTGCGCTGGTAATCGTGCAGCGGGACGATCGAGTACGGCTCGTATTTCCCGCGGTCGGAAATGTAGGAGTAGTTGTTCGACTCCATGAAGTTGGCATAACGCCAAGTATCCCAAGCCACGATGGTTACGATGAGGAGGAACGCGCCCAGCGCCCCCGCGAAGAAGCGGGCGGAGAGCTTGGACACGTAGAGCATCGAAAACACCATCGGGGGCAGCACGATCGCCGACTTCAAGTCCGGCTGAAGCAGGATAAGCACCATCGGCAGACCCACCGCAAGGGCCAATTTGCCCAGCACCCCGAGCGACTGCCGGACGGTGCCGATCTCCGAACGGATGAGCAGGCTGGCAGTGATGAGGAGCACGGCAACCTTCGCCGTTTCAGAGGGTTGGAACGCGAAGAACCCGAAATCCAGCCACCGCGTCGCCCCGTACCGCTCACTCCCGATGCCCGGCAGCAGGACCAGCACCAGCGGGATCAGGGCGGCGACGTAAAACCAGTGCGCGACGCTCAGCCAGAACCGGTAGTCGATCAGCGACACGGCCGTGTAGATGACGGCCCCGCCCGCGAGCCAGACCACCTGGGTGATCCAGTTGTCACCCTGCACCGAGAGCTGGGCGCTGTAGATGAAAAAGATCCCGAACAGGCTGAGGCCCACGAGGGCGAACGGCGTCAGCAGGTCCCATCGACTGCGGGTCGTCGTCTTGAAGACGCTCAGGTTGTCGAGGGGCGAGGCGAGTTTCACGGGAAGGGCTCGACTGATTGAGGCGGATGGCAGGGAGGCTGCAAGCATCAAGCCGGGACCGCGGCGCCCCGTGAGTCTCGGTGCTTGCTAACGCGAGCCCCGGGCTCGCAACATGCGCGGCATGGTTATGCCCGAAGGCCTCGCCCTGCGCCGGATGGCCCTGGTGGCCGTCGGTTGCGGGCTTGCGGTCTTCGTTGGGAAACGGATTCCCGAGCAACCCATCCTGATGTTGCTGCTGCTGGGCGGATTGGGCTACCTGATCTCGCTGGCGGTCAACGTGCGCTGGCTGGCCTGGCTGGTGCTCGCCACGGTGCCCTCCGCGATCATCGTCCCCGGCCTGCCCGGTCGCCCGTTTGCGTGGGAAGCCTGCACGGCCGCGCTTTGGATCAGCCTGCCCGCCTACCTGGCCATCAACCAGCAGCGCGGCGCGACCGTGCCGCTGGGGCGTGACGAGAAGCGGATGATCGCCTGCCTCGGGGTGTTCCTGGTCGTGCTGGTCCTGTTGATGCTCACGCGCGGCGTGGGCTTCCGGGCCTTTGGCGGCGAACAGATGGGCGGGCGCTTCTATGCGCAGCAGCTGGTGCTCGTGCTGCTCCCGGTCACCTACGTGCTGCTGCCCTGGCGCGAGCGGTTCCTCCTGAGCACCTTCCTCGCGGGTGCGGCCCTCTCGGTCACCTATCTCGTCTCCGACCTGGCGCTGATCCGGGGGGGCCGGCTGGCGGACTTCATCCTGTTTTTCCTCGAGCTGCCCACTGACGCGATCAACTTCTACTTTGGCTTCGAGATGAGCGGCCTGCGGCGGCTCCAGTCGTTGGCGGCCGTCGGCTCCAGCCTGTTCGCGGTGGTCCTCGTCGTTTTCCCGCTCGGCCGCCTGCTGCACTGGCGCGGCCTGTGGCTGTGGCCGCTGCCGGTGGGGGCGCTGGGCCTGGGCCTCGCCAGCGGCCACCGCACGGTCCTCGTGCAGCTTGCCGTCATCTGCGCGCTCCTGTTCGTGTTCAAGCGGCTGTACACGCCGCTCCGCCTGCTGTCACTGGCCGCGACGGGCATCGCGGGCCTCGTCGGGCTGTACGTGCTCGCGCCGAAGCTGCCGCCGGGGGTGCAGCGCTCCCTCTCGATGTTGCCCGGCATCGAGGTGACCCAGGTGGTGCGGGAGGATGCCTACGCCACCCTGCGCGATCGGATCGAGGTCCTGAAGCTGGGCATCAAGGACGTCCCGCTTTACCTGTGGCACGGCCGCGGCTTCGGCATGAGCCGGCTCGACGCCGCGCCACCCTCGCTGCCAGGCGATCCGATCTACATGGCCTACCAGGAGGGCTTTTTCTACAACGGCCTCTTCGCGCTCCTGCTCAAGACCGGGCTGCCCGGGCTGGCGGCGGCGCTGGGGTTCGTCTATTACGTCTCACGTCGCGGCCTGGCGAGCCTGCGCCACGTCGGCCCGGCCGAGGACGACCTGTTCGTGCGCCTCAGCCAGTTCGCCGTGGCCAAGTGGTTCGCCGTCGTGGGCTTTTTCTTTTTCCTGCACGGCGACGCCGGCGGCTTCCTGCAGCAGACCGCGATCGCCGCCGCCCTCGTGCTCGGTTGCGCGCAGGTGCTCGAGCGCCGCGCCGCCCGGGCCGCGCCCGACGGGGCCACGCCCTAGGAGGTTGCCGTGCCGCTCGTCTCCGTCCTCACCCCGTTCCACCGCGCCGATGCCTACCTGCTGGCCGCGGTGCGCAGCGTGCAGGCCCAGACGCTGGCCGACTTCGAGCACATCCTCGTCGACCACGGCACCGGGATGGAACTCGCCGCGCTCGGGCCCACGGGCGCCGACCCGCGGCTCCGCCTGATCCGCCAGCCCGCCGCGGCGACCCTGGCCGACTGCCTCAACGCGGGCGTGGCCGCGGCCCGCGGCCCGTTCATCGCGCTGCTCGACCGGGACGACCTCGCGCTGCCGCACCGGCTTGAGCGGCAGGTCGCCGCCCTGCAGGCGCAGCCGGCGTTCGGCTTGGTCGCCGCCGTCGCCGCGGACATCGACGGCGACGGCCGCGTGCTCGGCCGCCGGTTCACGCTGCTCGAGCCGTCGGCACACCGCGCCTTCCTGCGGTATGCCCCGCCGGCCACCACGTCCACCTACACCGGGCGCCGCGACCTGTTCGCGGCACTGCCGTACCGGCGCGAGTACGACTTTGCGCCGGATTACGACTTCTACCTGCGGGCGGCGGAGGTGACCGGCAGCTTTGCCCTCCCCGAGGTGCTGGTGCACTACCGCATCCACGCCGACCAGGCCACGCAGCGCCACCAGGGCGAGCAGGTGCTGCACGCCTGCCAGGCCCGGTTGAACGCCGCGCGCCGCCGCCTGGGCCGCGCCGAATCCACCGCCGAGGTCGCGCGGCTCCGCGCGCTGGCGCCCGGCGGGGCGCCGACCCTCGCCGCGACCTACGGGCACTTCGCCCGGCAGGCGCTCGCCGAGGGTATCGGCGACCTGGCGGTCTACCATGCGCGCAAGCTCCTCTCGGTCGACCGCGGGCCGGGCGCGATCGCGACCGCGCTGGGCGTGGCGACCCGCGCCCTCGGTGCGCAGCCGCGGCAGGCCGGCTTTCTCCTGCGTCTCTTCGGCACCGGGCCGCTGCGCACCCACGGCCTGCGACCTGCGACCTGAACCGGCCACGCCATGGCGCTCATCTCCGTCATCCTGCCCACCCGTGATCGCCCCGACCTGCTCGGGCGCGCGGTGGCGAGCGTGCTCGGCCAGACGCACACCGCGTGGGAACTGATCGTCGTGGACGACAATCGCGCCACGCCGCCGGTGACGGCGGTGCCCGCCCTGCACCCGCTGCTGGCCGACGCCCGGATCCGGGTCGTGCGGGCGGACGGAGCGGAGCGCACCGCCGGCGCGATCCGCAACCTCGGCCTGGCCGTGGCGCGCGGCGCCTGGACGACGTTCCTGGACGATGACGATGCCTATCGGCCCGCGAAGCTGGCCCGGCAGCTCGCCGTCGCCGAGGCCGCGGACGCCGCGCTGGTGACTTGCGGCTACGCGGTGCACCTGCCCCGGCGCACGCGCCTCCGGCAGCTTCAGCCGAGGGCATTCGTCGGCGATGAGCTCCTTTGGCGGGCCGATTGGGGCACGCCGTTTCTTTTTCACCGGAGCGATGCCGGCTGCCGCTTCGACCCCGCGCTCGCGGCGGGCGAGGACATGCACTACGCGCAGCGGTTCATGCAACGGCATGCGGTGCGCCACGTACCCAACTGCGCGGAGCCCCTCGTCGACGTGTACCCGCAGCTCGGGGCCCGGCGCGTGCACGCCGACGGCGAGATGATCTGGCGCGCCTATCGGGCGACGGCGCGGGTGGCGGTCGGCCGTTACGATCGCCGGTCCCGCCGTCGTTTCCTCGCCAAGGGCCGCCTGGTGCGCGCCCAGTTCGGCCATGGCGACTGGGCCCACTTCGCCCGCTGCGCCCGCGCCTGCCTCGCCACGCGCGGCTGGCGCGAGTGGCGCCTGGTCCTCAACGCCGCCTTGCGGCGCCTCGGGTGGCTCAGGCGCTGGGTCGTCGCGTGAGGCCGGCGGCGAAAAACCAATGCCGCGCCAGGCCGCGGCTCAGCGTCCACGACAGCAGCGGCGAGCCCGTGAGCCAGAGCAGGAAGACCCGCTCCCCCAGGGCGATGGCGCCCAGGCCGGTGATCCCGAGGACGACGGCCTTGACGGACTCGAGCCACGCGATCCGGTCGGCCCGGCCGCCGGCCAGCAGCAGCTGGACATGGAACTGGGTCATCGTCACCGCGGCGAAGAAGCAGCCGGCGGGAAAGACGTACGGCGTCGCGGCGGCGTATTTCAGGCCGATGATCCGGCCGACGAGCCAGGGGAGGAGCAGGTGCAGCAGGCCCAGCGCCGCCACGCTGCCGAGCGTGTGCAGGGCGGTGATGCCATCGACCCGGGTCGCCAGGCGCCGCCGGTCGTCGGCGGTGGCGGTCGGAGCGGCGAACAGGTCGGGTTGGAAGTACTGCGTCAGCACCGTGCCGAGCACCGACGGCAGGATGATCGCCAGGTTTCCGGCCAGCGTGAAATAGCCCGCGGCCTCGTCGCCGCGGAACGCGATCACGAGCCAGCGGGTGAGGCCGAGGGCGGTCCAGCCCGCGATCGCCTGGACCATGAAATTCCAGCCGGTGAACTCGCGCGGCAGGGTCACGGGCGCGCCCGCTTCGCCCCGGCCGGCGCCCGCCAGCCGGCGCCCGACGCGGCTGACCCAGGCGGCGTCGATCAGGACGTGCAGGAGGAAACCCGCCGGCAAGGCCAGGAACGCGCCGCCGGAACTCCAGTACGCCAGCGCCGGGAACACCGCCCGCGTCGCGGAGGCGACCCCGCCAATCCGGAATTCACGCCAGTGCAGGCGGTCCGCCAGCAGCAAGGTGTGTCCGATCGCCGCGACCGAGAGCGCCAGCATCGTCGCGGCGAGGAGACCGGCGAGGCCCACGGCATGGGTGGGCGAGGTGGCGATCGCGCCGGCGATCCCGAGGCCGACGATCCATGCTCCGCGGCGCCAGGTCTCACGGTGGGCGCACCGGAGCAAGGCCGCGCGGGCGGTGGACCCGGCCCAGTACCGGGCCACGTACTTGATCACGCCGGCGTGGATCACCCACATGCCGAGCGGGGTGAAGGTCAGGTAGATGCCATAACGGCCGTAGTCGGCCGGCGCGATCAGGGATGAGGCGAGCTGCACGCTGAACACCCCGCACACGAGTCCGGCGACCTGGCTCAAGACGATGGGCAGCAGGCGGTCGCGCAGGCGGGCCGGGAGGGCGGACATGGCGCCGCCGATTCCGACGGCAATTCGCCCGGTGGTCAAATCCATCGGTTGCAGGGTTGCCTGCGCGCGGCGCCTGGGCGTTGATGGGGGACCGCCCATGCCGCCCGCGCCCCGTTTCACCGTGCTGCACTACACCGGATACGACGAGGATCCGGGCGGCGTCGTTGCGGTGATCGCCAACCTCGCCGCCACCGGCTCCACGGACTGCATCCTCGGCGTGAATCCCGGGTGCGTGCAGCGCCGCCCCTCCCCGCTGCCGGCGATGGAGCTGCCGCGGGTCCGGCCGGAGACCATCAGCCTGGGCAATGTGGTCCGGACGCGGGCGGTCGCCCGGGCGGTGCGGGCCTGGCTGCGGGCCTCGCCGCATCGGATCTTCCACGGCCACACCCGTGCCGGGCTGCTGGTCGCCCTTTGGCTGCATGCGTGGGGTGAGCGGCGCGTCGTCGCGAGCGTGCACTGCTTCGGGCGCCAACGCTGGTTCTACCGCTGGGCGTCGCGCCGGCTCGGGCCGCGGCTCTTCTGGCTCAGCCCGGCGATGCGCGCCCACTATGGCCTGCCGGCGGCGGGGTGGACCCAGTGCCTGCCGGAATGCGTCCTGCCCGCCACGGCGGGCCGCGGGCCGACCGAACCCGGTCGCCTGCGGCTGGCCGGTGTCGGCGGGATCCTGCGCTGGAAGCGGTGGGACCTCGTCGTCGAGGCCATCGGGCGGCTCGGTCCCGGCGAGCGTCGCCGGGTGCGCTTCGTGCACATCGGCACGGGCGACGCGGCCTACCTCGGCGAGTTGCGCCGCCGAGTCGCGGAGCACGGCTTGGGCGACACCGTGGAGTTCCGTGGTCAGGTCGCCGCGGCGACGCCGCTCCTGGCGGCCAGCGATGCGCTCGTCGTCGCGTCCGACCGCGAGCCGTTCTCGGTGGCGTTGCTCGAGGCCTTGGCTGCCGGGGTGCCGGTGATCGGGGCCGATTGCGGTGGCACCCCTGATATCATTCGCGAAGGCGTGAACGGGATGCTTTTCCGCAGTGGCGACGCCGGCGCGCTGGCCGCCCGCCTGCGCCAATGGCTGGCGGCGCCGCCCGCCCTCGATCCCGGTGCGATCCGCCAGACGGCATACTACGCCGCCGACCTCGCCGCGCGCTGGGAAGCGGTCTACGCCGGCCTCGCGGCCGAGCCGTCGTCGCGCTGAGTGCCGCGCTCGCCCTCCGCGTCCAAGCCCGCGGCGGTGCCGGACAAGGCCGCGGCCAGCCGGGCCAGGTGCCGCTCGACCGTGAAATGGCGCAGGAAGTGCGCGCGCCGGTCGCCCGGCGCCGGCGGCTGACGGTCGAGGGCCAGCAGCGCCGCGGCCAGGGCGGGCACGTCGCCGGGGGCGCAGAGGGGCCCCGGTGGCAACGTGGCGCTGATGCCGCGCCAATCGGTCGCGATCACCGGCAGGTCGTGCGCCAGCGCCTCGAGCAGCACGAGCGGCTGGGCCTCGTGCGGGTAGCGCGTGGGCAGGCAGAGGCAGAAACTCGCCCGGAGAAGATCGTCCTTAGCCGGGCCCGTGACGAACCCGGCGTGGCGCACGACCTGCGGTTGCGCGGCCGCGAGCGCCGCGAAGCGCGCCGCCGTGGCGGCGTCGGCGAAGGGGCCGGCGGCGACCAGTGAAAAGCGGTGCGTGCCGGCCGCGCGATTGGCCGCGAGCACGGCGGCCGCGGCGTCGAACAGGCCCTTCTCCGCGGCGCAGAGGCCGAGGAACAGGACCGTGTGCGGGGGCGGATTCGCGGGCCGCGGCGTCCAGGCGGGGCAGGGATCAGGGATCCCGTTCGGCACGACCGCCACGCGCCGGGGATGAAGCACGGCGGCATCGGCGCGCAGCGAGTCGGTGAGGACAATGGCCACGTCGGCCCGGCCCAGGAGCCAGCTGGTGAGCCAGCGCTCGGGCGGCGTGGCCCGGGTGCCGAGCCATGCGCCCAGGCCGCTGGCGTGCCAGTGCAGCACGAGGCGCGGGAAGAACGGCCGGCAGAGCAGCATCACGACCCAGTCGCGATAGAGCGCCCCGCGCCGGGCCGGGGCGGGGATGTAGTAGAGCGTGTCGCAACCGGCGGCGCGGCGCGCCCGCCAGGCGGCGACGCAGGCGCGCAGGACCGTCAGCACCTTGCCCGGGCGCCAGCGGCCGATGTCGGACGAGTCCCGCGAAAGGTTGAGCGGCACAGGGTGAAGCGGGATCCCGAGCGCGGGCAGGCCCGTGACGAGCACCTGCGCCATGCGACTCTGGCCGTGCAGCGGCGGGGGGGTCTGGGCGAGCATCAGGAGCTTCATCGCGGGCTTGGAAAGTCGGCGGCCATCAGAGAATGTGGCCGGCAGCATGGCTGCTCCGGGCGCGAAATCCCAGCATGGAATACCTTGGCCGGCGGTGTGTTGCGCACTCGCGGGGGCGGTGCTGTGGCATGGCTTCGGCAACGCGACGCGCGGCTACATCGCCACGGACTCGGCGATCTGGTGGTGGGTGAGCCACTGGCTCGATCCCCAGGCCGAGACCGAGCACGGCTGGCTGATCCTGGGCCTGAGCGCTTGGCTGTTCTGGCGGAACCTGCGGGAGGAGCCCGCGGACCCGAATCCCCCGGCGACCGGGGCGGCGCTGGCGGCGATGCTGGGCGGCGTCGCGCTGCATGCGGTCGGTTACGGCGTGCAGCAGACCCGCGTCTCGCTCGCCGGCGGCCTGTTGTTCTGCTGGGGCGTGCTGGCGCTCGCGGGCGGGCGGCGCTGGCGCCGCGCCGCGGTGTTCCCGTTCGGGTTCATGCTTTTCGCCATCCCCGTCAACATCCTCGACACCGCCGGCTTCTGGCTGCGGTTGTGGGTGATCGAGGCGAGTCACGGCCTCGCGAACGCCTGCGGGATAGGCGTCATCCGCAGCGGCACGCAGTTGTTCGCGCCGGATGGCGCGTACCAGTACGACGTGGCCGCGGCCTGTTCCGGCGTGCGCTCCCTGGTGGCCCTTCTCGCGCTGTCGCTGCTGGTGGGCTACCTCAACTTCCGCCCCGCGTGGCTGCGCGCGCTCGTGCTGCTGCTGAGCCTGCCGTTCACCTATGTGGGCAACGTCGTGCGCATCTCCGCCATCATCGTGGCGGCCGAGGTCGGCGGCCAGCGCGCCGGCGTGATCGTGCATGAGTGGGCCGGGTTCCTCGTCTTTGTCGTCGTGCTCGGTCTCGTGATGCTCGCGGTGAGCGGCCTGCGGCGCTGGCTGCCGGCGGCGGTGCGGGTGGACCAGGGCCCGGCGCAGCCGCCGTGGCGGGCCGTGGCGCCGCCGGCCAGGCGCCACGCCTGGCTGGTCGCCGCCGGCGTCATTCTCGCGGCGGCGCTCGTGGGTCTCGGCACCCGGCGCCTGGACACGTTGCCGGTGCGCACCGACACGGGCGTGCGCCTGGCGGCCGACGGCCGCAACCCGGTCGACCTGCCGGCGTTCGTCGGCACCGAATGGATCGGGCGCCGCGTGCCGGTGTCCGCGGTCGAGCTTGAGGTGCTCCCGCCCGACACGGGCTATTCGCGACGGGTCTATGTCGCGCTGTCCGATCCGCGCCGGCAGGTGCTGGTTTCGATCGTCCTCAGCGGCCGGGACCGCTCGTCGATCCACCGGCCGGAGATCTGTGTCGAGGGGCAGGGGTGGACCATCCGCGACCGGTTCCCGCACGCGTTCGAGGGCGTGCGCCCGGACGGGGCGCCGCTGCCCGTGAGCGTGCTCCGGATCGAGCGGACCCGCGCCGACGGCCGGCCGCAGCCGATGCTCCTTGCCTACTGGTTTGTCAGCAGCGATGCCGTCGTCGCCACCCATGCGGAGCGGCTGTGGCGCGGGGTGAGGGATCGGCTGCTGCGGGGCCGGGCCGACCGCTGGGCCTACGTGCTGGCCCAGACGGGGGCCGAGGACGGCGAGGCGGCGGCCCTGGCCCGCCTGCAGGCCCTGCTCGCGGGGACGGTCCCGGTCGTGCAGAAGCCGATTCGAGCCAACGAATAGGGTGGCGGCCGGCAGAAAGCTTGAACTTTCATCCGTCCGGCGTAGGGTGCCGGTCCCTTGACGTCAGTGAGCGCAGCCGACTTCGCCTTTCTGATCGCCGAGAGCGTCCTCGTGGAGTGGCCGCTCCTGGTGGCGCTGGTCCTTGGCCTCGGGGTTGGGTTCATGGTCGTCTGGATCCTGACGCGCAGCATCCGGCGCGAGGCGCGCGCCAACGCCGCCGAGCTGATCGAGGTGGCCCGGCGCGAGGCCGCCGTCGCCGCGGAGGTGATGAAGCAGAAGGCGGAGGAGGAGATCATGCGCCGCCGGGCGGATCTCGCCCGCGAGTTCGACCGCCGCGAGATCGACAGCGAGGTGCGCCTCCGCGAGATCCGGGCCCATGAGGAATCGCTCGCGCTCCTCGATTACCAGCTGGAGCAGCGCCACGAGCGCCTCAATCGCGAGAACGCCGCGCTCAAGCAGGCGCGCGACGCCATCCGCACCCTTTCCAAGAGTGTTCGCAAGCGGCTCGAGGGTGTGTCGCAGATGGACTGCGACGAGATCCGCCGCGCGCTGCGCGAGGAAGTCATGCTCGAATGCCAGGACGAACTGCGCGCGCTGCGCCGCGAGACCGTCGAGAAATCCGAGCTCGAGCTCACCAGCGAAGCCCAGCGCATCCTGATCACCACGATGCAGCGGCTGTCGAGCAAGCCGAACAACGACCTCACCGCCACCATCGTGCAGCTCCCAAGCGAGGAGATGAAGGGCCGCATCATCGGCCGCGAAGGCCGCAACATCAAGGCGTTCGAGGCCGCGACCGGCGTCACGCTGCTCGTCGACGAGTCGCCGCAGACGGTGCTCATCTCCTCCTTCGACCCGGTGCGCCGGCAGGTGGCCTACAATTCCCTGCTCGCGCTGGTGAAGGACGGCCGCATCCACCCCGCCACCATCGAGGAATTCGTGAAGCGCGCGCAGGACGAGGTGGAGGTCAACTCCACGCAGGCTGGCGAGGAGGCCGTCGCCAAGCTCAACATCAACGGCCTGCACCCCGAGATCATCAAGCTGCTCGGCAAGTTGAAGTACCGCTTCGCCTACAATCAAAACGCCCTCGACCACTCGGTGGAGACTGGCCAGCTCGCCGCGATGATCGCCAGCGAGGTGGGCCTCGATCCCAACATCGCCAAGCGCGCCGGCCTGCTGCACGACATCGGCAAGGCCATCACCGCCGAGATGGCCGGCAGCCACGCCCACGTCGGCGCCGAGTTTATCAAACGCTACGGCGAGACCCCCATCGTGGTGAACGCCGTCGCCGCCCACCACGAGGAAGTGAAGCCCGAAACCGTCTACGCCGGGCTCGTGATCCTGGCCGACACGATCTCCGCCGTGCGCCCCGGGGCGCGGTCGGAGTCAATGACCTCCTACGTCCAGCGCCTCGAGCGCCTCGAAAAACTCGCCCAGTCGCTCGACGGCGTGCAGCAGGCCTTCGCCATCCAGGCCGGCCGCGAGATCCGCGTCGTCGTGGCGCCCGAGGCCGTCACCGACGACGGCGCCCGCGAGATCGCCAAGCAGCTCCGCCAGCGGATCGAGAAGGAGCTCCAGTACCCCAGCGCGATCAAGATCACCGTCATCCGCGAACAGCGGTTCACCGAAACAGCGACCTAGGCGCCGTTGCCGGAGTGTAAAGTCTTGGGTCTTGAGATTTAGGACTTACCTCGCGCCTCCTGCTTAACACTTAAAACTTAAGCCTTAAAACTTCTCCTCCCATGTCCGACCCGAAGATTCTCGAAACCTTTCCCAATCCCGCGCCGCACCGGGATTTCCTGATCGAGCACACGCATCACGAGTTCACCTCGCTGTGCCCCATGACCGGGCATCCCGATTTCGCCGACATCACCGTGCGCTACGTGGCGGACAAGACCTGCGTCGAGCTCAAGTCGCTCAAGCTGTATTTCCACGCCTACCGCAATGAGGGAATCTTCTTCGAGGCGGCGACCAACAAGATCTGCGACGATCTCGGCGCCGCGCTCAAGCCGCGCAGTCTCACGATCGTCGCCGACTGGAAGGCCCGCGGCGGCTTCAGCTCGCGCATCACCGCGGAGTGGAAGGCGAAGAAAAAGTAGGGCGGGTCTCTGTCTCGTCCTGCTATTTCAGGGCCGCCAGCACGGCTGCGTGCAGCTCGGGCGTGGCGCTGGCGAGGGTGGATTCCGCAGGGTAGGGCGCGCCGCCCTTCCAATCCGTGATCGCGCCGCCGGCGCCGCGGATGACCGGGACGAGCGCGGCGATGTCCCAGGGATTCATGATGGGATCACCCATGATGTCGGCGTGGCCGGCAGCCACGAGCAGGTAACCGTAGCAATCGCCCCAGGTGCGCACGAGCCGCGCGCGGCGGATCAACGCGTCGAACTTCGGCCCATTCTGATATTTTGCGGGATTCAGCGGATCGCTCGTGAGCAGGGTCGCTTCCTCGATCCGGGTCGTGCGCCGCGCGCGCACCGGGCGTCCGTTCAACGTCGTGACCTGCCCGTCGCCGATCATGAGTTGCCCGAGGATCGGCTGGTGGATGCACCCGAGCACCGGCTGCCCCTGGTGCAGCAGGGCGATCAGCGTGCCCCAGAGCGGGACGCCGGTGATGAAGCTCTTCGTGCCGTCGATGGGGTCGAGCATCCACACGAACTCGGCCTCCTCGCGCACCGCGCCGTGCTCCTCGCCGACGATGCCGTGCGCCGGAAAGCGTCGCTCGATCAGACCGCGCATGAGCTCCTCCGCGCCCTTGTCGGCCACGGTCACCGGTGTGGCGTCAGCCTTGCGCTCGACGGCGAGCGTAGGGTCGCCGAAATGCGGCCGGATGAATTCACCGCTCGCGCGGGCCAATTCGCTCATGAAGGCACGGTAGGGCGTCAGGTCCATGGCACCCTACGGTGACGACTATTCGCCGGGATTGTCCAAGCGAAAGCACCGGTTACAGCTTGCCGGTCCGTGTCGGGTGTCCGTATATCGCCGGCCAAGGACCATTTCATGAATCCTCCCGCCGACTCCCTGCAGGGCAAAGTGGCATTCATCACCGGGGCGGGTTCCGGTCTGGGCGAGGCCGTGGCGCGCATGTTCGCCGCCTGCGGCGCCCGCATCGGGGCTGCTGACCGCGATGAGGTAAGACTGGGAACGGTGTGCGCCGAGCTTACGGCCGCCGGCGGCACCGTCCTCGCCTTGCCCTGCGATGTCGCGGACTCGGCGCAGGTGCAGGCCGCGGTCGAGAAGCTCGATCAGACGTGGGGGCAGCTGGACATCGTCGTCGCCAACGCCGGCATCAACGGCACCTGGGCCCCCGTGGATCTCCTCACGGCGGAGGACTGGGATGCGACCCTCGACACCAACCTCAAGGGCACGTTCCTCACGGTCCGGTCCTGCACGCCGCTGCTGAAACGCGGCGGGCGCGGGTCGATCGTCATCATTTCCTCCGGGGCGGGCAACCGGATGTTTGCCATGACGAGCGCGAGCGCCTACGCAGCCTCCAAGGCGGGACAGGTGGCTTTCGGCCGGATGATCGCGCTGGAGCTCGCCAAGCACAAAATCCGGGTGAACACGGTCTGCCCCGGCGCCTTCAAGAGCAATATCGGCAAGGGCACGCGGTTTTTCAAAACCAACGACCTGCGCCTGCCGGTGCTTTATCCCGAGGGCACGGTGCCGCTGACGGGCGGGCCCGTGGGCTCGGCCGACCAGATCGCCCGCGCGGTCTGGTTCCTGGCCTCCGATCTCGCCGACCACGTCACGGGCACGGAACTGTATGTCGACGGCGGGCAGTCGCTCCTGCAGGGTTAGGGGCCAGACCGATGTCGTGGACCGCTCACCCCATTCATTTCGTTGATTTCGAAGGCAGCCTGGCCTCGGGCATTCTCGAGTACGGAGTCGTGACCCTGCGTGATGGCGCGGTGACCGCGCTGCATACGCGGCTCTGTCGGCCGACCGGACGCATCCGGGCCGAGGACACGGCGGTGCATGGGTTGGGCAAGGATGCGCTCGCCGGCTGTGCGCCGTTTGCGGCGGACTTCGAGGCGTTCGCGACATGGCGCGCCCAAGGACCGTTTGCGGCACACTTCGCCGGCGCGGAAAATTCGCTGATCAAGTCGGTCTGGCCCTACGGCCGCACGGCGCCGGATTTTTCGCGGCCCGGTGAAGCCACGGCCGATTGGGGTCCGTGGATCGACACGGGAGCGTTGTACCGGCAACACCATCCGGGCGCGGTCACGCTGAAGCTGGCTGAACTGGTGGCGGCCTGCGGCCTGCAGGCGGAGCTTGACCGCCTGGCCGGCGCAACCTGTCCGCCCGCGCGCCGCGCGTACCACGCCGCGCCTTACGATGCCTTGGCCGGGGCCTTGCTGTTACTCGCGCTGGCGGAGGACCCCGCCCATGCTCAGCTGACCCTGGCTGAGATTCTGGCGCGGAGCACGCTCGACGGTGAACGCCGCGACCAGATGCGGCAGGGGAACCTGTTCTGAACCGCAATCAGTCCAGCGGATACCGCTTGAGCCCGCTCAACTGCGCCAGGGCCCGTGCGACGAACAGCGGGTTGTAGACCAGGTACCGCACCGCGAGCCGCCGCGGCTCCTGGAACAGGCGGAACAACCATTCCAGTCCGCAGCGCTGCATCCAGCGAGGCGCCTGCCGCAGGCGCCCGGAATGAAAATCAAACGCCGCGCCGACACCGATCAGGACGCCGGCATCAAGGCGCTGCCAGGATTCGGCCATGAACCGATCCTGTTTCGGCGTGCCTAGGCCAACCCAGACGACGTCGGCCTGGGCGGCGGCGATGCGGACCTGCAGCGCGGTGAACTCTTCTGCGGTCATTGGTCGGTATGGTGGCGACTCGGTGCCGGCGATCGCCAAGCCGGGAAAACGGGAGGCAAGACGGCTGGCCAGCGCATCGGCGACGCCCGGTGCGCCGCCAAAGAAATAATGGCGCAGGCCGCCAGCGCGACCGGCGTCACAAACCGCGAGCAGCAGGTCGGGTCCGTAAACGCGGTTCACCGCGGGATGCCCAAGCCGGTGCGCCAGCCAGACCAGCGGCATGCCGTCCGGCGTCGTGAGCCAACTGCCATTGAGCACGCGACGAAATGCCGGATCGCGCCGCGCCTCGCTGATGCTGTGGACGGTCGCGTGGCAGATATAGCCCGCCTTCAGCCGGCCGCGCACGCCGATCACCATCTCCATCGTCTGCGCCAGTGTGAGGGCCGAGACACCGACGCCGAGGACGTTGAACCGCGGGACCGGATTCATTGGGAAAACTCAGTCATCAAGTCGGCAAGGCTGCAATCCGCGAGCGATACGACCTGCCGATCGACGTGGCGGAAATCGTGATCCACCGTCGTCAGCCCCGGCACCGCCACGCACCACAGGTTGGCCCGCTTGGCGGCGAGCGAGCCCGTGTGCGAGTCCTCGAATGCGATCGCCTCGAACCCGCGCAGCCGGAAGTGCTCAAGCACGCGCCGGTAAAGGTCGGGCGCCGGCTTGGGCAGCGGCGTTTCGCCGTTGCAGGCGAGAAAACCGAAACGCTCCAGCAGCCCCACGCGCGACAAATGCTGGGTGCAGTGGGCGCGGGAGGAGTTCGAGGCGAGGCCGACGTGCAGGCCGAGCCGGCGCGCCTCGTCGAGCAGCGCGACAACGCCGGGCAGGACGGGCAGTTCGAGGTCGCGCACGTGGTTGCGGGCGCGCCGCTCGACCTCCAGGGCGTCGCGGTCGGCGCCCGGGCCGAAGGCGTGCCAGGGATCGAAGGCGAGCTCGCTGTGCCCGACCGCGCGCAGCAGCCCGGTGCGGTCGAATGGCCGGCCGTGGGCGGCATGGACGTCGCCGTAGGCCGTGATCAGGGCGGTCTCCGTGTCGAGGATGAGCCCGTCGAAATCCAGGACGATGGCGCGGATCATGGCGGTGCCACCGTGGCGTAGATCGTGCGTGGGATGGCCCGGCGCGTGAGGAACGCGAGCAGCAGCGCGCCGCCGGTGAACGTGAGCAGGCCGCCGAAGGCCAGCACGGCGTCGGCCCGCACGACGACCGCGATGGCGGCGAACTGCATCAGCGTGCGGATCAGGCGATCGATCGCGGCGATGACCACGTTCACGCGGCCCATGAGCGCGTTCGGCACCTCATGCAGCAGGACCGTGCCGCGGGCGACGCGCGCCCCGGCATTGCCGAGGCCGAGGATGAGCAGGGCGACGTAGAACGTGACGACGGTGGGCACGCCGCTCAGGAGGGCGAGGCCGACGACGAAGAGGGCCATCATCGCGAGCGCGACCGTCGCGGTGGGCAGATGCCGGAGCAGCAGCGGGCCCACGAGGCCGGCGGCGATGGCGCCGGCCGCAAAGGCCATCTCGCCCGTGCCGAACACCGCGGCCGGCGCGCGCAGGATATGCTGGACGTAGATCGGGAAGAGGTAGTTGCCCACCATCACCGCGACGAAAGGCGCGAGGGTGCAGAGGATGAACGTCGTGAACGCGGGCCGCGATCCCAGCCACCGCAGGCCCTCGACAAGGTCGGCGGTGGTACTGGTTTTCGGTTTGTCGGCGCTGACATGCGAAGCCGTGTACGGCAGGGGCCGCTGGATGAAGTAGCTGAAGACGTAAGTGCCGCCGTTCAGCAGCAGGATCGTGCTCAGGTCCACGTGGTCGATCATCAGGGCCGCGAGCCCGCCGGCGAGCATCGAGGCCGTCTGCCCCTGGATCTCGAGCAGGCCCATGAGCGACTGGTAGTGCCTGCGCTCGAAGACCTGCTGCACGAAGGCGAACTTCGCCGGGAAGTGCAGCGTGTAGTAGAGCATGCCGCAGAAGAAGATCACGAGCAGTTGCCAGGTCGCGGCCTCGCCGGTGACGAACATCCAGGACGCCATGCTGAGGGTGGTGACCGCGCCGAAGATCTCGGCGGCGAGCATGGCGGCCTTGCGCGAGTGGCGGTCGAGCCACGCGCCATAGTGCGGCACCATGGCGAAGAGTGCGAGGGTGCTGAGGATGGTGATGTAGCCGTAGAGGCGCTCGCCGCCCTCGCGCTGGATGAGGATCCACGGGATGGCGATGATCGTCACTCCCGCTCCGATCGAGCCGGTGATGTTGGCGAGCAGGAGGCGCCGGATCCGCGGGTCGCGCAGGAGTTCCTTCATGGCGGCGGGCTAGAGCCCTTCCTGGTCCACCAGCCAGACGAGCGACGCCAGCGCCGCGGCGCCGAGGTGCAGCTCGCGGGGGTGCACCTGGTCGATCGTGTCGGCGACCGTGTGGTGCAGGTCGAAATAACGCTGGTCGTCCACCAGCAGGTTGCCGAGCGGCACGCCGAGGGGCAGGAGCGGGCCGATGTCGGCGCCGCCGCGCCCCTCGGTGAACGCGAGGATCCCGAGGGGCTCGAGCAGCGGCAGCCAGCGGCGGGCCCGCTCGTGCACCGGGCCGTCGCGCTGCCCGAGGCTGAAACCGCGCGGGGCGAAGCCGCCGCCGTCGGACTCGACGGCGAAGACGTGGCGCTCCCCGGTGGCCTGCACGTGCGCCGCGTACGCCTTGCCGCCGCGCAGGCCGTTTTCCTCGTTGGTGAAGAGCACGCAGCGGATCGTGTGGCGCGGCTGGAGGCCGAGGGCGCGGTAGATGCGCAGGACCTCGATCGCCTGCACGACGCCAGCGCCGTCGTCGTGGGCGCCGGGGGTGATATCCCAAGAGTCGAGGTGGGCCCCGACGACGATGATCTCGCCGGGCTTCTCCGTGCCGCGGATCTCGCCGATGACATTGTGCGAAACGGCCTCCGGGTGCCAGCGGGCGTGGATCTTGATTTCGATCTTCAGGTCAGGCTGGTCCTTCAGCGCCGCGCTGAGGCGGTCCGCCGCGACGGCCGAGAGCGCGGCGGCCGGGATGTTGCGGCCGTCCGGAAGGTAGGCGGTGCCGCCCGTGTGCGGCACGTCGTCGCGCGCCTGCGTCATCGAGCGGACCAGGGCGGCCACGGCGCCGAGGCTGGCCGCGGCGCGGGGCCCGCGGCTCCGCTGGTCCACGGCCTTGCCGTACGCGCGGCCGGGGTCGGGATCGGCCGGGTCCATGGGGCGATTGAGGAACACCACTTTCCCTGCGACCTGAGCCTCGCCGCGGGCCATCAGGTCCTCGAGCGAGTCGACCTCGATCACCGGGGCCGTGAGACCCTCGGCCGGCGTGGCGACGCTGCCGCCGAGGGCGGCGGCAGCGAGGCGGACCGGTGCCGCTCCCGGTACCATGAGTTGAACCGACTCGGGATGGCCGCGTTCCCAGTGCGGGACCATCACCTCCTGAAGCCACACGCGGTCTAGTTGCAGGGCTTGGAGGCGAGCCTCACTCCAGCGCACGGCCCCGGCCAGCGCTTCCGAGCCGCCGAGGCGGCCGGGATGGCGGGCGAGGAGGTCGCGCAGCTGGTCGTAGGCCGGACCGCGGGCGAGGGCCTCGGCGGCGATCCGCGACAGCGTCGCTTCGTGGCCGGGGGCCGCGGACAGGAGCGCGGCGGACAGGGCGGCGAGACCGAGCAGGATCGGGACAAGGCGCATAAAAGCACGATTCTTTTTCGCCGGCTCGACGCAAGCGGGGTTTCTCCCCAAGTTTTGTCCTCATGCTCTATCCCCGCTTGCTCCTTACCCTAATCGCGGCAGCTTTGCCGACCGCCATGACCGCCGCCACCACCAAGCCCGAAACCCGCGTCCGCGCCGAGATCCCCGAGCAGTACCGCTGGGACTTCGCCCCCATCTATTCCGACTGGGCCGCCTGGGATGCGGGCATGAAGGAGATGGAAGCCAAGATGGACGCCTTCGCCGCCCTCAAGGGCACGCTCAAGGACGGGCCCGAGGCCGTGCTCAAGGCCTACCAGGCCTTCGACGAGATCGGCATGATGCAGTACAAGGTCTATCGCTATCCCCAGCTCCAGCGCGACGTCGACACGCGCAACCAGGAGATCGCGGGCAAGTTCCAGCGCGTCGGCGCGGTGTTCGCCAAGTTCGGCACGGCCACGGCCTGGTTCACCCCCGAGCTCCTCACCATCCCGCAGGCCACGATGGAGGAGTGGATCGCGCGCACCCCGGCCCTCGGCATCTACAAGTTCACCATCCTCGACAATTACCGCCAGCAGGCCCACGTGCTCGACGAGAAGGGCGAGCGGCTCCTGTCCTTCGCGACCCGCTTCAACCAGACACCGACGGCCACGTTCCAGGAGCTGAGCACCTCCGACATCAAGTTCCCGAAGGTCACGCTCTCCGACGGCAAGGAGATCACCCTCACGCCCGGCACCTATCAGTCGGTGCTGCAGACCAACTACGTTCAAGCCGACCGCGCCAAGGCCTTTGACGCCTACCTCAAGACCTATGCCGCCACCGCCAACACCTATGCGGCCATTTACAACGGCGTGATGCAGCGCGGCTGGTTCACCGCGCAGGCGCGCAACTACGACTCGACCCTCCAGGCCGCGCTCGACGGCAACGACATCCCGACGGCCGTGGTGACCAACCTGGTCGAGACCGTGCGCCAGGGCACCGCGCCGCTGCAGCGCTACCTCAAGCTGCGCAAGAAGCTCCTCGGGCTCGAGTCGTACCACCTGTACGACGGGCAGATCCCGATCTTCAAGAGCGACAAGGTCTATCCCTACGATTCGTCCAAGGATCTTGTCATCGCTTCGGTCGCCCCGCTCGGCGCCGACTATGTGGAAAAATATCGCCAGTTTGTCTCCGGCGGCCGCATCGACGTCTATGAGAACGAGGGCAAGCGCAGCGGCGCCTACTGCGCCGGCGTCTATGGCGTCGGCCCCTACCTGCTGCTCAACTACAACGACACGCTCGACGCGGTCTTCACGTTCGCGCACGAGGCCGGCCACGCCATGCACACGGCGTTGTCGTACGAGGCCCAGCCGTTCGTGACGGCGGACTACACGATCTTCGTCGCCGAGGTGGCCTCGACGACCAACGAGCGCTTCCTGCTCAACAAGCTGCTCGAGACCACGACCGACCCGAAGGAGCGCTTCCTGCTCCTGCAGCACGCGGTCGATTCGATCCTCGGCACCTTCTACACGCAGGTCATGTTCGCCGACTACGAGCTCCAGGCCCACCGCCTGGTGGAGCAGGGCCAGCCGGTCACGGCGAGCGTGCTGAGCGGCATCTACGAAAAGCTCCTCAAGGACTACTACGGGGACGCCGCCACGATCGACGAGCTTTACAAGTACACCTGGACGCGCATCCCGCACTTCTTCAACTCGCCCTACTACGTCTATCAGTACGCGACCTGCTTCGCCTCGTCGGCCAAGCTGTTCAAGGACATGACCACGGGCGACGAGCCCGCGCGCGCCGCGGCCACCGAGCGCTACCTGACGCTCCTCAAGAGCGGCGGCAACGACCACCCGATGAAGCAGCTCCAAAAGGCCGGCGTCGACCTGACCCAGCGCGAGACGGTCCAGGCCGTCGTCGAGCAGCTCGACGCGATGGTCACGCAGATGGAAGCCGAAGCGGCGAAGATCCAGCTGTAAGGCGCGGGATCACGGGCCGGACAGAAGGGTAACCACTGATTCACACTTATCTTCACTGAAATCCGGGGAATCCGATTCCTCCCATTTCCGTGATCATCAGTGTAGATCAGTGGTTCCTTATCCTCACCTCACAGCCACTTCTTGCTGCGCAGGAAAAACAGCATGCCCACGGTGCCGGCGAGCATCAAGGCGAGCGCGATGAAGTAGCTGTACGGGGCCTCGGTCTCGTGCATGCGGTCGAAGTTCATGCCGTACCAGCCGCCGATGATCATCACGGGCAGCGTGATGGCGGTGATGCCGGTGAGGACACGGATGCCGAGGTTGGCCTCGTGGCCCGACTTGTTGAGGTAGACGCGGAACGTGAGGATGAGCTGCTCGGCCCAGGCCCCGGCCTGGGCTTCGATGCGACTGAGATCCTCGGCCAGGTCGCGGAGGTACGGGACGATCAGGGGGCGGATGAAGCGGTTCTTGCCCTGCGTGAGCACGGCGGCGATCTCGCGCTGCGGCCGCACGATCTGGCGCAGGGCGGAGAGTTCCTTGCGCAGGCCGGCGACGCGGGGGAACAGCTCGTCGGCCGACATCTGGTGGAGGACGCCGCTCTCGATCTCGTCGAGCTCGCGGTGCAGTTCGTCGAGGGCCGGCTTGTAGGCCTCGACCATCAGGTCGAGGATCACGTGCGCAAACCGGTCGGGGCCGCGGACATTGGTGCCGGGAGACTTGAGGTACCGGTCAAGCGCGGCCTGCACGGGCTTCAGCGGCTGGCGGTGGAAGGTGACCAGGAAGTTCTTGCCGAGGAAGAGGTCGAGCTCGGTGGTCGTGAACTTGTCGGCGCGGGAATAGTCCACCGCGTGCATCACGAGGTAGAGGTAGTCGTCGTACTCCTCGAGCTTGGGCAGCGGCGAATCGGTGACGCAGTCCTCGATCGCGAGGGGGTGGAAGGCGAAGAGATTCTCGAGGACGAGCTTGATCTCGGCATCGGTCGGCGCGGCGAGGTCCACCCACAGCATGACGTTCGCCTCAGCCCGCAGCGCGGCGAGCGTTTCCACCGGCGGGTTGGAGGCGACGAAGCGCGTGTCCCGATAGACCAGGGTGGTGATCATGGCGCGCTCAGATCCACTTCTTGCGCCGGCACCAGACCCACATGAGGGCGGTGAGCACGAGGGTGATGCCGACGCAGACCGGATAGCCGTAGGCGGACTGCAGTTCCGGCATGTGCTTGAAGTTCATGCCATACCAGGTGCCGATGATCGTGGCGGGCAGCGCGATGGCGGTGAGGGCGGTGAGGACCTTGATGCCCTCGTTGGCCTGGAAGGAGGACTTGTTGAGGTAGAGATCGAACGAGATCAGGAGCTGGTCGGCATACCCGGCGGCCGTCTCGTCGATGCGGATGAGGTTGTCGCGCAGGTCGCGGAAGTACGGCAGCGACGTGGCGCGGATGGTCTTGGATTCGCCGTGAGCGAGGCGGTTGATGACATCGCGCTGCGGCCGGACGGTCTGGCGGAGGTGGGAGAGGTCGCTCTTGAGGGCGAGCAGATCGGGGATGAGGTTCTCGGACGAACGGGCGAGGACGGTTTCCTCAAGTTCCTCGATCTCACCGTGGAGCTCGTCGACGACGGGCTTGTAATTGTCGGTGAGCAGGTCGAGCACTTGGTGGGCGAGACGGTCGGCGCTGCGGGTGAACGCGGCGGCGCCCTTGGTGCAGCGATCCATGGTGCCCTGCACGCTGCGCATGGGGCGGCGGTGGACGGTGACGAGGAAGTCGCGACCGAGGAAGATATCGAGCTCGGTGGTGCTGAACTTGTCGGTGCGCGTATAGTCGACGCCGTGGATCACGAGGAACAGGTACTCCTCGTAGTCCTCGACCTTGGGCAGGGAGTTCGGCGTGGTGCAGTCCTCGATCGCGAGCGGGTGGAAATGGAAGACGCCCTCGAGGATGGACTTGGTCTCGTCGGGGGTGGGGTCGGCGAGGTCGACCCAGACGAGCAGACCCTTGTCGGCGGCGACGAGGCGCAGGGCCTCGAGCTCGAGGTCCTGGCCGACGAGTTTGCCCTCGCTGAAGATGAAGGAGTGGATCATGCCGCGCAGTCAGGCTAAGGGTCGCGGCGCCTTTGCCAAGGCTGCTCCGGCCTCAGGCGCCGCCCGTGAGCCGGGCCTCGGCGGCCGTCAGGGCGGCGATGAACGCGTCCGGCGTCGTCGCTCCCATCAGGGCGTCGCGGTTGGCGGACTCCTTGAGGATCTTGCACAGCGTGGAGACGACGAGGAGGTAGTCGGTGGGGTTCGACTTGGGCGTGCCCAGGATGAACATCAGCCGCACGGTCTGGTTGCAGTTCTCGAAGTGGATGCCGGCGTCGCTGCGGCCGATGGCGAGCACGATGCCCTTCACGTGCTCGGTGCGGGCGTGGGGCAGCGCGATCTCGTTGCCGAGGTAGGTGGTGTCGAGGCGCTCACGGGCGAGCAGTTCGTTGTAGAAACCGTCGAAATTCGCGACCTCGGGATGCGCCGCGAGCAGGCGGGCGACCTCGTTGAGGGCGGCGGTGCGCTTGGTGCTCTGCACCTGCAGGTTGATGCGGGAAGGATCGAGAAGTTTGGTCAGGCGGCCGGGCATACGCGGGCGGGAACCGAAGGTGAAACAGCAGACGAGCCCTCCGCCGGAATGTTGGCAAGGGCGGAATGGAACGGAGCGTCAAAATTGTGGGACGACGCCGTCAGGGTTCGATCCTGGATCACGCGGAGACGCTGAGGTCGCGGAGAAAGAGGCACCACTGATGCACACTTATTATCACTGAACCGATCTGAATCCCGATCCTTCAGTGTTCATCAGTGTAGATAAGTGGTATCTCCCTCCGCGCCCCCGTGAGAGACCGGTTAGGACCCGACCCGGCCTCAGGACACCGGCTCGGCGTTGGCTTCCTGTTCCTCCGCGGTCTCGACGATGCGGGCGATGCTGAGGAGCTTGTCGCCCTCGGCGAGGGTGAGGAGTTTCACGCCCTTGGCGCCGCGGTTGGTCTCGCGGATGTCCTTCACCGGGCAGCGGATGCTCTGGCCCTTGGCGGTGAGGAGCATGATCTCGTCGGTGTCGCGCACGCTGAGGGCGCCGGCGAGGTTGACGGAGTTGTCCTCGGGCAGATTGATGGCCCAGACGCCGGAGCCGCCGCGGTTGATGAGGCGGTAGTCCTCGAACCGGGTGCGGACGCCGAGGCCGGCCTCGCTGGCGACGAGGAACTTGGCCTCGTGGTCGACGACCTCGATGACCTCAAGGTAGTCGCTCTCGAGCTTGAAGCGCATGCCGGTGACGCCGGCGGTGGCGCGGCCCGTGGCGCGGAAGAGGTCCTCGCCGGACTCCGGGTCGCGCTCGCGGAAGCGCACGGCGAGGCCCTGGTGGGAGACGAGGATGAGTTCGTTCTCGCCGGTGGTGAGGACGGTGCCGATGACGGAATCGCCGTCGCCGAGGTTGATGCCGATGAGGCCGCCCTCGCGGGTGCAGTTGGCGTAGTCGGAGAGGGAGCTCTTCTTGATGATGCCGCGCTTGGTGGCCATCACGAGGTAGCGGTTGTCGGCGAAGTCCTTCACGCAGAGCATGGCGGCGATCTTCTCGCCCTCGGCGAGGCGGAGGAAGGAGGCGACGGACTTGCCCTTGGCGGTGCGGGAGCCCTCGGGGACGTCGTAGACCTTCTTCGCGTGGCACTGGCCGATGCTGGTGAGGAAGAGGATGTAGTCGTGGGTCGAGGCGGTGAACAGGTGCTCGACGAAGTCCTCCTCGTAGGTGTCGGTGCCAATCACGCCCTTGCCGCCGCGCTTCTGCGAGCGGTACTCGGCGACGGGGGTGCGCTTGATGAAGCCGAGGTGGGAGACGGTGATGACGCAGCCCTCGTTGGGGACGACGTCCTCCATGCGGAACTCGCCGGCCTCGGCGATGATCTCGGTGCGGCGCGGGGAGGCGTACTTGGCCTTGAGCTCGAGGAGCTCGGTCTTGATCAGGGCGAGGAGCTTGGCCTCGGATTCGAGGATGCCGCGGAGCTCCTCGATCAGCTTCATCAGCTCGAGGTACTCGGCCTCGATCTTGCCGCGCTCCAGGCCGGTGAGCTGGTAGAGGCGGAGCTCGAGGATGGCGTCGGTCTGGCGCTCGGAGAGCGGGTACTTGGCCATCAGCTTCACCTTGGCCTCGTCGCGGTTCTGCGAGGCGCGGATGATCTTCACGAAGTCGTCGAGGTTATCCAGGGCGATGATGTAGCCCTCGAGGATGTGGGCGCGGGCCAGGGCCTCGTTGAGGCGGAAGCGGGTGCGGCGGGTGACGACGTCACGGCGGTGCGCGATGTAGCAGTCGATCAGCTCCCGGATGTTCATCTGCTTCGGCCGCTTCTGGTCGAGAGCGAGCAGGGTGACGCCGAAGGAGGACTCGAGGGCGGTCTTCTGGAAGAGCTGGTTGATGACGACCTTGGCCTGCTCGCCGCGCTTGAGTTCAATGACGATGCGAGTGTTCTCGTCGGACTCGTCGCGCAGGTCGCGGATGCCGTCGATCTGCTTCTCCGCCACGAGGTCGGCGATGCGCGAGACGAGGCTGGCGCGGTTCACGTTGTAGGGGATCTCGGTGATGACGATCTGCTCCATCCCGCCCTTGAGCTCCTCGGTGTGCGCCTTGCCGCGGGTGCGGACGATGCCCTTGCCGGTCTTGAGATAGCTGAGGATGCCCTCGCGGCCGGAGATGACGCCGCCGGTGGGAAAATCGGGGCCCTGGACGATCTGGCAGACCTCGTCGATCGAGATGTGGGGCCGGTCGATGATGGCGCAGGTGGCGGTGATGATCTCGTCGAGGTTGTGCGGCGGGATGTTCGTCGTCATGCCGACGGCGATGCCGGTCGAGCCGTTCATCAGCAGGTTCGGCAGGGCGGAGGGCAGGACGGTGGGCTCGGTGGTCGACTCCTTGTAGTTTGGGACGAAGTCGACGGTGTCCTCCTCGATGTCCTTGAGCAGGTCCTCGGCGATGTCGCGCAGGCGGGACTCGGTGTAGCGGTAGGCGGCCGGGGGATCGCCGTCGACGGAGCCGAAGTTGCCCTGGGGGTCGATGAGCGGGTAGCGCATGACCCAGTTCTGGGCGAGGCGGACGAGCGTGTCGTACACGGACGAGTCGCCGTGCGGGTGGTAGTTCTTGAGCACCTCGCCGACGACGCCGGCGCATTTGTCGAAGGCGCGGTTGTGCAGGAGGCCCTCGCGGAGCATCGCGTAGAGGATGCGGCGCTGCACCGGCTTCAGGCCGTCCCGGGCATCGGGCAGCGCCCGGCTGATGATGACCGACATCGAGTAATCGATGTAGGCCGTCTGCATGATGTCGGTGATGTTGGCGGAGGAGAGTTTTTCGTTCGCAGTGTACATACGAGAGCGGAAGAGGGACTAAGCGCAAAGGCGCGAAGACGCTAAGGGCGGGAGCGAAGGGGTGCGGAGGTCGAGGTTCAGGATGCGGGTGATGCCATCCCTGATGAGTGGGACGTTGAAGTTGATGAGGAGGCCGAGCGGAAGCTTTAGCAGCTTGAGATAAGTGGTGACCTGGACGCGGTGGATGGGCTGGATGGCGTCGACGGCCTTCAGCTCCACGAGGAGCCGGCCGTCTATGATCAGGTCGAGGCGGTAGGCATGGTCGATTGCGCGGCCTCGGTAGGTGAGCGGCAGAACCTTCTCGCGCTCACACTGACATCCGGCCTCGGTCAGTTCGATGGCCAGACATTCCTGGTAAGCGCTTTCAAGGAGCCCCGGCCCCAACGCCCGATGCACCGCCAACGCGGCCTGCACCGTGGCCGCAGCCAAGGCCTCAATATCCTGAGGTACCACCTCTTTGCTCATACCTTCGCGTCTTTGCATCTTTGCGCTTAACCAACGCTTCAAACGTCCAGGAACTGGACGTTTAAGGCGTTGTCCTCGATGAACTGGCGGCGCGGGGGGACCTCGTCGCCCATGAGGAGGGTGAAGAGGGCGTCGGCCTTGGCGGCGTCGTTGATGTTGACGCGCAGGAGGCGGCGCTTCTCGGGATCCATCGTGGTCTCGAAGAGCTGCTTCGGGTTCATTTCGCCGAGACCCTTGTAGCGCTGGATGGAGAGGCCCTTGCGGCCGTTGGCGCGGATCTGCGGGATGATGTCGAGCGGCGAGAAGAGCTCGGTGCGGACCTCATTCTTGGCGCCGGGATTCTCGGTGAAGATGTAGCGCGGCTTCTCCCCGGGGGCGAAGGTCGACACGTCGAGGCCGGCGCGGACCAGGGCCTTGAGGAGCTTGGTCATCTCGGTGGCCTCGAAGATCTCGTGGATGGTGACACGGCGGGCGTTGACGGGCGGCGTCGTGCCGCCGTTGGCGCCGATCTCGACCTCGGGGTGGGCGGTCATGAAGGCCGCGCGGGCGTGGTCCTCGGCGAGGAACTCGTGCGACTCGCGGTTGCCCTCGCGGATGCGGGCGACGTAGCGGGGCAGCTCAAAGGTCGTGGGGTTGTGCTGGTCGAGGTACTCGGCGAGGGCGGCGCCGTGGCGGGTGATGCCGGCGCCGAGCTTCTCGAGGGCGGCGAGCATCTCGACGAGCGGGTCGATCTGGCCGGGGGCGAAGACGTGGCCGTCGCCGGCGCGGCTGAGGACGACGTCCTCGGAGCCGAGCTCAAGGAGGATGCGGTTGAGCTGCTCGTCGTTATCGACGTACTGCTCGCGCTTCTTGCGCTTGATTTTGTAGAGGGGCGGCTGGGCGATGTAGACGTAGCCGCGCTCGATGATGCCCTTCATCTGCCGGTAGAGGAACGTGAGCAGCAACGTGCGGATGTGGGAGCCGTCGACGTCGGCGTCGGTCATGATGATGACCTTGTGGTAGCGGGCCTTGTCGGCGTTGAACGACGAGTCGTCCTCGCCCGAGCCGATGCCGGTGCCGATGGCGGTGATGAGGGTGCGGATTTCCTCGTTGGAGAGGACCTTGTCGAGCTGGGCCTTCTCGGAGTTGATGAGCTTGCCGCGCAGCGGGAGGATGGCCTGGTAGCGGCGGTCGCGGCCCTGCTTGGCGGAGCCGCCGGCGGAGTCGCCCTCGACGATGTAGAGCTCGCAGAGCGCGGGGTCGCGCTCGGAGCAGTCGGCAAGCTTGCCCGGCAGTCCACCGCCGGAGAGGGCGCCCTTGCGGATCGTCTCGCGGGCCTTGCGGGCGGCCTCGCGGGCGCGGGCGGCCATGAGGGACTTCTCGACGACGCGCTTGGCGATGGCGGGCGTCTGCTCGAACTGGAACATGAGGCCCTCGTAGGTGGCGGAGCCGACGATGCTCTCGACCTCGGGGGAGAGCAGCTTGACCTTGGTCTGCGACTCGAACTTCGGGTCGCTGTGCTTGATCGAGACCACGGCGGCGAGGCCCTCGCGCACGTCGTCACCGGTGATCTGCGGGTCCTTTTCCTTCAGGAGGCTGTTGGCCTTGGCGAACTGGTTGATCGCGCGGGTGAGGGCGCTGCGGAAGCCGGAGAGGTGCGTGCCGCCGTCGGGGTTGTGGATCGTGTTGGTGTAGCAGAGGACGAGATCGTTGTAGGTGTCGTTGTACTGCAGGACGACCTCGAGGTGGACCTCGACCTGCTTGTCGTCGATCTCGGCCGTGGTTTCCTTCGCGATGCGGACGGGCTTCGGGTGCAGCGCGGTCTTGCCCGTGTTCATCTGCTTCACGAACTCCACGACGCCGTCCTTGTAGTAGAACGTCTCGGGCTTGGCGTTGGCCGGGCGCTCGTCGAGGAAGACGATCTCGAGGCCGGAGTTGAGGAACGCGAGTTCGCGCAGGCGCTGGGCGATGATGTCGGCCTTGAAGACGGTGGTCTCGCGGAAGATCTCCGGGTCGGGCTTGAAGGTGATGAGCGTGCCG
>JAHCAZ010000031.1 GCA_019634615.1 Opitutaceae bacterium
TTGCACGGTGGTCGCGCCCGAGTACGTGTTGGCGGAGGCGCCGGAGAGCGTGAGCGAACCGGTGGTCAGGGTCACGGCGCCGGTGCCGGAGATGGCGCCGCCGTAGGTGTTGGCGCCGGCGGTGTTGATCAGGTTGCCGCTGAGGGCGAGCGCCTCGGCGCCGATCGTGATGCCGCCCTGCAGTTCCAGCGTGGCGCCGCCGGCCACGGTGGTGCCGCCCGCGGTGGAGCCGAGCGCGCTGCTGTTGGCGGCGACCACGGTGCCCTCGCTGATCGTGGTCGTGCCGGAATAGGTGCTGGTGCCGGAGAGTGTCAGGGTGCCGGTTCCGGCCTTGATGAGGCCGCCGGTGCCGGCAATGACGCCGGCGAAGGTGGTGGAAGCGTTGCTGCCGCCGGTGGTGAGGGTGCCGGAGCCGAGCTGGACGTTGGCGGCGGAGGAGCTGCTGGCGAGGGAGCCGATGGTGTCGGAGTAGTTGTTGAGGTCGAGGCGTCCGTCGGAGCTGAGCGTCACGGCGACGTTGTCGCCGATCTGGTTGGCGGCGCCGAGCTGGACGAGGGCGCTGGAGGCCGCACCGGAGCTGTCGCCGATGTTCAGGGCGCCGGCGATGGCGGTGACGCCGCCGGTCTTGGCGAGGGCGAGGGTGCCGTCCTGCACGGTGGTCGCGCCCGAGTACGTGTTGGCGGAGGAGCCGGAGAGCGTGAGCGAGCCGCCGCTGACGGTCACGGTGCCGGTGCCGGAGATGGCGCCGCCGTAGGTGTTGGTCCCGGCGGTGCTGATGAGATTGCCGCTGAGGCTGAGGACCTCGGCGCTGATCGTGATGCCGCCCTGCAGTTCCAGCGTGGCGCCGCCGGCCACGGTGGTGCCGCCTGCGGTGGAGCCGAGCGCGCTGCTGTTGGCGGCGACCACGGTGCCCTCGTTGATCGTGGTCGTGCCCGTGTACGTATTGGCGCCGCTGAGGATGAGGTCGCCGCCGGTGCCGAGCTTGTTGATGCCTCCTGTGCCGGAGATCGTACCGGCCAGCGTGAGGTCGCCGGCCCCGGAGGTCTCGACAAAGGTGACCTTGTTCAGGATGAGAGGGGCGTTGATCAGCTGGCTGTTGGCCGAGTCCTGGATGATGCTCGGGACGATGCCATCGAAGGTGAATTCGCGGCCGGTGTCGGCATTGAGCGTGAAGCTGCCGGCGGTGCTGTCGAACTTCAGGGAGTTGAGCGTGAAGTCCACATTGAGATCGGGCGAGAGGCGCGTGGAGCCGGCGAAGGCGATCTTCGTGCTGGTGCCGGAGGTCGGGGCCACGTCCGTGGACCAGTTGAGGGCGTTGTTGAAATTGTTCGCCATCCCGCCCGAGGTGGCGCCGCCGTCCCAGGTGAAAAACGTGCCCGCGTTCGCCACGATGAAGTCCCAGGTTCCGCCGTAACCGGCGACGGTCTGACCGGTCGCGCCGAGCGTGCCGGAGCCGATGCCGGTGAAGTAGATGTTCTCGATGAAGCTGGTGATCGGCGTGTTGCCGGTGGCGAAGGCGAGGATGTCGGTGCCGGACTCCCAGTTGTTGACCGTGAGGATGCCGGTGCCGGTGCCCGCGGTGTTGAACAGGAACGCGCTCGCCGTGCCGGCCGTGCCATAATCGAGGATGGCGTTGTTGTAGGTGAGCGAACTGACCAGCACCGAGAAGCTGCCGCCGAGGTCGAAGGTCGCGCCCGAACTCAGCGAGAGGGTGGTGGAGCTGCCGAGGGCATTGTTTGCCCCCAGGGCGAGGGTGCCTGCGGAGACGGTCGTCGTTCCCGTGTAGGTGTTGGCATTGCCGAGCGTGAGCGTGCCGACGCCCTCCTTGGTGAGGTTGCCGGCGCCGGAGATGACCCCGGCGTAGGAGCCGGCACCGGCCTGGTCGAAGACGAGGGCGGCCTGGTTGGTGATGTTGCCCTGCAGCGAGGTGGTGTTGCCGAGGAGGGTGCCGGCGGAGACGGTGGTGCCGCCCGAGTAGGTGTTGGCACCGGTGAGGGTGAGGGTGCCGGAACCGGCCTTGGTGAGGCCGCCGGTGCCGCTGATGACGCCGGATGCGTTGATGTCATTCGCTCCCGTAAGGGTCAGCGCGTAGGTCGCCAGGTTGATGGTGCCCGTGAACACGAGATCGCCCTGGCTCGCGGCCCAGGATTGGGCGGCGCCCAGGACCAGCGGATGAGCGATCGTCTGCGTCTCGGCCGATTGGTTCTCGATCGCATAGGTCACCGCGGTGCCCTGGAGCGTCAGGGTGCCGCCCCCAAGGGTGAATGCCCCGGCCGAGCTGTTGAACGTGATGGAGTTGAGGTTCCAGGCGCCGTTGGAGTCGGGCGTCAGCCGGATCGTCCCGGCAAAGATGACGTTGGCCGTCCCGTCGTTCGTGGGGACGCTGCCGTTCGGATTCCAGTTTTGCGACAGGGTCCATTTGTCCTGAGCTGCGTGCCCGCCATCCCAAACAAACTGCGCCCGTAAAGCATCCGCGCTGACGGCCCAAAGGGTCATCGTCAGGAGTCCGGAAAGGAGCCTCTTGCTAATCGGATGCACGTGATCGGGATCTCGCCCGGTGGGGTCTCGGAGAGATCGCACCGGGCAATCGGACCAATGTTTGCTCGGGCAACCGAAAGATAGATCGGTCCGCGACGGGCTGCAAATTCTAACCCACGGAACTGGATCGATTTATATAAGCCTTAACAGGCTTAATTTGCATCCACCAAACAGGCCTAATGAAGCCCGACACGCTCCGCGACCGACCGATCGCAATCTTAGGCGCCCGATTCCGGCTCGCGCATCGGGGGAGGCTCCACCGAACCCGGGTCGGCCACGATGAACTGGCGGTGA
This sequence comes from Opitutaceae bacterium, assembly GCA_019634615.1. Classification (GTDB taxonomy): domain Bacteria; phylum Verrucomicrobiota; class Verrucomicrobiia; order Opitutales; family Opitutaceae; genus UBA2377. The sequence goes on from JAHCAZ010000031.1 coordinate 2,833, forward strand.
ATGGCCTCGACGATCTCGTGCATCTTCACCGGCTTGCTGATGTAGTCGTCCATGCCGGCGTCGAGACAGCGTTCGCGATCGCCCTGCATGGCATTGGCGGTGAGGGCTATGATCACGGGCTGCTGCTCCGGCGGCAGGCGGCGGCGGATCTGCTGGCAGGCTTCAAAGCCGTCCATCTCCGGCATCTGCAGGTCCATGAGCACGAGATCGTAACGCCGCGACTCGACGGCCGTGACTGCCTCGAGGCCGTTGCCCACGGCGTCGGCCTGATACCCAAGGCGCTCCAGGAACCGCAGTGCGACCTTCTGGTTGACCGCGTTGTCCTCGGCCAGCAGCACGCTGAGCGGGATCTCCTCCGCGAGTGGCCGCCGGGGCGGGGTGATGTCGGGCTTGACGGGGAGTCGGGCCGGGTCGGGGATGTGCGACAGGGCATGCAGCAGGGCCGGCGTCTTGATGGGCTTGTAGATCGTGCCGAAGGGGAGGCCGTCATCGGGCGCCTCGGCCGGCGACTGTCCAAACGGCAGCATGAGCAACCGGGGTGCGCGGATCGTCATGAGCTGCTCGAGCGGGGAGTGCCCCTCGGTCTCGTCGCCGTCGATGAGGAGGAGCGACGGCGGCTGGGGGAGGCGGGCCGCGATCTCGAGCGCCTCCGCGACGGTCGGCGCGACCTCGCAGCGCAGGCCCCAGGCGCCGAACTGCGTGCGCAGGCGGGCCTGGGTGATGGGATGGTCCTCGACGACGAGGATGGGACTCGCCCGGAGCGCGAGCGGCATCGTCGGCGGGACGCTTTCCTGGTCGAGCGCGGCGGATTCGGTGAGGATCGTGAACGTGAAGGCCGAGCCCTCGCCCATCGTGCTGGTGACCGCGATGTCCCCGCCCATGAGCGTGGCCAGGCGCTGGCAGATCGCGAGGCCGAGGCCGGTGCCGCCGTACTTGCGGGTGGTGGACGAGTCGACCTGCGAGAACGCCTTGAAGAGCCGGTCGAGCCGGTCGGCGGGGATGCCCACGCCGGTGTCGCGCACGGTGAAGGCGAGGTGGAACGAACCCGCGGGCGCGCCGGCCGGCGCCGGGCGGCGGACGACCTCGACGGAGACGCTGCCGGCCGGCGTGAACTTGACCGCGTTGTTGACGAGGTTGACGATGATCTGCCGCAGGCGGGTGACGTCGCTGAGGATCCAGGTCGGGACGTCGGGATGGATGTGGTACGTGAGCTCGAGCTTGCGCGACGAGGCCTGCAGGGCGAAGAGGTCGAAGGCCTCCTCGAGGCAGAGCGAGAGCTCGAAGGGCATGTGCTCGATCTCCATCTTGCCGGACTCGATCTTGGAAAAGTCGAGGATGTCGTTGATGATCGTGAGCAGGGCCTCGCCCGAGGTGCGGATGGTGTTGACGTACTCGCGCTGCTCGGGGGTGAGCGGGGTCTCGATGAGCAGGCTGGTCATGCCGATGACGCCGTTCATCGGGGTGCGGATCTCGTGCGACATCGAGGCAAGGAAGTCGCTCTTGGAGCGCGATGCCGAGTCGGCCTCGCTCTTGGCCCGGCGCAGCTGCTGCTCGGTCTCGACGCGGGCCGTGATGTCGGTGGCGATCACGATGTAGTGCGCGAGGCCGCCGCTGTCGTTGAGCACTGGCTGGATCTCGAGGTGCAGGTGGTACTTGCGGCCGGATTTCGCCTGGCTGGGGAAGTCGGTCGAGAGCGGGTGACCCTCGCCGAGGGCGGCCTGGATGGGGCCGGTGATGGCCGGGTCGGTCTCGGGTACGGTGATCAGCTCGAGCAAGTGCCGCCCGACGGCCTCCTCGAGGGCGTAGCCCATGACGCGGGTGAAGCTCTCGTTGACCCATTCGACGCGGCCGTCGGGCGAGCCGATGACGACAGGATTGTCGGTCTTGGCGGCGACGAGGGAGAGCTTGCGGGTCTCGGCCTGGCTGGTGCGGAGGGCCTGCTCCGATTCGCGGCGGGCCGTGATGTCCTGCATCGTGCCGATGATGCGCGCGGGCCGACCGGCGGCATCGCTGGCCACGGTCTTGGACCGCATGGCGATCCAGCGCCAGTCGCCGGCCTGGTGGCGGACGCGGTATTCGGCGTCGATGAACGCGGCCTGACCGGTGAACTGCGCCTCCGTCCGCGCCTGGTAGAGCGGCAGGTCCTCGGGGTGGACAAGTGTGCGCCACGCCTCGGGCGTGGATGGCATCTTTACCGGATCGTAGCCGAGCATCATCCAGAGGCCGGGGCTGTAGTGCACGTGGCGGCTGGCGGGCTGGTACTCGAAGATGCCGATCTGGGTCGAGTCGAGCGCGAGGTTGAGGCGCTCGTCCGCGATCTTCAGCCGCGTCTCGACGCGCCGCCGCTCCTCGTTCTCGGCGTGCAGCCGGGCATTGGAATCCTCGGCGGTGCGCTGGTCGGCGCGGGCGCGGCGGGCGAGGTGCACGCTCAGGCCGAGCAGGAAGGCGATGCCGATGCCGGCGGCGAGCGCGAATTCCGGCAGGAAACGGCGGTCGCGGGCCAGGGCGAGCGGCGTGGGCACGAGACTGATCCGCATCCGGCGGTCCTGGATGGTGTAGGTCTTCTCCACCACCGGGCCCGCCTGCGGCTCGACTCCCGGCGGGAACGTCGAGTGCACCGTCTCGCCGCCGATCACGACGCTCAGGTGGTAATCGTCGACGAGCTTGAGCCGCGCCGTCGTCAGCGTCGCGAAGAAGCGGTCGTAGAGAAACTCGGCCGCGGCATAGCCGGTGAGCTCGCCCTTGTGGATGATGGGCGTGAAGATGACGAAGCCCGGCCCGAGGCCGCCGATGCCGACGGTGCCGGAGATGATCGGCTTCTGCTCCTTCCGCGCGGCCTCGAGCGTGGCGGCGCGCACCGGGTCGGCCGCATGGTCGAACGCGATCGCGTCCTCGTTGCCCTGGAGCGGATACACCCAGCGGTTCCTCCCGTCGGGCCGGACCCACGCGAACGACTTGGCGCCGAGGGCGCTCGACTCGAGCCATTGCGTGTGCACGTCGGCCTCCCACACCGGGCGCGTCGGCAGGTTGTCGCCCCAGGTGCGGGCCCGCCGCTCGAAGGCCGCGCTCTGGCGGTCGAACTCGGCGTTGACCTGGATGGCGAGCGTCTCGAGCGACGTCTGGGTGCGCACGCCGAGGTAGGCCTCCTCCCGGTCGCGCAGGCCGATCCAGAGGACCACGGTGAGCGTGACGCAGCCGATGACGATCGGCAGCGGGGCCCAGGCCGGCGTGAGTTTCTCGACCCGCGCGATGCGGGTCCATGCGAGCAGGAGGATCGCGCCGCCCAGCAGGAACAGCCCGACGGCCATGACCGGCGACACGGGCGTCGTGCCGCCGAGCGTGAAGACCGGGCGGAGCGCCGCGAGGTAGCCGATGACGGCCGTGACGCCCGCGGCCGAGATGAGCGACGCCGCCACCGCCTGGACGAAGGAGCAGGTGCGAAGCGCCAGGGGCAACCGAAGCCCCGGGGCCGGCAGGAGGATGACCAGGCTGGCGAGCAGCAGGCACCCGTTGACGACGAGCGAGGCGGGCTCGACCTGCGTGGGTGCGCCGGGCAGGAACGTCGCGTCCAGCAGGTTGTCCAGACTGAACAACTGCCCGGTCTGGCCGTGCACGAGCGCTAGGCCGGTCGTCACGAGGGGCAGGACCGCCAGCCACAGGGCCCGGCTCCAGCCCAGCATGCAGCCGGTGAGCGCCAGGCTCAGGACGAGCAGCGTGAGGGCGCCGTTCAGGCGGATCGGGCTCAGCTCGGACCACGGCTGCACCAGCGACTCGAAATGGAAAATCCAGCCCGCCAGCGCGAGCCCGCCCACCACGGCGAGGCTCGCCGTAAAAACGAGCATGACTCGTTCCGACCAGGAGCGGCGCGGAAGTGTGGGCAAAGACTCCATTGAGGTATTCACCCTAGGGATGAATCTTTTCACCAATGGAGCAATCCCGTTTCCAGCGCAAATCCATAGCGGGCGGCGGGCTCATGGATTGGTCGCTGGCGGGGCAGAAGGTGCGGGCGGCGGGGTCGTGTCTGGAACCGGCGCGGCCTTGCCGGGCGCCAGGATCGAGCGGATAAAGTTGGTGGGACCAATGACAAAAGCCCATTGGGGCTTGTCCAGCGGCCCGGTCAACTTGACCTCGAGCACGCCGGACAGCGGCGTCAGCACCAGGCCGACGACGCTCTTGAGGATGAAGCGGCTTTCCTGGAACGGGAAGACCCGGGCGTAGAAGTCGAGCTCCTTGCGCCTGAGCTGGTAGCTGCCGCGGGCGGTCACCGCCGCGTCCGGCCCGGTGAGGTTGACGTGCGGGAAGTTGAGCGTGTCGCCCTCGAGCGTGAAGTCGGTGCGCAGCGCGTCGAAGCGCAACGCGGTGAAGTTGAGCAGTTCCGAGAGCAGCCCGAGGAGGCGGACGCGCCCGAGGCCCTGGCCGCCGAGGCTGGCGTGCCCGGTGCCCTTAAAGCTGTAGGGATCGTCGGCGGCGCCCTCGGCCTCGAGATCGAGCGCCATGCGCACCTGCGCCGTGCCCTCGATGTAGGCGCTGTTCGCCGCGGGCGCCACGCCCCGGCGCCGCGCCGCGTAGGTCTCGAGGGCGGTCGCCGCCTCGCGGACCGAGCCCTCGCGCAGGGACAGGGCGAAGCCCAGGCGGCGGGCCTCCTCCGGGCCCCAGGCCTGCACGCTGCCCGTCACGGTGCCGCCGGCGAAGCCGACCTCGACCGGCGCCACGAGCAGGCGGTCGCCGTCGAGCGTCGCCTCGAAGTCGAGGTGCTGCAGCGGGAACCGGTGCAGCGTGAAGGCGCCGGTGGCGTGCCCCTTGACGTGGATCTGCCGGCCGGTGCCGCGGGCCGAGGCCGGGCCGTCGATCCGGCCGCGGGCATGCACGGTCGGGGGCGCGGAGAGCACGATCGGGCGCAGGGCCTGGCTCAGGTCGGGGCCGACGAGCTGCGCCGCGTCCGGCAATGGCAGCGTCGAGTCGAAATCGAACTCCATGTGATCCAGCGCGAATCCGACCGGGGCCGTGCGGCGCATGAACTGGCCGCGCGCGGCGTTGCCCCCCTGCGTCGCGAAGATCTCGAGCGCGTCGTAATGGTGGGGCCGGATGAACAGCCGCGCGATCGCGTGGTCGAGCGCCACGCCGCGGACCACCGGCCGTGTGCAGTCGGCGAAGACGAACACCGTCGTCTCCGGGCCGTGCCCCCAGCGGCCGCGCACGTCCACGTCGGCCTCCGGCGCCGCCGCCGTGAAATCGAAATCGTCCCAGAAGTTCGTCCACCACCCGCGGAACCAGCCGGCGATCGCCGGCGGGTGCAGGCGGCCGGTGAGCAGGAAGCGGAATTCCCGCGTGGTGAAGTCCTGCTCGAAGCTGCCCCGCGCGAAGTTGTCGCCGATCCAGGCCAGGGCGTCGGTGGCCCGGAAGCGCCGCCCGTCGAAGGCGATGTGGCCGGAGAAGGCGTCCATCCGCACGTGGTAGGCGTCGACGCCGTCGCCCGCGACGCGGCCCTGGAGGCCCGTGAACTTCCAGCCGGGCGCGAGTTCCACCGCCAGGTCGAAGCCCGGCGCGCTCCGGAACGCGATGAACCGCCGCAGGTCGCGCCCGAGCCGCTGGCCGACGGTGTCGACCAGGCCCGGCGCGAAGCGGCCGGCGGCGCGCAGCGACGCGCTCCGCGCCGCGAAGTCGACGGTGCCGGCGAGGGAGACCGCCTCGTCCTGCACGCGGCCGGCCAGCTCGCCTTGCAGCACCGGCCACGCGCCGGCGGCGGTGAGGGCGACCGGGCCGGCCGTGAGGCCCGCCGCGGTGACCGTGCCGGCCGCCAGCTCGATCCGCTCGAAGGCGAAGGCGCGCTGCGCCGGGTTGATCCGGCCGTGGATCACGGCCTGCACGCGCCTGAGGTCGGCGGCCGGGCCGACGCGCACGGCCTCGGTCGCCACCGCTAGCGACACCGGCACCGGCCGCTCGCCGATCAGCGGCACGCGGGTCGTGAGGCGCACCGGGCCGGTCGTGATCGGCTGCGGCGATTCCAGGCGCACGCCCTGGGCGAGGAGGCCGATCTCCGCGATCGCCGCCTGTGACTCCGAGCGCGTCAGCGTGAGGTCCAGCACCGGGGACTCGAGGACCGCCAACCGGTCCGCGAGCGCGATCAACTGCCGGCAGATCGCCGGGTAATTCCGCGCCAGCAGCTCGGGCAGCCGCTGCGCCTCGTCGCGTCGCGGCGGCAGCTGCCAGTCGCCCCGGGCGGTCAACGGCATCCCCGCGAGCCGGCCGGCGAAGTGCGGCAGCGCGAAATGCTGGTGGCCCGGGACCAGCGTGAACGCGACTTCCTGGACCAGCGGCTCGCTGCGGCCCGTCGGCGACAGCATGGCGGCGACGTGGATATTGGCGCCCTCGACCTCGAGCTTGCGGGGCTCGAAGCGGCCGAGGAGGAGCGCCCAGGGGTCGAGGGTGACGAAGACGGAGCGCGCGGTGAACACCGGGTCGGGCAGCGCGGGCAGGCGCAGCCGCGCCTGCTCGAGGAGGACGTGGCCGGCGGGGTCGAAGCGCGCGCGGCCGAACTCCGCCCGCACGCCCGAGGTGGCGAGGCGTTCCTCCAGCGAGCGGAGGAGGAAGTCCGGCACGGCCAGCTCGCGCGTGCTGGCGATGTACACCTGGAAGGCGAGCAGGATCGCCAGCGCGAGCCAGAGCGTCCACAGGCAGAAGGAGGCCACGCAGGCCGCGCAGAAGCGCGTGCCCCGCCAGCATAACTTCAGCCAGGGTCTCATGGCGTGCGGGCTCGGCCTCAGTCCTTGGGCTCCGCTGCGGTTGACGCCGGGCTCGCGGCGGGTGGGCCGGGATCGCGGTCGGCGTAGATCACGCGCCAGAGGGCGTCGAGCAGCGGCTGCTCGAGCTCGAAGGTGGCGGCGAAGCGCTCCGACCCGCCCAGTTGCAGCGTGCCGGCGACCCGCTCGGTGAAGTGCCAGGTCTCGGTCTCCGTCTGCGTGCCCGTGCCCGCGGGCAGGGCCACGGTGGCGTCCACCTGGTAGCGCCACGGGCGTTCCTCGCCGCCGACCATGTTGGGCTCGGCGAACCCGTCGGCGACGAAGCGCCGCGCCCGGACCGTGCGCAGCTGGGCCGCGAGCCCCGCGAGGGCCGGGTCCGCCGGCGCGTCGGCCAGGTTGCGCTCGACGACCACGGCGCCGTTCTGCCGGTCGGTGATGCGGAGGGCGGTGATGGTGGCCGTGGCCGGCAGCTCGCGCAGCAGGCGGGCGCGGTAGGCCAGGGGGGAGACGGTCGCCTCGTCGAGGATGGCGGGGGCGACGGCGTAGATGAAGCGCTCGCCGGCGAGCCGCGCGTAGGCGCGGCCGTCCCGCGGGGTCGTGACGCCGATCTGCAGCTTGAGCGTGCGGGTGGCGTTGGGCGACGTGGCGACGGTGAGGGTGATCTCGCGCTCCGGCTGGTTGAAGCCCCAGTTCTCGAGGTCGGCATCCGAGGGCGCGTCGCTCTGGAACTTCGCGGCGGCGAGGGCCGAGAGCTGCTCGAGCAGGCGCTGCACGGCCGCGGGGTCGGCGGGCTGCGTCTGCGGCCCCTGCGCCGGGTCGCGGCGCACGAGCTGCCAGGGCGCGTCGACCGGCGCGGCGGAGTCGCGCTGCAGGATCAGCTCGGGCTGGTTGGGCGCGCCCAGTGTGACGCCGGTGACGGCGGCGGGCTCGAACTCGAGGATGCGGCTCTCGCGCAGCGTCTCCTGTGCGTTGCGGAGGAGGTCGAGGAGATGGCCCGGGAACGCGACGGTGAAGGCGGCGGACTTGCCCTCGAGGGTGGCGGAAAACTCGATGTCGGGATGCGCGGCCCCGCCGCCGGTCGCGCCCTCGGCGATGGCGGTGGTCCCAAGCTCGGCGCCGAGGACCAGCGTCTCGCGGCGGTTGTTGCCCTCGAGCGTGATGCGCAGCGCCGGGGCGGCGCCCAGGGAGGGGGCGGCGCCGGGCGGCGTGAAGGAGCGGACGCGCAGCGTGTTGAGGGCGTTGATGGCGAGCTCGGTGGCGACCTTGTTGGCGCGGGCGATGATGGGCGCCTCGAAGGCCCAGCGGTTGCCGCCCTCGCGCCGCAGGCGCACGCGCAGGTTGGCCGGGTTCTGGAGGGTGAGGGAGCGCGCCTCGAAGTACGGGATCGAGAAGATCGTGTCGGCCCGGAGCTCCTCGACGGGCAGCGCGAGGCTGCGGGCGAGGCTGAGGTTGACGACGTGCACGCGCTGGCCGTCGGGCGAGAGGATGTAGAGCAGGTTGCCGGCCTTGGTCTCGTCGCCGAGCCGGAGGGTGACCTCGCGGCCGCCCTCGCCGCCGGAGGTGAAGGTCACGACCATGCGCGGGTTGGCCAGGCCGTAGTCGACGAGCGACTGGCCGCTCTGCTCGAGGTCGCGGACGCTGAAGCTCGACTCGTGCTCGAGGAACTGGAGCTCGTTGACGATGCGGGTGACGGCGTGGGGGTTGGCCGGCCACTCGAGCGGCTCGGTCAGCGCCCAGTCGCCGCCGGTGCGCTTGAGCGCGACGGGGGTGAGCCCCGGGCCGTCGATGCGGAGGGCGCGGATGTCGGCCGTCTCGGGCCCGAGCACGCGGCGCCGCGCCTCGAGCGAGGCGCGCTCGGTGCGCCAGCCGCGCTCGAACTTGAAGATGAAGAAGAAGAGCGCGACGTTGAGGAAGACGAGGACGAGGGTGACTTTGGTGCGCATGGCGGGTCTAGTTGCGGCGGGACCAGTAGACGAGGAGGCCGAGGAGCGCGGCGGCGGCGGGCAGGGCGACCATGAGGGAATAGCGGAGGCGCGTGAGCTCCCGCTGGTTGAGCGAGAGCTGGAAGCGCTCGATGGGGCGGGCGGGCACGTTGAGCTGGGTGTCGCGGGCGACCGCCCAGTTCACGGCGTTGAGGAAGAAGGTGAGGTTGCCCTCGGTCGCGAGCCGCTGGTTGACGACGAGGCTGTCGGTGCCGATGGCGACGAGCCGGCCGGTCCGCACGCTGAACGGGAGGTTGTCGCGCACCTGCACGCGCTCGGAGGCGACGATGACGCCGAGGCGGTTGGCCGGGGCCATGTTGGGCAGGCCCCGCAGGTCGATGCCGGGGTCGAAGACGGGCTGCTGGCGCAGGTTGTAGGCCACTTCGCCCCAGGCGGTCGGGTAGGTCGCGGCGAGGGTGGTGACGACGAGGCCGTTGCCGGTCGCGCGGCCCGGGTCGGGACGGACGCTGCGGCAGAGGCCGGTGCGCAGGGTCATGCGGTAGTCGAGGAGCGTCTGCGTGATCGGGTGGGGGGCGAAGTTGCGCAGGATGAAGTCGCCGTTGTCGGAGAAGCTCTCGGGGTTCGTGTCGTAGATGGCGACGTCGTCGACGAGGACGCCCCAGTCGTAGAGCAGATCGTCGAGGCCGTGGGCCACTCCCGGGGCCAGCATGAGGATCACCCGGCCGGCGCGGGTCGCGAGGTACTGCCGGAGCAGCTCCTGCTCGCTGGCGTCGTAGCGCACCTGCGGGGCGGAGATGACGACCAGGGCGGCGTCCTCCGGGATGCGGCGGGCGGTGCCGAGGTCGAGCAGCTCGACGTCGAAGTTGCGGAGCTTGAGCTGGTCGTTGAGGGCCGAGAGCCCGCGGGCGGGGTCGACGTCGTCGATGCGGAGCGTGCCGTGGCCGGCGAGGAAGTAGATCTTTTTGCGGGCCGGATTCGACACGTCGAGGATCGCGGCCGTCATGGCCTGCTCGCCGAGGAACGCCTTCTTCTCCATGGCCTCCACGCGGTAGAGCTCGTCGAGCGTGACGACGCGCCGCTTGTCGCCGCAGGTGAGGAGGATGACGTTGGGCTGCTCGATGCCGAACTGCTCGGCCTCGCGGCGCTGCTGGTAGACGTCGATGTAGGAGACGGTGATGCGGGCGGCGCGGCCCTCAGTCTCGTAGACGTACTCGCGCAGGAGGCCGTTGAGGTCGCGCCAGGCCTGGGCGACCTCGGGATTCTCGGCGTCCTCGGTGAAGGTGGCGACGATGCGCACCGGCAGCGGGAGGTTGTGCAGGTACGACCGCGTCTCGGCCGAGAGCGAGTGGCGGCGGTGCTGGGTGAGGTCGAACCGCCAGGCGTAGTTGCGCGCGAGGTAGTTGAGCCCGCCGAAGAGCGTGAGGAAGAGCACGGCCTGCAGCACGAGGTTGAGCGTGCGGAGCCAGCGGGCGGTGCGGAAGCTGTCGGGCGCGTGCATGGGCGGTCAGCTGTGGAGCAGCTTGGCCTCGACGCCGAGGATGCTGAAGATCAGCGCCAGCACGGTGCCGCTGAAGTAGAACAGGAGGTGGCGCGTGTCCACGACGCCGCGGGTGAAGTCGGCGTAGTGCGTGAAGATCTGCGCGTAGTCCACCGCGGCCTTGACCGGCTGGAAGGCGGCGCGGTCGAGCCACTGTGCATCCTGGATGAAGCGCACGCCGATGATCAGCGCGAAGAGCATCGTGAAGCAGAGGATGCCGGCGACGGCCTGGTTGCGCGAGAGGGAGCTGGCGAAGACGCCGACGGCGATGAAGAGCAGCCCGGAGACGCTGATGAACAGGTAGCCGCCGACGAGCGGTCCCAGGTCGAGGAAGCGCGCGTCACCCGCGAACTGGTGCAGGATCCAGAAGAAACCGGCGGTCGAGCCCCACAGCCCGAGGTAGAGGCAGTAGGCCGCCGCATACTTGCCGAGCACGACCTCGGTGGTGGTGACGGGCGTGGTGAGCAGGGTCTCGATCGTGCCGAGGCGGCGCTCCTCCGCGAGGCACTTCATCGTGAGCAGCGGCACCATGAAGAAGACCGGCAGCCAGAAGAACTGGAAATAGACGTGGGCGGGCGAGGTCTCCTGCGGGGCCTTGCTGTAGCTCTCAAGGATGCCGGTGAAGATGAAGCCCATGAACACGAGGAACGCCGTCGCGGCGATGTAGGTGCCGGGGTTGACCAGCAGCATGCGGAGCTCGTGGCTGAGGAGGGTGAAGAAGTGGCGCATGGACGGGTTACTTCCTGAGTTGCTCGCTGCGGACGTCCCAGCTGCGGCGGGTGGCGGCGAGGAAGACATCCTCGAGGGTCGGGTGGGCCCGGCTGAGGGCCCGCACGCGCAGGCCGGCGCCGGTGAAGGCGCGCAGCAGCGCCTCGCCCAGGTCGTCCTCGCGGGCGGTGGACAGCGTGGCGGTGACGAAGCCCTGCGCGTCCGCCGGCCCGGTCGCCGCAAGCTGCAGCGAGGGATCCACCGCGGCGAGCAGCTCAGGCAGGCCGGCGAGGTCGCCGGCGAGCTCGGCCTCGTAGGCCGAGTGGCCGAGGATCTCGCGCCGCAGGTCGGCGGGGGTCCCCTGGGCCACGACGCGGCCCTGGTTGATGATGAGGACGCGGTCGCAGGTCATCTCGATCTCGGGCAGGATGTGCGACGAGATGATGACCGTCATGCGGCCCCGCAGGCTGGCAATGAGGTCGCGGACGATGAGGATCTGGTGCGGGTCGAGGCCGATGGTGGGCTCGTCCATGATGATCACGGGCGGCTCGGCGAGGATGGCCTCGGCGATGCCGACCCGCTGGCGGAAGCCCTTGGAGAGCTTGCCGATGATCTTGTGGCGGACGCGCTTGAGGTCGCAGAGCTCGAGGACCTCGTCGATGCGGGGGCCGAGCTTGGCGCGCGAGATCTCCTTGAGGCGGCCGCGGAAGTAGAGGTACTCCGAGACCCGCATGTCCTCGGGCAGCGGGTTGTTCTCCGGCATGTAGCCGATGTGCCGCTTGACCATGTCGGGCTGCGTGGCGACCGGGACGCCGCAGATCGCTACGTGCCCGGAGGTCGCCGGCAGGTAGCCGGTGAGGATGCGCATCGTGGTCGACTTGCCGGCGCCGTTGGGGCCGAGGAAGCCGAGGATCTCGCCGCGCGCGAGGGTGAAGCTGATGTCGTTGACCGCGGTGACCCCGGCGTAGCTCTTGACGAGGTGGGCGACTTCAATGGCGGGCGGGACGTCGGACATGCGGGGAAGCCTACGATGGCGGAGCGGGGGCGGGGGATTCAACCCGCTTTCTCCAGCGTCACCTCGCCGGCGGTGAAGCGATGGGAACGGCCGCGGTCGTCGCGGACGATGAGCGAGCCCGCGTCGTCGATGCCGGCGGCCGTGCCGGCGATCCGGTGCGTGCCCTGCAGCACGGCGACGGGCTTGCCGCGCAGGACGTCGTAGCGGTTCCAGAGGTCGGCGAACCGGTCGAGGTGGTCGCCGTCGAGGAACTGCGCGTAGACCAGCCGCACGCGGCCGACGAGGGCGGCGGCGAAGCGGTTGAAATCGAGGGCGGCGCCGGTGCGCACGGCCAGCGAGGTGGCGCGGCGGCCGAGCTCACCGGGGAACGCGCTGGCGGGGCTGTTGACGTTGAGGCCGAGGCCGAAGACGAGGTCGCGCACCTGGTCGGCGTCGACCCGCGCCTCGGTGAGCATGCCGCCGACCTTGCGGCCATCGAAGAGGAGGTCGTTGGGCCACTTCAGGCCCGGGGCGACCTGGCAGAAGTTGGCGACCAGCTCGCAGAGGTTGGCGCCCATCCAGAGCGTGAACGTGGCGAGCCGGGCCGGTGTGAGGCGCGGGCGGAAGGCGAAGCTGGCGTAGAGATTGCCGTTGGCCTCGCTGTGCCAGGCCCGGCCGAGGCGGCCGCGGCCGCGCGTCTGCCGGCGGGCGAAGATCACGAACGGCGCGGCCCGCCCGCCGGCAAGCTGGCGGGCGGCCTCGTCGTTGGTGCTGTCGACCGTGTCGAGCACGGTGATGGGGATGTCGCGGGCGCGGGCCTTGAGGTGGGCCTCGATGAGCGTGGCGTGCAGCCCGGCCGGCCGGGCGGCGAGGCGGTAACCGCGGGATTTGACGGCCTCGAAGACGAAGCCCTGCGTGCGCAGCTTCTCCATGTGCTGCCAGACGGCGACGCGGCTGATGCCAAGCTTGCGCGCGAGGGCTGCGCCGGAGACGAAGCCGGGTTCGGCGGCGAGGGCTTCACGGAGGATGACGAGGTCGGAGGCGGGCATGCGGCGAGGCTGACGGCAGCCCAACTAGAAGGGCGGCGGCCATGCTGGTGCAAATGTCATTTGACGTATTTCGGACCGAGGCGCCGGGCAGGCGGTTCCCGCCGGGGCGGCTTAACGCCGGCTAACGGCCGCTCGCAGCCGACCTTCAATCCGCGGCCGCGGGTCGACGGAGGATTGCCGTCCGGAACCGCCGGGCGTAACGGATGAACCATGCCCCTGTCACCCCGTGAACGCGCGCTGGCCGTGCTGCGCGGCCGCCAGCCCGACTGCGTGCCGTGGTTCGGCGACCTCGATTACCTCGCCACCGCCGAGATCGGCCGCGGCCGCCGGCCCGAGGGCTTCAAGCAAAGCGCCGCCTACCTCGACTGGCACCGCGAGCTGAAACTGGGTTTCTACCTGCAGGGCTATTTCCCGTTCCGGACGATCGTCGAGCACTGCCGCGTCGCCGAGTGGCGCGAGGGCCATGACCGCATCCGCCGCATCGAGACCCCGCACGGCGCGCTGCAGGAGCGGTGGACCTGGCTGCCCGATTCGTTCACCGAGGGCCCCGTCGAGCACCTGCTGAAAAGCGCGGCCGACCTGCCGGCGTACGGCTTCCTGCACGCCAACACCCGCTACGCGGCCGACTATGCCTTTGGCCTCGAGCGCGGCCCGCAGATCGGCGACTGCGGGTTGCACCTCGCCTACCTCCCGAAGAGCCCGTTCATGCACCTCGTGGCGCTCGACGCCGGGATCATGGCGGTCGTGGAGATGCTGGACGATGCGCCGGAGCTCTTCGCCGAGACCCTTGCCATCGTCGAACGCTCGCACGACGCGGCGGCGGCGCTGGCCGTCGCGAGCCCCGCGGAGGTGCTGATGATCCCGGAGAATCTGTCGTCGGAAAGCGTCGGCCCGGTGCTGTTTGAGAAGTTCATGCGGCCGTACCAGACAAAGTGGACCGCGCGCATCCGCGCCGCCGGCAAGTTTTCGTGCATGCACCTCGATGGCACGCTCCGCGGTCTGCTGCGGGAGGAGTGCACGGTCGGTTTCGACTTCATCGAGAGCCTCACGCCCGCGCCGGTGGGTGACCTCGCCGTGGAGGATTGGGCATCCTATGGCGCGGGCTCGCCGACCAAGTTCTGGGGCGGCATCCCGGGCGCGTATTTCGCCCCTTCGGTGAGCGAGGCGGAATTCGAGCGCCTCGTGCGGTCGGTCCTCGCCGTGATGCGCCGCGAACCGCGCTACGTGCTGGGCGTCGCCGACCAGGTGCCGCCCGACGGCCTCGAAAGCCGCCTGCGCCGGGTGGCGGAACTGGTCGAGGAGTGCGGGCGGTACTAGGGATGGGTTGTTGGTTATGGCTTATTGGTTATTGGCCATCTCCAAACCCCTTACCCCTTACCCCTCACCCCTCACCGCTGCTTCCGATACCCGAAGTCGTCCGTGCGGATGTAGGCGCGGTCGACCTCGCGGCTCACGGTGTCGCCCTGGCCCTCGCTCAGCGCCTTGAGATCGGCGGCGGTGGACTTGAGGCTGGCCATGTTGTCGAGGCGTTCCTGCTCGGCGAGCATCATGCTCGCATAGGCCTCCTGGCCCAGGCCGAAGAGCGGGATCGTGAAACGGTTCAGGGCTTGGGCCGTCTCCGAGAAATAGCGTTTCTTCGCCAGCGCCGCGAGGCCCTTGGCCGTGTTGATGTCGCGCTCGCGGAACACCGGCGGGCGCTTCTCGCGCACGACGTAGTCGGGCAGGCGGATGATCTGGTTGCGCGGCTTGTCGATCTCGCGCAGGTCGGGCAGGTCCTCCTCGTTCTTGGGCTCGGTAGGCTTGGGCGGATTGTACTTGGGCATCCCCGCGGCCAGCGCGGCGGCCACGCCTTCGGAAACGACGCGGCTGCGCTTCGTGCCTTCCTTTTCGCCGGCGGTGTCCGTCTGGGCGGCAAGGCCCGCGGCCGTTAGGCCGAGGAGGGCAAAGGCAAGGGTGGGGCGTAAGGCCATGCGGTTTGGAAATGAGCCACAGGCCTTGGTTCCCTGCAACCAATGAAATGCCGGGACGCTAGAGCGCGAACTTCTCGCCGGTGCCGTAACGGGCGATGAGGTAATCCATGTCCTTGTCGCCGCGGCCGCTGAGGTTGACGAGGACCGTGCGCGGCTGCGATGGGTCGGATCGGGCGAGGCGCATGGCGTGGGCTACGGCGTGCGAACTTTCGAGGGCGGGGATGATGCCCTCGTTGCGGCTGAGGACGTAGAAGGCCTCGACCGTCTCGTCGTCGGTCGCCGTGAAGTAGCGCACACGGCCGGTGTCCTTGAGGTGGCAGTGCTCGGGGCCGACGCCGGGATAATCCAGGCCGCTGGCAATGGAGTGCACGGGGGCGGGCTCGCCCTTGTCGTCCTGCAGCAGGTAGCAGCGGAAGCCGTGGATGATGCCCTCGCGGCCGTAGGTCATCGAGGCGGAATGGTCGCCGACGTTGGGTCCGCGGCCGAGGGGCTCGACGCCGTGGAGCTCGACCGGATCGTCGATGAAACCGGCGAAGATGCCCATGGCGTTGCTGCCGCCGCCGACGCAGGCCGTGACGATGTCGGGCAGGTTGCCGGTCATCTCGGTGAACTGGTCGCGGGCCTCGAGGCCGACCACCTGCTGAAAATCGCGCACCATCATCGGGAACGGGTGCGGGCCCACCACGGAGCCGATGCAGTAGAGCTGGTTGATCGGATCCTGCACGTAGGCGACGAGGGCGGCGTCGACGGCCTCCTTGAGCGTCTTGAGTCCGTGCGTCGCCGGGATGACCCGCGCGCCGAGGATCTGCATGCGGGCGACGTTCGGCGCCTGCTTGGCGATGTCGACCTCGCCCATGTAGATGTCGCACTCGAGCCCGAAATACGCGGCGGCCGTGGCCAGCGCGACGCCGTGCTGGCCGGCGCCGGTCTCGGCGATGAGCTTCTTCTTGCCCATGAAGCGGGCGAGCAGGCCCTCGCCCATGCAGTGGTTGAGCTTGTGGGCGCCGGTGTGGTTGAGGTCCTCGCGCTTGAGGTAGATCTGCGTGTGCCCGAGCTTCCTCGACAGCCGCGCCGCGTGGTACACGGGCGTGGGCCGGCCCTGGAAATGCTTCCGGATGCGGCGCAGCTCCTCGATGAAGTCGTGCGAGCGCGACACAACCTCGTAGGCGCGGCGAACCTCGGCGAGGGGCGCCTCGAGGGGCGGGGGGACGAAGCTGCCGCCGTATTTGCCGAAGAAGCCGGCGGCGTCGGGGGTGAGACTCAGGGACAGGGGAGTGATCGCGTTGCCCATGCCGGCAGACCTGCCCGGCGGCGGGATGGATGGCAATCGGCCGGTGGTTTCCCGGCCCGGAAACGCAGGATATGCGCACTCTTTGCCAAACCGTGAGGAATGGCCGGGGCGCCGGGACCGCTCAGCCGCGCACCTGGCCGTCGCCCGTCACGAGGAACTTGTAGGTGCAGAGCTCGCGCAGGCCCATGGGGCCGCGGGCGTGGAGGCGGTCGGTGGAGATGCCGATCTCGGCGCCGAAGCCGAACTCGAAGCCGTCGTTGAAGCGCGTGCTGGCGTTCCACATCACGACGGCGGAGTCGACCCCGGCCTGGAACGTGCGGGCGGCGGCCTCGTCGGCGGTGATGATCGCGTCGGTGTGACCGGAGCCGTCGCGGTTGATCACCGTCACGGCCTCCTCGAGCGAGTCCACCACGCGCACGGCCATGACCAGGTCGAGGAACTCGGCGGTGAAATCGGCGGGCGCGGCCGGGGTCGCGGCGAGGCCGGCACGCTGCAGGATGGCGGCCGCGCGCGGGTCGCAGCAGAGCTGCACGCCCTTGGCGGCGAGGGCACCGGCGACGCGGGGTAGGAGGGTGTCGGCCACGGCGGCGTGCACGAGCAGCTGCTCGGCGGCGTTGCACACGCCGGGGCGCTGGACCTTGGCGTTGAGCGTGACCTTCTCGGCGAGCGCGGGATCGGCCGCGCGGTCGAGATAGACGAAGCACACGCCCGTGTAGTGCTTGATCACCGGGATGGTGCTGTTCTGCGCGACGAAGCGGATGAGGCTCTCGCCGCCGCGCGGGATGATGCACTGCACCAGCGTGTCGAGTTTCAGCAGCGTGGTGAGCGCGGCGCGGTCGGTCGTGGGGATGAGCTGCACGGCGTAGCCCGGCAGACCCGCGCCGGCCAGGGCGGCGGAGACGAGCGCGGCCAGGGCGGTGTTGGTGTGGAAGCACTCCTTGCCGCCGCGCAGGATAGCGGCATTGCCACTCTTGAGGCACAGCACGGCGCACTCGACGGTGACGTTGGGCCGGGCCTCGTAGATGATGCCGATGACGCCGATGGGTACGCGGACCTTGCGGATGCGCAGGCCGTTGGGGCGCTCGGTCTCCTCGAGGAGTTCGCCGACGGGGTCGGGCAGGGTGGCGACTTGGCGGACCGACTGGGCGAGCTGCTGCAGCCGCTTTTCGTTGAGTTCGAGGCGGTCGCGCGCGGCCGGGCTTAGGGCCTGGGCCTCGGGGGAAAGGAGGTCGCGCTGGTTGGCCTCGAGCAGGATGAAGTGCGAGGCGTCGATCAGGGTCGCGAGCTTCTCCAGCGCGGCGTCCTTCGCGGCCGATGGTGCAACGGCCAGGCGATGCGACGCGGCGCGGGCGCGGCGGGCGAGGTCGGTGACAAGCTGGGCGAGGTCGGCGGACATGGCAGCGGACAATCTCGCGCAATGCTGCTCAGGCGCAAAGGGAAAATGGGTGGATGTTACGCTCGCGGCGGGCTGGGCGGGTGGAACCACTTATATACACTCATGGACACTGATCCGGAAAAAATCAGGGGGAACCGCGAAGGACGCGAAGAGGCGCGAAGGGTTGCAGGGAGATTGGAATCTCTGAGGGCAAGCTACAGGTAACCGGTCAGTACCGAATCCTTTGGTCGTGGGTTACGCTGCGTTCCTTCGCGACCTTCGCGGTTCAACTTAACTACCCGAAGATCGTCCCGCGGTTGAAGCGCCAGACGGCGATGGCCATGACGCCGGCGGCGATGGCGGTGAGGATGCCGAGGATGGGCAGGAGATCCGTCAGGCTGGCGCCGGCCCAGAGCACCTGGGCAAAGCCTTCCATGGACCAGTACACGATCGTGAACTTCGCGATCGTCTGGATGAAGTCCGGCATGAAGCTGATGGGGAACCAGGCCCCGCCCACCGCGCTCATCATCAAAATGAGAAACGTGGCGAGCCCGCTGGCGGCCTGCGGGGTGGGGGCGATGGCCGCGAGCAACATGCCGAACGCGGTGCAGGCGGCCGCCGCCGCGACGCAGAGCACCGCGAGCGTGGGCAGGTGGCCGGTGATGTTGATGCCGAACATCAACTGGCCGGCGAGAAACAGCGTCACGAGCTGGACCAGGCCGACCAGCACGCCCCAGCAGAATTTGCCGAGCAGGATCTGTGACCGGCGGACCGGGGCGGCGAGGAGGCGCTGGTAGAGGCCGGCCTTTTTCTCGTCGAACACCGAGGTGGCCGAACCGCTGAGGGCGAAGAGCAGGAACATCATGGCCCAGCCGCCCACGACGCGCGTGGCGGCGGGGGCCTTCACGTCCTGGCCGACGACCTGCTCGGTTTCGATCTTAACGATTTGCGAAAAAACATCCTGACGCGTGGTCGTCGACGCGGGGCTTCCGGTTGCGGCGCCGGCCGGAGGCGTCTCCTCCAGCTGGTCGAGCCGGCGCAGGCCGAAGTTGCCGTCGGCGATGTCGCGCTCGACCACGGCGGCATCGACGCCGAAGGTGTCGGCCACGGTGCGGGCGATGCGGGCGTTGAAGTCCTTCAGCTGCGGCTGGCCCACCAGGTCCCGGGCACGCGATTGCAGCGATTGCCCGAGGAGCTCGGGCACGTTGGAGAAAATGACTTTCTGCAGGATGCCGTTGACCGTCTGCGTCTCGATGTCGTTGCGCGGGTTGGAGAGGATCCTGAGCCGCAAACCGAAGCGCTTTTCGGCGATGAGGTCGGCCGGGATGACAAGGGCGAAGCGGAAGGCGTTCTGCTTCATCAGCGGCCGCAGGTCGTCCTCGGTGAGCGGACGCGTGGTGCCGTCGGGGTTCTTGAACTCGGTCACGACCTTGAAGGCGGACTCGGCGCGGAGCGCGTTCAGGAGCTGGCCGGCGGCCGGGTTGGCGCTCGCGTTGACGACGGCGAACGGGATGCCGCTCGGGCCGGTGTCCTTGCGGTTGATGCCGAAGACCTGGCCGAAGACATAGATCAACGCCACCGGCACGATGAAGGTGAGCGAGACCGAGGCCTTGTCCCGGATGAAGAGGGAGAAGTCCTTGTGGATGAGCGTGAGAATCGTGCGCATGGCGTTTATTCCCTCAACGTCCGCCCGGTCAGGTGCAGGAACAGCGCCTCGAGCGTGGGGCGGTGGCTGGTGAAGAGGCGCGGGGGGAGGTCGAGGCTTTCGGCTTGGGCGAAGAACGCGGAAAGCTTGTAGCCGGCGGGCGGGCGGAAGCAGTGGGTCCCTTCCTCGGTCGTGAGCGCGCCCTGGCCGGCGAGCTGGGCCGCGAACGGGGCGGTGGCCGGCGTCGCGGGGAAGGTGATCTCATCCTCGAACGGCAAACGGGTGAGCAGTTCGTCGAGGTTGCCGAGGGCGAGGATGCGGCCGTGGTCGATGATGCCGATGCGGGAGCAGAGGCGCGTGGCCTCCTCCATGTAGTGCGTCGAATAGATGATGGTCAGGCCGGCGCGGGCGCGGGCCTCGAGGAAATCGAAGATCGCATTGCGCGACTGGGGGTCGACGCCGACCGTGGGCTCGTCGCAGAGCAGAAGCTTAGGCTCGTGGAGCAGGGCGGCGACGAGGTTGAGCCTGCGCTGCATGCCCCCGGAAAAGGTCTTCACGGGATCGCGGCGGCGGTCGGCGAGCTGGACGGATTCGAGCGCCGCGGTGACACGCGCCTGGAGCTCGCGGCCGCGCAACCCGTAGAGCGAGCCGAAGAGGCTGAGGTTCTGCTCGGCGCTGAGGTCCTCGTAGAGGGCGATCGACTGGGGCACGAAACCGAGGGCGGTGCGGTCGGCGAGCGGCCGGCCGTCGAGGGTGATCGTGCCGGCTTCGGGTGAGCGCAGTCCGGCGACGAGTGACATGAGGGTCGACTTGCCGGCGCCGTTGGGCCCGAGGAGGCCAAAGAATTCGCCGCGGGCGATGTCGAGCGAGACGCCATCGAGCGCGGTCAGCGCGCCGTAGCGCTTGGTCACGGCTTGGAGCGAGAGCATGGGGTGGGGTTGGGGTAAAGGTTGCGGGCCGGGCCGCGGTGGCGCTGACCTAAGTGCGCAGCAGCGCCGCGGCGGTCTCGCGTACGCGCGGCCAATGCACGTCGGGGATGGCGGCGCCCAAGTGCTGGACGGTCTCGCAGCCGAGGATCGAGCCGATCGCGCCGGCGGCCGGGAGTGAGGCGCCCCGGAGGTGGCCGTAGAGGAAACCGGCAGCCCAGGAGTCACCCGCGCCCGTGGTGTCGACAACCCGCTCGGCCTTGACCGGCGCGATGCGGTGCAGCTCGGTGCCGTGCGCGATCCAGGCGCCGTCCTTGCCCATCTTCACGGCGGCGATGCCGCCGTAGGCTGCGATCTCACGGGCAAACTTGGCGTAGTCGTCGCGGCGCTGGAACAGTGCTCCGGCCTCGTCCTCGTTGGCGAAGATGACGTGCACGCCCTGGCGCAGCTGGCCGAGGATCCAGTCGCGGGCGACGTTGACGACCTCGAACGACGCGAGGTCGATGCTGAGGGTGCACCCGGCGGCGCGGGCGGTGGCGACGACCTTGTCGGCGAGCGCGGGATTGAAGAGCAGGTAGCCCTCGATGTGCGCGTGGCGGGCGCCGGCGAAGTCGGCGGCGGTGATTTCGTCGGGGTGCAACGTCATGGCGGCACCGAGGTGCGTGCGCAGCGTGCGCTGGCCGTCCGGCGTGACGAGCGAGAGGCAGCGGCCGTTGGGCAGGGTGGCACGTTTGAAGCGCGAACCGTCGCCGCCGGCGGCGGTGAAGTTGCTGAGGTAGGCGTCGGCGGTCGGGTCGCCGCCGATCTTGCCGAGGTAGGTGGTGCGGAGGCCGAGGCGCGTGGCGCCGAGCGTCGCGTTGGCGGCGGAACCGCCGGGCATCATCGCGACCTGGCCGCCGACCTTTTGCACCAGGGCGGCGATGTCGGCGTGATCTACGAGGACCATGCCGCCCTTGTCGCCGGCGACATGGGTGCGGAGAAACGCGTCGTCGACGTGCGCGAGCAGATCCATGATGGGATTGCCGACGCCAATGAGATCGAAGGGAGCAGAGCTGGACGTTGCCATGGTGAGGATGCGGGGACTCAGCTGGTGACGGCGATGCTGGTCGCTAGGATGGGTTCGTCGTCCACCTCGATGACGATCGAATAGTCTCCGGCCTTCGGGAAGGTGAGGTTGCGGATCTCGTTGATGAGGTTGATGCGTTGCAACGGGCCGGGGGACTCGAATGTGCGCTCAAGTAGAGGCTGCATCTGCATCGGCTCCATTCCCAGGAGGATGCGAACCTTGTGCGGGCCGGCGGCACAGTCGGTCAGCGTCATGAACCAGATCATAAACGGGTGGGTGACCGGAAAGCGGTGGGCGCGGATATTCGAGAAGACGCCGAGAATGGTGTGCTTGCCCGTGGCGGGATCGAGATGGACCCCGTCGCAGGTCAGCCAGGCGAGCAGCTGGGCCTTGGATTGCATCGCGCCAGTGGGGCGGGGCGGGCGGAGAGGGGCAAATCATTTTGCTTGGAGCGACGGGGTGGCGGCGGCTTAACGGGGCCGTGAATTCGCCGACCGACCTGCCCGACGCCCTCGCCGCCTACCCGGCGTGGCTGTTGGTGCTGGCCGGCACGCTGGTGCTCGCCGCCGCCATCTGGCTTTTCATGAAGGTCGTGAAGTGGCTGCTCTACCTGCTGCTGGCCCTCGTGCTGGTCGGCGGTGTGGGCTGGGCGGTGTGGCTGTTATTGGAGCAGACCGGGACCCGCGCGGGCTGAGGCCGCCGGCTTGCATCCGGAGAGGTGGGCCGGCAGAAGACAGCCCATGACCGAAAAGCGTCCGACCGTCCTGGTCGTGGAGGATGAGCCGCCCATCGCGGAAACCATCGTCTACGCCCTCAAGACGGAGGGCTTCGCCCCCGTGTGGCATACGACGGGAAGCGAGGCGCTCGCGACGCTGCGGCGGCAGTCGGTGGCGTTGGTGGTCCTCGACGTCGGCCTGCCCGACATGAGCGGCTTCGACGTCTGCCGGGAACTGCGGCGGACGCATGCCGTGCCGGTGATCTTCCTGACGGCACGAAGCGGCGAGGTGGACAAGATCGTCGGACTCGAACTCGGCGCCGACGACTACCTCGCGAAACCCTTCAGCCCGCGTGAGCTCACGGCGCGGATTCGCGCCGTGCTGCGTCGCACGCAGGCTTCGGCCGCGCCAGCGTCCGCCCCGGCCGCGGTCTGGCACCATGACGTGGAGCGGTGCCGCATCGCCTACCGTGGTCGCGCGCTCGACCTCACCCGCAACGAGTACCGCCTCCTCGCCGTGCTGGTGGCCGCGCCTGGTCGCGTCTTCAGCCGCGACCAGCTGATGGAGGCCGCGTGGCCCGACCCAGGGGCGGCGATGGATCGCACGGTGGATGCGCACATCAAGCTCCTGCGCGGCAAGCTGCGGGCGGTCGCGCCCGAGGCTGACCCGATCGTCACCCACCGCGGCCTGGGCTACGCCCTGCGGGAGGAAACGTGAGCCTGCGCGTCCGGCTGCTCCTCGTGTTGCTGACGATCTACTGCGCCGGCGGCTATTTCATCGCGCGGTGGACACTCGATCAGGTCCGACCGCGTTACCTCGAGTCGATGGAGGAGACGCTCGTCGATGCGGCGGTACTCCTGGCGGCGCAGCTGGAGACCCGCGCCACGGCGGCCGGGCCGGACGTGGCGGGACTGCGCGAGGTGTTCGCGGGGGCGCAGCGGCGCGAGTTCGAGGCGCGGATATTTTCGCTGCGCAAGACCGGCATCGATCTGCGCGTCTACGTGACCGACGCCGCGGGGCGGGTACTTTTCGATTCGATGGGGCAGAACGAGGGAGCGGATTTCTCGCGGTGGAACGACGTGCACCGCACGCTGCGCGGGCAGTACGGCGCGCGGTCGACCCGTGATGTCGCCGGCGACGACGAGACGCAGGTGCTCTACGTCGCGGCGCCGATCCGCCACGACGGGCGCGTCGTGGGCGTCGTTTCGGCGGGCAAACCCGCGCGCAACATCAACGCGCTGGTGGCGGTGGCCAAGCAGCGCCTCCTTCTCGGTTTCGCGATCGGCGGCCTGTTGTTGCTCGTCGTACTGTTGGTGGTGGCCGCATGGGTCATCGCCCCGCTCGAGCGCCTGACGGCCTACGCGCAGGCGGTGCGCGACGGTCGCGCCGCGACCTTGCCGCCGTTGCCGGGGCGCACACTGCATGACCTGGGTACGGCCTTCGAGGAGATGCGCGATGCGCTCGAGGGTCGGCAGCACGCCGCGCGCTACACGCAGGCCGTGGCGCATGGCGTGAAGGCTCCGCTGGCGGCCATCCGCGGCGCCGCCGAGTTGCTCGGCGAGGATCTGCCGGCGGCGGAGCGCACGCGGTTCCTCGAGAACATCCGCGGCGAGTCGGCCCGCATCCAGCAGATGGTGGATCGGCTGCTCGAGCTCTCTTCCCTCGAGACCCGCAAGGCGCTGGGCCAAACCGAGGTCGTAACCGCGGCTGATCTCGCCCGCGAGGCGGCGGCCGCGATGCAGCCGGCATTTGCCGTTCGGCAGATGCGCCTCAACGTCGAGGCCGGCCCGGCCACGGTGCGCGGCGAACGCGTCCTCCTGCGCGAGGCGCTCGTGAATCTCCTGCAGAATGCCCTCGAGTTTTCTCCCGACGACGGCGAGGTGACCTTGACGGTTCGCGCGCAGGACGGGCGGGTGGAGTTTGTCGTGGTCGATCACGGTCCCGGCGTCCCGGACTACGCGCTGCCGCAGGTGTTCGACCGGTTCTACTCGCTGCCGCGGCCCGGCGGTTCGCGCAAGAGCACCGGCCTTGGGCTGGCGCTGGTGCGCGAGATTGCACACTTGCACGGCGGCGGGGCGACGCTGGCGAATCGGGACGGTGGTGGTGCCTGCGCTACGCTCTGGGTGCCGGCGGCCTGAGCCGCGGCTGGCCGCGCGATTTCACAGTCCCTTCATCCGGAGTTCACGCAGGTGTGGCAGGGTGGGGCCGTGAACTCTCAACCTGCCCCTGTCACCAGCTCCGCGATTCCTCCCATCCTCCAGTCGGCGGCGCGCCGACTGTCGGTCTTCTTCAAGGTCGCCGGCATCTGCCTGCTGCTCCTCCTCCTGCACATTCCCCTCGCGCTGACCGATCACGTGTTGCGCGAGCGGCGGGGTTACCAGGCGCAGGCGACCGAGGAAGTCGCTGCGCTCTGGGGCCGCCAGCAGCTCGTGTCCGGGCCAGTCCTTGCGGTGCCCTACGCCTGCAAGACCTGGGTGACGCGCAGCCAGATGGTCGGCGGCAAGGCGGTGCAGGTCGGCGACTGGGAGCTGACCACGGCGACCGCCTACTTCCTGCCGGAGGAGCTGGCGATGGCGGGTCGCGTCGATCCCGAGGTGCGGCGGCGAGGCATCTACGACGTCGTAGTCTACGGCGCGAAGCTGAACCTCACCGGGCATTTCCTGCCCGATTTCGCGGCGGCCGGCATCGCGGCCGAACGGATCGACTGGGATCAGGCGCGGGTGCTGGTCGGCGTCAGCGACCTGCACGGCGTGCGAGCCGTCGGCCCGGTGCAGCTGGGCGCCGGGCGCAGTGCGAATTTCGAGTCCGTCCCGGACCAGCTCCTGCCGCTGGCGGCCAAGGTGGCGGGTGTGAAGCCGGGAGCGCGTCTGGAGTTCGCCCTGGACGCGCAGGTGCAGGGCAGCGGGCAACTGCGTTTTGCCCCGCTGGGCCGCACGACGACGGTGGAGCTGAAGTCGGCCTGGGCCGATCCGTCCTTCACCGGGGCGG
Organism: Opitutaceae bacterium; assembly: GCA_019634615.1. GTDB lineage: Bacteria > Verrucomicrobiota > Verrucomicrobiia > Opitutales > Opitutaceae > UBA2377. Next base: position 27,781 of record JAHCAZ010000031.1, read on the forward strand.
CGCTGCCGGCGACGCGATCGGTGGGTCCGGATGGGTTCACGGCCACCTGGCAGAGTGCGCATTTCAGCCGGGGACTGGCCCAAAGTTGGACGAGTCAGCAATTGGAGGATTCCGAGGCGCTGAAGCGCATGAGCGCGGCCGGCTTCGGGGTCAGCTTCCTCGATCCCGTCAACACCTACAGCATGGTTGAGCGCGCGCAGAAATACGGCGTACTGTTCTTCGTCCTGGCCTTCGCGGTATTCTTCCTCTTCGAGGTCACGGCCAGGCTGCGGATCCACCCGCTGCAGTACGCCCTCGTGGGCGTGGCGCTGTGCCTGTTCTTCCTCGGGTTCCTGGCGCTGTCCGAGTTCTGGACCCCGGCGCTGGCCTACGGCACCGCGGCGGGTGCCTGCACGCTGATGGTGTCGGTGTACGCGTGGAGTTTTCTGCGCACGGGTCGGAGGACCCTCGTCATTGCCGGCGGCCTGGCGGCGACGTACGCGTACCTTTATTTCGTGCTGCGGTCGCAGGACTATGCCCTAATCGCAGGCACGGTGGCACTCTTCGCGATGCTGGCCCTCGTGATGTTCTTCACGCGCCGGGTCGACTGGTATGAGGTCGACCTCGGGAAACAGGGCTGACGCCCGAACCTAGAGCAGCGAACCCTGCTCGCCCAGGGCGGCCTTGAGGCCGATCGCGTGGTAGCCCTTTGCGGTGAGCACGCGACCCTGGGGGGTGCGCTGGAGGTAGCCTTCCTGGATGAGGAAGGGCTCGTGAACCTCCTCGAGCGTTTCGGCCTCCTCACCAACGGCGACGGCGATGGTGCTCAAGCCGACGGGGCCTCCCTTGTAGTTCTCGGCCATGACGCGTAGCATGCGCTTGTCCATCTCGTCGAGGCCGGCGACGTCGATCTCAAGTAGCTCGAGCGCCGCGGCGGCGACGGGTTGGGTGATCTTGCCCTTGGCGCGTTCCTGGGCGTAGTCGCGGACGAAGTTGATCAGGTTGTTGGCGACGCGCGGCGTGCCGCGGGCGCGGGTGGCGATTTCCTTGGCGCCGCCGTCGTCGATCGCGACCTTGAGCAGGCCGCAGCTGCGACGGACGATCCCCTCGAGCGTCGGATGATCGTAGTAGTCGAGGCGCGTCTGCAGCGTGAAACGCGAGCGGAGCGGCGCGGTGAGCAGGCCGCTGCGCGTCGTCGCGCCGATCAGCGTGAAGCGCGGGATCGTGAGCCGCACGCTGCGCGCGTTGGGGCCCTGATCGATCATGATGTCGAGGCGGAAGTCCTCCATCGCGGAGTAGAGGTATTCCTCGACCGTCTTCGGGATGCGGTGGATCTCGTCGATGAAGAGCAGGTCGCCCTCCTCGAGGTTCGTGAGGAGACCGGCGAGGTCGCCGGCCTTCTCGATCACGGGGCCGGAGGTGACGCGCACGTTGCGCCCGAGCTCGTGGCCGAGGATGAAGGCGAGGGTGGTCTTGCCCAGGCCGGGCGGGCCGCTGAGGAGCACGTGGTTGAGGGCCTCGCCGCGCTTCTTCGCGGCGCCGACCATGACTTGGAGGCGCTCCACGGTCTTGGGCTGGCCGGTGAAGTCGGCAAACGTCAGCGGCCGCAGCGCCGCCTCCGCCGGCGACACGGGCGCGGCGAGCGCATTGCTGATGAAGCCAAGGCCTTTGTTCGGATCAGGAGCGGGCATGAGGGATGGTTATGCGCAAAGACGCGAAGGCGCAAAGGTCGGAAGCAAAGGTGGGGGAAAATATAAAACCAAATGCATTGCTTTGCTCCGGACTTCGCGCCTTCGCATCTTTGCGCTTAATTCGGCTCTCACTTCCATTCCACCTCGGCGCCGAGGCTGCGGAGGTTTTCGACGAAGTTGGGGTGGGCGCGGCGGATCGTGTCGGCGTTCTTCACCACGCTGCGGCCCGGGATGCTGGCGGCGACCATGTAGAGGGCGACGGCGGCACGGATGATGTAGGGGGCCTCGACGGTGGCGGGGCGGAGGGGCTTGTTGCCGAAGATGATGACCCGGTGGGGATCGCTGACGACCACGTGGGCGCCGAACTTCACGAGCTCGGGCATCCAGGTGAAGCCGCCCTCGTAAACCTTGTTCCAGAACATCACGTCACCCTTGGCGCGGACGGACAGCGCGAGCATGCAGGGCAGGAGATCGACCGGGAAATACGGCCAGGGCGCGGCCTCGATGCGCGGGAGGAGATTCGCGGTGAACGGCTGCTGGACGACGAGCTTCTGGTGCTTCCGCACGATGGCGGTGTCGCCCTGGTGCTCGATCTTCACCCCGAGCTTGGCGAAGGCGCGGCCCATGAGGTCGAAGTGCTGGGGCAGGGAGTGCTTCACGCGGACCTCGCCGCCGGTGATGGCGCCGAGGGCGAGGAATGTGACGACCTCGTGGTGGTCGGAATTGATCGTGAACGTGCCGCCGCGCAGGTCCTTCACGCCGGTGACGGTGAGCTGGCTGGTGCCGAGGCCGGCGATCTTGGCGCCCATGCCGACGAGGACGGCGCAGAGGTCCTGCACGTGGGGTTCACTGGCGGCGTTGATCAGCACCGATTCGCCCTCGGCGAGGACGGCGGCCATGGCGAAGTTCTCGGTCGCGGTGACCGACATGTAGTCGGGCCAGTGGCGCGCGCCCTTGAAGCGGCCCTTGAGCGCGAGGGTGAGCGAACCGTTACGGGATATGCGCGCGCCGAGCTTCCCGAGGATTTCGAGGTGCGGATCGAGCTCGCGGATGCCGAGGGAGCAGCCCTTGGCGTTCGTCGGGATGGCGAGCTTCTTCATGCGCTGAAGGAGCGGCGCGAAGAGCAGCACGGCCGAGCGCATGCCGGCGGGGAGTTCGCCGTTGAGCCGGCGGGCGTCGAAGGTGGAGTGATCGAGGTCGATGCGGCCGGTGGCACGGTTCCAGAGCACCTGCGAGCCCTGCTCGCTGAAAAAGGTGACGAGTTTCTCGACGTCGGTGATGTTGGGGACGTTCAGGAGGGTGACCTTGTCATCGGTGAGGAGCGTCGCGCACAGGACGGGCAGCGCGGAGTTCTTGTTGCCGGAGGGCGTGATGGTGCCCGAGAGGGGCTTGCCGCCGTTGACGATGAGATCGGCCATACCTCCCTAGGCATCGGCGGTTTTGGTGAACTGCGCCAACAAAAAAGGCGTCCGCGGGTGCGGACGCCTTGAGTGATTGAGGCTGCGGGTGCGATCAGATCGCGCCGCCGCCCTGCTGGCCGTCGGGACGCGGATCGTTGCCGCGTTCGCCGCGGAAGCGACCGCGACCGCCGCGACGGCGGCGGCGGTGGCCGCCCTCATCGCCCTGGCGGAAGTCGCCGCCCTGGCCCTGGGGCCGGCCGCCCTCGGAGGGGCCGCCTTGGCCGGACTGGCCGTCGCGGGGGCCGTTGAAGCCGCCCTGATGGCGACCGCGACCGCCGCGGTGACGGCGACGGCCATGGCGGAACTCGCCATCGCGGTCACGGCGCTGCTCTCCGGACTGCTCGGGCTTGCCGGCCGCCGTATCGGCGCCGCCGAAGAGGCCTTTTAGCCAGGCGAAGAAACCGCCGCTGGCCTTGGGCTGCTCAGACGGCTGCGGGCGCGGCTGCTGCGTGCGCTGGTCGCGCTGCTCGCCGCCCTCGCGCGGGGCGCGGGGCTCGAAAGAACGCTGCTCGCGGCGCTCGGGTCGGAAGGAGGGACGCTCGTCGCGGCGCGGCTGGCCGCCGGATTCCCAGCTCTGGGCCGGGCGCTTGATTTCCGCGGGCGGGAGGATGTTGAGCTCGGGCTTGGCTTCGGGTTTTGCCGGGGCGGCGGAAGCGTCGAGGGGGAAAAGCTCGGGAGTCGGAGCAGCGGCCGCGGCGGGCGCCGGGGCCGCTTCAGCCTGGGGAGCGACGGGCTCGGGAGCGGCCGGCGCCGGGGCCGCCAGCGCGGGGGCGGCGGCAGGGGCGGGCTCGTTGACAACAGGCGCGGCCACGGACGTCTCGCCCGTGAACGGATTCTTGTACTCGCTCTTCGGGGTGATCACCTCGATGGAGCTGGGCTGGTAGCCGGCGGGAGCGGCGTTGGCGGCTGCGGCGGCGGGGGCGGGACGTTTGCCGCGGGCAAGGCCTGAGCCGCGACTGGAGCCGAACGTGCCGAACGGCTGGGTGGCGCCGGCGGCCGGGGCCGCGCTGGCGGTGTCCGGGGTGGCGGGTGTGCCCTCGCCGGACGTTGCTGGATCTGACATGGTTGTGTTTTGTTGTGGTTTGATAAGGCGCTCGGCCCGTGAGGGGAGCAGCCGGGTGGGCGGCCGACGGAACGCGGGAAACGCGCTCGACATCAGCCGTAAGGGGCCAATGTCGCCCGCACCACCGGGCGCGGCAACCTCAAATTCCGGCATCGCGGCCCCGCGACGGACGAACTGTCGCGCAAGAAACCGAACATCAAAGAAATGCACGTGGGCGCCGCACCGCGGGCTTGCCAGTCCGAATCGCGCGTCGCAGGGTCGGGGGCCATGGACAAACTCGAGGAAATCTTCCGCATGCAAGACGCGCTCAACCGCCGCATCGGCGTCAATCTGCCCCCGCCGACCGACGAGGAGAAAGCCAAGTGGATCCTGAATTACACGCGCGCCATGCAGCAGGAAACGGCCGAGCTGATCGACAGCGTGCCGTGGAAGTGGTGGGCGAAGTACCAGAAGTTCGACGAGCAGAATGCCAAGGTCGAGGTCGTCGATCTGTTCCACTTTCTGGTCTCACTCGCCCAGACTCTCGGCATGACGGCCGACGATGTCTACCAGGCGTACCTGAAGAAAAACCAAGTCAACCACCAGCGCCAGGACAGCGGCTACGCGAAGAAGGACGAGACGGACTCGAAGCATATCTGATCGCGCGGGGCGCGATCAGAACGCTCAACGCGTCACCACAAACGCCGCAGTCACATCCACCGCGGTCTGGCCCTGCTCGATCACGCGGGCGCGGAGCTTGAGCTTGGCCTGGCCGTAGCGGGCGAGGGCATCCTTGAACTCGGCGATCGCGGCCTGGGCCGGGCGCTCGCAGATCGCGCGCAGGTCGCCGATCACCGGGCGGCGGTAGGCGGCGCGGCTTTCCTTCACCACGATGCGCCACTCCGTCTTCTCGGCGTCGCGCTCGTTTTTCATCAGCTCCCACACGACGCCGTAGCCGGCGAGCGTGGCGAGGGAGACGAGGCTGCCACCGAAAGCGGTGTTGAGCGAATTCTTGTTCTGCTCCTTTGGGGCGATAAGCGTGAGCGAACGCTCGTCACTCACCTCCACGCCGACGCCCATCGCCTTCGCGAGCGGGATCATCTCGTGAAGGAACAATTCGAACGCCGGGATCTTGACGGACTTCATCTGCGCGGACGTTGGAGGAAAAAACGTCGCTCGTCAAAGCTGGCGCGGCCGGAATGGAAACGCGGTGTCCGATTTGACCTCGCCGCCTGGCCGGGCCATCACTCCTGCCATGATTCAACCCGGCGTCCGGCTCCCGCTCGATTTTTCGCTCAAGGTCTTGCAAGCCAATGAGGAAAAGGAGGTTAAGTTTTGCGACATCCTCACTCGCCGGACCGTCGTCTCGGTTTACATGCGCAACAACACGGGCGGCTGCGACAAGCAGAACGACAGCCTGGTGGGCTACGCCGACAAGCTCGACCGGGCGGGTTACAACCTCGTCGCCGTCAGCCGCGACTCGCTGGCCTCGCACCGCAAATACGCCGCGAAGAAAGGTATCACCTACGCACTCGCGAGCGACCCCGCGGACCGCTTCGCGCGCGCGACGGATTCGCTCGTCGAGAAATCCATGTACGGCCGCAAGTTCATCGGCCCGGCGCGCGCCGCCTACGTGCTCGACCGCGATGGAACCGTGCTCGCCGTGATCGAAAAGGTGACGCCGGCTGAGCATGCCGCGCAGATCGCCGCCGTGATCGCGACGTTGCGCTGAGCGACCGGCGCTCGGCGGTTGCCATGGCCGACGCGCGGCCTTAGGCTTGCCTCCATGCAAACTCCCCCGCGGGTCCGACGTCGTTTCCTCGTTGCCGGCGTCCTGGTGGCGCTGTTCACGATCACGGGCTTCCTGATCTTGCCGCCCATCGTACGGACGCAGCTGGAGCAGCGGCTTTCGGCCGAGCTCGGACGCACTGTGACCGTGGAAAAGGTGCGCCTCAATCCGTACACGCTTTCGATCACGCTCGAGAATTTCGCCATCCGCGAGCCGGACGGCACCGCACTCTTCGTCGGCTGGCAGCGGCTGTACGTGAACTTCGACGCGCTCTCGTCGCTCTGGGGCGAATGGGTGCTGGGCGACATCGCCCTCGACGGCTTCCGGGCGAACGTGGCGCTGCGGGCCGACCACACGATGAATTTCGCCGACATCCTGCAGCGCTTCACACCGCCGGCCGGTGCACCGCCCGCCGCGCCGGCGAAGGCAGCGCGGCCGCTGCGGATCGGCCGCCTCGAGGTCAAGGAGGCCGCGGTCAGTTTTGCCGACGCCACCCGGGCTGCGCCGTTTGCGACCACGCTCGGCCCGCTCAGCTTCGCCGTCACCGAGTTCCGCACCGTCAGCGCCCCCGGCGCGCCGTATCATTTCACCGCCGTCACCGAGTCCGGGGAAAAGCTCCGGTGGAACGGCACGCTGCACGCCGAGCCCTACCGCTCGGTGGGTGAGCTCGTGCTCGAGGACATCGTGCTGCCGAAATACGCGCCGTATTTCGCGGACCGGATTCAGGCCGACCTCACGGATGGCCGGCTGTCCGTGCGCGGCCGCTACGAACTCAATCTCGACCCGCAGAAGCAGGTCATGAAGCTGCTCGATGGCGCGCTGCAACTGCGCCGCGTCCAGCTCCGCGAGCGGGCCTCGCAGGAGCTGGCGGTGGATCTGCCGGCGTTTGATCTCACCGGCGTGCACGCCGACGCGTTGACGCAGCAGGTGTCGGCCGCGGCGATCATCTTCACGGGCGGTCACGTCCGCGTGCGGCGCGAAGCCGATGGCACGCTCAATCTGCTGCACATGCTTTCCGCGCCGCCGGCGGCCGCAGTAGCGGCAACCTCCGCCGCAGTCCCGGCCGCGCCCGTGCCGGCTCCCGTGGAGGCCAAGCTGCCCGACGTGCGCGTCGGCGAGATCGGACTCAGGGACTTCAAGGTCGAGGTCGCCGATCTCGCGGCCCCGCGCCCGGCCCGGCTCGGGTTGGATGCGATCCAGTTCTCGATCAAGGACGTGACCCTGGCCGACGGTGCGCGCATGCCCATGGAAGTTTCGTTGCACTGGGCCCCGCAGGGTTCTGTCCGCATGACTGGCGCGGTGACGATCCGGCCGGCGGTGTCAGCCGAGGTCGAGGTTGATGTTGCCGATTTCGCGCTCCTGCCGCTTAGCCCGTACCTGGAACAGTTCATCAACGCCCGCATCACCCAGGGCGCGGTGGCGACGAAACTCGCGGTGCAGGCGGAGGTGCCGGCCGATTCCGCGCCGCGCGTCGTCGTGACCGGCGATGTGTCGGTCGGACAGTTCGGGCTCGTCGACGGCGTGCACAACGAGGACCTTGCCGGCTTCGGCGAGTTCGCCCTGCGCGGTATCAAGGCGACGGTGGGCGATACGGTCGCGCTCACGCTCGACGAAATCGCGGTGGCGGGGCCGTATGCGCGCATCATCGTCAACGCCGACCGCAGCCTCAACCTGGCTGGCGTGGCGAAGGCCGCCGCCGCGCCTGCCGCGCCCGCTGCGGCCCCGGCCGCGCCGGTGGCGCCCGCCGCCCCGGCGCCGCTGCCCCAAGTCACGATCGGTCGGATCGTCGTGAGCGACGGCGACTACCGGTTCATCGACCGCTCGGTCACACCGGTGGCGCAGATGGCGATCGGGCAATTCGGCGGAACGGTCACGGGTCTGTCCTCGACCAATCTCGCCAAGGCCGACGTGGATCTGCGGGCTTCCGTGGACGGCGTCGGTCCGGTGGCGATCACGGGCAAGCTCGATCCGCTGGGTGCGACGCCCTCGGTCGACCTGAAGATCGACGCCCGCAACGTCGACCTCACGCCGCTCAGTCCCTACAGCGGCCATTACGCCGGCTATGAACTCGCCCGCGGCAAGCTCGCCGTCGATGTGCGGTTCAAGTTGGACGGCACGACGCTCGATGCCGCCAACGTCGTCACGCTGAACCAGTTCACCTTCGGCGCGCCGGTCGAGAGCCCCGACGCCACCAAGCTGCCGGTGCGACTGGCCGTGGCGCTGCTCAAGGATCTCGACGGCAATATCGTGATCGACCTGCCGGTGCAGGGGCAAACGAATGACCCGAGTTTCCGCGTCGGCAAGGTGGTGGTGCGCGTCATCGTCAACTTGCTGACCAAGGCCGCGGTCTCGCCCTTCGCGCTGCTGGGCTCGATGTTCGGCGGTGGCGGCGACGAGCTGGGCTGGCAGGAATTCACACCCGGCACGGCCGAGCTGTTGGCGACCGAGCGGCCGAAGCTGGAGACCCTGGTGAAGGCGCTCGGGAATCGCCCGGGCCTGAGCCTGGACCTCGAGGGGGCGTTCGACGCGTCCGCCGACGCCTATGCGCTGAAGCGCGTCAAGCTGGCCGAGCGCGTGCGGCGCAGCATCTGGGAGGCGAAGCATGCCGCGGACCCGAACATCCCGCCGCCGGCGCAGCTGGCGATCAGTCCCGAGGAGCATGCCGCGAAAGTGAAGCAGCTGTTCGACGCGCAGTTCCCGCCGGGCACGGAGTTCGGCACGCCCCTGCCGCCGCCGCCCACCGTCGTGGCTCCGTCCCCGCCGCCGGCGGGTTGGTTCAAGCGCCTGGTATACGCGATCACCTTCAAGGCGAAGCGCGACCAGCGCGCGGCCGAGAAGGAAAACGCCCGCCTCGCGGCCGAGCGCGAGCAGGCGGCCGCCGCGGCGATCGCGGCGGGCCTGCCGTTGGAGGAAATGGCCGGCCGTCTTGCGGAGACGATGAGCGTCAGCGACGAGGACCTGCAGGCCCTCGCGCAGGCGCGGGCCCGTGCGGTGCGCGAGTACTTTGTCACCACGGGCGGGATCGCGGCCGACCGGATCTTCCTCGCCCAGGCCAAGGCCGAAGCGGCCAACGCGGCTGGCAAGGGTCCGCGGGTGTTTCTGAATCTCCAGTAGGCGGCGCAGGCGAACGATCCTTTGGGAAACCGCGAAGGACGCGAAGACTCGCGAGGGGTCCTGGCAATTCGTAGGCCAGCCCGCTTGCGGGCGCAGGTTGGGCGCCCGCAAGCGGGCTGACCTGCAACTACCAGAATCCCTTCGCGCTCCTTCGCGCCCTTCGCGGTTCAATGGTCCGGTTCCGAACTATAATGGCGGCTGGTAGGCCGTGAACAGCTTCACCAGCTCGGTCGCGGCCCGGCCGGGTGGGCGCTGGTGGGGCCAGACGAGGACTATCTTGCGGGCGGGTGACGGGGCCTGCAGCGAACGGTATTCCGGCGCGCGCCGTGGGTGGGTGCGCCGCGCCATGGCCGGCACCAGCGACAGGCCCAGGCCGGCGCAGACCAGCTCCTGCACCGTCTCGAGTTGCGCGCTGCGGAAGCTGATGCGCGGCTTCACCTCCTGCCGCTCGCAGAAGCCCAGCACCTGGTCGCCGAGGCAGTGACCGGACTTCATCACGATCAATTTCTGGTCGCGGAGATCGGCGGAGGTTAGGGTACGTTTCTTCGCCAGCGCATGCCGGGGTGGGAGGGCGAGCAGCAGCTCCTCGGTGAAGAGCTCGGTGACGGTGAGGCGGTCGTCGACGATCGGCTCGCTGACCACGGCGAAGTCGATCTCGTAGGCGTGCACCAGCTTGAGCAGCTGCGCGGTCGTGTCCTCCTGGACGTTGATTTCCACCCCGGCGAACTGCGCGCTGAACCGCGCCATGACCGGCGGAAGGAGGTAGGGTGCGATCGTTGGGAGGATGCCGATGGCGATCGAGCCGTGCTTGAGGTCGAGGGCGTCGCTGGCCTCGCGCCGCGCAGCGTCGACCTCCTCGAGGATGCGCACCGCCCGCCGCAGGAAGGCGGTGCCGTGCGGCGTGAGCCGCACCTCGCGCTTCATGCGGTCGAAGAGCCGCTCGCCGAGCTCGGCCTCGAGCTTCTGGATCTGCTGGCTCAGCGACGGCTGGGCCACGTTGCATTGCTCGGCCGCGCGCGAGAAATTGCCCGTCCGGGCCAGCGCGACCATGTACCGCAGTTGATGCATCTCCATAGGCAGGACCTATAGTGACGAAAGGAACAAAGTATTTCAACAATAGGCCGGAAACTGGTTTAATGGCTATCCTGTCGCCGAAACCCACACCCACAGTGCCCCCTAGCCAGATCGCCGTCGGCGGCGGATTTGGCCCCTGAACCGAACCCTTCCTCACGGAAACAACTCAGCCAACCCGAACCCGATTGGAGAAACCCATGGATTCAAATCCCGAAAAGAGCGGCGGCAAATGCCCGTTCGCCCACGCCCACCCGATGGTCAAGGCCAAGTCCAACCAGGATTGGTGGCCCAACCAGGTCAACCTGAAGCTCCTGCACCAGAACTCGACCCTGTCGGACCCGATGGGGCCGAAGTTCGACTACGCCAAGGAGTTCAAGAAGCTCGATTACGCGGCGCTGAAAAAGGACCTCGCGGCGCTGATGACCGATTCGCAGGACTGGTGGCCGGCGGACTTCGGCCACTACGGCGGCCTGTTCGTGCGCATGTCCTGGCACAGCGCCGGCACCTACCGCACCGGCGACGGCCGCGGTGGCGGCGGCACGGGCCAGCAGCGCTTCGCGCCGCTCAACAGCTGGCCGGACAATGCCAACCTCGACAAGGCGCGCCGCCTGCTCTGGCCGATCAAGCAGAAGTACGGCAACAAGATCTCCTGGGCCGACCTCATGATCCTCGCGGGCAACGTCGCCCTCGAGTCGATGGGCTTCAAGACCTTCGGCTTCGCCGGCGGCCGCGCCGACGTGTGGGAGCCTGAGGAGGACGTGTACTGGGGTTCCGAGGGCAAGTGGCTCGGCGACGAGCGCTACTCCGGTGACCGCCAGCTCGAGAACCCGCTCGCCGCGGTGCAGATGGGTCTCATCTACGTCAACCCGGAGGGTCCCAACGGCAGCGCCGATCCGGTCGCCGCCGCCAAGGACATCCGCGAGACTTTCGCCCGCATGGCCATGAATGACGAGGAGACCGTCGCGCTCATCGCCGGCGGCCACACCTTCGGCAAGACTCACGGCGCCGCCTCCGCCGCGCACGTCGGCCGCGAGCCCGAGGCCGCCAGCATCGCCGAACAGGGCCTCGGCTGGAAGAGCACCTACGGTTCCGGCAAGGCCGGCGACACCATCACCAGCGGCCTCGAGGTCACCTGGACCAAGACGCCGACCCAGTGGAGCAACAACTTCTTCGAGAACCTGTTTGGCTTCGAGTGGGAGCTCACCACCAGCCCCGCGGGCGCGAAGCAGTGGGTCGCCAAGAACGCCGAGCCGATCATCCCGGATGCGTTTGACCCGAAGAAGAAGCACCTGCCCACGATGCTGACGACGGATCTCTCGCTGCGCTTCGATCCGGCCTACGAGAAGATCTCGCGCCGCTTCCTCGAGCATCCCGAGCAGTTCGCCGACGCCTTCGCCCGCGCCTGGTTCAAGCTCACGCACCGCGACATGGGTCCGCGCTCGCGCTACCTCGGGCCCGAGGTGCCGGCTGAGGAGCTCATCTGGCAGGACCCGATCCCGGCGGCGAACCACCCGCTCGTGAACGCGAAGGACATCGCCGCGCTCAAGGCGAAGATCCTCGCCTCCGGCCTGTCGGTCTCCGACCTGGTCTTCACGGCCTGGGCCTCCGCCTCGACCTACCGCGACTCCGACAAGCGCGGCGGCGCCAACGGTGCCCGCATCCGCCTCGCCCCGCAGAAGGACTGGGAGGCCAACCAGCCCGCCCGCGTCGCGAAGGTCCTCAAGGCCCTCGAGAAGGTGCAGAAGGAGTTCAACGGCGCGCAGAAGAAGCCCGCCAAGAAGGGCGCGGCGGCCAAGCGCGTCTCCCTGGCCGACCTCATCGTCCTCGGCGGCGCCGCGGCGATCGAGCAGGCGGCGAAAAAGGCCGGCCACAAGGTGGAGGTTCCCTTCACCCCAGGCCGGATGGATGCAACGCAGGCGCAGACCGATGTCGCCTCCGTGGCGGTTCTCGAGCCGACCTCCGATGGCTTCCGCAACTACCAGAAGACGCGCTACACCCTGCCGGCCGAGCACCTGCTCGTCGACAAGGCGCAGCTCCTGGGCCTCACGGCCCCGGAAATGACCGTCCTCGTCGGCGGCCTCCGCGTCCTCAATGCCAACCACGGCAAGTCGCAGCACGGTGTCTTCACCGACCGCCCCGAGACGCTGACGAATGATTTCTTCGTCAACCTCCTCGACATGGGCAACGAGGTGCGGCCGACGTCGCCGTCCGAGGAAAACTTCGAGATCCGCGACCGTGCGACGGGCAACGTCAAGTGGACGGGCACGCGCGTCGACCTGATCTTCGGCGCCAACTCCCAGCTCCGCGCCCTCGCCGAGGTCTACGCCCAGAGCGACGCGCAGGCGAAGTTCGTGAAGGACTTCATCGCCGCCTGGAACAAGGTGATGAACGCCGACCGCTTCGACGTGGTATAAGTAGATCGTCCAAGTTCCAGATCACGCCACGCTGCCACCCCGCAGCGTGGCGTTTTATTGCAGTGGGTAGCGGCCGGCCTCCGGACGGCCGGTTCGACGTGCGCCTGCGAGAACGCTCAACTTTTAACGTTCAACGCTTAACGCTCAAGCAAACCGGAGAAGTGAAACGCTGAACGTCGAACGCTGAACGCTGAACGCCGAATCAAAGGTAGCTACGAGCGTGAGCGAGTGGCGATTGGGTGCTCCCCGATTTTTCTGGGCCGACCGCCACCCCTCACGCTAACAACTCCGCCATGGACTGCCGCCCGAACTGCGCCGCCTGTTGCATCGCCCCCTCGATCACCTCCCCGATCCCCGGCATGCCCCACGGCAAACCGGCCGGCATCCCCTGCGTGCAACTCCTCCCCGACCTCCGCTGCGCCCTCTTCGGCAAACCCGAGCGGCCGGCCTTTTGCATCAGCCTGCGGCCAACCGACACGATGTGCCGTTCCAACCGTGACGAAGCACTGGAATATCTCGCCGCCCTCGAAGCCGAGACGAAGCCGTGAGGATACTTGAAGTGGCGGTCTCGTAGCCGTGATGCTATGATTCCTCGGCACGGGCCGTTTGCGTTTTGGAACGCCTGTAGTGCATTCGCGCACTCCACTATCATTCTAGATCCGTGTGGGGCATGTAGAATTGATGGTATCTCGTCGAACGAATCGAAGAGAAAATACCAGCGCCCCTGATCGCGGTAGTCGTTCCAACGTTCGCGAATTACCTGGGCTAAGTCCCCGTCGCCGCGTCGTACGTTGGCAATGACGAAATCCCGCAAAAATTCCGGCGTCAGATCTTTGGTTGTGGGAAAGTCGAGTTCTCTCAGATTAACATACAACGGGATCAAGCAATTCTCTGCACGGCTCCTTATCGCACGGTCAGCCAATTCGAGTGCAAGATGCCGCATCGCAACGCTTTTTCCGCTTCCAGGTTCACCGGTGAGCAGTAGCAACTGGTCTGCCGAATCAAGGATGCCCTTCAACAATGACGGTACGCGTCGCAATCCGCGGGATTTGATTCTCAGGAACCGGTTAAGTGCCGAAGCGTAATAGTACCCGTTTGCTT
>JAHCAZ010000032.1 GCA_019634615.1 Opitutaceae bacterium
CGGCACCTCGTCCCACGTGCGCTTGGGCTTCTGGCCCTGGGAGAGGTAGTACCGGATCTTGTCGAAGTTGATGTTCTCGAGATCCTTCGTCGCCCAGTGCGTCGGCATGGGCTTCTCGCGGAAGGCCTGCAGGGCCTTGAGGCGGAAATCGAGGATCCACGGGGCCTCCTTCTTGACGGCGCTGATATAGCGCACGGTCTCCTCGGAGAGGCCCGTACCGGCGTCGAACTCGTAGTTCACGTCGTAACTGAAATTGCCTGCGGTCTGATCGATGCCGAGGACCGGATTTTCGGTCGCGACTTCCGCGGGAGCGGCAGCGGCGTCGAGTTCGGTGGGAGGTTTCATGGCGAAAGGGATTTGGATGTTGGAGGGTAGGAGCGCGCTTGCGCGCGATGGATCGCCTGCAAGCAGGCTCCTAGATGGGGGCGGTTAGGCGTGGGCGAGTTCCTTTTTCACCCAGTCGTAGCCCTTGGCCTCGAGCTCGAGGGCGAGGTCCTTCTCGCCGCTGCGGACGATGCGGCCGTCGTACATCACGTGGACGAAGTCCGGGACGATGTAGTCGAGCAGGCGCTGGTAGTGGGTGATCATGAGCATGCCGAGATTCGGCCCGCGCATGGCGTTGACGCCCTCGGCGACGATGCGGAGCGCGTCGATGTCGAGGCCGGAGTCGGTCTCGTCCATGAGCGCGAACTTGGGCTCGAGCATCGCCATCTGGAGGATCTCACAGCGCTTCTTCTCGCCGCCGGAGAAGCCGTCGTTGACCGCGCGGGAGGTGAACTTCCGGTCGATCTTGAGCGCGTCCATCTTCGAGTAGAGGCGCTTGTAGTAGGCCGTGGCGTCGAGCTCCTCGCCCTCGGCCAGGCGGGCCTGGACGGCGGCGCGGAGGAAGTTGGCGATGGTCACGCCCTGGATCTCGCTCGGGTACTGGAAGGCGAGGAACAGGCCGGCGCGCGCGCGCTCGTCGGGCTGCATCGCGAGAATGGACGCGCCGTCGAGGAGGACGTCCCCGCCGGTGATCGCGTAGTCGGGATGGCCGGCGATGGCCTTGGCGAGGGTGGACTTGCCCGTGCCGTTGGGGCCCATGATCGCATGGACCTCGCCGCTTTTGATCGTGAGGCTGAAGCCTTTGACGATGGCTTTGCTGCCGATGCTGATGTTGAGGTCCTTGATTTCGAGCTGGCTCATGGAAGGAAGGTGTAAGTGATATGGTGTAAGGGATAAGGGGATCAGTCCTTGGCTTTGCCGCGGAAGATGATCTCGACGGAATTGGAATCGTAGCCGTCGGGGAGGATCGACTTCACCTGGTCGAGCAGGCCCGGCGGGAGGTCGATGTCGTGGGTCGAACCCGTGCTCTCGTCGTGAAAATGGGCGTGCGGCTTCTGGTTCGGGCAATAGCGGGTGGGGCCACGCTCGAAGTTGACCGCCCGGACCACCCGGCACTGGACCAAGGTCTCCAGACAGTTGTAAACGGTGGCCAGCGAGATGGTGGGCATCTCGGCCTTGACGCGCGCAAATACCTCATCCGCAGTGGGATGGTCGCGTTTCTTTAAGAGCACATTGAACACGAGCTCGCGCTGTGGGGTGGAGCGCAGTCCGCTTTCGGCCAGGGTTTGCGAAAGGGACTCGGGTGTGGCGGTGGACGTGTCAGACATGATGTTGAGATTCGCTATCAGATTGGAATGGTTCTAAATCGCAAGTGAGATTTAGAATAATTCCAATAAACTAATAGGGCCCATTAATTCGCAGTGAGACTGATTATGGCACGCGAGCGGAACCGTAGGGGCGCACCTCGCGTGCGCCCTCACGTTTCATCCGCGAATGATGCCCAAGGGCGCACGCGAGGTGCGCCCCTACCTTGGATTTGAACTGGATTCACCCGCGTCGGTCCAAGTATCTCATCGCCACATGAATCTCGATGAAGCCCGCACCGCCGTGATCCACGCCCTCGGGCGCA
Organism: Opitutaceae bacterium; assembly: GCA_019634615.1. Lineage (GTDB taxonomy): Bacteria > Verrucomicrobiota > Verrucomicrobiia > Opitutales > Opitutaceae > UBA2377. The sequence continues at coordinate 1,955 of JAHCAZ010000032.1, forward strand.
TGAATGCGCTCTACCAGCAGCCGGTCTTCGACGAGTGGGTGCTCGCGAAGCTCACGCGCGAGCAGGGTGCAGTCTTGTTTTATCAGGGTCCACGGGCCGAGAGCTACAAGGCGCGCTTCATCGCCGACAGCACGCCGCTCGGCGCCGAGCTCGGGCAAAGCCAATTGCACCCGGGCGATTTCGTCTTCGCCCCCGAGGCACACGGCACGCACTTCGATGCGTGCATTCGCCTGGGGGCGACCAGCTACCTGTTCTGCAACAACACGACGCGCTCGATGGTCGAGATCCGCCAAAGCCCTCTCTGGCTCGAGGCGCAGAAGCCTTTCGTCGACCTGGCCGCGAAATTCCAGGCCGACCCGCTGGCTTGATCGCAGGAGCCTGCAAGCAGGCGATGGATCGAAATGTAGGGGCGCACCTTGTGTGCGCCCGTCGGCCGCATACGCGGTTGGTGCCCAAGGGCGCAGACGAGCTGCGCCCCTACAATATCGCGTGGCAGCAGGCTCCTACGCCAAGCCCTGCCACAGAAACCAACCGTACGCCGCGACGAGCACACCGCCCGCCCAACGCGGCAGGCCACCCGGGACGATGAGCAAAATCGCGTGCGCGACGATCGTGCCGAGGAGCAACCCGAGGCCCGTCGTGAAGAACCCCGCCGTCGGCAGCGGCTGGAAGAGCGCGTAGAGCCCGAGGCACAGCGGAATGCAGATATGCCCGTCGCCTACTTGCGAGCTGTACACAATGTCGGCGCGCCGCCGCCAACCCCAGTAGAGCGCGAGCACCGCGTTGGGTAGGACCATCAGCCACCCGGAAAGCCAGCCGAGGTTGGCCGCACTGACGAAGCCGCCCTTCTGCGTGCCAATCCAGGCGAGCAGCCAGTCGAGACTCTCGTAGATGAACCACGCGCAGGCGATCACCACGACCAGGTCGACGTAGAACATCGGCCCGTAGCTGATGCGCTGCCGGACGTTGTGCTTCATCACGTCGAACACCTGGATGCACTGCCAGAACAGGAAGAGCCCGATGAGCATCAGCCCATCGGAGGCATCGAGCCGCCCGTCGTCGCCCAGCACCCACACCGCCCCGGTAAAGAACAACGCCGCCGCCAGCGTGAGCAGCAGCGAGAGCCGGTTGAGCTGTCCGGCCGTCCCGGCGTCGGCGCCGCCTTTGCGTCGGCGCGGCGCCGCTCCCTTGGCCTTGCCTGGCAGGATCTCCAGTCCCCACCACAGGGCCGGCAACCCGAGCAGCAGCGTGAGGTTGGTCACATTATTGACGAGGCAGTTGGTCAGCACCTCACCCGGCGCCCCCTTGTGCGCGATCATCAGGCCGATGAAGACGAGGTTCCCCAGCCCCGAGCAATAGGGCATGATGAGGGTGCCGAGCGCCGTGCCCTCGAGCCCATGGTCCAGCATCGCCTCGAGCCGCCACATCATCAGCAGCGACACGCCCACGAACACCAAAAGATAAGCCGGCGCCTCATTCAGGCCACAGGCATCAAGCAGTTCAGTGAGCACGTCTCTGGTTGGCGGGAAACGCGCCGCATGTAAATCCCGGCGAGGCGGCCCGGCCGGTCCGCGTTACGCCGGCGAGAAGTCCTTCACGTGCAGCTTGCGCGCCTCGGCCAGTTCGCCAGCGGAGTAGGGAGCCGCCGCGGAGGCCGTGGCGCAGTCGAGGATCTCCTCGAGTTTCTTCGAGCCCGAGAGCACGAGCGAGACACTCGGGTTGTCGAGCACCCACCGCATGGCCGCCGCGGCGAGCGTCTTGACGTCGCGGCGCACGAGCAGGGCCTTGTACCGGTCGGCTGTCTCGACGCGTTCCACGATCTCCTCGCGCGAATACCGCGCGTTGAGCGAGCCCGCTGGAAAGACGGTGTCCTTCGTGAACACGCCGGCGAGGAAGCCGTTCGCCAGCGACTCGCGGGCGACGATGCCGACGTTCAATTTGCCGAGCTCAGCGATCATCGGCTCCCACTCGCGGTACGTGAGGCTGTAGGCGATCTGGGCGACATCGATGCGGCCGTCCTGCGCCCATTGGCGCGTCATGCCCTCGGTGTCCTGGATGAACCCGCACGACAGGCCGACAAACCGCACCTTGCCGCTGCGCTTCAACTGGTCGAGCGCGGCCCAGACGTTGTCCTTGATCTTCGCGGGATGCGTCGGCGAGTGGAAGAACAGCACGTCGATCCGGTCCGTGCCCAGCCGACGCAGGCTCTGCTCGACCGACCACACGACGGTCTCGCCGTCGAAGAGCTCGTTGGTGTGCACGCGCGAGTGGTAGCGCCCGAATTTTGTGGCGATGATCACGCGATCGCGGTCGGCGCCGAGGCCCTGGCCGAGGACCTTCTCGGCGATGCCGTCCTCCTCCTTCGTGCCGTAGAGCGGGGCGCTGTCGAAAAAGTTGATCCCCGCGTCGAGCGCGCCCCGGATCGCGCGGTGCGCGGACCCGGAGTCGACGGACCCGTAGATCGACGGCGACCCAAAGGCCCAGGTGCCAAGGGAGACTTCACTGACTTTAAGGCCGGTCCGGCCAAGGGTGCGGTAGTTCATGGGAAGGGAATAGGGAATCGCGGAAACGCGGAAGGGCGGAAGCACATTATTGGGTAGGGCCCGACCTCCGGGCGGGCCGCGTTGGGCGTGCGCATGCCGAACCGCCCGTCCGGAGGCCGGGCGCTACCCAAAGGCAAGATCGCGTCGTAAGTGGCATTGTCACATCGCCTCCGCGATGACCTTGGTTGCCGCCGCCACAAACGCTGCCGTGTAGGCCTTCCCCTTTTCCGCGGACGCCTCGCGCGGGTCGGGGCCCCAGACGGCGTCCTGCTCGAGGGTGGGGACGCGGTCGGTCGGGAGGCGGGTGAGGTCCACGCAGTCGGGGTCGGTGTGCATCAGGAACGCCACCTCGCCGAGCGCGGCGTGGTTCACGATCACGATGTCCTTCGAGACGAGATCGGTCTCCGACGTCGCAATCGCCCGGGTGCCGCCCTGGCGCGCGTTGAACTGCGCCGCCTCGTCCTTGATGATGTCGTAGTGCGGCTGGCCGACGTGGCCGCAGAGGATGAACACCACGCGGAATTTCTCGTCGGCGAGCTGGTCGAGGTGCTCGCGCACGAGCGCGCGCAGCGTGCCCTCGCTGAAGTCGAGCGAGTGGCGCGGAAACGGCAGGTTCTTCAACCCCTTGATCGTGTTGGCCGCGACGTACACCGGCGGTAGCACGAGTCCGCCCGCCGCGCGCGCGAGCTCCACGCACAGTCCGTGGGCCTTGAGCCCGTCGAGGCCGACCGCTGCGTGCTTCCCGTGATATTCCAACGCGCCCCACGGCAGGTAGGCGACGGGGTGCTGGGCGAAGATCGCCTCGATCTCAGCCGGCATGAGCCGCTCATAGCGGCCCCAGGCAGGTGCGGACGGTGTGGGGGGCATGCGGCTCGCACGATGGCGGGCGTACGGGGCGCGCCAAGTTTTTTTCGGCTACGGGTAGGACGAAGACAGCCATTGCCTTCCGGCGGTAGGATTGGCTCCCTCGTGTCCGGTCGCAGCCGCCCTGTCGCGGTTGGACCAACCACATCAACCTCAACCCCCTGATATCCATGGCAACGTTCGTCCCCCTCATCAGCTCCGGCACCGCCGGTCCCCTCGGCGTCCTCCACCTCCCCCGTCTCTGGCTCAAGGCCTCCCTCGAGGCCCGCGGCAAGCTCGACGCCCGCTATCCCGGCTGCGGCAAGGGTTACGACCAGATGACCATCGACGCCCTCGGCCTGAAGCGCGAAGCCGTGCTCGCGTTCATCAAGGACAAGCGCCCGACCTACCCGCAGTTCGAGGCCTGGATCAAGGCCCAGCCCGGCGTGAAACTCGACGCCGCGACCATCGAAAAGCACAACGCGGCCGTCCGCGGCTACATCCACGACGACGCCACGCGCAAGGGCATCCTCAAGAACAATGGCCTCCCCGACGACGCCACCGCTGTCCGCGACGCCGTCCGCCTCAACGACCTCGACAGCTGGCAGGAATTCCACGCCGACATCCTGGCCTGAGGTAAGTCAGGGAATACCGTTTAACCACGGATTACACGGATGGCACGGATTCAAACCTAAGTAACCACTGATTAACACTGATGGGCACTGATTGGGATCAGTGAAGATCAGTGCAGATAAGTGGATTATCCGGTTCGTATTCGTGTTATCCGTGCAACTATCCCTGAAAATCTTGTTTTCTGCATAAGGTTTTCCGCGGTCACGACTCAGCGCCAACGGCGCGAGCTATGACAGCCTAGGGCAACGCCCTAGGTTTTTATTCAAAGTGGTCGTCGAGGGCTGAAGGCCCGATCCATCGCCCGGGCTTTCAGCCCTCGCCTGATGCCGAACGATCGTTCCTAGGGCGTTGCCCTAGGCTGTGATGTTCTCGGGCCTTCGGCCCTCCTGCTGCGCTTACCTTCGACTGCGGCGCAGCCGCTCCAGGTAATCCGTGGTTTAAACTTCGCTAGCCTTCGTGCTCGGCCAGCCAGCGCTCTGCCTCGATGGCGGCCTGGCAGCCCATGCCGGCGGCCGTGATGGCCTGGCGGTAGACGTGGTCGGAGCAGTCGCCCGCGACGTACACGCCGGGGATGTTCGTCCGCACCTGTGAGCCGGCGGCCGGCTTGAAGTAGCCGCCCTCGTCCACCTGCAGCGGCGGGGCAAAGGGACCGGTGTTCGGCACGTGGCCGATCGCGACGAAGATGCCCTTCACCGGCAGCACACTCTCGGCGCCGGTCTTCACGTTCTTCACCTTCAGGCCGTTGACCGAGCCCTCCTTTACGCCGAGGACCTCGACCGGGACCGTGTCCCAGACCATCTGGATCTTCTCATGCGACGTGGCGCGGTCGGCCATGATCTTGGACGCACGCAGCGAGTCGCGGCGATGGACCAGGTAAACCTTGCTGGCAAAACGCGTGAGGAACAGGGCCTCCTCGGCCGCGCTGTCGCCGCCACCGATGACCGCGACTTCCATCTTGCGGTAGAACGCACCGTCGCAGGTCGCGCACGTCGTCACGCCCTTGCCGCCGTAGAGTTCCTTTTCGCCCGGGACGCCGGTCATGCGCGGCGAGGCGCCGGTGGCGATGATGACGGACTTCGCGAGGATCGTGCGGTCGCCGAGGACCAGCTTGCGCGGCATCGAGTTGAAATCGACGGCGGTGACGAGCGCCTGCTCGAAGCGCGTGCCGAAGCGCGTGGCCTGCTCGCGCATGTTCTGAGTCAGCTGGAAGCCGTCGACGCCGTGGGGGAAGCCGGGGAAGTTCTCGACCTCGCTCGTCGTGGTCAGCTGCCCGCCGGGCAGGGGACCTTCAAGGACCAGCGGGTTGAGGTTGGCGCGCGCCGCATAAATGGCCGCAGTAAGACCCGCGCACCCGGTACCGACGATGACGACATTTTCGACGTTGGAGGACATGGAATTGAGAAGGGATACAGGAATCACACCCCCTGCGGAGTGCAACTCCCGAGATATGGGCCGAAGGAACCAGACCTAAAAACCCTCACCACCCGAAGCTGCGTTTGATGCGTAAGGTCTCGTAAAGGTCCGAAGGCAGTTCCAGCAGGAAGCGGCTGGGGGTGAGGAGCATGCCGCCGGGGCCGGCGCGGGTCGCGACCTTGGGGTAGCTGATGTAGAGCTCGTTCTTGGCGCGGGTGACCGCGACGTAGAACAACCGGCGCTCCTCCTCGATGTCGCCGCTCTCGATCGACCGCCGCGTGGGCAGCTGGCCGTCGGCGGCGCCGATCAGGAAGACGACGTCGTACTCGAGGCCCTTGGCCTGGTGCACGGTGGTGAGCTTGATCGCCTCGGCGTCGGGATCGACCTGCCGGTCGCTCGTCTCGCCGTTGAGAAGGACGATCTGCGCGAGCAGGTCCTGCATCTCCTCGAAGCGGCTCGCGAAACCGACCAGGGCCTTCAATTCCTCCATGCGGTCGAGGTAGTCGGCAAAGGCGCCCTTCAGGTAGTCGCCGTACCAGCCGTCGATCGCGACCTCCACCGTGGCCTCGGGGCGCGTGGTGCGCATCGCCTCGGCCACCTGCCGGAGCGAGAGGCAGAAGTTCTCCCACTCGGGCTTGGCGTCCTTGGCGACCTTGCTCTTCACGTCGTCGCTGGCGAGGACGTCGAGGAAGTCCTTCTGCATCAGCCGGGCGTGGTCCGCGGCGGCCTCGTGGATCTTCTGCGCGCCCTTCTCGCCGATCTTCGGCAGGAGCACGGCGATGCGCTGCCAGGCTTGGGTGTCGGTGGGGTTGTAGACGAAGCGCAGCAGGGCGACCAGATCGCGCACGTGCTGGCGCTCGAAGAACTTCACGCCGCTGGTGATGTGGTACGGCACCCCGGCGCGCGACAGGGCCAGCTGGATTTCGAGCGCGAGGAAGTGCGAGCGATAGAGGATGGCGATCTCGTTCGCCGACACGCCCTCGTCCTCGATCAGCGCGCGGATGCGCTTGAGGATGAACTCGGCCTGCTCGCGGTCGTCCATCGTCTGCACGACGAACGGCTTCTGGGCGTGGCCGCGGTGGGCGCGCAGCTCCTTGTCGAAGTGCCGACCCTTGGGCTGGGCGAGGAGGACGCCGTTGGCGAAGTTCAGGATCTCCGGGGTCGAGCGGTAGTTGGTCTCGATGCGGTGGATGACCGTCCCCGGGTGGCGCTCCGGGAACGACATGATGTTCTCGAAGTTGGCGCCGCGCCACGAGTAGATGCACTGTGCGTCGTCGCCGACCGCCATGATGCAGTGGTGGCCGGCGAGGCGGTCGACGATCTGGGCCTGGATCGTGTTCGTGTCCTGGTACTCGTCCACGAGCACGTGCTTGAACCGGTGGGCAAAATACTCCGCGACCTCGGGCGCCTTTTGCAGGAGCTGCAGCCAGAGCTCGAGCAGGTCGTCGTAGTCGACCACGTTTTGCGCGCGCTTCTTCTTTTCGTAGGCGGCGGCGAAGGCCGGGAAGCGGTGGGCGATCTCGGCGTACTGTGGGAAGTTCTTCGTCACCGTGTCGGCCAGCGACATCTGGGTGTTGCGCGCGAGGGAGAGAACGCTGAAGAGCGGGCCGGGGCGCGGGTTGGTCTTGTCCTTGAAGAACAGCCGGTCCTCGTGTTCGACGGACTGCTTGAGCAGCGACTCGGATTCGTCGGCGTCGAGGATCGTGAAGTTGCGCGGCAGCCCGATGCTCTCGCCGTAGATGCGCAGGGCGCGGTGGCCGAGGGAGTGGAACGTGCCGCCCCAGAACCGCGCCGGCTCGATGCCGGTGAGGTCGTGCACGCGGTGGAGCATCTCCTTGGCCGCCTTGTTGGTGAAGGTGAGGAGGAGGATCTCCGCGGGTTTCACGCCCTGCGAGAGCAGGTAGGCGACCCGGTAGGTGAGGGTGCGGGTCTTGCCCGACCCGGCGCCGGCGAGGACGAGCAGGGGTCCGGGCGGGGCGGTGACGGCGTTGAATTGCTCGTCATTCAGGAGCGCGCGGAAGTCGATCGGCGGAATGCCGCCACCAGGCCGGGGAGAATCGAGTTCGAAATCCATGCGCGAAGGAGCGAGCGAGCACGTTCACCGCGGCGAGGGCAAGCCCGGGATGGGATCAATCCCATGGAACCGCGAAGATCGCGAAGGGACGCGAAGCGATTCAAGCCGTAGCTACGAGCGTGAGCGAGTGGCTTGCCCGCGGCGTGCGCCCAACCTCCACTCGCTCACGCTCGTAGCTACCCCGCCAATTCCGCCCTTCCGCGATTACCCGGTTTGGACCCCTTCGCGCTCCTTGGCGCCCTTCGCGGTTTCCAAACTCAATACTGATTCGGCAAATACGTCTTCAAATCCTCGTGCAGCAGCTTCTTGAACGCGGCGTGCACGGTTTTCATCGAGGCCTTCTCGCGCTTCGTCTTGCCGATCTCGGTCAGCAGCCGCGACACGAGTTCCGGGCCGTGCATGGCGGTGAGGTTATAGATCACCTCGGCGGCGAACACCTTGTTGGCCTTGTTGGTGCGCATCTCGCGCACCGCCGGGGTCTGCTCCTCGGCGAGGGACCACTTCTCGAGATTGGACACCTGCTTCAGGTCGCTGTAGAGGCGAAGCTGCTCGTCGACGTCGTAGTAGCGCAGCGCCGTCTCGGTGCCGAGCCGGTCCTCGATGACCTTGAACGCGAGGTAGGTGGCCACGCCGGAGCAGAACCAGCGGCGGTCCTTGCTGGCGAGGTACTGGGAGGCGAGCGCCGATTCGACCGCCTCCTCAAAAAGGCCGTGGATCGCGAGGCGGGCGGCCTGATCCCGGGCCTGCTGCGCGAGCGCCTGGCGGGCCTCGGCGATCTTCTTGGTCACCAGCGCGGCGCCCGTCTCCGTGTCGCGCGTGGCGATGATGATCGGAAGCGCCCAAGTGCTGAAATCGGAGAGGTTCTTCGGTGGCTTGACGTCGAAGCCCGCGCCGCCGGCCCGGCGGGTGATGCCCGGCACGGTCACACCGGCGTCGAGCCGCGCGGCGAGATCGGCCTCACGCCACAGCTGGACATTGATCACCGACGCGCGCGCCTGGGCCTCGGTCGCGCTCGTGGTCCCGTTGAGCAGGTTGATCCGGGCCAAGATCGACACCATCTGCGGGGTGGGCTGGGCCAGGTTCAGGTAACGGCAAAGGGCGGCCTGATAATCGCCGAGGTGCTGCGTGATCTCGGCCGGCGCGGCGACATGGCCCAGCATCGCTTCCCCCGCGTAGATCTCGCCGATGCGCTGGGCAAACTCCAGCGCAAGTTCCTCTTCACCAGCGGTGTGCTCGATGATCCGGCCGCCGGCGTTGAGGAAGGTGCGCGACGGGAAGTCCGCGGCGAAGCCAAGGGCGGCGGTCAGTAAAAACGACAAAGCGATGCCGGCACGAAACCAGCGGTGTGGCTGATGCATAGATTCTGCACTATGCACCGCAATTCGGCGGGAGTCTAGCCCGGGTTTGGGCGGTCTCATCATACAGTCCGAATGGAGAAGAACCGCGAAACTCGCGAAGGGACGCGAAGCGCACCAAGCCGTAGCTACGAGCGTGAGCGAGTGGTTTGCCCGATGCGCGTGCCCGACCTCCACTCGCTCACGCTCGTGGCTACCCTGCCAGCTCCGCATTTCCGCGCTTCCGCGATCGGATCGAACCCTTCGCGTCTCTTCGCGCCCTTCGCGGTTGCGATTCTCTGGGCTAGAGCAGCACCAGGTTGTCCCGATGCACGACCTCGAGGCGCTTGCGCCCGGGGAAGAGCGCGGCGACGGCGTCGCCTTTCTTGCCGGCGATGGCCGGGATGTCGGTGCTGCCGTACGCGACCTGGCCGCGGGCGATGAGCTGACCCTCGGGGCCGGCGATGTTGACGACGTCGCCGACGGCGAAGTCGCCCACCGCGTGCGTCACGCCCACGGCGAGCAGGCTCCGACCCTGTTCCCGCAGCACCGGAACCGCGCACGCGTTGACGAATACCGTGGCCGCTGGCCGCTGGAAGTACGCCAGCCATCGTTTGCGCGCATCGAGCGGCAGCCCGCTCGGGACAAAGAACGTGCCCGGCCCGCGTCCACCCAGCAGCCGCGGAAGTATGTCGGGCTCGGCCCCGCTCGCGATGAACACGCCGCAGCCCGCGCGCGTGGCGAGCTTGGCCGCGCTGATCTTCGAGATCATGCCGCCCGTGGCCGTCTCGCTCGTCGTGCCGCCGGCCATGGCCTCGATCTCGGGGGTGATCTTCTCGACCACCGGCACGATCTGCTTCGTGCCCTTGAGGTCGACCAGCCCCGCGGCCGTCGAGAGAATGAACAGATATTGCGCCCGGGCGAAACTCGCGACCATGGCGGCGAGCGTGTCGTTGTCGCCGAACTTCAGCAGCGCCTGGATCTCGGCCGCGCTCACCGTGTCGTTTTCGTTGATGACCGGGATGGTGCCGTAGGCGATGAGTTCCTCGAGGGTCTTGGCCACGCTCAGGTAGCGGTCGCGGCTGCGCAGGTCCTCGTGGGTGAGCAGCACCTGCGCGACGGTCACGCCGTGGGGTGCGAAGCCGGCCTGCCAGGTCTGCATCAGCAGGCTCTGCCCGACGGCGGCGCAGGCCTGCTTCTTGGCCACCTCGGCCGGCCGCTTCTTGAGCCCGAGGCGCCCCATGCCCAGGCCGACGGCCCCGGACGAGACGACGATGACTTCCGTCCCCTGCGCCCGCAGCGCCGCGATCTGCGCGCAAACCCCGGCGATGCGCGCGCGGTTGAGCTCGCCGATCCCGGACGTCAGCACGCCGGTGCCGAGCTTCACGACGACGCGCCGCGGCGGGGTCTTCTTCAACGTGGAAAGCATGTCAGGGGGATCGTGGGTAGCGCCCGGCCTCCGGACGGGCGTTGGCTTCGCACAGGGCGGACGGCCCGTCCGGAGGCCGGGCCCTACTCAAAGGCACAGCCAGCGCCTCAGACCGCCAGGAGGTCCTTCTCCTTGTGGGCCAGGGAATCGTTGATGTCCTTGATGGCCTTGTCGGTCGCGGCCTGGACTTCCTTCTCGAGGCGCTTCTCGTCGTCCTCGGAGATCTTGCCGTCCTTCTTGGCCTTCTTGAGGACCTCCATCGTGTCGCGGCGGATGTTGCGCACCTGCACGCGGCCTTCCTCGGCGAGGCGGTGGGCGTTCTTCACGAACTCGAGGCGGCGCTCGCGGCTCATCTCGGGCAGCGGCACGCGCACGATCTTGGCGTCGGGGATCGGGTTGAAGCCGAGGTTGGCCTCCTGGATGCCCTTCACGATGGCCTTGATGAGGCTGACGTCCCAGGGCTGGATCTGGATCAGGCGGGCGTCGGGCGTGGAAATGGCGGCGCACTGTTTCAGCGGGGTCATGGTGCCGTAGGCCTCGACCATGACGGTCTCGACCATGGCCGGCGTGGCCTTGCCGGTGTGGATGGCGCTGAATTCGTGCAGCGTGTGGTCGACGGCCTTCTTCATCTTGGCCTGCATTTCGGTGACGGCGGGATGGCTCATGGAATTTCTCGGGTTGGGGAGTGACGTTGCGTTGCGGGGGCGGGGGGCGGTCAGCTGTGGACGAGGGTGCCGATCTTCTCGCCGAGGACGGCCTTGCGGATGGCGTGCTCGTCGTTGAGGTCGAACACGAGGATCGGCACGTTGTTGTCGAGGCAGAGCGAGAACGCCGTGGAATCCATGACGTTCAGGCGTTGGCGCAGGGCGTCGATGAAGGTGATGTCGTCGTACTTCACCGCGTCGGCGTGCTTCTTCGGGTCCTTGTCGTAGATGCCGTCCACCTTGGTCGCCTTCATGATGATGTCGGCGTGCATCTCCGACGCGCGCAGGGCGGCGGTGGTGTCGGTGGAGAAATACGGGTTGCCCGTGCCGGCGACGAAGATGACCACGCGGCCCTTCTCGAGGTGGCGCATGGCGCGGCGCATGATGAAGGGCTCGGCGATCTGGTTCATCGGGATGGCCGACTGCACGCGCGTGCTGACGCCCATCTTCTCGAGGCAGTCCATGATTGCGAGGCCGTTGATGACCGTCGCCAGCATGCCCATGTAGTCGCCTGTCGTGCGGTCCACGCCGCGCTTCGCGCCGTTGAGCCCGCGGAAGATGTTGCCGCCGCCGATGACGACGCACACCTGCACGCCGAGCTCGTGGATCTCCTTGATCTGCGCGCAGGTCTTCTCGAGCGTCGCCGCATCGATCGGGTCGCCGGACTTCCCGCCGCGCAGAACCTCGCCGCTGAGCTTGAGGACGATGTTCTTGTATTTGACTCGAGGATCAACCGCCGTCGCAGGTGCGTGCATGACCAGCATGCAACGGTAAGGCAAAATCCGCGTCAATTCTCGAGATGGACAGGAACCACGGAATTGGAACCACGGATTACACGGATTGCACGGAATCGGACCCAAGCAATTTTACAGGAGGGAACAGAGGGAACGGAGGTGCTAAATCATAACTCTCTGTTTACTCTGCTACCTCTTGTAAACCGGTTTGGGTAGCGGCCGGCCTCCGGACGGCCGTGGTTGGCGTGCGCATGTCGAACACGGCCGTCCGGAGGCCGGCCGCTACCCAAGACACCGGGCCAAAGGCCCACCGCCATGATAGCCTGGGGTGGAACCCCAGGACACGATAACCGGATTCCGTGACGAGGGCTGAAAGCCCGGGCCATTGATCGGGCTTTCAGCCCTCGCCTGATGCCGAACGATCGTTCCTAGGGCGTTGCCCTAGGCTGTGATGTTCTCGGGCCTTCGGCCCTCCTGCTGCGTTGCCTTCGACAGGGTCGCAGCCGCTCCAGGAAATCCATGGTCAAGAAACCTTACGCCAACCTTACGGTCACGATCTGCTTAGGCTTCAGCGTCAGGCTTACCTTGCCTCCTGCGAGGCTCAGCTTGCCCTTCGTGTTGCCCTCGAAGTCCGTCAGCGCGGCCTGCTTCGGCTTGAAGGCCTTGTCCGTCACGACGAGCTTGGCCGTCGCGGCGCGCGTCAGTGGATTGAAGAGACGGATTTCGACGGCCTCCCCGAGCTGCCGGAGGCTGCTGACCAGCGCCGCGCCCTCGAGGCGCAGGAGACCCGCGGTCGCCGGGGCGGCCGGCTGGGTGACGCCCGCCTGGTCGCGGAAGATCGGCAGGTCGGCGCCGCGCATCTGCACCACGCGGAGGCCGGCGGCGAGGCGCTGGCCGAGTTCGCCGAGGGCGATGCGGTCCGGCGCGCCGGCGAGCGGCACGATGGCGTAGTGGAAGTGCAGCGGGCCACGCTGCTGGCCGCCGGGCTCGCCGTCGGTGAAGACCGTGCGGCGGAAACCGCGGAAGAGCGTCAGCGCGATCGGGCGGTCCGGCAGGTCGCGCACCGCCGTCTCGAGCAGACCGCCGTCGGCGACGACCGCGAGGCCCTGTTTCGCGTCGTGCACCGCCGTCCAGCTCTGCTGCGGCTTGGTCTCGACCTCCAGTTCGCGGTACTCGTGGTTGTCCTTCCGCAGCGCGATGGGGCGCTCGACCACGTCGAAGGGCGTGTCGGCGAGGTAGGTCTTCACGTTCGTGCCCGAGGGCAGCAGCACGCGCACGCGGTGGTCGTCGGCGGTGTTGTTGATGGTCGTCCGCACGTCGAGGTGCTTCTGACCCGGACGCAGGCTGACAGTGCTGTCGATCACGAGCTCGGTGAACTTCTCGGCGCGCACCATGCGGTCGAACTGGAACGCCTCCGGCACCGACATGACGGTGCGGATGCGGAAGGTCGTGAGCAACGGGCCGTTCTGGACGAGGGCGACGTCGGCGCGGCACGACGTGGATACGAACACCTGGTCATTGAGCGCGACGCCGTGGAACCAGCCGTCGCCGATGTCGGCGCAGTCCTCGAACGCGAGCAGCTCGCGGTAGGTGCGGCCCGTGGCGCGGTCGGTGAGGGTGAGCGTGCCGTTCGCCTCGATCTTCACGGCGAGATGCTCGTTGGCCATCGCGTTGGCCGCGGTGGCGAGGCCGGGGACCTCGGGGTGGCGCGTGGGCGTCTCGGGCTTGGCGGCGCGGACGGTGAGCGTCGTGTAGCCGAGCGCAGGCACGGCGAGCGTGAGCGCGACCGTGACGTGGTGGCTGTACACGTTCTCGGGGAACTTCGTGGTGCGCAGCCGCGGCCGCACGCGGTTCATGGCCTGCGCGAGGCGCTGGTAGGCGATCTCCTGGCCGTCGGCGCCGTACACGCGGAAGGCGGGCTTGGGCTCGAAGCCGAAGAACTCGTTGAACTGCGGCCAGGTGGTCGGGATCTCGAGGACGACCTCAGTGACGCCGGCGAAGTCGCGGGGCAGGGGATTGAAGACGGTGACACGCACCTCGTCGTCCTTGAGCTCGCCCGGCACGGCGGCGGCGAGCTGGCTCGTGGCCTGGAGCGCGAGGCGGTCGGCGATGAGGCGGGTCTCGTCGAAGCGCTGCTCCATGTCCTTGTGGACCTGGTCCACGCTGCAGCCGTCCATCGAGTCGTGGGCGTGGTTCTGCAGCAGCCGGCGCCAGGCGAGGTCGAAGTACCCGGGGGCGAACTGCGAGCCGAGCGTCGCTGCGGCGTACGCGGTGAACGGCTCGGCCCATTGCGTGAGCAGCGACTGGCAGAGGGCGTTGGCCTGCTTGAGGCGCACGCGGCTGGAGAGGACACCGGGGATGAGCCACTGCATGCTGGCCTCGAGGGGCTGCTCGCCCCAGATCGCGATCCCTGGATCGCGCAGCTCGCCTTCGAGGCGGCCGGTGATGCGGTCGCGCTGGGCGATGAGCTCGCGGAGGTAGGCGTCGAAGTCGGAGTGGACCAGCTCGTACTCCCCGCTCTTGGCCAGCTCGGCGGCGAGCAGGGCGTAGCGGGCGGGGCTCCATTCCTGGTGGTCGCAGGAATCGTGGAGGAGGATCGGGTCGACGTCGGTGGCGGCGGCCTCCTCGCGGAGGAACTTGGCGAGGTGTTTCGCGAATTCCGCGGGCTCGTCCTCGATCAGGCGGTTGGGCTCGTGGGCGCGGCCGACGTGGGCCTGGTAGGCGCCGTAGCCCTGGCGGGCGAACTTGTGGCAGGGGATCTCGGTGCCGTCGGCGCCGCGCCAGAGGAAATTGCGTTTCGTCTCGTCGTTGACGCCGCGCCAGAGGATGGCGGCGGGGATGTTGCAGCCGGCGAGGATCTGCGGGAGCTGGCTGTTGTGGCCGAACATGTCGGGCACGTAGCCGGCGCTGGCCGCCGTGGCGCCGTACGCGCGGGCCTGGGCGCGGCCCAGCACGAGGTTGCGGATGATGGCCTCGCCGGAGACGGTGAACTCATCGGGCATCGAGTACCACGGCCCGACGGCGAACTTGCCCGCGCGGCAGAGCTTCTCGATCCGCGCGCGGCGGTCAGGGCGGATCTCGAGGTAGTCCTCGAAAAGGATCGATTGTCCGTCCGTCTGATACGGCCCCGGCAGCGTGCCGTCCTCGAGAGCGTCGATCACGCGGTCGAGCAACTGCACGAGCCCGAAGCGGAACCCCATGAGGGGCATGTGCCATTCGCGATCCCAGTGGGTGCTCGGCACATAATGAACGCGGCGTTTCTTGGAGGCAGAAGAACGGGCCATAGGAACCCGACCTATGGCAAAGGGCTCCCGGCGAAACAACGCTTTTGGGGAAGCGAGCAGCTGATTAAACACCCGCCACACCGTCCTCCTCATTGGGTAGCGTCCGGCCTCCGGACGGACGGTTCGATGCCGAAATGTAGGAGCGGCTTTATGCCGCGATGTTGCGCCCCCAATCGCGGCATAAAGCCGCTCCTACACCTCACTCCGGCGAATGCAAAACCCACTCCCCATCCCGCTGCTCCACCGTCACGCGGAAATTCCGCTGCAGCTGCCGCACCAGCGTATCCACATCCCCCGCCGGGAACGACCCGCCGAAGCGCTTCGCCGCCAACGCCGGGTCGGCGATGACGAGCTTGCGTGCGGAATACCGGTTCATGTCCGCGACAATGTCGGCAAGCGACGCATCCTCGAAGTCCAACCGCCGTTCCTGCCACGCCAGCGCCTGCCGCACCGTTGCGGCCGGGACCTCGATGATCGGCGCCGGCACCGCTGCCGGCTTGAGCGACACACTCGTGCACTGCCCCGCGGTGACCAGATACGAGGCGGGCGCGGCGGCCGGAGTGAGGTCCGCGGGAGCTGCGGTGGCCGTGGGCGCCGGCTCCGGGGGCGCGACGGCCACCTTGCCCTCAGTGACAAGCAGTTCGACCGACTCGTCCCGCAGCCGGACGCTGAACGCCGTGCCGACGGCGCGGAAGTCCACGCCATTGGCGCTGACGATGAACGGCCGGTCCTGGTCCTTCGCGACCGCGAAATTCGCCTCGCCGCGCTCTAGCTGAAGGGCCACAGCGGAATCAGTATTCAGCGTGATTACCGAGCCGTCCGGCAGCTCGCGTTTCTCCACCCAACCGACGGCCGTCGCAAAGGTCTAGTCGTACGGCCGAAGCCGGTATTCGCGGTAGCTTGAGCGCCACCGCGATACTCGACGCTGCCGTGAAAAGTGTTTGTATCGACATCGTGCAATACACGTAACCGTCGTCCAGCAAGGGGAAGATCAACCGTGCTGCTGTACTGCTGGCGAAGACTCAGGATTGGAATCAACTCGAGTTCTTTTACGACATCGAGGAGGCGCTCATGCTGGTGAACAACTGGCGTTCCGCGCATTCGTATCCGCTCAATTCCATAAACATGACGCTTAAGCAGCGCGCCATTAGGGTAGAAAAAACGGCGATCGTGTATCAGCGCCTTAAGCGTGCCGAAGCCATACGGGCGAAAATGCTGCGGCAGGAAAAGGAGCACGGCAGAATGTTTGATCTGACCTCAATGCAGGACTTGGGCGGGTGTCGGGCGATAATGAGTGACGTGGACAAGATCGAGGAGCTTCTGAGCGTCTACGAAGACGCGCATAAGAAGAACCCAGACCGTGGCTCCATTCGCGAGCACATGGATGACTACATCAGTCAGCCCAAGGACGACGGTTATCGAGGCGTTCACCTGATTTACAAATATCGGAGCCAGGCCGAAGAACACGCATTGATTGCGGCACGAGAGTGGGATCGTTCGAAGTTCGACGGACTGCGCATCGAGATTCAAATTCGCTCGAGACTTCAACACCAATGGGCAAGTGCAGTTGAGACAGCCGGCCGGCACATTCGGAGAAACATCAAGGGTGATGGAGGCGGGAAATCTTGGGAGAATATCTGGCATTACGCGCGGCGAACTGAGTAGCCAACAAAGCCCGAAGCCATTCAGTCCATCGTAGGCTCGGCTTTTGGATCTTCTGTGCGCATGGCCAGGTCGGAGATCCCAAAATTGCGGCGCACTCAACTGACCGTCCATGCCGGCGCCTAGGTGGTTGAAGGCCTCGGAAAACGGCGATTTTCCTCGATTTTATGCCAAGTCAGCAACAAGACGCTTACCCGAAAATATCTCTATAGATCCGCATCTTGCTTATCACCAACTGGCTGCCCGGCATGGATTCGAACCATGACTAGGCGAGTCAAAGTCGCCTGTGCTGCCATTACACCACCAGGCAAGGGAGTGTCAGAACAAAGCACGTTGTTGCCCGCGCGATACCGGTCAAGGAAGGAAACCCTCGACGACCAAGCTTCGGGTGGCAGCTATTCCGCTAGCGTGAGTTGCGGCGAAACCTTTTCAGCGGGCTTCACGGCCGGAAACCGCAGTTGCAGGTCAGTCGCGCAGGTACGGCGGGACGGCAGGGCACGGACCTTCGGTTGCCAGCGGGGGCGGGCGGGACCGTACTGGACGAGCGTCCAGGCGGTGAGGATCGCGACGACGGCGAAGGTGAACGCCGGGATCGGGGCGCTGCCGAGCGTGTAGAGGAAGCCGGCGACGGCGCCGGCGAGGAGGAGCTTCAGGAATGATTTCATGGTCGTGTTGGGTGTGCGGCCGATGGTCCGCGATCCATGAGACGAGTTCCGGACGATGACGTGACGATTCGGCAAAGGAATGCCTTTCGAATACGCGACCAAGCGTAGACGGTCCTACCTACCTCCTTCGCCAAGCCTACGGCGGGCAGGGCGGAAGCTAGCCAAATTACTTCTTCAGCTTGGCCTTGATGGCCTTCGCGCGGTCGACGGTCTCGCGGACCTTCTGCTCGATGCCGGCCCAGTCCTTGGCGGCGAGGAGTTCTTTCGTGATGAGGTTGCTGCCCATGCCCATCGCGGCGACGCCGGCGCTAAGCCAGGACGTGAGCGACTCCTCAGTCGAGTCGACGCCACCCGTCGGCATGATGCGCGTCCAAGGCATCGGCCCCATGACGTTCTTCACGAAATTCGGGCCGCCGACTTCCTTGCCGGGGAACACCTTGACGATCTCGCAGCCCAGCGCCTGCGCGTTGGAAATCTCCGTGGCGCTGCCGCAGCCCGGCGAGTAGGGGATCATGCGGCGGTTGCAGAGCTCCGCGACCTCGGGATTGAGCGACGGGCCGACGACGAAGTTCGCCCCGCAGTTGATGTACATCGCCGCCGTGTACGGCTCGACGATCGAGCCGACGCCGAGGATCAGCGACGGATCGGCCTTGGCGAAATGGCGCTCGAGCTCCGAGAAGACGGCCCAGGCATGGTCGCCGCGGTTGACGAACTCCACGAGCTTGCAGCCGCCGCGGCTGATCGCGGCGACCACGTTTTTGGCCGTCTCGACGTCGGCGTGATAAAAGACCGGGACGACGCTGATGTCGTACATCGCGGCGAGGACCTGCATGCGGGTGAATCGGGCCATAGGAAGAATAGGTTCGGAAACGCATGCTACTCCCCGCGGGCCGCGTGGAAAGCGCAAGTTTGAAGGACTGTCCGGGTCGGAAATATTATTCCCCGGCATTCCCTTCACTCGTTGCCTCACGCGGGATTGGGCTCCTAGTGTTGGCGAGTCCGCAACGCTGCGGACACGGTTATGCACCATCGCATGTCGAGAATGTTGGGATGCCTGGCGGTTGCCCTCGCGGCCGTCTGGGCTGAGCCCGCCCGCGGGGCTGAGGGGTTGTCGTTCAACGACGCGTGGCGGCGGCTGCAGCAGGCGAACCCGGCCCTTCAGGCGGCGCGCGCCGAAGTCGAACGCAAGGCGGCCGAGCACCGGGCCAGCCGCAGCCTGTCGCAGCCGCAGGTGGACGTCGGGGCGACGCAGACGTGGATCGACCGCCCGATCGAGATCGACCTGGACCCCATCCGACAGGCAATGCTCGCGCTGCACCCCACCGTGCCGCCAGCGGCATTGCCGAGGTTCGTCACGACCGTGCAGAGCGATGCCTTCGTCCGCGGGCAAGTCACCGCCGTCTGGCCGCTCTACACCGGCGGGCGCATCACCGCGGGCCGGCGGGCGGGGGCGGCGGGTGAGGCCGAGGCGCAGGCGACCCTACGGCAGACCGAAAACGGTCTCTTCACCGAGCTCGTTCGCCGCTACTATGGCCTGCAGCTGGCGCGTGCCGTGCAGGTCACGCGCACCGCGGTGCTGGCCGGCGTCGAGGAACACCTCCGCCAGGCCGTGCGACTCGAGGAGGAGGGTTTCGTCACGCGGGCCGAGCGGCTGCATGCGGATGTCGCCCGCGCCGAGGCGCGGCGCGAGAAACAGAAGGCCGATCGCCAGGTCGAGATTGCGGGCATCGCGCTCGCCGGCCTGCTGGGCGACGATGCCGCCGGACTGCCGGGCTCGCCGCTCTTTGTCGTCGTCGCCCCGCTGGAACCGGCCGCGACCTTTGCCGTCGCCGGGGCGGCGCGGCAGCCGGCACTCGATTACCTCGCTGCCCGCCGCGCCCAGGCCGCCGAGGCCGCCGCGGCGGAGCAGGGGCGGATGCGCCCGGAGGTGTATTGGTTCGGAGCCAAGGAACTCAATCGCGGCGATCTCACGTTGCTCGATCCCGATTGGGCCACTGGCATCGGCGTGCGTTTCTCGCTGTGGGATCGCACCGACCGCCCGAGCCGCCTGCGGGCCGCGCGCGCGCTCGAGCGGCGCGTAGGGCTCCTGGAGGATGACCTGCGCCGCAACCTGCATACGCTGACCGAGAAATGCCACCGCGAGGTGGTGTCGGCGCAGGAACAATACGCGGCCCTCGCGGAGACCGAGTCGCTCGCGCGGGAGAACCTGCGCGTGCGCCAGGCCGCGTTCACCGAGGGGCAGGCGACCTCGCTCGAGGTCGTGGATGCCCAGCTCGCCCTGGCGCGCGTCGAGACCGAACGCGCCGCGGCGGCCTATGACTTCGTCGTCACGCTCGCCACGCTTCTCGAGGCGGCGGGCGACCCGGCCCGCTTCTTCACCTATGAGACGCGGGCGGAGGCACGGATTTTCCCATGAGCACTTCGCGTACCCTCATCATCGCCGGAGCCGGTGTGGCCGCCGCCCTGCTCGCCGTCGGCCTCTGGCTGTCGTTCCGTCCCGTGCCCATCATCCTCGAGGGCGAGGTCGAGGCTACGGAGATCGACATCGCGGCCAAGGTGCCCGGTCGCGTGGACGCCGTCGCCGTGAAGCTCGGGCAGACCGTGGCGCGGGGCGACCTGCTCTTCACTCTCGAAAGCCCCGAACTCCGGGCCAAGCTTGCGCAGGCCGAGGGCGCGCGCGATGCCGCCGGTGCGTTGCGGCGCAAGGCCGACACCGGCGCCCGCCAGGAGGAGATCCGCGCCGCCGAGCAGCAGTGGCTGCGCGCGAAGGCCGCGGCGGAACTGGCCGATGTCACCCTCGAGCGTGTCGAGCGCCTGCACAAAGATGGCGTCGTGCCGCGGCAGCGCCGCGACGAGGCGGAGGCGCAGGCCCGCGCCGCCCGCGCGGCAGCAGCCAGCGCACAGGCGATGCACGAGATGGCCGTGGCCGGCGCGCGCGAGGAGGACAAGGCGGCGGCCGCCGCGGTGGCCGCCCAGGCCGGCGGCGCGGTGTCGGAAGTCGAGGCGTACCTGGCCGAGACCCGCATCAAGGCGCCGCAGGCCGGCGAGGTCGCGGCGCTGCTGATCGACGCCGGCGAGATCGCCCCCGCGGGCTTCCCGGTCGTGACGCTCGTGGACCTGAACGACACCTGGGTCGTGTTCCAGATCCGCGAAGATCTGCTGGCCGGCATCGGGCTCGGCACCGAGTTGACCGGCCGCGTGCCGGCGCTCGGCAACCGCGAGGTGACCTTCAAAGTGGATTATCTCGCCGCACTCGGCGCCTACGCCACGTGGCGGGCCACCAGTGCGTCGGCCGGCTTCGACCTCAAGACCTTTGAGATCCGCGCGCGCCCCGTGGCGCCGGTGCCCGGGCTCCGGCCGGGCATGAGCGTGATCGTGCCGCGGCCGCGCGGCTGAGCGGGCTGTCGCCATGGGCGCGTCCGTCCCGGGATTCTGGGCCTGCCTGGCCCGCGAGTTGACCGAACTTCGCCGGCCCGGGGAACAGATTGCCCTGCTCTGGCTGCCGCTGGCGGGGGTGGTCCTGGCGTGGGCGATCTTCGCCCGCGGGGTGATGGAGGACCTGCCCGTGGCGGTTGTGGATCACGACGCGACGGCCACGTCGCGGCAATTCATCCGCGCCCTCGACGCCACTGCCGGCCTGCGCGTCAGCGCGCGACCACCGATGCTGGACGAGGCGTGGGCGCAGCTGCGCCGCGGCGACGTTTACGGCGTCGTGCTCGTGCCGCGGGATTTTGCGCAGGATCTGAAGGGCGGGCGGGCCGTCGAGCTCCCCGCGTGGTACAACGCCCAGTATCTCACGGCCGGCAACGTCGTCGCCCGCGACCTGCAGACCGCCGTGGCCGGCTTCGGCGCCAGCGTCGAGGCCCGCGGTCGCCTGGCACGCGGCGAGACCCGTGCGATCGCAAGCGTGCGGCTGAACCCCGTGGGGACGCAACGGAGCACCTTGTTCAACCCGGAGATGAACTACGGGCCGTTCCTCGTGACCGGGATCGGTGCCGCGATCCTGCATATCGCCGCCATGCTCGCCGCGGTGCGCGCCGTCGGCCGCGAGTTGCGCGACGGCACGGCGCCGGCCTGGCTCGCCAGCGCCGGCGGGAGCCGTGGGGTTGCGCTGGCGGCCAAGCTGGCGGTGCCCTTTGCCGTGCAGGTGACGCTCGGGCTGGGCATGCTGATCGCCTGGCATGGCCTGTTGGGCTGGCCCGTGCGCGGTCACGGCTGGCTGCTGGCGGCCGGCATGGTCGGCCTCGTGGCCGCCTACGTGGCGCTGGGCGCGGCGTTCGCGCTGGTGACCGCGAATTATCGGCTCGCGAGCAGCGCGGCCGCGTTTTTCACGGCGCCGGCGCTGGCGTTCGGCGGTGTGACCTTCCCGCTCGAGTCGATGCCCGGGCCGGCCTGGGGGTGGGGTCGGCTGCTCCCGCTCACCTCCTACCTCCAGCTGCAGATTGAGCAGACCGCCCGCGGCGCGCCGTTGGCGGTTTCGTTGCCGCAACTCCTGGCGCTTTGCGGATACGCGCTGGCGGGTACGGCCGTGGCGCTCGCGCTGGTGCGCTGGCGGGCGCTGGACCCCAAGTCGTGGGGGCACCGATGA
This sequence comes from Opitutaceae bacterium, assembly GCA_019634615.1. Lineage (GTDB taxonomy): Bacteria > Verrucomicrobiota > Verrucomicrobiia > Opitutales > Opitutaceae > UBA2377. Next base: position 23,861 of record JAHCAZ010000032.1, read on the forward strand.
ACACCTTCCGGGCAGGCTGGAACGAGACCTGGCGCCGCGTGCTGACCGACAACGGGGCGCGCCTGCTACTCATCGTGGCGCCCCTGCTGTATTCACTGTTTTATCCACTGCCGTACCTGCGGGAGATCGTGCGCGAGGTGCCCGTGGCCGTTGTGGACCTCGACGCCAGCAGCCTCAGCCGCCAGCTCATCCGCGCGGTCGAGGCGCACGAGACTCTGCGCGTCGCACTGCGCTGCGATTCCCTCGCGGAGGCCGAGGCCGCCGTGAAGGCCGGCGACGTGCGCGGCTACCTCGCCGTGCCGGCGAAGTTCCGCGCCGACGTGCTCACCGGGCGGCCGACGACCGTGGCCTATGGCGGCGACGCCACGTATTTCCTGCAGTTCAAGCAGGTCCTGGCGGGCTTCGCCGAGACCACCGGTACGTTGAATGCCAGCATCAAGGCCCGGCAGTTTCTCGCGGCCGGCCGCACCCGCGACGGCGCGCTAGCCGGGGCCGTGCCCGTGACCCTGCGCGGACATGCCGTGGGCAACAGCCGCGAGGGGTATGCCGCCTACCTGATCCCGGCGGTCTTCATGCTCATCCTGCAGCAGACCCTGCTGCTGGGTGTGGGTCTCCTGCGCGGCACCGCCTACGAGACCGAGCGGGCGATGCCCGCGCTGGCGCCGGCCGGGTTTGCCGGCATGGTGGCGGCGTTGACGACGCTTTACCTCGCGCACGGCATATTTCACCTCGGCGCGGCGGCGTGGATCTATGACCTGCCGCGGCACGGGCAGCCGGGCTGGCTGATGTTCTTCATGGTGCCGTTTGTCCTGGCCAGTGTGGTCTTCGCGCTGGCCTGGAGCGGCGTTTGTCGGCGGCGCGAGGCGTCGATCCATTTTTTCCTGATCACGTCGATTCCGTTGCTCTTTCTGGCCGGCACGAGCTGGCCCTTCGAGAGCATGCCGGGACCGCTGCCGTGGCTCGCGCGGTTAGTGCCGTCGACCGCCGGCGTGCAGGGCGTGCTGCGGCTCAATGCGCTCGGCGCCCAGTGGCCCGAGGTCGAGGCCTGGTGGTGGCTCCTGTGGGCCCTGGTCGCCGCCTATGCGTGGCCCGCGTGGCGGAGTTGGCGCCGCCGCTAGGCGGCGGACGGCTTGCCCTGAAACCCGTCCTACCGGGCCCGCTTGCGCCGGCGGCGCTCCTCGCTCTGGCGCATCATATCGCTGAGGTCGGCGGCGGGGCGGATCTCCCACGGGCCGAAGGTGGCGCCCGGGTGCTTCGAAATCAGCTCGACCGCGTGGTTCAGGTCGCGGGCCTCCAGGATCATGATGCCGCCGAGTTGTTCCTTGGTTTCGGCAAAGGGGCCGTCGGTAACGACAACGCGGCCGTTGGCGTAGCGCAGGGTCATGGCGGTGTTGGGTGGTTGCAGGGCTTCGCCACCCTTGAAATGGCCGTTCGCACGCAACTGGTCGTCGTAGTCGAAGCAGCTGTCCATCATGGCGTGCCACTCCGTCTCCGAGGTGGTGACGGGCACGTTGGGATCGATGTAACCGAGGCAGATGAATTTCATGGTGTGGTAGTGGGGAACGGACCCGGAATTGGGCGTCGTTCAGGAGATAGTCGATTGGCGGGACGTGAATTCGACCGCCGGGAGGAAAATTTATCAGCCGAGCTCGCGCAGCCGGCGTTCCAGGAACCGCCGTTCCGGGTCGGACGGCGCGAGGGCCAGCGCCTGCCGGTAGGCCGCAGCGGCCTCGTCGCGGCGACCCAGGCGGCGGCAGAGGTCGGCTCGGGCGGCATGGGCCAGATGGTAGTCGGTCAGTTCGCCGCGGGCGAGCAACGCGTCCACCAGCGCCAGCCCCGCGGCCGGGCCTTCGTGCATCGCGACGGCGACCGCGCGGTTGAGCTCGATGACGGGCGAGGGCTGCAGTGCGAGCAGCGCCGCGTACAAGGCGCTGATCCGGCGCCAATCGGTGTCCGCCGCCGTGCGCGCCTCGGCGTGGACCGCCGCGATTGCCGCCTGGAGCGTGTACGGGCCGACCTGCCGGGTCGCGAGCACGGGAGCGAGGAGGGCGAGGCCCTCGCGGATCAGGGCCTGGTTCCAAGCGGAGCGATCCTGCTGCTCCAGCAGGATCGGCTCCCCGGCCGTGTCGGTCCGCGCGAGGCGGCGCGATTCATGCAGGAGCATGAGGGCGAGGAGCCCGGTGACTTCCGGATCGGGCAGGAGCTCGTGCAGCACGCGGCCGAGACGGATCGCCTCGGCGGAAAGCTCACTCCGGGTCAGCGCCGGGCCGGCGGAGGCGGCATAGCCCTCGTTGAACAACAGGTAAACGACGGCCAGCACGGCCCCGAGGCGCGCGGGCAACTCGGGGCCGGACGGCACCTGGTAGGGGATGCGCTCGTCGCGGATCCGCGCCTTGGCGCGCACGATCCGCTGGGCGATGGTCGGGGCCGACGTGAGGAAGGCGCGGGCGATCTCCTCGGTCGTGAGGCCGCAGACCTCGCGCAAGGTGAGCGCGGCGCGCGCGTCGGCCGGCAGGGCGGGGTGGCAGCAGGTGAAGATCAGCCGCAGCCGGTCGTCGGGCAGCTCGTCGTCGGTCCCGACCGGGGAGCCACCGCGGGCGTGCAAGGTTGCGGCGATGTCCGCCTGGGCGGCGTCGAGGCGCCCGCGGCGCCGCCGGGCGTCGATGGCCTTGAAACGCGCGGTGGAGATGAGCCAGGCGCGCGGGCTGGCCGGCCGGCCCTCGACCGGCCAGCGTTGGAGGGCCACCCCGAAGGCGTCGTGCATCGCGTCCTCGGCGGCGTCGAAGTCGCCGAGGACGCGGACGAGCGTCGCGAGGATGCGCCCGGCCTCGGCCCGGTAGATGGCGTCAAGGTCGCTGCGAAGGTCGCCGCTGGGGAGATCGGCCATGCGGCCGCGAGGAGAACGGTCTGGCGGCCCGCGGGCAAGCCTGCGGGCGGGTCAGGCGGCGTCGCCTGCGTAGGCGCGGCGCCAGGCCAGCATGGCGACGGCGGCCCCGGCCGCGTAGGCGGCCACGTCGACCCCGTCGCCCTGGGCGTGGGCGAAGAGGCGCGGGCCGACGACCTCGGCGGCGACCGACCAGATCACGAGGTGGAAGAGGACCTCGGTCCAGCGCGGGGCCGCATCATCCCGGCGCAACCCGAGCCACCGCTCGAGGAGGAGCATCAGCGGCAGGGCGGCCGGGATGAGGAGGCAGTCGTTGAAATGCCCGCGGAGGAACCCGTTCTTGAGCGCCGCCGGCACGGCCCAGCGGTTCGTCGCGTACAGCGCGCAGGCGATCCAGCAGGTGCGGTCGCGGGCGTAGCCGAAGCGCCTCACAGCAGCGCGCAGAGGGCGAGGCCCACGCCAAAGGTGAGCAGCGTCTTGAGGATCGGATTCAGGTATACGAAGGAGCGAGGATCGATCATGGTGGGAAGGGCGCGGCGCCGGACCGGCCGCGACGCCCCAGAAAAACATCGTGGGGCGATATAAATCAACCCCCTTTTCCGGCCGGTTCAGGAGCGCCGCCGCGGGTCGAGCTCCCGGGGGAGGAAGCAGGGATTGCAGAGCGCGCTGTCCTCGAACAGCGCCGGCGCGAGCCGGCGGTGCCCGCCGGGACGGAGCGCGTGGGTGGCGGTGACGTGATCGAAGGTGCGGTAGCGCAGCTCCTTGACGAAGACGGCCTCGACGCCGCGCCGGCCGAGGACGATGCAACCCCAGCCGCAGGCCTCGCCGATGCCGTAGGCCACGGCCGGGAAGGCGGCGTGCAGGCGGCGCCGGTACTGCCAGAGCGCCGATTTGTGCGTGTGGCCCGACAGCACGAGGCGCACACACGGCGCTTGGTTGATCAAGGCCAACGCCGCGAAATCGCGCAGGCGGTGGTCGTCCACCCAGTTGCCGACCGACACGAAGGGGCGGTGGACGGCAATGATGGTCGGGGTCTTGGGATCCGACGCGAGCTGGGCCTCGAGCCACGCGCGCTGCCGGTTCGAGAGGTTGTGATCCTGCCGCGAGTCGAGGGCGATGAAGCGCCAGCCGTGGCGAACACTGGCATGGTAGAAATCATGGTCCTCGACGGGATCGACCCAGCCATCGCGCTTCAGGCCGCGCAGCAGGCGGCCGAGGCGCTTGGACATGGGCTTGTCGGCATGGTCGTGGTTGCCGAGCAGCGGGAGCGTCGGCAGGCCGGGCGGGAGGTGGGCGTCGAGCAGCCGCTGCAGTTCGGCAAATTCGTCGGCCGGCGCCTCGCCGCCGCAGCCGCTGTCGGCGAGGTCGCCGCCGAGGATGAGCAGGTCAGCCGCGGGGCGCAGCGCGGCGAGCTCGGCGAGGGCGATTTGAAAGTTGGCGGAGCAGTCGACGTGGTGGCCGTAGACGTCGAAAGGCACGGGCCTGAGCCCGGGGTAGTCGCGGCGGGCGTGAAGGTGCAGGTCGCTCATCCAGGCGACCGCGGTGGCGCCGGGGCCGGCGCGGCGCTTGGCGGCGGCCACGGCGGCCGAGAGCGGCGCCAGGGAGGCCCGGGCGCGGCGGAGGTCGGCGGCAGACGGCGGGCGATTATGGGGGAGAGACATGTGAGGAACGCTAATCTGCGCTGATCTACACTGATGATGAACCAATATAATTTTGCTGGTATGGCGGATCGGATCAGCGCGGATCAGCGTCGATCAGCGTTCCTTCATTTCCGGAACCCGCTGGAGGCGATGCCGGTGATGGCGAGCATGGCGGCAAAGACGAGGCCGGCGCCGGTGGCGGGGATGCGGTGGAGCAGGAGGAGGAGCGCCAGCAGGAGGCAGACGATCAGCATGACGATCACGGCATGTTTGGCCTTCATGGGGGGCAGAAGTAGCGAGTAGTGGGTAGCGGGTAGCGAGCATTATCCAGCGCCAAGCCGAGCAGGCTCGACAAAAAAACTACTCGATACCCGCTGCTCGCTACTCACTACTGCCCCCGGCCATGCTCATCCACTCCGTCTATTTCTGGCTGAAACCCGAACTCACTCCGGCGCAGCGCGCGGAGTTCCTGACGGCGCTGGAGGCGCTGAAGGACGTGCCGAGCGTGAAGCAGTTTTACCTCGGCAAGCCCGCCGGCGTGACGCCGCGGCCGGTGGTGGACCTGACCTTCGACTACTCGATCACGTGCGTGTTCGCCGACGTCGCCGGCCACAACGCCTACCAGGTGCACCCGCTGCACCTCGCTTTCGTCAACACGGGCAAGCCGCTGTGGACCAAGGTGCAGATCTACGACGCGGAGTGAGGCGACCGCGGAGCGGTCGCAGTAGTGAGTAGCGGGTAGCGAGTGGCGAGCATTGCAAACGCCAAGGACACCATGTGCCAATAGTCCGACCTACTCGCTACCCGCTACTCACTACTCGCTACTTCTTCAACACGAACGGGGCGAAGTAGCCGGACTGCGCGGGCGGGAAGCGGCCGCGGAGGTAAGTGCCGCCGTCGCGGTGTTCCTGTTCCTGGATGTGGCCGAGCTGGTGGAGGCGGGCGACGACGTCGTAGCGGTCGTGGGGGACGAGGAGCTCGGAGCTCTGGAACGTGTCGGCGATCAGCTCGACCAGGCGGGTCTCGAGCGTGTCGAGCCCGGCCCCCGTGTGGGCGCTGATGAACAGCGCGTCGGGCACGAGGTGCTTCGCGCGGCGGAGGTCGGCGGGCTTGGCGACGTCGATCTTGTTGAAAACGGTGACGATCGTCTTGTCGGCCGCGCCCAGCTCCTCGAGCACGCTGAGCGTGGTGGTGAGGTGCTTCTCGAAGCCGGGGTTGGTCACGTCGAGCACGTGGATGAGGAAATCGGCGACAATCGTTTCCTCGAGGGTGGCCTTGAACGCCTCGACGAGGCCGTGCGGGAGGCGGCGGATGAAGCCGACGGTGTCGGTGACGAGGAGCTTGTGGTTGCCGCGCAGGTGGAGCTGGCGCGTGGTGGGGTCGAGCGTGGCGAAGAGCTTGTCCTCGGCGAGGACGTGGGCGCCGGTGAGGGCGTTGAGGAGGGAGGACTTGCCGGCGTTGGTGTAGCCGACGATGGACGCGGTGGGGACGGGGACGCGCTGGCGCTTGTGGCGTTGCACGCCGCGCTGCTTCTGGACCTCGATGAGCTCGCGCTTGAGGCGGATGATACGGTCGTTGACGAGGCGGCGGTCCTGCTCGAGCTGGGTCTCGCCCTCGCCGCCCATCTTGCCCTTGCCGCGCTGGCGCGAGAGGTGGGTCCACGCGCGCGTCAGGCGGGGCAGCGAATACTCCATGCGCGCGAGGGCGACCTGGAGCACGGCCTCGCGCGTGTGGGCGCGGTCGGCGAAGATGTCGAGGATGACCTCCTCGCGGTCGATCACGGCGATGCCGGAGAGCTTTTCCCAGTTGCGCTGCTGGGCGGGGGAGAGGCGGTCGTCGAAGACGATCAGGTCGGCGTCGACGGCCTTGGCCGCGGCGATGAGTTCCTCGGTCTTGCCGCTGCCGAGGAGGGTGGCGGGGGTGGGGCGGCGGAGGTTGACGAGCTCGGTGCCGACGACGCCGATGCGGAGGTTTTCGACGAGCTCCTGGAGCTCGGCCATCAGCTCGGCGGCCTCGCCCTCGGCCATCTCGGGCGTCTGCACGCCCACGAGGAAGGCGCGTTCGCAGCGCTTGGAATCGTCAGTGGAGGGAGTCTCGTCGAGGAAGTCGGCCATCAGTGGAAGCCGACACTATTACCCGCCGAGGGTTGCGGGGAAAGAATTTAACCACGGATTTCACGGATAACACGGATCCAAACCGGAGTTGACCACTAATGCACACTGATGAGCACTGAAATGGTCGGAATCAGGCATTCCGGAGATTTCAGTGAAAATTAGTGCCCATCAGTGGTTAATTCCGTCTTTGGATCGGATCTCCATCCGTGAAATCCGTGCAATCCGTGGTTAACCGTCCTGCGAGTATACGAGCGGATTCAGGTGCGAGTTGGCGACCTCGCCGATCTTGATGCCGGGCATCCACGTGTCCCAGTCGGCCTGGTGGTTCTTGTGCTTGGGGGCGATGAGGCGGATGCCGTCCTCCATGTAGATGATCGTCATCACCGCGCGGGGGCGGTTGGAGGTGTTGGGGCCGGCGCGGTGGAAGGTCCAGCCGTAGTGGAAGCTGACTTCGCCGAGGTCGAAGGGCGTGTCGTTGAGCGGGTAGTTCCGCTCCTTGAGCGAGCGGCCGATTCTGGCCTCGCTCTCGTCGCTGATGCCGAGCTCGCGGCCGGCCTCGAACTCGTGGCTGCCGATCGAGAAGGCGAGCGGGCCGAGTTCCATCGGGGTCTCCTGGAGCGGGATCCACGCGGTGACGGTGTTGGCGTTGCTGAGCGGCCAGTAGTACTGGTCGGCGTGCCAGGGCGTGATGCCGCCACCCGGTTCCTTGTAGAGAGCCTGGTCGTGGTAGATGCGGACGCCCTTGACGCCCATGAGCTCAGCGGCGAGGCGGGCGAGGCGCTGGCCGAAGCAGAACTCCTTCACCGTGTCGTTCTTCGTCCACAGGTTCATCACCTGCAGGAACGCCTTCTGGTAGGTGTTCCGCTGCTCCATGGGGAGGTGGAGCGTGTTGAGGCGCTGGACCTCGGCGGTGATGACCGCGCCGTAGTGGGCGAGGACCTCGGGGGAAAGGACCTGCTTCAGCTTGATGAAGCCGTCGCGGCGGAACTGGGCGATCTGCGCGGCAGTGAGCGGATACGGGGAATCGATGTCGAGGCCGGTGCGGGTGGAGACCATGGGTGGGGGTGTGGGCCGCCAGCGTAGCGGCCCCGGGCGGGGGCCACTACGCCGCGTTTGACGAACCCTGATACTTAATTAACACCAACGCACCCCAAGATGCGCGCTTCGCTTGAAAAAGTAGCACTCCGGCCCGGCGAGTCCTTCGCCTGCCGGGAGTTCAGCCTGCCGCGGTTCGACTCGCCGTTTCATTTTCATCCCGAGTGCGAACTGACGCTGGTGGAAGCGAGTCATGGGCTGCGGTTCGTGGGCGACAGCATCGAGCGGTTCGAGACGGGGGACCTGGTGCTGCTGGGGTCGAACCTGCCGCATTACTGGACGAACCCGCCGGACTGGCGTGGCATGGCGCGGTCGGTGGTGGTGCAATTCCCCTTGGACCTGCTCGGGCCGGGTTGGCTGGCGGCGCCGGAACTCGGCGCGGTGCGGCGGTTGCTGGGCCGGGCGGCCCGCGGCGTGCATTTTCGCGGGCGCGCGGCGGCCGCGGCGGCGCGGCGGCTACGGACGATGACGGGCCTGGCGCCGTTCGCGCGGCTGCAACTGCTGCTGGAGACGCTGCACGCGCTGGCGGCGGCGCCGGGGGCGCGGCTGCTGGCGAGCGCGGGTTTCGCGCCGGCGATGGGCGTCGAGGACGAGGGGAGATTGGGCCGCGTGCTCGACTACGTGAACCAGCGTGCGGCCGAGGGCGTGCAGCAGCGCGAGGCGGCGCGGCGCGCGGGGCTGAGCCCGGCGGCGTTCAGTCGGTATTTCCGAAAGAAGATGGGGCACACCTTCGAGGACTTCGTGAACGAGGTCCGGGTCGGCCGGAGCTGCCGCGCGCTCATCGACACGCCGGAGAAGTCGGTGGCGGAGATCGCGTTCGCGGCCGGATACAACAACCTCGCCAACTTCAACCGGCAGTTCCGCCGGCGCACGGGAATGTCGCCGGTGGAATACCGACGCAGACATCAGACCTAACCACGGATTACGCGGATCGCACGGATGATGCGGATGGTCCGTGGTGAGATGGCCACATAAGGCGCAAAAAGCACAAAATCGAACCAAGGCGATTTACAGGAGGAAGCAGAGGGAGCGGAGGGCACAATCCAAAGCCTCTGTTTCCTGCGCCAACTCCTGAAGGGTGGATTGGTCCCTTATGTGCTTCTTGTGCCTTTTGTGGCCATTGCCTTGGCTTCAATTCGTGGTCATCCGTGAGATATGTGGTTAAGTCGGTCCGTTTTTTACAGCATTTTAGCTGTGACAGCTATTGAAGCTTTATGGCGTTTGTAGTGCTGTTGTTGAACAGAGCCGATGCCTTCCCACCATATCCTAGTCGTTGATGACGAAGCCGAAGTGCGCAATGTGACCAAGCTGCTCTTGGAAATGTGCGGACACACGGCGGTGTGCGTGGCGGACGGTCGGGCGGCCCTGCGGGCGCTGCCGGCCGGAAAGTTTGACGCAATTCTGACTGACATGCTGATGCCGGAAATGGACGGCGTGGAATTGCTGAACGAACTGCGCCGGAAAAAGACCCCGCTCCGGGTGATCGCGATGTCGGGTGGCGGGCAGGCGCCGAAGGAAAGCTATCTCCAGATGGCCAAGCACTGCGGCGCGCACGTGCTGCTGCCAAAGCCGTTCAACCGCGAGCAACTCGACGCGGCGATCAAACAGGCCTTTGGCGAAACCGAGGAGAAGAAAGCTTAGGAACGCTGATCTCCGCTAATTCCAAGGCATGAGGATTGGGATAAGCGTTGATCAGCGCAGATCAGCGTTCCCATGTTTTCAGTTCGCGAAGAGGACGCAGACGGGCATCGGAATACTGGCCTTGCCGGCAGTAGGGGTGAGCGTGCCGGTCTTCGAGTCGACCTGGAAGACCGTGAGCGAATCGGAGTTTTGGTTCGCGGCGACGAGCCAGGCGCCGTCGGGGGAGAGGGCGAAATTGCGCGGATTGCGTCCGCCGGTCGGCACGTGTCCGCGCGGCGTGAGGCGGCCGGTCGCGGGATCGAAGGCGAAGATGGCGATGCTGTCGTGGCCGCGGTTGGAGCCGTAGACGTAGCGGCCGTTCGGGTGCACGCGCACCTCGGCGGTCGTGCTGTCGCCCGCGAAGCCGGCGGGCAGCGTGGGTTGCGTGTCGACCGGCAGGAGGGCCCCGGTGGCGGCGTTGTAGCGGTAGCTGACGAGGGAATTGCCCATTTCGTTGATCACGAAAACGTGACCGCCATCGGGCGAAAACGCGGCGTGCCGCGGGCCGGCGCCGGGCGCGGTGGCGACGAAGGGCGCGGCGCCGGGTGTGAGCTTGGCCGTGGCGGGATCGAGGGCGTAGGTAAAGACACGGTCGAGCCCGAGATCGCAGACGATGACGAAGCGGTTGTCGGGCGAGAGCGTGACCGAGTGGACGTGCGGTCCTTCCTGGCGCTGCGGATTCACGCTGTGGCCCTCGTGGCGAATGATCGTGCCGGGCTCGCCGAGCGTACCGTCGGCGCGAATCGGCAGGGCGGCGACGATGCCGGAGTGGTAGTGGGCGAGGACCAGCGTGCGCTCGGTGCGGTCGACGACGAGGTGGCAGGGCGCCTTGCCGCCGGCGTCCTGGGCTTGCAGCGGCTTGAGCGCGCCGGTGGCGAGATCGGTCGCGAACGGCACGGCCATCGTGCTCGATTCGCTGACGGCGTAGAGGTGGCTGCGGTCGGGCGAAAGGGCGAGAAATGACGGGTTGACCGTCTCGGCGACCAGGACGGGTTGGGAGAGTTCGCCGGTGCATCCGTCGAGGCGCACGGCGTAGATGCCCTTGCTCGTGGACCGGGTGTAGGTGCCGAGGTAGATGAGATGGCTGGCGGCGGCGGCGGGGAGGGTCATGGCGAGAAAAAGGAGGAGGGCGCGCATGGGGTGCTCACGCCTTGGCCAGTGCCTCTTTGTAATGCCGGCGGCACATCGGCACGTAGCGCTCGTTGCCGCCGATCTCGACCTGGGCGCCCTCGCGGAGGGCGCGCCCGTGGTTGTCGGTACGGAGGTTCATCGTGGCCTTGCGGCCGCAGTGGCAGATGGTCTTGAGCTCGATCAGGTCGTCGGCGAGGGCGAGCAGGCGGGCGCTGCCGGGGAAGAGGTTCGACTGAAAATCGGTGCGCAGGCCGTAGCAGAGGACAGGGATGTCGAGCTGGTCGGCGATGTCGGTGGCCTGGTCGACCTGTGCCGGGGTGAGGAACTGGGCCTCGTCGACGAGGACGCAGGCGACGGGGCTGATGCCGTGCTCGCGCTCGACACGGCGGAAGAGGTTGTCGGTGTCGGTCAGGATCTCGGCCGGTGCCTCGAGGCCGATGCGCGAGCGCACGCGGCCGAGGCCGGCACGGGTGTCGATGGCGGGGGCGAAGACGAGCGTGCGCATGCCGCGCTCCTGGTAGTTGTAGCTGGACTGCAGGAGGACGGTGGATTTGCCGGCGTTCATCGCCGCGTAGTAGAAGTACAGCTTCGCCATGGGGGAGACAGGCTGCCGGGCCGCGGCGGGGCGCTCAATGGTTTTCCCCGGAGCGGAGAGAAAAAACTTTCCGCCGCGGCCCGCCCGGCCAAGCTGGCGCGCATCCCGCCGTCATGACGACCCGCAGCGCTGTGCTTGGCCTTGTCTTCCTGCTGCCCGTGGTCGCAGTCGGCGCCAGCCCCATGCCCGATACCTCCTATAACCTCACGCTTACGGCTCCGATCAAAACCTGGGACGAAGCGGTCCCGCTCGGCAATGGCCTTCTCGGCGGACTGCTCTGGGGCGAGGGCGGCACGCTCCGCCTGTCGCTCGACCGCGGCGACCTCTGGGACGAGCGCCCGGCGCCGGGCAACCCGCTGGCCGGGTTCACCTACGCGCAGATGACGCGGCTCGTGGCGGCGCGTGACAACGCGGCGATCAGCAAGGTCGTGGATGGTGCCTATGCCGGCGAACATCCCACAAAGATCCCGGCGGGGCGCATCGAGTTTGACCTCGCGGCCGGGCAGGAGGTCACGGCGTTTGCGCTCGATCTCGCGTCGGCCACCGGCCGCGCGCAGCTCGGCGCCGCGGGGACGGTGGAAGCGTTCTTCAGCGCGAACGAGCCGGTGGCGCTCGTGCGCCTGCCCGGGGTGGCGCCGCGGGCGGTGCGCCTGCTCGCGCCCGAGTCGGTGAAAAAACTGGGCTATCCCGACCCGGTGCGCGGGGCGCAGGACGGCGCCCAGTGGTTCGTGCAGCCGGCGGCGGAGGGCACGAGCTATTGCATCTACGTCGGACAGCGCCGCGTGGGCGAGTCCACGCTGGTGGCGACGACGGTGGCGTATTCGCCGGCCGACGGTGCGGATGTGGTCGGAGCGGCGCGTCGGCGGGTCGATGCGGCCCTCGCGGCGGGTTACGCCACGCTCCACGAACCGCACGTCGCGTGGTGGCGCGGTTTCTGGGCGAAGTCGGCGGTGCAGGTGCCGGACGCCGAGGTCATGCGGCACTACCTGCTCGTGCAGTATTTCTACGGCGCGGCCTCGCGCACGGGCGCGCCCCCGATCCCGCTGCAGGGCGTGTGGACGGCGGACGAGGGCGATCTGCCGCCGTGGAAGGGTGACTATCATCACGACCTGAACACGCAGATGACCTACATGGGTTATCAGGCGGCGGGGCGACTGGACGAGGGACGCGTGTTCCTCGACTTCATGCACGACCTGCTGCCGGCGTTCCGGAGGTTTGCGCGGGAATTCCTCGAGACGCCGGGCGCGGCGGTGCCAGCGGTCATGACCCTAGCCGGCGCCCCGATGGGCGGCTGGGCGCAGTACAGCCTGGCGCCGGTCAACGGCGCGTGGGTGGGGCACCTGTTCTATCTCCACTGGCGCTACACGCGGGACGAAAAGTACCTGCGCGACGTGGGTTATCCGTGGTGTCGCGAGACGGGCGAGGCGCTGCGCGCGCTGCTCAAGCCGGATGCGAATGGCGTGCTCGTGCTGCCGCTGTCGTCGTCGCCCGAGTCGTTCAACAACGACGTGCGGGCCTGGCTGAAGCCGAACAGCAACTACGACCTCATGTGCCTGCGCATGCTCTTCCTCGGCAACGCCGAGATGGCGGCGGCGCTGGGCGACGATGCCGCGGCGGCTGGTTGGCGCGACACGGCGGCCAAGCTTGGGCCGTACCACGTGGACGACCGGAAGATCCTGAAGCTCAACGCAGACGAGGAGCTGTATTTCAGCCACCGGCACCTCGCGACATTGATGGCGATCTATCCATTCAACCTCCTGCACGTCGAGGGCTCGGCCGCGGAGCGCGCGGTCATCGCGGCGACGATCCCCGAGATCGACCGGCTCGGCGTGCTCGAATGGTGCGGCTACAGCTACACGTGGATGGCGGCGCTGCGGGCGCGTATCAACGAGCCCGAGGCGGCGCTGTGGCACCTCAAGGCGTACCTGCGGGCCTTCATCCTGCGCAACGGGTTCCACGCCAACGGCGACCAGACGAAGACGGGCTTTTCCTCGATGCACTACCGGCCGTTCACGCTGGAGGGCAACTTCCTGGCCTGCGCGGCGGTGCACGAGATGCTGCTGCAGAGCTGGGATCCGCAACCGGGCGCGGGCGGGTGGGGGACGATCCGCGTCTTCCCGGCGATGCCGTGGAAGTGGCACGACGCGGCGTTCACCGATCTGCTGGCCGAGGGCGGGCACAAGGTCTCGGCGCGGCGCGAAAACAACGCGACGACCTGGCTGCGCGTCGTCGCCACCCGCGACGGTGAGATTCGCATCCGCGACAACTTCGGCGGGCGCGCGCCGGCGTGGAGTCGGGCGGGATCGCGGCGCGTCGGCGACGATTACGTGTTCACCGTGAAGGCGGGCGACGCCATCGAGGCGACGCTGCCGAAGCCTGCGAGCGTACCGCCGGCGCCGGCCAATGCCTGCCTCGAGGACGTCGTGCAGGCGCCGAAGGATCCAGGCGTGCCGATGAAATACTAGCATGAACCGAATAATGGAGCATATGCTGTCTCTTTGGGTAGCGGCCGGCGTTGGGCATGCGCACGTCGAACCGGCCGTCCGGAGGCCGGCCGCTACCCATGGCCTAAGATTCGTTAATGCGTTCATCCTATTCATCGCCATGACCTTCCCTCTCTCCGCCGGTCAGCAAGGCTTCGGCATGACGCAATCGGAATGGCATGGCTACGAGCGGCTCGACTTTGTTGTGGCCGGGCAGCCGGCGATTTTGATCGTGCCGAAGACGGTCGCGCCGGGGAAACCCTGGGTGTGGCGCGCCGAGTGGTTCGGCGACCGGCACGCGCCGCAGGTGTCGCTCGCGCTGCTGGCGCAGGGCTGGCACCTGGCGTACATCAACGCGAGCGATCGCTACGGATCGCCGGCGGCGATGGCGATCTTCGATGCGTTCTACCAGCGGTTGACCAAGGACTTTGGCCTCGCGTCGAAGATGGTGCTCGAGGGTTTCAGCCGCGGTGGCTTGTACGCGTTCAACTTTGCCGCCGATTGGCCCGACCGCGTTGCGGCCCTGTACCTCGATGCGCCGGCCTTGGACCTGCGGCGTTGGCCGGGTTACAAGACGGCCCGCTGGCCCGAGGTGGCCGCGGCGTATGGGCTGACGGTGGAGCAGTTCGAGACGGCGAAGGTGAGCCCGCTCGATCGCATCGAGCCGGTCGTGAAGGCCGGAATCCCGATCATCGGGGTCACCGGAGATGCCGACGTGACGGTGAAATACAGAGAAAACCTCGCGATCCTCGCCGAACGCTACCGCGCGGCGGGTGGGACCATCGAGATCATCGTGAAGCCTGGTGCCGGCCACTCCCCGCATAGTCTCCCCGACCCGAAGCCAATCGTGGATTTCATCCTCAAGCACGCAAAGTACTGATTTTTTTAACCACGGATTACACGGATTTCACGGATCCAGAAGAGGCAGGGTCTGGGTTTAATCCGTGCCATCCGTGTAATCCGTGGTTAAATATTACCGCGGTAAACGTTGATTTGGCTCAATGCGGCCGGACGGCGCTCGTGTAATCTGCGAGCATGAGCTTTTCGTGCCCGCACTTTGATCCGAACCGGGATTTTTGCCTGCGGCTGAACACCGACTGCGTCCCGGGTCGGCGCGGGTGCGTGCTGGGGGACAAGGTGGTATTCGCCGTGCCGGTCGAGGAGCGACTCCGCGAAAAGGAGCGCGAGAAGCGCGAGGTGGAGTGGGCGCGGCTCAACGCCCCTTTGCGCAAGCCCGGTGGCGGGGGCAGGTGACGAGGTGGTCGTTGACCATGCCGGTTGCCTGCATGAAGGCGTAGCAGATCGTCGAGCCCACGAATTTGAAGCCGCGCTTGAGCAGGTCCTTGCTCAGCGCGTCGCTCTCGGGCGTGCGGGCCGGCACGTCCTGCATGGTGCGCCGGCGGTTGATGATGGGTTGGCCGCCGACGAAGTCCCACAGGTAGCGGTCGAAGCTGCCAAACTCCTTTTGTACGGCGAGGAACGCGCGGGCGTTGGTGATGGTGGCGGCGATTTTCAGACGGTTGCGCACAATGCCGGCATCGGCCAGCAGGGCGGCGACCTTGCGATCGTCGTAGCGGGCGATCTTGCGCGCGTCGAACCGGTCGAAGGCCCGCCGGTAGTTGGCGCGTTTTTTGAGGATGGTGCTCCAGCTCAGGCCGGCCTGGGCGCCTTCGAGAATCAGCAGTTCGAAGAGCGCTCGGTCGTCGTGCAACGGCACGCCCCATTCCTCGTCATGGTAGGCAACATCAAGCTCGGTTTTGGGCCAAGGACAGCGGGTGGAGGAGGATTTCATCGGGGCGAATCTAACCTGATGAAGTGACAACCCCCTGTCAGGAGTCCTTGGGCGAACCCTCGGTCGGCGGTGCCGACGGACGCAACGTTGCCAGTTCATTGTGCAGGGACTGCAACTCCGCCAACAGGGCCTGCTCCTTGGCTTTGGCGGCCTTGTCCTCGCCGAGGAAGAAACTGGCAATCACGCCGCTCATGGTGCCGAAAAGTCCGACCCCGGTGATCATGAGCATAATCGCGAGTCCACGCCCTGCCATGGTGACCGGGTATTTGTCGCCGTACCCGACGGTGGTGATCGTGGTGACGCTCCAC
>JAHCAZ010000033.1 GCA_019634615.1 Opitutaceae bacterium
AAAAAAACCACGCTACACCTTTCACAGTTTGCCCGCGTAGAACCGGATCGCCCTTTGGTAAGCCGTCAAACCGGGATCCTCGCTCGTGTCGGCGATGACGGTCAGGAGCAGCTTGGTGGCCTCGGCGTGCTGACCGAGGTTGTGGAGGGTCAGGGCGAGGAAGACGTCGAACTCCCGGTTGTCGGGGAACTGCGCCTGGCCCGAGCGCAGCACCTCGGCCGAACGCTCCAGCTGCCCGAGGTTGCGCAGCGTCGAGCCGAGCCCGAGCAACGCGCCGGCGAGCTCGTTGGCGGGTAGCCCGAGGGCGACGGCCTTCTCGTAGTAGGGCAGCGCCTCGGTCTCGCGGCCGAGCACGTCGCAGGTCCAGGCCAGCTGGTAATTGATCTCGGCGACGTTGGGAAACTTGGCGTCGAGCTCCTTGAGCTGCCGTAGCACCTGCACCACCTGCCCGCCATGGCGGGCGCCGGTGATGGCGGCGAGTGGTTCCTTCCAGACGGACATAAGGTGTAAGGTTTAAGGGGTAAGAGGGGTAAGGAAAAGCAGGTTGACTCCGGCTTATGCCTTACCCCTTACGCTCTTACCCCTTCTTCACCGGCAACGCCCGGGTGGCGATCTCGGTCTTCAGCTTGGCAAGGAACGCGTCGAAGGCCTGCACGCCCTCGTCGCCGCGGGCGCGGCTGCGGACGGAGACGCTGTTGGCCTCGGCCTCCTTCTGGCCGATGACGAGCGCGTAGGGGACCTTGTCGAGCTCGGCGCGGCGGATCTTGGCGCCGAGCTTGTCGCTGTGGGAATCGGTCGTGGCGCGGATGCCGGCGGCCTTGAGCTGCGCAAGCAGGCCGGCGCAGTGGTCGGCGACCTTGTCGCTGATGGGTACGAGGCGCACCTGTTCGGGTGCGAGCCAGGCGGGGAAGTCGCCGGCGAAGTGCTCGATGAGCACGCCGCAGAAACGCTCCATGGAGCCGAAGGGCGCGCGGTGGATCATAACCGGGATGTGCGGCTGGTTGTCGGCGCCGATGTAGCTCAGGCCGAAGCGCACGGGGAGCACGTAGTCCACCTGCACGGTGCCGAGCTGCCATTCGCGGCCGATGACGTCCTTGATGACGAAGTCGATCTTCGGGCCGTAGAACGCGGCCTCGCCGGGTTCCTCGGTGAAGGGCACGCCGAGGGTCTGGGCGGCGGCGCGGCAGGCGGCCTCGGCGACGTCCCACTTGGCGGGGTCGCCGGCGAACTTCTTGCCGTCAGGATCACGCAGGCCGACGCGCACGCGGTAGTCGGACATGCCGAGGGTGGTGAGGACGGTCTTCACCAGCGAGAGGCAGCCGAGGACTTCCTGGGCGACCTGCTCCTCGGTGCAGAAGAGGTGGGCGTCGTCCTGGGTGAAGCCGCGGACGCGGGTCATGCCGTTCAGCTCGCCGGACTGCTCCCAGCGGTAAACGGTGCCGAACTCGGCGAGACGCACGGGTAGGTCGCGGTAGGAGTGCGGCTGCGAGGCGAAGATCTTGATGTGATGCGGGCAGTTCATCGGCTTCAGCATGAAGCCGTTCAGCAGTTGGTCGTCGGGCTTGATGCGGTCGTCGCCGATGGTCTCCTTACCGGTGCGGGCGTTGATCTGGTTCGCGAGCTGGCTCGAGACGGCCTCGAGGCGCGCGTAGACCTCGGCGCAGGAGCAGCCTTCCTTGAGGACCTGGGCGAGCGACTCGTTCTCGATGACGGGGGAGAACTGCGACTCCTTGTAGTACGGGAAGTGACCCGAGGTCTTGTAGAGCTCGAGCTTGCCGATGTGCGGGGTGAAGACCTGAGCGTAGCCCTGCTTGCGGAGCTCCTCGCTGATGAAGGTCTGCAATTCCTGACGGATGATCGCGCCGTTGGGAGTCCAAAGGATCAGGCCCTGGCCGACCTCCTCGTCGATGTGGAACAGCTTGAGGTCGCGGCCGAGCTTGCGGTGGTCGCGGGCCTTGGCCTGCTCGAGGCGCTCGAGGTGCTGGGCGAGTTCCTCCTTGGTCGGGAAGGCGGTGCCGTAGATGCGCTGGAGCTGCTTGTTCTTCTCGTCGCCGCGGTGGTAGGCGCCGGCGATGGAGAGCAGCTTGAAGGCCTTCACCTTCGAGGTGTAGCGCACGTGGGTGCCGGCGCAGAGATCCATGAACTCGCCGTTCTGGTAGAACGAGATCTTCTCGCCCTCGGGGATGTCGGCGAGGCGACCCAGCTTGTAGCGCTCCTGGCCGCGCGACTGGATGATGGCGACGGCCTCCTCGCGGGAGACTTCCTTGCGGAGGAACGGCTGGTTTTCGTCCACGACCTTCTTCATCTCGGCCTCGATCTTCGCGAGGTCCTCGGCGGTCAGCTTGTGGTCGAGGTCGATGTCGTAGTAGAAGCCGGTGTCCGTCGGCGGGCCGATGTCGAGCTTCGCCTCGGGAAAGAGGCGGAGGATGGCGGTCGCGAGGATGTGCGAGCCGGAGTGGCGGAGTTCTTCGAGGGGAGTCATCGACATGGCGGGAGGGAGGCGGCGGCGTGTGCCGGTTATTTCTTGAGAGGTTCGAGGGAGTAGCCGTCCTTGCGGTCAAGCATGGACCAGCCGGCGGCGGCGAGGTCCTTGCGGAGGGCGTCGGCGGTGGCGAAGTCCTTGGCCTGCTTCGCGGCCCAGCGCTTGGCGGCGAGGTCGGCGATGGCGGCAGGGATGTCGGCCTTGGGCGCGGCGGGGGCGTCGAGCTTGAAGCCGAGGACGAAGAGCACGCGCTCGAAGGCGGCTCGGCTGACGCCGGCCGGACCCTGGTTGACGACGGTGAACAACGCGCCGAGGGCACCCGGCAGGTTGAGGTCGTCGTGCAGAGCGGCGAAGACCGCGGCGAAGGCGTTCTCGCTGCCGCCAGTCGGGGCCAGGGCGGCGTGGAAGGCGCGCAGGTGCTTCAGCGCGCTCTCGGCGGCGTGCATCGAGTCGAGGGTGAAGTTGAGCTGCTTGCGCGGGTGGCCGGAGAGCAGGGCGTAGCGGACGGCCATGGGGCTGTAGCCCTTGTCGGTGAGGTCGGAGAGGGTGTAGTAGTTGCCCTTGCTCTTGCTCATCGTGGTGCCGTCCACGAGCAGGTGCTCGCTGTGGTACCAATGGTTCGCGAAGGTCGTGCCGTTGCAGCACTGGCTCTGGGCGATCTCGTTCTCGTGGTGCGGGAACAGCAGGTCCACGCCGCCGGTGTGGAGGTCGATGGTTTCGCCGAGGTGCTTCTTGATCATGGCCGAGCACTCGATGTGCCAGCCGGGGCGGCCCTCGGACGCGCCCTTCGGCCCGGGCCACTTCACGTCGCCGTCTTCCTCGGGCTTGTAGGCCTTCCAAAGGGCAAAGTCCGAGACCGAGTCCTTGTGGTCGGCGTCGGCGACGGCGTTGGTGACCTTGAGCTCGCGCTCCTTGATGCGCGACAGGGCGCCGTAGCCGGGGAAGGTGCTGAGCTTGAAATACACGGAGCCGTCGGCGGCGCGGTAGGCGTTGCCCTTCTGCATCAGGCACTCGATCATGTCCACCTGCTCGCGGATGTGACCGGTGGCGGTCGGCTCGACATGGGGGCGCAGGCAGTTGAGCGCGTCGCAGTCGGCGTGGAACTTGTCGGTCCACTTCTGGGTGATCTCGGCCAGGGGACGCTTTTCCTTCTGGGTCTGCCCAATGGTGCGGTCGTCGACGTCGGTCAGGTTGCGGACGTGCTTCACCTTGCCGGCGCCGAACTCGAGCTCGAGCAGGCGACGGAGGACGTCGTTGACCGTGAACGTGCGGAAATTGCCGATGTGGGCGGGCGCGTAGACCGTTGGGCCGCAATTATAAAAGCGAAACACGCCGTCGGCGTGCGACGGCTTGAGCGGCTGGAGGGAGCGGGAAAGGGAATCGAAAAGCTGAATGGCCATGAAAACGGAGGGTTGAGGGCTAACAGGATTTCCGCCGGGGCGGAAAGGTGTTTTTGCTGCCTTCGCCAAGCCTGCGGCGGGCAAGGCGAGGTGTTGCGGCGCTTAGCGCCGACAACAACAGCCCGGCGTTCGCTCGGACGTCGTCCGGCGAGCGGGATTGCAAAAACGTGTGGCGGCCAGCAGCATGGCGGTTCAGTTTTCCAAACCACCGTTTATGGCCTCCGACTTCAAGCTCGATCTGCCCATCCGTCCCCGGCGCCTCCGCCGCACCGCCAGCCTGCGCGCCATGGTCGAGGAGACCGTCTTGCGCCCCGCCGACTTTATTGCGCCGCTGTTCGTGGTCGAGGGCAAGGGCCGGCCGGACCCGATCGCCTCGATGCCCGGGGTTAACCGCCTCTGCATCCGTGACCTGGTCAAGGAATGCCGCGAGCTGCACAAGGTCGGCGTGCCCGCCGTGGCCCTGTTTCCCAAGTTGGACCCGAAGCTCAAGGATGACACCGGCACCCAGGCCCTCAATCCCGACACCCTCGTCCTCCGCGCCGTGCGCGCCGTGAAGGATGCCGTGCCGGAACTGACCGTCATCACCGACGTCGCCCTCGATCCCTACACGAGCCACGGCCACGACGGCGTGCTCAATGAGGCCCGCGACAATGTGGCGAACGACCGCACGGTCGGCATTCTGGCCGAGATGGCGCTGCTGCAGGCGGAGGCGGGCGTGGACTTCGTCGCGCCGTCCGACATGATGGACGGCCGCGTCGGCGCGATCCGCCGGGCGCTCGACGGCGCTGGTTACACCGACACCGGCATCCTTGCCTACTCGGCGAAATACAATTCCGCCTACTACGGCCCGTTCCGCGACGCCGTGGGCAGCGCGCAGGCCGCGGGCACCAAGCTCCTCAGCAAGGCCACGTACCAGATGAACCCCGCCAACCGCCGCGAGGCGGTCGAGGAGGTGCTCCTCGATGTGGCCGAGGGGGCCGACATGGTCATGGTCAAGCCTGCCGGCATGTACCTCGATATCATCCGCGAGGTGCGCAACGCCACCAACCGCCCCGTGGCGGCCTACCAGATTTCCGGCGAGTACGCCCAGATCCACGCCGCGGCCAGGCTCGGCTGGCTCGACCTCGCCCGCTGCCGCCACGAATCCCTCCTCGCCATCAAGCGCGCCGGCGCCGACCTGATCCTCACGTACTTCGCGAAGGACATGGCCCGCGTGCTGCAGGGTTAGCTTTCAGCCTCGGCCTTCCGTTCGTCGCGCAGGCGGGTGATCGTCCATCCCGTCCAGCCATACAGGGCTGACACCAGCGGGTTGATCAGGTTGAAGAACGCGTAGGGCAGGTAGGCGAAGGGGAACACGCCCAGGGTCGCAAACATGTAGGCGCCGCAGGAATTCCACGGCACGAGCGGCGAGGTGATTGTGCCGGCGTCCTCGAGACACCGGGACAGGTTCTTCGGGTGCAGGCCGGCGTGGCGGTAGGCGTCGCGGTACATGCGGCCCGGGACGACGATCGAGAGATACTGGTCGGGGGCGATGATGTTCACCCCCAGGCACGTGGCGAGGGTGGCGGAGATGAGTCCGCCGGTGCCCTTGGCGAGGCGCAGAATGGCGCTGGCGATCACGCCGAGCATGCCGCTCTTCTCCATGATGCCGCCAAAGCACATCGCGCAGAGGATGATCCCGATCGTGCCGTACATGCTGCTCATGCCGCCGCGGGAGAGCAGTTCATCGACCGCGGCGACGCCCGTCGTGGCCTTGTAGCCGTCGTAGGCGACGGCGAGCACGCCGGCAAACGACACGTCCTGCACGACCCCGGCGAGCGCGCCGCCCAGCACTGCGCCCGCAAAGATCGCCGGCATCGCCGGGGTGCGCAGCAGCACCATCACGATGACGAGGATCGGCCCGGCGAGCAGCCACGGCGTGATGACGTATTTCTCGCGCAGCGTGGTCGAGATCGCCTCGACCGCCGCCAGCGAGGCGTGGTGATCGCCGTAGCGGAGACCGAGGAGCCAGTACAGCACCAGCGCCACCAACAGGCTCGGGGCCGTGGTGAAAGCCATGTGCCGCACGTGCTCGAAAAGCTCCGAGCCGGAGACCGCGGGAGCGAGGTTGGTGGTGTCGGACAGCGGCGACATCTTGTCGCCGAAATACGCGCCCGAGACGATGGCGCCCGCGACCATGGGGAGCGGGATCCCGAGCCCCGAACCAATGCCGATGAACGCGATGCCGATCGTTCCGGCCGTGGTCCATGAACTCCCCGTCGCCAGCGAGACGACGCAGCAGATCAGGCAGGCCGCGAGCAGGAAGTACTGCGGCGACATGAGCTCGAGGCCATAGACGATCAGCATCGGCACGATGCCGGCGGCGATCCAGGTGCCGATCAAAATGCCGACGAGCAGGAGGATGAGGCAGGCCACGAGCGACAGCCGGATGCCATCGAGGCAGCTCACCTCGATCGTGCGCCAGTCCCAGCCGAGCCGCACCGCCATCAAGGCGGCCACGGCTGTCGCGCCGATCAGCGGGATCTGCGTGGGGATCGACGCGTGGAGCACGCTGCCGAAGTAGGGCACCGCGGCCAGCGCCTGCAGAAACGGGGTGAGCAGCGGGATCGGCGGCAGCGAATTGAGGTCGATGACGGCGCCGGCCAGAAAGACGAAGAGGCAGATGACGGGAACCAGCGCCTCCGCCAAGGTGGGCGGACGCGGGGCGGCGGTCGGCAGGCTCATGGGGGACGACACGGCGCTCAGAACGGCGAGCGCGGGATCTGGATCGAGTCGCCGGGCATCAGGAGCGGATCCTGGGCCGGCTGGCGTTGCGCGAGCTTCACGTTCACGTCGTGGGCCTGCTGGTCGCGCACCAGCGTGACCTTCGTTTCCTTCGCGTAGAGGGTGAAGCCGCCGGCCGACTGGATCGCCTTGGTCAGCGTGAGATCGGGAGTCCAGATCACGCGGCCCGGCCGCGTGACCTCGCCGCCGATGTAAACGTAGCGCTCGGTGACGGTCACGGACACATCGACCGCCGTGTAATACTTGCGCGTGATGTAGCTGTCGCGGATGCGCTGCGCGAGGTCGCTGGTGGTGATGCCCGCGGCGGTCACGGGGCCGATGTAGGGGAGGTTGACCAGGCCCTGCTCGTCAATCTGCGTCGGGTGCGTCGTCGGATCGGGGATGCCCAGGAGCGCGATCGTGAGCGAATCGCCGGGGCGCAACTGCGCGGAGGACGTCGTGGCGGGGATCCGCGGGTTCTCACCGGTCACGGCATCGGTTGTGCAGCCGTTGAGCAGCAGGAGCAGGAAAAGCGGAAGGAGAATGCGGCCGAGACGGGGGAGCAATGCCATGCAGGCAGCTTTGGTGGGTCAAACTCCGCCAAAAGGCAACAGCGCGGACAATGCCGAATACCGGATTGCGGATACCGGAAACCGGAGAGGTCTTGGGTGATGCGGGGGGCGGCTGCCGGTATCAATCTTTCCGGTATCCGGTATCCCCAATCCGCAATCGTCTCAGCGCTTGCGCGTGCGCTTGGCGGGACGCTCGTCCTCGTCGGCGTCGTCCTCGTCGTCTCCGTCCTCGTCGTCGTCCTCGGACTTCTCGCCGTCGTCGTCCTTTTCCTCATCCTCGTCCTCGTCCCACTTCAGGGACTCGTCGTTCTTGAGCTTCTCCTCTTCCTCCTCGTCGAGCTCGGGCAGGTCCTCGTCCTCGTCGTCGGCCTCCTTGGCGGGGGCCTCGTCGTCGGTGTCGTAACCCGCGGGCATGAAGTCGAGGATCGCCGAGAGCTCCTCGAAGGTGTGCACCGCCTTGCCCTCGATGAAGCTGGCGTTCTGGTCCTCGCGGAGCTCGTCCTCGACCTCGTCGACGGTGAGCTTGGATTCGAATTCGAAAAGATCGTTGAGCATCTTCACGCGGCAGCGCGTGAGGTGATCGAGCAGATCGGCGTACGGGCCGTTCTCCTCGTCGAGCGTGTCGGCGAGGGCGAAGAGCTTCTCGTCGGACTCGAACAGCGAGTCCTTCACGCGCTTCAGGCGGACCTTCCCGTTGCCGAGATCCTTCTCGATGCGGAAGGGGATGAAGGCGGCCTCGAAGACATCCTGGTCAAAGCCGTAGTCGCGCAGCGGCTCCACCAGCTCGATCAGGTGATTGACCTGGCGCGGGTCGACGATGCTGAGACCGTCGACGTCCCAGCGCACGGGATCGCTGGTCTCGTGCACCCACCAGTTGTGGTCTTCGCCGAGACGGATCGCGCACCAATCGAGAGTGGAGGTAGCTTTGGCCATTGCAGGTAAATTGTCGCGCAGCGTGCGAGGGGAGTTTTAAAAAACAAGCAGAAAAAGCGCTTCTTTGTCACGGGGTTGCAACGCTGCGTAACCGCGGGTCCGGCCGGCCATTTGGCCATCGCGACACTTGATTTTTGCCGGCCCGGTTTCAGGCTCGTCCCATGGGGATGTATTACGAGAAAATCCTGCGTCCACTGTTCTTCCGGCTCGAGTCCGAGCGGGCCCATGAGTTGGGCGTCGAGGGCATGGCCCTGCTGGGCCGGCTGACGCCGCTCTGCCGCCTGCTGGAGTTCGCCCATCGCCTGCCGGCAGCGGCGCGGCGGCCGGTGACCTGCTTCGGCCTGCAATTCCCCAATGCCGTGGGCCTCGCGGCGGGCTTCGACAAGAACGCCCAGGCCTGGCCGGCGGCGGCCGCCATGGGCTTCGGCCATGTCGAGATCGGCACGGTCACGCACCTGCGCCAGCCGGGCAACGACCGTCCGCGGGTCTTCCGTTATCCGCCGCAGGAAGCGGTGATCAACCGCATGGGGTTCAACAACCAGGGCGCGGAGGCCGTCGCCTCCCGCCTCGCGCGGATGCCCGGACCCGGCCAGCGCCGGATCCCCCTCGGCATCAATCTCGGCAAGTCAAAGGTGGCGCCGCTCGACCAGGCCGTGACCGATTACCTCGGCAGCTTCGCGCGCCTGGCGGACCACGCGGACTATCTCGTGCTCAACGTCAGCAGCCCCAACACGCCCGACCTGCGCCGCCTCCAGGACGAGGACCGCCTGCGCGAACTGCTCGGCGCCGTTTCGGCTGCGAACCGCGAGCGCGCCGCCCGCCCCGGCAAGGTCCGCAAGCCGCTGCTGCTGAAAATCGCACCGGATCTCACCTTTGGGCAGATCGACTCCGTGCTGGCCGTCATCGCCGAGTTCGGCCTCGACGGCATCATCGCGACCAACACGACGCTCGCCCGCCCGGGGTTCTTCGCGTCGGTCAGCGAATCCGGCGGCCTCAGCGGCGCGCCGTTGCGCCGCCGTTCGACCGAGATCGTCAACTACATCGCCCGGGCCACCCACGGCCGCCTGCCGATCATCGGGGTGGGGGGCGTCACCGACGCCGCCAGCGCCGCCGAGAAACTCGATGCCGGCGCCACGCTCGTGCAGCTCTACACCGGCCTCATCTACCGCGGCCCCTTCTTCGCCGCCGACCTCGCCCACGCCCTGGCTGACCGCCAGCGGGGGTGAGATTCAACCGCAATTTCATTTCGGTGCTTTACATCACGCGGGGGATTTCTCTTATTCCGCCTTCCCGCAGTTTCCATGCTCAGGTGGTGGAATTGGTAGACACACACGTTTGAGGGGCGTGTGCCGTAAGGCGTGCAGGTTCGAGTCCTGTCCTGAGCACCATTTTCCGCGCAAGCGGAGCAATTGCATGATATTCCGGTAGAGCCAATTAGGTCTCCGGCAAGTTACGGCCCCAACCTACATGCACATCAAGTCGGCGGACATGAAACTCAGCGAAGCGCGCGACTGCCACGGCGGGCGCGGCAGCTTGTGGTGCAGGGAGGTGCTCGGCGACTACGCCCGCCAAGGCCCCGGCATCAAGTTCGTCCACGACGATGCGATCGCCCCCGGCGCCAGCATCGGCGAGCACCGGCACGACGGCGACGAGGAGTTCTATTACATCCTCGAGGGAGTGGGGGAGATGACCCTCGACGACACGACGGTGCGGGTCGGTCCCGGCGACTTCTGCTTCACCCGCAGCGGCCACCGCCACAGCCTGCGGAACACCGGCACCGCCCCGATGCGGATCCTGGTCGTCTGCGCGAACACCACCCGTTGACTTCGCCGCCCCATCGCGGAGACTCCGCGCATGGAAGCTTCCGATCCCGGCCGCTGCACGCGGCGCGACTTCCTCAAGGCGGCCGCCCTTTCGGCCGCGGCCCTCGCGGTTGACGCCGCCCGGGCGCAAACCCCGGCCCCCATGAACACCTCCGCCAACGCC
This sequence comes from Opitutaceae bacterium, assembly GCA_019634615.1. GTDB lineage: Bacteria > Verrucomicrobiota > Verrucomicrobiia > Opitutales > Opitutaceae > UBA2377. Next base: position 10,137 of record JAHCAZ010000033.1, read on the forward strand.
CCGCGCCTGCCGCGGCGCCCCTACGGCAAGTCCGCGATCCCGCTCTCGGTCATCGGCATGGGCGGCATCGTCGTGATGAACGCCGAGCAGGGCCACGCCAATCGCATCGTCGCCGAGTTCGTCGAGCGCGGCGTCAACTACTTCGACGTCGCCCCCAGCTACGGCGACGCCGAGGTGAAACTCGGCCCCGCGCTCGAGCCCTTCCGGCGCGACTGCTTCCTCGCCTGCAAGACCACCCAGCGGCTCCGCGACGGCGCCGCGGCCGAGCTGCAGCGCTCGCTCGCGACGCTGCGGACCGACTACTTCGACCTCTACCAGCTCCATGCGATCACGGACGTCGCCAAGGATCTCGACACCGCCTTCGCCAAGGGCGGCGCGATGGAGGTCCTCATCGAGGCCCGGCGCACGGGGCAGGTCCGGCACCTCGGGTTCTCCGCCCATTCCGTCGAGGCGGCGCTCACGGCGATGGATCGCTTCGACTTCGACTCGATCCTCGTGCCGGTGAACTTCGCGACCTACCACGCCGGCAACTTCGGCCCGCAGATCATGGCGCGGGCGGAGGCGAAGGGCGTCACGCGCCTCGCCCTCAAGGCCCTCGCCCGCCAGAAGTGGCTTCCCAACGATCCGCTGCGGACGCAGTATCCCAAGTGCTGGTATCAACCGCTGGCCGACCCGCGCGAGGCCGAGCTCGCCCTGCGCTTCACGCTCGGCCAAGCCGTCACCGCCGCGCTGCCGCCCGGCGACGAAGCGCTCTTCCGGCTCGCCCTCGACCTCGCCCCGCGGTTCCGCCCGCTCACCGCGGCCGAGAACCAGGAGCTCGTCGCGTTGGCCGCCGGCCTCGACCCGGTGTTTCGCTTCGCGGGAACAGCCTGAGGAGATTGCGGATTGAGGATACCGGAAACCGGATAGCTCGGGCCGAGCTAACGGAGCCAGCCTGACCTTTCCGGTATCCGGTTTCCGCAATCCGGTATTCGGCTGTTCGATTATTCGGCCGCAACGGGCTTGCCAGCCGCCCGGCACCTCCGTTACGCGCATCAGTCATTTCCCCACCATGGCCGACGCCCCCAAGCCTGTTGCAATCGTAGACTGGTATCGCACGCCGCTCCCGCCGGAGCTGTTCAAGCGCCTGCATGAACGCAGCGACTGGCGCGCCTTCGTGCAGACGGGCGGCTACCTCGCCATCTGCGCCGCCACCGGCACGCTCACCTACTGGTCGTGGGCGCACTGGGCCTGGCCGTGGACCGTGCTCTGCCTCTTCGTGCACGGCACGGTGTCGAATTTCCACATCAACGGCATGCACGAGCTCGGCCACGGCACGGTCTTCAAGACCCGCGCGCTCAATGCCTTCTTCGTCCGCGTGGTCTCGTTCTTCGGCTGGAACCACCCCGACATGTTCAACGGCAGTCACCAGCGGCACCACCGGTACACCCTGCATCCGCCGGACGACCAGGAGGTCGTGCTGCCGGTGAAGCTGAAGCTCGTCCATTTCCTGGAGAACGCCATCGTCAACCCGCGCGGCTGGTGGTGGACCATGAAGTACTCCGTCCGCCTCGCGCGCGGCCGCATCGGCAGCGAGGGCGGCTGGGAGCTCATCTGCTTTCCCGAGAACCAGCCGCAGCTCCGCCGCACGCCCATCCTCTGGGCCCGCTTCCTCGTCGGGACGCATGTGCTCATCGCCGTCGTCTCGATTTACTTCGGCCTTTGGATCATTCCGCTGATCGTCTCGTGCGGGCCCTTCATCGGAGGCTGGCTGTTCTTCCTGCTGAACAATTCCCAGCATGTCGGCCGGCATGACAACGTGCCCGATTTCCGCCTCTGCTGCCGCACCATTTTGCCGAACCCGGTCTTTCGCTTCCTCTACTGGCAGATGAATTACCACACCGAGCACCACATGTATGCCGCGGTGCCGTGCTACAACCTGAAGCGCCTGCACGAGGCCATCCGCCACGAATTGCCGCCCTGTTACGGGATCATCGGAGCCTGGCGGGAGATTGCCGATGTCTTGCGCAAGCAGGCCGTAGATCCGGGCTACAAGCCGGAGATCCCGCTGCCGGAACCGAAGCCGGCGACCGCCTGAGCGCCTCGGCGATTCACCCGTTTGGCCTCGGGAAAAGCGCTTGCGTCACCCCCGGGGCCGTAAAGACTCCCGGGCGACCGTAAACCGTACAGACCCACCAAGCTGACCAACCTACGCGGGTCACCAACCCGCTTTTGACTACATGGACGACACCGCTCCCAAGGAAAATCCGTCGCCGGATTTCAACAAGCTCGACCTCAGCCAGCTGCAGAGCTTCAGCTTTGGCACCCAGTGGACCCAGGACAAGCAGTCATCCGAGGGTCCGGAGCGGCGGGAACGGAACGATCGTCCGCGCCGCGATGACCGCCGCCCGGCCGGCGGCGAGGCCCGCCGCGACCGTCGCAGTTTCCAGCGTCCGGCTGGCGCTCCCGCGGGTGCCGGCGACGCGCCCGCTCCGCATCAGGGCGGCGCCCCCGAGCGCCGCGAGTTTTCCGGCGACCGGCGTCCGCGCCGCGAATTCCAGGGCGGCCCTGGCGGCCCGCGGCGTGACGACGGCGGCGAACGCGGCCCGCGTTCCTACCCGCGCGGCGATGCCCCGATGGATCGCGGTCCCTACGACAGCCCGTATTTCGCGGTGACGTTCTACCCCGAGGACACGAGCTTCAACGCCCTCGCCAAGACCATCCGCGCCTCCTGCCGCACGATCGAGCTCTTCGAGATCGCGCGCACTGTCGTCGGCAAGGACGACCGTTTTGTCGTCGTCATCACCCGCAAGCCCGCCGCCGACCCGGCCGCGCCGCGCCAGCCGATCTACGTCGCCGTGCCCGACGGCCTGCCGTTCGAGTCCGACGAGGCCACCATTAGTCACGTGATGACGAACCATCTTGGCCAGTTCTTCGACACGACGGAAGTCGAGGTCGACGCGCCCAAGGGCAATTACCAGGTCATCAACAAGTGCGGCATCACCGGCGAACTGCTCGGGCCGCCGAACTACCACCGCTACAACCAGCTCGTCCAGCAGCACTACGCCGCGAAGATCAGCCGAATGTCGCCCGAGGCGTTCCGCGCCCGCATCGAGTCGGTGCGCGATCCCGAGGCGGTCGCCCAGTGGCTGGCGAAGATGAAGAAGGTGACCCGCTACACCTGGAAACTCGCCGGCGCCCCGGTCGCGCCCACCCCGGCCGCTGAACCGGCCGCCCCGGAGGCGCCGCCCGCCGAGGGTGCGCCCGCGGCCGAACCCGCTCCCGCCGCTGAAACCGCGCCGGCCGCGCCCGCGGGCCCGAGCTTCGATTCGCTAGAGGAGGCCCGCGTCTATCTCCTCACCCACGCCCGCGACAAGGTGGTCAAGACTGTCGATTCCGCCCGTTTCCACGGCCGTCTCGGCGAGCAGTTGCCGCAAGGTGAAATCCGCCGCGCCATCGAGGGCGCCCTCGAGCGCCAGCGCCGCTTCCCCCTCGACACCGCCAACGCCCTGCGCGGCCGCCTGCGCCGCGAGCATTTCACGATCTTCAAGAAGGGCTCGAAGGGCATCTCGTACGTCTGCGCGGTGAAGCGCAAGTTCCGCACGCCGGGGCAGGTCTTCGCCGACAGCATCGGCAACCTGATCGCCTTCATCGAGGCTCACCCGATGGTGCGCGCGAGCGAGCTCTCCGCCAAGTTCCTCGGCATCGCCGTCCCGAAACCCGCCCCCGCGCCCGCCGCGGCCACCGACGGGGCGACCGCGCCGGCCCCGGCGCCCGCCGAGCCCGAGCTGACCGTCGAGCAACGCGAGAAGATCGCCCGCATGCAGGGCGACCTGCGCTGGCTCGTCACCGAGGGCTACGTCACCGAGTTCATCGACGGCCGCCTCTTCGCCCCGCCGCCGATGGTCGAGGCGCGCAAGAAGGAGGTCGAGGCCGAGGAACACGACCCGGAGAATTTCCCCGAGATCCCGCCGTCGAATCCGCCCTTTGCCCCCAAGGCCGAGGCCGCCCCGGCCACCCCGGCCACCCCGGCCACCCCGGTCGACGCGGCGCCCGCGCCGGCGCCGGAATCTCCGGCCCCGGCGGTCGAGCCCGCTCCGACGGCAGACGCCGCCCCGGCGGCCGAGTCTGCCCCGGCGGCGCCCGAGGCGACCGACAAGCCGGCCCAGGCCTGAGCCTCGCTGCCGTCCGCGCATGTCCGAGGTTCGCACCGTCGCCGATATCGAGGCGTACCTGCACCGCCATATCCCGATCACACGGGACATGGGCGTGCGCCTCCTCGAATGCAGCCTGCAGGGCGTCAAGCTCAGCGCGCCGCTCGCACCCAACGTCAATCACCGCGCCACCGTCTTCGGCGGCAGCGTCTCGGCGACCCTGATCCTCGCGGCCTGGACCTGGCTGCACTTCGCCCTGCGTGAGGCCGGCCTGCACTGCCAGATCGTGATCCAGCGCAACACCGTCGACTACGTCGCGCCGATCGCCGGTGAGTTCACCGCCCACTGCGACGGCCTCACCGCCGCCCCGTGGGAGCGTTTTCTCCGCACCCTCCGCCGCCACGGCAAGGCCCGCCTCGAACTGCACGCCCGCCTGCAATGGCACGGCAAGGTCGTGGCCAAGTTCTCCGGCGACTACGTGGCGGTGATTTTGAAGTGATCTGAAGCGGTTGAAGGAGGAAGCCAGGAAACCAGAAACGGAATCCCTAGTCCGTTTCCCGGCTTCCTGGCTTCCTCCTTCAAACCTCAGCTCCGCAACCGGACCGTGTGCCGCTCATCCGGCGTGATGCCCAGATCGAGGTGCAGCGCATTCTCCGGGATCCAGCTCGCGATCTTCTCCGGCCACTCCACAGCGAGGCACCAGGGCGAGACGAGATAGTCCTCGAGCAGGAGGTTGTCGATTTCCTGTGCCGTCTCCAGTCGGTAGGCGTCGAGGTGGACAAGGGTGCGTGTGCCGCGGTGAAGATTGAAGATGGTGAAGGTCGGGCTCGTGATCGCCTCGGTGATGCCGAGCCCCCGGGCGAGGCCTTGGACGAAGGTCGTCTTGCCCGCGCCGAGATCGCCGTGCAGCGCGAGCGTGCAGTCCGGCGGCAGGGCTGCCGCCAGTTCGGCGGCGAGGCCCTGGCTCTCGGCCGCGGAGGCAGTGGTGACCCCTGCGCGCAATCTAGCGAAGATGTTCGTAGCCATGGTAGGCGCGCAGGTCGATGGCTCCGGGCGGGAGCGCGCGGGCGAAGCGGCCGATGACTGTCAGCGCGGTGCGGGGAAAGGCGCGACGCCAGGCCCGCGCCAACGCGGGCAGGTCGGCCTGGGCGCTGACCGCGAGGACGAGCTCGTAGTCCTCGCCGTCCACGAGCGCCGCGCGCACGTCGCAACCGGCACGGCAGGGCAGGGCGGCGGCATCCAGTGCGGCCACCAGACCCGGCGGGGTAAGCGCGTGGAGGTCTTTCGCCAGCCCGTCGCTCACGTCCATCATGGCGCGCACCTCGGGACGGCGGGCGAGCCAGGCGCCCTCGTCGAGGCGCGGTGTGAACTTGAAATGGTGCCCGGTCCGGAGACTGCCGCCCAGCCGGCCGGTGACGGCGATCCAATCGCCCTGGCGCGCCCCGGAACGCGTCAGCACGCGCGTGCCCGTCGCGGCGCCGACGAGCGTGAGGCTCGCGGCCACGATGCCGTCGGCCTGGGCGATGTCGCCGCCGACCACCGGCACGCCGTAGCGGCGCGCGCAGGCGGCGAGGCCGCGGTAAAAACCCTCGAGCCAGGCGACGCTCACGCGCGCATCGAGCGTCAGGGCCAGGACGGCGGCGGTGGGGCGTCCGCCCATCGCCGCCAGGTCGCTGAGGTTGCGCTTGAGCAGCTTGGCGCCGACGGCCCGGGCGGGCACGCGGTCGTCGAAGTGCCGGCCGTAGATCACCGGGTCGACCGTGATCAACTGCGGCCCGCGGGCCGGGGCGAGCACCGCGCAATCGTCGCCGATGCCGAAGGGCGCCCGCGGCGACGCCGCGCCGAGCCAGCGGCGCAGGGCGGCGATCAGGCGCTCCTCGCCGAGGGCCGAGACCGAATCCGCGTGACGCTTCGTGAAGGGATGCATGTCAGGGGCCGACGCCGGAGAGGATCAGAATGATCGTGTTCAGGTTGAACAGCGCATGGGCGATGATCGGCACCGCGATGGAGCCGGTGCGCTCGTACGCGAGCGAGAATACCACGCCGAGCAAGGCTAACGGCACGAAGCTGGCGAGATTGGTGTGCAGGCCGGCAAAGAGGACCGAGGGCAGCACCAGCGCCGCCCAGCGCGGCATGCGCCCGCGACAGTAGCGGAAGAAGCCGGCGCGGAATACGAGTTCCTCCGTGATCGGCGCCAGGAGCGTGGCGACGGCGATCATCAGCACGAGCAGGGGCACGGACTTGGCGTCGGCAAAGAGTTCGACCAGGTCCTGGGGTTGCGCGTCAATGCCGAGGAGGCTGAGCAGGAACTGCCAGGCGAAGCTCGCCGCCGTGATGACGGGGAGCGCGATGACGAAGGTGGCGAATCCGGCGGTGACGACCGGGCGGCGGGCGGACGGCGCGGCGGCGACCGCCTTGCGGAGCCGATGGAATACACCATACCCGAGCAGCATGCCCGCATGGAACGCGGCGCCGGCAAGGATGAGGTTCGCGGTGGACTCCAGTTGGGCGAGTTTGAGCAGGGGCACCGCGGCGACCTGGACGAGGAGTCCGCCACACACGACGAGCCAGATGAAGAGGAGAAAGTCGCCGGCCTTCAGGTCCCAGGTCGCGAGGACGCAAGGCTGCTGCCGGGCCGCCGGGCTGAAAACATGCCGCCAGAGCAGCAGGCAGCCGGCGAACAGGATGACGAGTTCGACGGCGATGGTCACCAGCGTGGGCGTTTCAGGCATGGCGCCCAGTGCGGCGGAAAAACCCCGCGTGCGCAAACGGGAATCGCAAGTAGGGCAGGTCTCCGACCTGCCCTCGTGGCGTTACCCTGCAGCTCGGCGCTCCCAGGGCGGGTCAAAGACCCGCCCTACGGCGAACCGTCCGCGATTCAGACTGCGATCTTCCCGCCGTCGAAGACCACCTTGCCGTCGACGAACGTGGTCTTCACGCGGCCGGTGAGGGTCTGGCCGCTCCACGGGGAGTTGCTCGACTTGCTGAAGCCGGCCTTCGCGTCGTAGGTCCATTTCTCCGCGGGGTCGAACAGGCAGACGTCGGCCGCGGCGCCGTCGGCGAGGGTGCCGGCGGGCAGGCCGAGGATGCCGGCGGCCTTGCGGGTCATGAGGTCGATCACGGTGGGCAGCTTGAAGCGGCTCTGCCGGACGAGGACGTCGAGCGTCACGGCGAGGGCGGTCTCGAGGCCGAGGATGCCGTTGGGCGCGAAGTCGAACTCGCGGTCCTTCTCGTAGTTGGTGTGCGGCGCGTGGTCGGTCGCGATGCAGTCGAGCGTGCCGTCGCGCAGGCCGGCGATGATCGCCTGGCGGTCGGCCTCGGTGCGCAGCGGCGGGTTCATCTTGTAGTTGGTGTCGTAGCCCACGAGCGCGCAGTCGGTGAGCGCGATGTGGTGCGGCGTGGCCTCGCCGGTGACGCGGATGCCGCGGGCCTTGGCCCGGCGCAGGATCTCGATGGAATACTGCGACGAGACATGCTGCATGTGGATGTGCGCGCCGGTGTAGCTGGAGAGGATGACGTTGCGGGAGACGATGAGGTCCTCGGCGGCGTTGGGCCAGCCGCGCAGGCCGAGGCGGGTGGACATGACGCCCTCGTTCATCACGGCGCCCTGCGTCAGCGACTGGTCCTGGCAGTGGTCCATGATCGGCAGCCCGAACATCTTGGCGTACTCGCAGGCGCGGCGCATGAGCTCGTTGCTCTGCACGCACTCGCCGTCGTCGGTGATGGCGACGACGCCGGCGCGCTTGAGCGAGCCGATGGGGGCGAGGGCCTGGCCCTTCATGCCGACGGTGATGCAGCCGGTGGGGAGGACCTTGACCACGGCGTCGCGCTGGACGGCGTCCTTGATGAACTGGAGCGTGCCGGCGGTGTCGACGACCGGCGATGTGTTCGGCATGCAGACGACGGTGGTGAACCCGCCCGCGGCGGCGCAGCGGGAGCCGCTGGCGATGGTTTCCTTGTGCGTCTGGCCGGGCTCGCGGAAGTGGACGTGGATGTCGACGAGGCCGGGGCAGGCGACGAGGCCGCGGCCGTCGAGTTTCCGGGCCTTCTTCTTCTCGGCGGCGCTGAGGCTGGCGATGATGCGGCCGTCCTTGATGAAGAGGTCACCGACGGCATCCCGCTTCGCGGCGGGGTCGATGACGCGGGCTTGGGCGATCCAGAGGCTGGGCATGGTATTAAGATCTTTCTCGTTCTCTTTCTCTTAATCGTTCTCCGGTTTTGTCCGGCGCATGGAGTTCGCGCCCTGACGAAAGAGAAAGATAAAGAGGAAAGATAAAGAGCGGTCAGGAGATTTGGTGAGTGATCTGGTCCGGCTGGCCGCCGGCGCAGAGGAAGAGGACGGCCATGCGGACGGCGATGCCGTTGGTGACCTGCTCGAGGATCACGCTGCGGTCGCCATCGGCGAGGTCGCTGTCGATCTCGACGCCGCGGTTGATGGGGCCGGGGTGCATGATGATCGCCTTCGGGTTGAGCCAGGAGGCGCGGGTCTTGTTGAGGCCGAACATGCTCGTGTACTCCCCGAGCGAGGGGAAGTGGCTGCTCGACTGGCGCTCGTGCTGGATGCGCAGGAGCATGACCACCTCGGCGTCGGCGAGGGCGGACTTGAGGTCGTGCGAGACCTGCACGCCGTAGTCGGTGAACCAGTCGGGCACGAGGGTGGAGGGTCCGACCAGCGTGACGGCGGCGCCCATCTTGGTGAGGGCGTGGATGTTGGAGCGGGCGACGCGGCTGAAGAGGATGTCGCCGAGGATCACGATCTTGCGGCCGTAGAGCTCGCCGAGGTGCTCCTTCATCGTGAATGTGTCGAGCAGGCCCTGCGTGGGGTGCTCGTGGGCGCCGTCGCCGGCGTTCACCACCGGGATGTGGAGCACCTGGCTCAGGTAGAGCGGGGAGCCGCTGGCGGCGTGGCGCAGCACGATCATGTCGGCGTTGAGCGCCTGGATGTTCTGCGCGGTGTCGCGGAGCGTCTCGCCCTTGGTGGTGCTGGAGTGGGCGGCGTCGAACGAGACGACGTCGGCGCTCAGGCGCTTGGCCGCCATCTCGAACGAGAGGCGGGTACGCGTGCTGGGCTCGAGGAAGAGGTTGACGACGGTCTTGCCGCGCAGGGCGGGGACCTTCTTCTCGCCGCGACCGAGCTGCTGCTTGAAGACGGCGGCGAGCTGATGGATCTGGTTGATCTCCGCGAGGCTGAGTTCCTCGAGGGTGAGCAGGTTTTTGCGGTTCCAGGACATTGGGGAAAGGTTCAGTGCCGGCCGCTAACGCATAGGGCGGCGGGTGTCGCTGCAGGACCGAGGGTCAGGAATTTGGCCACGGAATCCTTTTCTGATGCCGGCGGACAAAGCGGTAAAGCGGAATCCCGCGGTTGGGCGGAAAAGTAGCCCAGATGCGCAGCGTGATACGCGTGGCTACCGGCTGCGGGGCGGAGTGTTTAACCACGGATTACCCTCCTTCGCCGAGCCTACGGAGGGCAGGCACGGATCTCACGGATAGATGATTGGCGGATGAAGCGTGGTTGAATGGCCACAAAAGGCGCAAAAGGCACAAGATCAGATCTCTGTTTTTGTGCCTCTTGTGCCTTTTGTGGCTATCCTGTCAGGCCTCATCCGCCTCTACCCCATCCGTGCAATCCGTGTAATCCGTGGTTAAAAAAGCTTGCTGTCCTAACTGTACTAGTGCAAGTGGGACAGCATGCTCCCGTTCACGATTGAACTCAAACCCGGTCTGCCGGTCGCGGAGCAGATCCTGTTTGCCGTGCGCAAGGCGGTCGTGGCCGGTCAGCTGCGGGCGGGGGACAAGTTCCCGTCGGTGCGTGCCCTGAGTCAGGAGCTGAAGATCAACCCCAACACCGCCCACAAGGTGGTCGCCACGCTGGTGGCCGAGGGCGTGCTGGTGACGACGCCCGCCGTGGGCAGCGTAGTGGCCCAGCGCGAGCCCGGCGGCCGCAAGGAGCGCGCCGAACTGCTCGGCGCCGAAGTGGAATGGCTGGTGGTCGAGGCAAAGCGCCTTGGCCTCGGACTTGAAGACGTAACCGCCGCCGTGGCCGCACACTGGAAGCGGCTCGGCGGCCCTTGATGCAACCCCTGGAGAGACCCCAACGCATGAACGTGATCCAAACCCATGACCTGACCCGCCGCTACGGCGCCACCGAGGCAGTGCACGCGCTGAACCTGGCCGTCCCGGCTGGCAGCGTCTGCGCCCTCCTCGGGCCCAACGGTGCCGGCAAGACCACGACGCTCAAGCTCCTGATGAACCTGCTCCGGCCGACCGCCGGCCGTGCCGAGGTGCTCGGCGTCGACACGGCGAAACTGGGGGAGAGGGAATTCGCGCAGATCGGCTACGTCTCCGAAAACCAGCAACTGCCGCTCTGGATGACAGTGCAGCAGTTCCTCGACTATTGCCGGCCGTTCTACGCGACCTGGGACCGCGCGTTGGAGCAGCAGTTGCTCGCGCAGTTCCAGCTGCCCGTCGATCGCCGCCTGCAGCAGTTGTCGCGCGGTATGTTGATGAAGGCGGCGCTGCTCGCCTCGTTGGCCTACCGGCCGCGGTTGCTCGTGCTCGACGAACCGTTCAGCGGCCTCGACCCCTTGGTGCGCGAGGAATTCGTGCACGGCCTGCTCGAGGTCTCGACGCAGGGCGACTGGACGGTCCTGGTGTCATCGCACGACATCGACGACGTCGAGCGCCTGGTCGATCGCATCGCCTTCATCGATGCCGGCCGCCTGCGCCTGAACGAGCCGACCGAGGCCCTGCAGGGCCGCTTCCGCCGCGTGGAAGTGACGGGTGGCAGCGATGGCACGGATGCCCGCGCCGCCGCGGGCGAGCTCGAGTGGGCGCGATCAGGCCAGTTGACCCGCTTCGTCGCCACCGCCTACGCCGGCGAGGCGAGCGAGCGCGACTGGCGCACCCGCTTCCCGGGCGCGACGTTCAACATCCAGCCGATGTCCCTCCGCGAAGTCTTCGTCACGCTCGCCCGCACCCGGGCCACCGGCGCTCCGGGAGGTGCCGCGTGAATCTCGTCTGGCACATCATCCGCAAGGACCTGCGCCGCCTCGCCTGGGCGTATGGTGCCTGGGCCGTGGCGGGAGGGTACCTGATTGTCTACCGAAACCTGAATATCGTGCAGCGCTCGATCTGGGACAATGTCGGGATCGTCGCCCTGTTCACCTTCCTTGCGCTGGGCATCGCCCTGATCGCGACCGTCATTCAGGAAGACGGCCTGTGCGGGGCCAATGAGTTCTGGCGCACGCGTCCCATCGCCGCCGGCCGTCTCCTGACGGCCAAGCTGGTGCTTGTACTGGCCTCGTTTGCAGTGATCCCGATGGCGTTCGCCCTCGCCCTCCGTCCCGGTCAAGGCGGCGAATTTGGCGCGATCGGCGCACTTTCGATCTACGTGCTGGCCTTGGCCGCGGTGGCGGCGTGCACAAAAGACCTCGGTCAGTTCCTGCTGGTGGCCGTCGGCTGCGTCATGATTGCCCCCGCATTGGGCGGGGTCCTGGCCAGCGTGGGACCGGTAGGGGAGCTCACCAAGCCCGAGGCCGTGAGTCTCTCGGTCACGAAAATCATGCTCCTGCATGGCATCATCGGCTGCGCCGCGCTGGGCATCCTCATCAACCAATACCTCACGCGTCGCACCCGGCTTTCGCGCTGGGCCTTGGCCACAACCGTCACGGTCGTGGCGCTCATCAGCGGACTCTGGCGCTGGCCGCTCTTCGGCTGAACGGCCGAGCGACGCATTCGCACCCCATGAAACTCATCTGGCACATCGTCCGGAAAGACCTGGCGCGCCTGCGGCGGTGGCTCGCGCTGTGGGTGACCCTTTACGTCCTGCACGTGGGCCTGGGCTTTGCCTTGCTGCATGGCAGCGGCACGGATCTGGACTGGCCCAACTGGCTCCAGCTCGCCGCGGCGGCGCTGATCCTGCTGCAGGTCGTGACCGGGTTGATCGCCGTGTGCCAATTGGTGCATGAGGACCGGCTGATCGGCACGGATGTGAGTTGGCGTACGCGCCCGGTTGCGCCGACGCGCTTGTTCGCGGCAAAGCTGGTGGTGGCCGGGCTGGCCTTCGGGATAGGGCCCGTGCTCCTGATGGTGCCGTGGTGGCTGGCCTGCGGCTTCGGTTGGGCGGAACTCTGGCGCGCGGCCCTGATGGCCGTCTGGTGTCAGGTGCTCATCATCGTCCCGGCCCTCTGGCTGGCTTCGCTGACCGACACCATCGGCCGCTTCCTGCTGTGGTTGTTCGTCGGCACGGTGGCATTGATCACCGTCATGCTGACCGTAGTCGCGCCGGTCTCGGCGACAAATACCCCGGAGCTGACCCAAACCCGCATGTTCGCGGCGATCGCGATCGCACTGTTAACCGGCGTCGGCGTCACCACCCACCAATACCTCGCCCGCCGGCGCGTGGCGTCGGTCGCCTTTTCGCTGATTGGCCTGGCCACGGCGGTGCTGGCGCTGGCCTTCTGGCCCTGGACTCTCGGGGAGGTTTCGCCCTCCGGCAACCGGGCGCTGCGCGTGGCTTCGCTGCCAGTGGAGACGATCGAGGTCAAATTGGGCCGGGCTGGGATTCAGCGGCAGTACTCCAAGGATTCCATGACCGACCTTTCGCTGGTATTCTGGCTGGACGGCCTGCCGGAAAACGCCGGTCTGCTGGGTTTGCAGGCCCGGCACGAGTGGCGCTGGGCCGACGGCCAGGTCCTGGCGCGCACAAGTCGATTTCCCGTCGATTGGTCGACGACCACGGGACTGCCCACGGACCTGGGAAAAAGCCTTGGGTTGCGCGAACCGCCAAGGGACGACGAGACGGAGCGCTGGCTCGATAGCCGGCGAAACCGCGCGCAGTTCCGGGCCGACAACCGGCAGAAGCGCCTCGGTGTCCTGATCGATCGACCCAGGGTACCGGCCTCGCTGGCCCACCGCATGGGGACGGATGCGCCCAGCTATCGCGGCGTGATTCACGCCGCCCTGACGCAGGCAGAGATTCTTAATGAGCACCTGATCGAGGACCGCTCGCTCCAAACCATCGAGGCCCAGACCCTGCGGATCACCCAGGTCGCGCCGGCCGCGCACGATGCAATCGCCCTTCATGCCGTCGTGACCGCGCCCGCCTGGGAGGCGGGATTCCGTCAATCCGTGCGCCGTTGGATTGGAACGCTGCGCCTCGATCCAAACAGCACGCCGCACCTCATGACTCCGATCGACACCCCGTTCCTCGTCAGCCGCAACACCGGAGAGCTGCGGGAGCTGATTGGCCAAGGTCGTTCTTCCGCCCAGATCTGCGGCGTGACGATCTCATGGGCCAAGCTGAAGGCGCTCCAGCCCAAGGTCCGGCGCGGTGACCAATGGGTCAACCGCTACGAAAACTGGTTTGCCAGCACCTCGCTCTGTGTCGTCCGAGCCCACCAGGTGGCGCTGGTCGTGCGCGAGATCGAGGTCGAGCGGTTCGAGTTGAGGCCGGGGCCGGAACCGCGGGACGCGCTTTACGAGGATTGAGCGGATGCCGGGGCTGTAGCTACGAGCGTGAGCGAGTGGAGGCTTCGCTTTCGTTGCGTGAACGCCACTCGCTCACGCTCGTAGCCACGGATTCACTGGACGGGCGATCGCTCCAACCACGCCGCCAGGTCGGCGTCGGTCGCAACCTCGGTGAACAGCTGGTAATCCGGCGCCAGCAGCGCCGCGTACGACGGCTCGGCGAAGCGGCGGCAGTGCAAGAGGACCTTCGCGCGCTGGCCCGGGGCCCGCACGAGGCGACCGAGGGCCTGGTTCACCTTCTGCATCCCCGGGATCTGGTAGACGCGATGGAAAGCGGCGGTGCGCCCGAGTCGGCTGAACTCCGCCATGCGCGCGTGCTGGACCGGGTTCACCTCGGGCAGCGCGGGGCCGACCACCATAGAGTGGCTGACGCGGCCGCCCAGCAAATCGATGCTCTCGGCGAAGCTGCTGCCGAGCACGAGGAAGAGGGCGTCGCTGAACGCAAGCGACTCCTCCACCCAGGCCGCTTGGGCCGCAAGCTCGTGCAGCCGCGGCTGCAGCGCCACGCGCAGTTGGCCGCCGGCTTCGGTCAATGCCCGCTCGATCGCCTCGGCATAGGCGTAGCTCGGGAAAAACACGGCCACCGGTCCATGGGCCGCCGCCTGCAACGCTACCACCGTCGCGGCGGTCAGGGCGAAATGGCGCGAGCGATGCTGAAAGGTCGTGTCGACCCGCGCGTCGACCGCGACGTCGTAAGCGCCATCGCGCCAGGGCGTGTGCGCGCGGAGCACGCTGATACCGGATAGTTCCGAACTGGGAGGTTCGACCTTTCCGGTATCCGGTATCTGCAATCCAGTATTCTCAAGAAACGCCTTCGTCGGCGTAAGCGTCGCCGAGGCAAACACCACGCCACCGTACGCCCGCAGCGTCTCGCCGATCGCCGCTGCGGCGTCGAGGCAGGTGAGGGCGAGTTCACCCTCGCGCGGACACCACAGGAGCTTGGTCAGGCGCGCGTCCTGCAGCCATTCGGTCAGCGCGGGGATCCGCCAGAGCTGGTCGCTGAAGGCCGGTCCGAGCGCCGCGTAGTCGAGGGGCTGGCTTTGCAGATGCGTGGCGAGGGTCGAGAGTGTCTCCGCGAGGTCCGCCTCGAGCGCCGGGTCGAGACTGTCGACTGGCCGCAGGGCGTTGAGCAGGTACGTGAGGCTTTCCCAGGCGCGCACCAGCGGACGCGGGGCCTGCAGGTGATCGAGCTCCGCCAGAAGCGCGCGGGCGTCGCCGGCGCGGAGGACGTGCGAATGCGCGTCGGCCACCCGGGCCGGCAGGTTGTGCGCCTCGTCGATGATCAGCAGCGTGCGCGCCGGGTCGAAGCCGGGCTGAAGGTAGAACAGGCCGCGATTGGCGGGGGCGAAGACGTAGTTGTAGTCGCCGATCCACACATCGTTGAACGCCAGCGCGGCGCGCGTGATCTCGTAAGGACAGATCCGGGCATCGCGGCCTGCGGTGCGGAGGGTCTCCAGGTCCCGCGGCTGGTTGTCGATCAGGTAGAACCGCGCCAATCCGCTCCGCGCCCAGCGGGCCTCGACGCCGTCGAGGTAGCCGCATTGGTCGCGGACGCAGTGGAAGATCGCGTTGACGCAATGTTCGGCCTTGTTGCGCACGTGCCAGACGGTCACCGCGGTGCCGCTGGTCGCCTCCTCACCGACGCCCTCGGTCATGGTGGCGAGCTGGCGGGTGACCTGGAGCTGGCCGGTGGACTTGCTAGTGAGGTAGAGGACGCGGTCGAAGTGGCCGGAGCGGAGCTGGTGGAGGGCGAATTCGAGGAGCACGCCGGTCTTGCCGAAACCGGTGGGGGCTTCGAACAGGACCAGGGGGAGGCGCTCGAAGGTGGCGGTCAATTCGGCCAGCGTGGTCTCCTGCCCGGGACGGAGCGTGGCAAAGGCCGGTCGGAACTGCAGGTGGCGTCGGCGCTCGCGGGCGCGCCAGCGGAGGTTGAGAAACTCGGCGACGCGCTCGAGTTGGACCCGGAACAGGGCGTCGTCGGCCGGCGTGAGTGCGACGGTCTGGGCGAGGCCACTGCCGGCCTCGAGGAAGTGGAGCTCGCCGCGCAGGCCCGCGCCGGGGTTCGCGATGCGGTGCAGGGCGACATAGGTGGCGACTTGGACGAAGTATTCGGGATATTCAGCGCGAAGGTCGGCCTCGGGCGCGGGCAGCGGGCGCGTGACGGTCTTGATCTCGCGGAGCGTGACGCCGCCGGCCGCCGGCAGCATCTGGTCGATGCGACCGTTGAGGGTGATGGTCCAACCTTGGTGCACGATGCGGCCCGTGATGGGGACCTCAAACACGGCCGCCGGGTTATCCGCCGCGGCCTGGGTCCGCAATTGCTGGTGCCAGTGCGTGCCCAGTTGTGCGCGCCAGATCCCGGCCGGGCCCATCCCGCCGTCACGCGGACCGAGAGTGAATCCGGCGAATTCGCCGACGCCGAGGGTGGCGGTGCGCTGGTCGAGGTCGAAGGTCATGCCGGAGGCGGAGAAGAGGGAATCCTGGAAGCCGGGAACAGAAACAAGCTCCAGATCCCTTCCTGGTTTCCTGGCTTCCTCCTTCCTCTCAGCCCTGCATTTGCTGGGTTCATTCGATCAACACTTCCGTGTGGCCGCGGAGGTATTCCTCGAGGCGGCGGATGAGGAGGGTGGTGCGCGCGGCCGGGACATCGGCGGGGGCGAGGGCCTGCAGCGGCGTGCGCAGCGCGAGATCGGACGTGGCACGCAGGTCGGCGGGGAGAGTGGGGCGCCATTGCTGCCGGACGGGGTAGCCCTCGTCACGGGCGAAGGCGTAGAGGGCCTTGAAGTAGACGAGGTCCGGGCGGTCGCTCGTGGCGAAGGCGGCAATGGCCTGTTGCAGGAGTCGGCCGACGGCGACGCGGCCCTCCTCAGCGACGCGGTTGCGGGCGATCAGGGCGGCGAAGGCCGAGGCCTGGCGCAGGGCCTCGTAGCTGCGGCCGATGCCGGTGGGGCGGTGGAGGAGGCGCGTTTCCTTTACGAACCACGTCTGGCCCTGGTTGGAGCTCTCGAGGATCAGCGCGACCTCGTCAAAGAGATCGAGGGTCGCCTGCGTGGCGGCGGTCTTTTGCGCGACCCGTTGCATCACCTGCAAGTGGCCGTGCTCGGGCGAAAACACCGTGCAGCCCTGGAAGCGGTCGGAGGGCGGCCGCTTCAGCAGCACGAAGGCCTCGGTCTGGAGCGAGAGTCCGGGCATGGCGGGCGCGGTCCCCGGGGCGGGGCGCGATCAGGCGCCGGGGCGTTGACCCGGGAGAAACGGCGGCTTGGTCGGCGGCCAGGACGGGAGGACGGCGCCGCAGGAGATCACGGTCTTCATGCCATCGCCGACCGACATCTCCAACTCGATGAGTTCCTTCGCCGGCACGTAAAAGAAGAACCCGTTCACCGGGCTCGGACACGTGGGCACGAACACGGCCCAGTGTGGCTCGCCCAGGTGCTGATGGGGTTCGCCTGTGCCCATGTTGGTGACGAAGCCGATCGTGTAGGCGCCACCGCGGGGGAACTGGACGAGCACCACCTTGCTGAACTGGGTGCGATCCTTCGCGCCGACGGTCGCGATGAACTGCTTCACGCTGTTGTAGAATCCGCCGATGCCGGGGATGCCCTGGATCATCCGCTCGGCGATGCCGCCGAAGTAGCGGCCAAAGAAATAGCCCGAGAGGTAGCCCAGCAACGTGACGAGCCCGAGGACGATGACCGTGGCGACGACGTCCCAGACGACGCTGGGCAGGTGGGCGAGGGCCTGCGGCAGGTAGGGGGCGAAGAGCGGGGTGATCGAGCCGCCGACGATGCCGATGACCACGCGGAGCGCCCAGATCGTGACCACGAGGGGGGCGACCAGCAGCAGACCGGTGAAAAAGGCGTTGCGCAGGGAGGCGATGCGGGAGTCGGGCATGGACGCCGCCAAAGGTCGGGCAAAGCCGGCCGGAGGCAAAATAAATCAGCGTGGTGATTGCATCTGGCGGACAACCCGGTCGCATGCCGGGTAGCTGCGAGCGTGAGCGAGTGGAGTGCACGCGGCGCGGGCCAAACGGCCACTCGCTCACGCTCGTAGCTACTTGGCTGCGGTTGCGGATCTGGCAGCTTGCATACGGAACCGCGGGGCGATACCGGCGGCGGCGAGGAGGGCCTGGGCGCGAGCCTCGGCGGCGCGCATGCGGCGCTTCTTGGCCGGCTGCAGGTCGTCGTAGCCGGCGAGGTGGAGCCAGCCGTGGATCACATAGAGGGTGAGCTCGGCGCTGAAGTCGCGGCCGTGTTCCCGCGCGTAGGCCGCGGCCGTGTCGGCTGAGACGCAGATCTCGCCGGCGGAGCCGAAGCTGGCATCGCCCTCGAAGGTGATGACGTCGGTGGTGCTCGGGTCGTCCAGGAAGTCGGCGTGCACCTTGGCGAGGGCGGCATCGGTCAGGAAGACCAGCGAGAGATCCCCGGGCGGGCAGCCGCCCTGAAACCGCGCGGCGTGGGCGTCGAGGGTGGCGATGGCGGCGGCGAGGGCGCGGGCGTCGAGGCGAAGGCGCGGGTGCCGATTGGCGATCTCGATCGGGCGGGCGGGCATGGCGCGATCAGCGCTTGTCCCCGTCGGTGCCGATCGGGTCCTTGTAGCGCTCGTAGGCCGCGATGATCTGGGCGACGAGCGGGTGACGCACGACATCGGCGCCGCTGAAGGTGTGGAAGTCGATCCCCGGCACGTGGGCGAGGATGTGGCGCACCTCGAGGAGGCCGCTCTGCTTCGAGCGGGGGAGGTCGATCTGGGTGATGTCGCCGGTGACCACCATGCGCGACTCCTCGCCGAGGCGGGTGAGGAACATCATCATCTGCTCGGGCGTGGTGTTCTGCGCCTCGTCGAGGATGATGAACGCATTGGCGAGCGTGCGGCCGCGCATGTAGGCGAGCGGGGCGATCTCGATCACGCCCTTCTCGGTGAGGCGGGCGACGTCCTCGGGATCGAGCATGTCGTGCAGCGCGTCGTAGAGCGGGCGCAGGTACGGGAGAATCTTCTCGCGGAGGTCACCGGGCAAAAAGCCGAGCGCCTCGCCGGCCTCGACGGCCGGGCGGGTGAGGATCAGGCGCTGCACCTCGTTTTTAAGCAAAGCCGAGACCGCGGCGGCCATGGCGAGGTAGGTCTTGCCCGTGCCGGCGGGGCCGATGCCGAAGACCACGGGGTGCTTCAGCATCGACTGCAGGTAGAGCTTCTGCCCGAGGGTTTTCGGGACGATGCTCTTGCGGTTGGTCGCGATGACCAGTGGCTCGGCGATGAGCTGCCGCAGTTGCGCGCCTTCGCCGCGGGCGAAGGCCTCGGCGATGCGGATGAAGTCGGGCGTGCGGATGGCCATGCCCTGGGTGCGCGCCTCGTTCAGGAAATTGAAAAGCTCCTCGGTCTTGGCGACGGCTTCAGCGGGCCCCTCGACCTTGAGCCAGGCCTCGCGGGTGATGAGCTTCACGCCGAGGGCGCGCTCGGCCTGCACGAGGTTTTCCTCGCGACCGGCGTAGAGCTGGCTCAGGTGACGCGGACTGGGGAAGTGGAGAGTTTGGGCGGGCACGGAAAAGGGAATACCGGATACCGGATCGCGGAGACCGGAAAGGTCAGGCCGGCTTGGCGGCCAGGTCCTTGGCGGTGGCGGCGAGCTTGGCCCAGGTCGACTCAAGGGCCTCGGGGAGGGTGCGGGTCTGTCCCAGGACGGGCATGAAGTTGGTGTCGCCATTCCAGCGCGGGACGATGTGAGCGTGGAGATGGGCGATGCTGCCGCCGGCGGCGTTGCCGAGGTTGAAGCCGACGTTGAAGCCGTCCGGCCGCAAGGCCGCGGCGAGCAGGCGCTTGCCGAAGACGATGGCCTCCATCAGGTCGGCGCGCTCGGCGGGGGAGAGTTCCTCGAGTTCGACCACCTCGCGGAAGGGGATGGCGAGGAGGTGGCCAGGGTTGTACGGGAACCGGTTGAGAATGAGATAGGACAGGCGTTGCCGGTGCACGATCAACGCGGCGCGGTCATCGCCGAGGGCGGGCAACTCGGTGAACGGGCGCTTCATCTCGGCCGGAAAGCGGGGCGCGGTGATGTACTCCATGCGCCAATAAGCGTGCAGTTGCTCCATCGGGAAAGGCGGCCAGCAAAAGCGCCGCGGCAGGCAAAGTCAAAGCCGCGGGCGGGGCGATTTATTAACCACGGATTCCACGGATTGGTATTAGGCGGATGTAGCGCTACCGAATGGCCACAAAAGGCACAAAAGGCGCAGAAAATGA
>JAHCAZ010000034.1 GCA_019634615.1 Opitutaceae bacterium
TTGGAAGCCGCGCATCGTGAAGCCGCCCTGGGGGGTGGCCTCGTTGGCGGGGATGCGCATCTTGAAGCGATTGTCACCGGACGCCGCGGCCGAGTAACGGAAGAGGTCCGTCAGGGAGCGCGCGTTGGTGTCGTCCAGGAACTCGCGGGAGATAACCGAGATGTTGATCGGCACTTTCTGAATCTCCATGCCGATGCGGGTCGCCGTGGCGGCATTGGTCTTCAGGTAGCCGTAGTCCTTTTCCGAGGCGACCTCGAAGGGAGTGAGCTTGGTCACTTCCTCGTCGTCGACCTCCGTGACGGTGACCGTCTGCGCCCACAACGGGGAGACAGTGACACCAATCAAGGCGGCCAAACAGGCGGCCAAATATCGCTTGGTCACCGATGCTGGGTAGCTGGTTTCTTGGTTCATGGTTTTTTGGGTTTTTCATTCAGTCCGGCTGGTACAGCCGGACTAAAACTGGGGGGGGTGCCGGGGGGGTGGTCTCTGCGCTCCACCCACCGCGGTCCCGGAACAAACCACCCCCCGGTGGCATCCGACCGGTGAAATCAGGACCCGGCCGGATTCGTTCAGAAAGCTGCAGCAGGCAAAGCGCAGAGAAAGTATCCGATGCGAAATAACCCGGGCATTCTAGGGCCATACCGCGCCGAAACCTACGGCGCAGGCCTACCCAAGTTTGATGACCAGCCTGAATATTCCCGCGGCCCGGGCTACGCGCCCGTGACCGGCGGCCCCGCCGGGGTGATGCGGACCAGCCCCAGCCGCACGGCCTCGTGCACGAGCTTGGCGCTCGTGGCCACGCGCAGCTTGCGCATGATGTTGCGCCGGTGCGTCTGCACCGTGGTCATGCAGATGCCGAGCCGGGCCGCCGCCTCCTGGTTGTCGAAACCCTCGCCGATCACGCGGATGACGCGCAGCTCCATCGCCGTGAGCTCGTGCACGCCCGAGTCGGCCGGGAGCTCGTCGATGAGATACTTCCGCAGGCTGGCGCTGATGTAGCCCTCGCCCGCGGCCACGAGCGCCATGACCTGCCGGATCGTGCCGAATGATTCGGTGGCGGTGTCGACCGCACCGTCAAAGCGCGCCGTGCGCAGCGAGAGGAGAATGTGCTCCTCCCACTGCGAGGAGACGATCACGGTGCGCTGGGCCAGCCGGCCGCGGTTCACCTCCTCCAGCAGCGCCACGCCGTCGATGTCGTCGAAGCTCAAACCCATCACCAGCAGGTCGGCCGGCTCGTGCGCCAGGGCCCGGAGGGCCTGCGTGCCATGGACATGGAGATGCACCGTCGCGTCGGCAAAGCACTCGAGGCACGCCAGGCGCAGGGCATCCGCATGGAGGCGGTTCTGCTCGGCGATGACGACGTGCGTCACGGTCGCCGACGGCGACGAAACGGGGTTCAAATCTGCGATCCGAGCGCGCGAATGCATGCGGAAGGAGTTACATAATTGATGCTAATGACTTTCATCGAGTGTTCCAGATTGTTTCTGAATGCTTCTGCATGACGCCGAATCATCAACGCTTTGATACCTAAATTTAAGTAGGTTATACCCCTCAACCGATGATCGCTCGGTCCGTCGGTTATCGCGGAGAAATCGGCATTAGGGTTTTGCTTTATTCGTTCATGTCACCGGAGAAAAGCGACGCACGACGGCCTGAGGTATCCGCCGGGGAGGAATGTCCCCGGCCGCCGCCGGCCCGGGTTTTGGTTAGGAATATTCGGAAACCCGGCCGGGGGAAGTGATTGCCCGGACGCTGTGGAACCGGCGAGGATGGCCTCCCATGTTCCCGCTCAATCCCCTCCTGCAACTCACTCCCTTGCGCACGCAGCGCGGTGTCGCTCGTCTGGCCGAGATGATCTGGCGCGAGCCGCGGCCGCTCCGCGTCGAGGCCACCACGAGCCGGCCGGACCACATCGGGCTCGCGGCTGCGAAGCGGGCGCCGCGGCGGGCGGTGGCGAACGGCACGGGCTGGGGCCGCCTCTACGACCAGCGCTGGTGCCGCGTCGCGATCCCGGCCGGTGGCGGCCGCTGGCTCCACTGGGACGAGCAGGGCGAGGCGACGCTGTTTGTCGACGGCGTGCCGTTCTACGGCTTCGACGTCGCGCACCGTTATTGCGAGCTGCCCGCGGGCGTGCGCGAGGTCTGGGTCGAAAGTCTCTGCGTGCAGTCTGCGATCTGGCATCCCGACGCCAAGGGCCTCGACGCCACCGGCAACCTGTTCCGCGGCGCACGCCTGTTGCGCCGCGACGATGCGGCCTGGGCGGCGTACCATGACCTCAATTGCCTTTACGACTGGATGATCGACCTCCGCGCGAAGGAATTCCCCGGCGTCCCGCGCGAGCTCTTCAGCCAGACGCAGCAACCGGCGCTCACCGACGTGTCGCCGCTCTACCGCAAGCTCCTGCGCGGACTCGACACGGCCCTCGACGCCTTCGACACCGCGGGCGTCGCCGCGCTGCGGCGCGGGCTCGCCAAAATCTACCGCGATCTCCGCGACACCGCGCCGCTCAGCCGCGCCGCGCTCACCGGCCACTCGCACCTCGACCTCGTCTGGCTCTGGACCGAGCAGGTGGGCGAGGGCAAGGCCGTGCACACCTTCGCCAACGTCAACCGTCTCATGGCGCTCTACCCGGAGTTCCGCTTCGCGTACTCGCAGCCCGCGAGCTACGAGGCGGTCGGCCGGCGTTCGCCCGAGCTGTTCCGCGCCGTCAAGGCCCGCCTGCGCGCCGGCCAGTGGGAGGCCACCGGCGGCATGTACGTCGAGAGCGACTCGCACGTCGCCTGCGGTGAGGGTCTCGCGCGCAGCTTCATCCTCGGCCAGGAATCGTTCGCGCGCCTCACGGGCCGGCGCTCGCGCTCGCTCTGGCTGCCCGATCTCTTCGGCTTCAGCGCCTGCCTGCCGCAGCTCATGCGGTTGAGCGGCGTGGACTATTTCTTCACGACCAAGACCACCTGGAACACCGTCAACCGCTTCCCGCACTCGAGCTTCGTCTGGCGCGGTCCGGGCGACCACGGGGTCGTCAGCCACGTAACGCAAGGCGTGCAGTTCAACAACGAACTCAAGGTCGAACAGCTCCGCGCGGCCTCGCACCAGCACCTGCAGGGCGACCTGCACGACGAATTCCTCATGCCCAACGGCTGGGGCGACGGCGGCGGCGGCCCGAGCGAGGAGATGTGCGAACGCGCCCGGCGCCTTTCCGCTCTGCGCGGCCTGCCCGCGCTCGAATGGGACCAACCTGAGGCGTTCTTCGACCGACTGGCCGAAAAGCGCGACCAACTGCCGGCCCTCGATGGCGAGATCTACCTCGAATACCACCGCGGCACCTTCACCACCCAGAGCCGCGTGAAGGCGCACTTCCGCGCCCTCGAGCGCGCCCTGCAGCTCCGCGAAGCCGCGCTCGTCGCGACGCGCGGCGCGGCCGGCGCCGACCTGGCCCACGCCTGGCGGCGCATGGTGTTCGCCCAGTTCCACGACTACATCCCCGGCAGCGCGATCCCGGAGGTCTACGTCAAAGGTCTGCCGGAACTCGCCCAGATCACCCGCGACCTCGAGGGCGCGGCGGTGGCTGCCCTGTCCGGCCGCAAGGTAGGAGCGAGCTTGCTCGCGATTGCCCGCGAGCCGATCGCGACCAAGGTCGCTCCTACCCGGAAAGCCGTCGGCGAGGCCTGCCTCTTCAACCCGCTCCCGCTTGCGCGCCGCTGCACGGTCGGCGGACGCGTCGTCGACCTGCCTCCGCTCGCCGGCGTGCGCGCGGCTGATGCCGTCGTCCGCGGGCTCACGCCTGTCACCGTCAGCGGACGCACCCTCGCGAACGGCCGCGTCACCGCCAAACTCGACGCCCAGGGTCGCCTCGCCGCGCTCGTCGTCGACGACCGCGCCGTCGAACTGGCCGCCGGCGCCGCCGAACTCGTGGTCTATCCCGAGCAATCCGCCAACTTCGGCCCCTGGGACATCGACCGCCATGCCCTCTCGCTTGGCCAGCCAGCGCGCGGCGCGGCGAAGATCGTGGCCGGGAAGGACTCGCTCGCTGTCACCCGCCAGGTCGGCACGGCCAGCACGGCGACGATCCGCTACCACCTCGAACCCGGCGCGAGCGTCCTGCGCCTCACGGTCGAGCTCGATTGGCAGGAACCCGACACGATGCTGAAGCTGCATTTCCCGACGCACTACCGCGGCCGCGAGGTGCGCTGCGGCACGCCGTTCGGCAGCGTGCTGCGTCCGCAGCTCGCCACGCACCGCGAGGTCGAGGCGATGTGGGAATGGCCGATGAGCCGCTGGGCCACGGTGAGCAACGAGGGCGAGCGCGCCGGCCTGTTCGTCGTGACCGAGGCGAAGTACGGCCTGAGCTGCCGCGACGGCAACCTCGGCGTCACCCTCCTGCGCACGCCGCGCCATGTCGGCTACGAGGAACACGGAAAGGCCTACCCGGCCCACCTGAGCCGCCTGCCCAAACCCGCCACCCTGTTCACCGATCTCGGTCGCCACACGATCGAGCTCGCGATCGGCCATTACGATCTCACCGCCCCCCGCGCCGAGCAGCCGGTCGTGCAGGCCGATAACCTCTTCACGCCGCCGGTCGCCTACCGTGGCCGACCGTTCGCGTCGGCCTTCGCCGGCGTCGAGGGTGGTGAGACGCTCGTCCCGCACTGGGCCAAACCCGAGGGCCGCGACCGCTGGGTCCTGCGCCTGCACGAGGTCTCCGGCCAACGCGGCACCGCGCAGCTGCAGCTCGCCCCCGGTTGGCGCGCGCAGAAGGTCAACCTGCTGGGCGAGCCGCTCGGCGCCCCCCTGCGTGGCCGCACGCTGGCATACGCGCCGTACGAGATCATCAGCCTCCGGCTGAGTCGCTGAATTACCGAATACTGAGCAGGCGGGGGTGGCTACGAGCGTGAGCGAGTGGGGGTTCGGCGTACGTTCACATACAGGATTACACGCCGAGCACGGTGAGTAGCTACGAGCGTGAGCGAGTGGCGGTTCGGCGTACGCAGCCGGCGATCCACTCGCTTACGCTCGTAGCTACAAGGGCGTTCCCGGTTGGGCGTGGCGCGAATGGGCCGAGATCACGAAGCCAGGCCCTGCCGAGGCGACTGCTCCAGCCACTCACCGCCGCGGGCCACGGCCTCCGCATGCCGCCGCGGGTCGTGGCACTTGGTGCAGACGGCGAGGACCACCTCGCCGCCAGCGCGGGCTCGGACCTGCCCGGTCAGCACGGCGGCAAGCGACATGGCTCCGACCGTGCCGGCGACGACGCCGGCGCGGCACGCGAGGAGATTGGTGGCGGCGGCGATCTCGTCGGCGGTCACGGTGACGAAGCGCTCGGATGCGACGGGCGTCACGTTCTCCGCGCCGGCGGCCTGCACGCCGATCACGCGCACGTCCGGCCGGGCCTCGCGCAGGGCGGCCGCGGCTCCGGCCCACAGGCCGCCGCCGATGGGCACCACCAGGGTGTCGAGCGCGGGGCACTGCTCCAGCACTTCCAGCGCCAGGGTTGCCTGGCCGGCGCCGACGGCTGGATCGGTCGACGGGTCGAGGGCGACCGCGCCGGCCCGTGCGGCGAGCACGGCTGCATGCGCCCGCGCCTCGGCCAGGCTGGCGCCGTGCAACTCGACGGTCGCGCCGAGGCTGCGGCAGTGGGTGACCTTCACGGCCGGGGCAGTGGCCGGGAGCACGATGGTGGTGCGGATCCCGAGCATGCTGCCGTGATAGGCAAGCCCGAAGGCGAAGCTGCCAGCCGAGGCCGCGATCACGCCGCGGGCCCGGTCGGCCTCGTTGAGGCAGAGCAACGCGTGGCGCGCGCCGCGTTCGCGGCTCGACCCCGTGCGCTGGAGGTCGTCGCGCTTCAGGCGAAGGCCGAGGCCGACGGCTGCGGCCAGCGCCGGTGCCGGCAGGCACGGCGTCACGCGGATGCCGCCGGCGAGGCGTCGGCGGGCGGATTCAACGGCGGCGAGGTTGAGGACGGGTTGGGCTTTCATGTTGGGAAAAACAAAAAGCCCTGAGCTTTTGGCTCAGGGCTGGGGAGATTCGCGGTGATGTTTGGTTTACGCAGCCGCGGGTCGCCGCCCTGAGTCGGGGCGAATAATAAGGACGACGACGAGAAGGAGGCTGCGGAGATTCACGGGAAGATTGCGCGCCGAATGGAGCACAATCGGGCGGAAGTGTCGAGATTCGGTTCCTCGGCCAATTGGGGTAATCCGGTCAGGTGTTCAGCTCCAGCTTCACGCGCACCACGAGTTTCCCGCTGCGCCCGCGCTGCGTGAGCGTGAGGCGCGGTTGCTTTTCCGGGAGGAGGGTGGTGACGAGGTAGGCTTCCTTGCGCTCGCGGAGGACGTCTTTCCACATCGGATCCTCGAGCGGAAGCTGTTCGGCGACGGCCTCGATGCCGGCGTCCCAGGTGAGAATGGCGCGACCGCGGCGGCCTTGGATGACGGCGCGACGTTTCGCGGCATCGAGTGCGATGGGCAGCGGCGTAGTCCAGTGGAAGACGGAGCCGTCGCCCTTCTCGACGGCCCAGTCGTCGGTGATCGTGATGTCGGCCGGGGTGGGGGAATCCCACGTGCGGGTCCAGCGCGTGAACCAGCCCTCCCAGCCGGCGGCGAGGTCCATCGTGGCGTGGAACGCCGTCGCGTCGCCGCGGCCGCGCGGGGTGATGTCGGCGAAGATCGGGTTGGCCGGCTTCGGCCGCGCGCCGCCGCTCACGAGCGGCGTGAGCATGTTGTGCCGCTGGGCGTGCTTCATCATGTCGGCGAGCGGGTTGCTGTAGTCGCAGATCGCGAAGTCCTTCGCGAAGGTGTCGCCGGCGAACTCGAGCACGAACGAGCCCTTGTCCTCGTGCGTGTGCGAGGCGCCGGACTGGTTGCCCATGAGGAAGAGCTTCACCCATTCGCCGCCGAGGCGGCGATGCGAGGCCATCTGGCCGATCGTCGGCATGTCGACCAGCGGCCGGAGTTCCGGTCCCGCCGCCGGGATCTCGCGGGCGAGGTTCTGCGCGAGGAGCGACATGGGCTGGCCGCCGGTGCGGGCGACGGACTTGCGGAAGATCGTGACCCAATGCGAATCCGGCATGAGCCAGGCGAGGAACGCAGCGCCCTCCTGCGGCACGCACTGCGCGTCGCAGATCAAGATCATCTGCGAGTCGTCCGCCGTGCTCACGAGGGTCTCGGCCATGACCGCGGTCGCGTACAGCGCCTTCGGCACGAGCGAGCGGGCGTCGAGGCCGCGGGCGCGCGCGTAGTAGTAGAACGTGATGAGCGCCTGCCGCGCGGTGAACACGAAGTAGCCCGGTCCCTCGGTGTAGCCGCCGTCGGGCAGAAGGATTTTCGCGAGGTTGTCCTGCAGGTCGGCCAGGGCGAGGTCCGTGTACGGGGCGACGCGCGACTGCTCGGGCTTCGGGTACGGCTCCCAGCGCACGGGCAGCGCCTTTTCCAGCACGAGATACGCGTACATGCGGCCGGGCATGAACCACGCGGTCTGGTTGCACCAGTAGATGTACACGTACCACCACGCGTTGTAGTTGTTCGTGCCCTGGCCTTCCTCGGCAAGGCGGCGGAGGAGGAGCTGGCGGCCGTAGTCGGTGAACCACTCGCCGCAGAGATCGAGGATCAGCGAACAGTCGCCCATGACGAGACTCGGCACGAAGGCGCGGTGCTCCCACTTGCAGCCGAGCATCCAGCTGAGGAACGACGGATCCCAGCGCGTGCTGTGCGCGAGGCACATGGCGTAACGCGCGGCGAGGCGACACAGGGCCTTGTCGCGGAAGAGCACGCCGGCCTGCGCGGCATTGGCGCCGTGCGTGAGGAGGAGCTTGCCGGTGTCGCGGATGCGGTTGAAGCGCGTGTCGTTCCAGAAATTGACGTACTCGGACATCATCCGCTCCGGCACGAGGCGACGCGCATCCTCGGCCAGCTCCCAGAGCGGCGAGGCCTCGGGGCCGCCGCCTTGGGCGAGGGCGGTGCGCGCCTCGGCCAATTCGGGTCCGGTGAGGTGCAGCCCGTAGGTCGGCTCGAAGGTGGGCTCGTAGCTCGCGGGTTTCAGGTAACCGTCCCAGTGCTCGTCGAAGCGTTCGAACTGGCGCAGGTAGCGCTCGAGGGTCGGTGTGTGCTGGAGACCGATCCAGTTGAACCAGCCGCAGGCTGCGCCAGGCGTGCGGGTGGGATCTACGTGGATCTCGATCGCGAGACCGCGGAGACGGCGGGCCCCGCCGAGCGGGAGCAGCACCTCCTGTTTCGGTGCGGCGAAGGCGGGGGTGCGGTGACGGCGCTCGCCCACATCGGTGTCGGCGATCAGAATGAACTGTGCACCCACCGGCGCGGCCAGCGACAGGACGAGTGCATCGTAGTCGGCGCAGTCCTGGTCGAACGCCCGCCGCATCCGCAGCGCCGGCACGGCGGGGTCGGCGGGCGGCCGTTGCCAGTCGTACTGCACCCAGGCCCACTTCTGCACGATGACGAATCCCTCGGCGCCCGGTTGTATCTGCCACTGCGGCAGGCCGCTCAGGTTTTCGTCGAAGAAGGCTTCGATGACGGCTTCGGCGGCATTGATCGGCGTGATTTTCATCGGGTTATACAGGTAGGAAAAATCGGGGAGGCCGTTTCGGCACTTTGCTCTCGTGGCGTACGCAATGGGGTCTAAGTGCTCGTTTGTCCGCGAAAATCCCCCCTGCCAATCCGGCGCCCATCCTAGCGGTATGATGCGGCGACGGGCGGCCGGGACCGCCAACCCCTCCCCATGAAAACCGTCCGTTACGGCGTCATCGGCGCCGGAGTCATCGCGAACTACATGACGCGCGCCTTCACCGAGGGCCGCGGGTCCGTCGCCACCGTGGTGGCCGACCTCAACCTCGAGGCCGCGCGCAAGGTCGCGACCGCCAGCGGCGCCCCGCGCGTCACGACCGACTGGCAGGAGGTCATCGCCGCGGCCGACGTGGATGCGGTCTACCTCGCGACGCCGCCCTTCCTGCACAAGCCGATGACCCTCGCCGCGCTCAAGGCGGGCAAGCACGTCTGCTGCGAGAAGCCCTTCATGCTCACGCAGGGGGAGGTGCGCGACGTCATCGCCGCCCAGCGCGGCACCGGCCTCCACGTCAACTGCGCCTCCTCGCGCTACAACTGCGCGGGCACCGCGCAGAAGGCGAAGCAGATGATCGCCGCGGGCGAACTCGGCCACCTTTACCACATCTCGTACACGCAGGTGAACCCGCCGACCAAGCCCGGCGCGACGCTCCCCGACTGGCGCAACGACCCGGCGCGCAACGGCGGCGGCATATCCTTCGACTGGGGTCCGTACGACCTCGACTGGTTGAGCTTCGTGCTCGGCGACCTCTTCCGGCCGCAGCTCGTCTTCGGCACGGTCGGCAACTATTTCCCGCTCACCGCCGAGCGCGTGCCGCCGTGCCTCGGGGTGGACGGCCGCTACACCGCGCAGATCATCTGCGCCGACGGCCTGACGATCCTCTGGGAACGCCGCGCCGCCGAGCACGGCCCCGCCCGCCACTCGATCGAGTTCCGCGGCACCAAGGGCGGCCTCGACACCTACTTCATGCCCATGCCCGAAAAGCCCGGCATGCTGCACCACGCGTACGTTGGCACCGACGAGCTCAAGACCACCGTGCTGCCCGACAAGCCGCCGGCCTTCGAGGACGCCATCATCAACCCCGTCCGCGAGCTCACGGCCGCCATCCTCGAGGGCCAACCCCTCACCAACACCCCCGCCGAAAACCTCCGCATCCACGGCGTCCTCGACGCCCTCCACGCCTCCGCCCGCATCCGCCAGGCGGTGCGGGTGGCGGAGTAATAATGTGGAAATCAGGAAGGCTGGAAAAACCGCCGATATGAATCTGGAACTCAGGAACTCCGGAAACAAGACGCCTTGGGTTCTGGATCATTCCAGAGTTCCTGAGTTCCAGATTTCCCCCGGCTCGTCTCCATTCCTGATTCCCTGATTTCCACATTCCACCTCATCCCCAATTCCATGGCCCTCCCCAACGAGCTGATCCTGTTCAACAACCATTTCGTGATGCACCGGCGGAATTATCCGTACCGGACGCGCCTCGCGATCGCCGCCGACACGGGCTACGACGGCTACGAGTTTCACCCCATCGAGCCCGGCGACGACAAGACCTGGGACGAGGCGACCGCCGCCTTCCGCGCCAGCGGCCTGCGCCGCGCCGGCATGTACATCGTCGCCAAGGGCACCAACGACGACGATCATGACAAGTTCGACGCCGAGGTGGATCGCGCCAAGCGCATGATCGACCGCCTCGCCGCCATCGATCCGCGCGCGTTCGTAAATTTCACCATCCTCAGCAACCCCGCCGGCAAGTCCACGCCCGACTACCGCGAGGCCGGCTCCGCCAAGGCCGAGGCCCGCCACTGGGAGCGCACCGCGCGCATGCTCCGCGCGATCGATGCGCATGTCGCGCTGCGCGGGCTGACCTGCAACCTCTACAACCACGTCTGGTTCATGATCGACACCCCGGCGGCCGAGCTGCGCGCCATCCGCGAGAGCGGCGCCAAGGTCATCCAGCCCGGCATCGCGCTCTTCCACGCGCACTTCCACCTCGGCGTGCCCGACCTCGCCGAGGTCCTGGCGCAGCCGGGCATGGAACGCCTCGGGTACTTCGCCGTCCTCAACGGCTGGCCGAAGCCCGCGGAGCCCTTCCGCACGCGTCCGCTCGAAGACGGCAACATCGACGTCGCCGCCGCCCTCGGCCTCATCTGGTCGAAGGGTTACAAGGGCCCCATCGTCTCGCAGGCCTACGACCTCGGCGGCGACGCCTGGCTCACGGCCAAGCGCTCCCTCGACTACATCCGCAGCGTGCACGACCGTTTCCAGCGCAACCCGGCGCTGAACCCGCACACGCCTGCTGTTTGACCTCAGGCGGGACTCCGAGCCCCGCCACTGTAGGCAGCCCGCTTGCGGGCGCTCGTTTGGTGTTCGCACGCCGCTTGAGCGCGAGCAAGCTCGCGGCCTACGGTGCCGCCTCAAAGGCGGGTCGGAGGCCCCGTCCCACATTCTTCACCGCCCTCATTTCCCCATGCCCCGCATCACCAAAATCGAGCTCGGCCGCTTCGACTACGCGGTCGCCGGTGAGTTCAAGTTCTTCAAACCCGACGCCGACGGGCGCGTCCGGCGGCCGTCCGTGCTCGTGCGTCTGACCGACGAAGCCGGCACGATCGGCTGGGGCCAGTCCGTGCCCGTGCCGACGTGGACCTACGAGACCGTCGAGAGCGTGCTCACCACGCTCGAGCACTACCTCGCGCCGGTGGTGCTGGGCCGCGATCCGGCCGACTTCGCCGGGCTGCATGCGGCGATGAACACGGCGATCCGACCAGCGTTTTCCGTGGGCCAGCCGCTGGCCAAGGCCGCGTTCGACCTCGCGTGTCACGACCTCGTCGGCCGCCAGCGCGGCGTGCCGGCCTGGCAGCTGTTCGGGCCGCCGCCTGCCCGGTCGAAGGTAGGAGCGAGCTTGCTCGCGATTGAGCGGTCCCCATCGCGAGCAAGCTCGCTCCTACCGGATACGCCCAATATCCCTTCCAGCGCCTTTGGCTTAGCCCGCGACAATCTCACGCTCAGCTGGACCGTCGCCTCGCCCGACCGCGCGGTCGTGGAGCGGCAACTCGCCGAGGGCCGGGCGCGCGGTTACCGCAACTTCAACATCAAGGTCGGCGCCCCACAGACAGCCGAGTACGACCTCGCGCTTGCGAAGCTCGTGCGGGCCTTCGCTCCGGAGGGCTTCCTCTGGGCCGACGCCAACACCGGCTACACCCCGGCCGAGGCGCTGGCGATGGCGCCGCGGCTGCGCGACGCGGGTGTGGACGTGCTGGAGTCGCCGCTGCCGCCGACGCAGATCCGTGGCTACCAGGCGCTGAAGCGACAGGGCGCGCTGCCGATCCTCATGGACGAGGGCATCGTCGGACCGGAGGTCGCGACCGAGTTCATCGCGCTCAACATGCTCGACGGCATCGCCATGAAGCCCGCGCGCAACGCCGGCCTGTGGCCCTCGGTGCAGATCGTGCGCGAGTTGCAGCAGCACGGCCTGATGGTGCTCGGCTCGGGCCTGACCGATCCCGATTTCTCGCTGCTAGGCGCGGCCCACCTGTTCGCGTGGAGCGGGATCGCGCGGCCCTGTGCCCTTAATGGCCCGCAGTTCCTCGCCGAGCGGCTTTGCGCCGACCTGATGCCGGCGGCCGACATCCTGCGCCTCCCAACCGCCCCGGGCCTGGGTTTTTCGCCCGAACCCCGCGCGGCGGCTTGCCTGCGGCCAGTGGCGCAACTCTGATGGCGCCGCTTTGTTGTCCCGCATGCCCCCAACTGTCGTCCGCCGCCTCCGCTTTGCGCTCAAGTTTTCGGCCGGTGGCGTGCTCGCAGCGCTCGGCCTGACCGTAGCGATCTGGGCGGCGGCGGCGTTTTTCCGGCCGGACCTGCGGCAGGCGCCCGTCATGCCTTCCGCGCAGGAGGCGGCCGCGGCCCGGAAGGCGCGCGATCCTCAGATTCGGCCCGATGATCCCCCGCTCGTCTGGCGCGACGTCGATTACACTCAGGGCCAGCACGCGCCGTGGTGGCCGAAGGGCGAGGCCCCGATGCTGGCGAATCTCGTTCGCGCCGGGAAACTGCCCCCGGTGGCCGAACGCACCGGCCCGGAGCCGATCGTCATGGCCGGACTCGAAACCGAGACCGGCCGCTACGGCGGCACCTGGCACCGGCTGGCGACCAACCCGGACGACATCGAGGGCGTCATCGCCTACCGCCTCTCGTATTCGTCCCTGGTGCGCTGGTCGCCGCATGGCTACCCGGTCGTGCCGCACTTGGCGAAATCGTGGACGGTTTCGCCCGATGCGCGCGCGTGGACGTTCACGCTGCGCCGCGGACTGCGTTGGTCCGACGGCCATCCGTTCACCGTGAACGACATCATGTTCTGGTGGGAGCATGAGGCGATGTACTTCAAGTCGGGCGCCCAGCCCCTCTCGAGCTACACCTTCATGCAGCACGCGGGCCGCGTCGGGCGGATCGAAAAGGTCGACGATCTGACGGTGCGTTTCGTCTTCGACGACCCCCACACGCTCTTCCTCGAGAAACTGGCGGGCACCGTCGATTGCTTCCGGCCCGCGCATTACCTGCGCCAGTTTCACCCGGTGATCGGTGACCGGCAGCTCATTGCCGCGATCCGCCAGGCGGCGAATCTGCCGAGCGACGATGCCGTCTACGTCCGCATGTGCAGCCGGCGAAACCCGGAGCACCCGCGCATGTGGCCGTGGGTCTACACGGAGTACCGCTCCTCCGCGCCGCAGGGCTACGTGCGCAACCCCTACTACTACGCGGTCGATCCGCAGGGCAACCAGCTGCCGTACCTCGACCGCATGCTGTTCGACATCAAGAACCGCACCATGATCTCGGCCGCGATCGCGGGCGGCGAGATTTCGATGCAGGACCGCCACATCGACATCGAGGACTACACCCTGCTGACAAGCGAGGCGCCCAAGCGCGGCTACCAGATCCGGCACTGGCTCAACGCCACCCGCACGTGGGCGCAGTTCAGCCCCAACCTCAACCGCATCGTGCGCCCGGAGGAGCCCGACACCGCCTGGAAGCACCGCCTGCTGAACGAAAAGACCTTCCGGCAGGCGCTCTCCCTCGCGATCGACCGACAGGAGATCATCGACGCCGTCTTCAATGGCATCGGCGAGCCCGCGCAGAACTCCCCGGGTCCGCTCTCGCCCTACAGCCACCCGGGTCACTATCACGCGTTCACCGAACACGATCCGGCGCGGGCCAACGCGCTGCTCGACGCCCTGGGCCTGACGCAACGGGACCAGGAGGGCTTCCGCACCTTCCCCGACGGCACGCGCATGACGTGGTTCCTCAACCTCGCCGAGAGCTACAAGCCCGACACGGCGCAGATGGTCGCCGACCACTGGGCCCAGGTCGGGATCCGCGCCACCGTGCAGATCCACCCGCGCACGCTCTGGCAGGTCGAGCAGTTGGCGCAGGAGCACGACTTCACGGTCTGGCCCGGGCTGGAGGAATTCATGCCGACGCTGGACCCGCGCTACTACGTGGCGACCAACGGTGCCTCGTTCTTCGCGCCGGCGTGGGGCCGCTGGTACTACTTCGGCGGGACCCACGACAGCCCGGAGTCGAAGCGCCCCGGCTACGAGGGCCCGCCGCCCGGGCACCCCGCGCGGCTGGCGATGGAATTGTACGACCAGGCGCAGATCGCGCCCACGGCGGAGGAACGGCACCGCCTGTTCATGCGCATCCTCGACATCGCTGCCGAGGAGCTCTGGTCCATCAGCCTCGCCACGCCGCCTCCCGCGCTCATCGCGGTCAAGGATGGCTTCCGCAACGTGCCCGACGGCGCGCTGTCCGGCTACTTCTACATGATGCCCGGCAACGTGGGCATGGAGACCTTCTATTGGGACCAGCCCAACGATCCGCCGGGCGTCGCCGAGCGCATCGAGGCGTCGATCGCCAATCCGGACCGATTCCCCACCGCTGCCGCGGGCGACGGCGAGTCCGCCACGAGCGGCGGCGGTCGCCTGCTCGCGTGGGGCCTCTGGCTCGCGGCCGGGCTTGGGCTCGTGATGCTGGCCTTGCGGCATCCGTTCGTCTGGCGCCGCCTGCTCACGCTCGTGCCGACGCTCCTGATCATCTCGGTGATCGTCTACACCATCGTGCAGCTGCCCCCGGGCGACTTCATCGCCTCCAAGACGGCTGAGCTCTCGCTCAGCGGCGACCCCAACGCCGCGGCGCAGCTCGAGGACATCCGCAAGAACTTCCACCTCGATGACCCGGCCTGGCGGCAGTACGTGCGCTGGATGGGCTTCGCCTGGTTCGTGACCTTCGACCAGGCCGACACCGGCCTGCTGCAAGGCAACCTCGGGCGCTCGATGGAGAGCAATCTCCCGGTCAACGAGATCCTCGGCGACCGCATCGTGCTCACCTTCGTCATCTCGGTGCTGACCATCCTGTTCACCTGGGCCATCGCCCTGCCCATCGGCATCTACTCGGCGGTGCGGCCCTATACGGTGGGCGACTACACGCTGACGCTCGTGGGCTTCTTCGGCATGTCGGTGCCGCCGTTCCTCTTCGCCCTCGTGTTGATGTATATCAGCTCGGAGTACTTCGGCGTCAGCGTCTCCGGTTTGTTCAGCGTGCGCTACGTCGCCGATCCCGCGTGGTCCTGGGGCAAGGTCGTGGATCTGCTCCAGCACGTGTGGGTGGCGGTCGTCGTCCTCGGCGCCGGCAGCACCGCGGTGATGATCCGCGTCATGCGCGCCAACCTGCTCGACGAGTTGAAGAAGCCGTACGTCGTCGCCGCCCGCGCCAAGGGCGTGCGGCCGCTCAAGCTGCTGCTCAAGTACCCCGTGCGCATGGCGCTCAACCCGTTCGCGTCCGGCATCGCGGCCCTGTTCCCGCAGCTCGTGTCCGGCGGCGCCATCGTCGCCCTCGTGCTCAGCCTGCCGACGATTGGCCCGGTGCTCATGATGGCGATCCTCAACGAGGACACCTACTTCGCGGCCTCGATGCTCATGATCCTCAGCGTGCTGGGCGTCCTCGGCACGCTGGTGAGCGACCTCATTCTGCTCTGGCTCGACCCGCGTATCCGCTTGGGAGGAGGCACGCGATGAGCGACGACGGCCAGGTCCGCCAGGAGTCGGTCTTGTCCCCGTGGGAGCTCACGCTGCGGCGCTTCGTCCGGCACAAGCTCGGCATCGCGGCGTTTTTCCTGCTCATCGTGCTCTACGGGCTGGCGCTGGGCTGCGAGTTCTTCGCGCCGACCACGCGCGAGTGGCGCAATCTGGACATGTCGTACTGCCCGCCGCAGCCGATCCACTTCGCCCTGGGCGATGGATTCTACGTGCATGCGGTGAAGCGTTACGACAACCCCGTGACCTTCGCCCGCAGCTACACGCTCGATGAGACCATCAAGGTGCCGCTCGGTTTCTTCGTGCGCGGCGAGGCCTACGAACTCTGGGGTTTGATCCCGTGGGATCGGCACTTCTTTGGCGTGGACCGCGCGGAGCTCGCCGCGCAGGGCCGGGCCGGGGAGAAGGGCGCGGTGTTCTACCTGCTCGGCGCCGACAAATACGGGCATGATGTGCTCAGCCGTCTTTTCTACGGCGCGCGCATCAGCCTCTCGGTCGGCCTGATCTCGATCGTCGTCACCTTCATCCTCGGCGTCACCCTCGGCGGCATTTCGGGCTACGTCGGCGGCCGCTGGGACAACGTCATTCAGCGTGGTATCGAAGTTATCAACGCCCTGCCGCAGCTGCCGCTCTGGCTGGCGCTCGGTGCGATCTTCCCGGCGCACTGGTCGCCGCTCTCGGTGTATTTCTGCGTCACCATCGTGCTCAGCCTCATCGGCTGGACGGGCCTCGCCCGCGTGGTGCGCGGCAAGATCCTCTCGCTGCGCGAGGAGGATTACGCGGTGGCCGCGCGGCTCCTCGGCGCGAGCCATGCGCGGGTACTTTTCCGGCATCTGGTGCCGGGCTTCACGAGCCACATCATCGTGACGCTGACCTTGAGCGTGCCGGGCATGATTCTGGGCGAGACCGTCCTCAGTTTCCTCGGCCTCGGCCTGCGCCCGCCGATCGTGAGCTGGGGCGTGATGCTGCAGGACTGCCAGAACCTGCAGATCGTCGCCAACTACCCGTGGCTGCTGGCCCCGGTGCTCTTCATCGTCCTCACCATCCTGTCCTTCAACTTCGCCGGCGACGCCATGCGCGACGCGGCGGATCCGTACAGCAGCCGGTGAGGGACAGACACAATAGGACCCAATCCATTTTACAGGAGAAAACAGAGGAAGCGGAGGTTATGAATCAGGCTCTCCGTTTCCTCCGTTACCTCCTGTAAAATGGTCCGGTTCTTTATGTGCCTTCTGCGCCTTTTGTGGCCATCCAGTCACGCCTCATTCGCCAGATCCGAACAATCCGCGCTGATCGCGGGCTTACGAGCCTGTCCCTAAAAGCCGCTCGCGCCCACCCCCATCTCCCGCAGATACGCCGCGCACCGCTGCTGAGCCTTGCCCAAGTGGTACTCCACCGTGCTCTCGGCTAGGCCGAGCTCGCGCGCCGTCTCCGCGGCACGCCGACCCTCCAGCCGGCGCAGGCGCGTGACCTCGCGGCCGCGCCTCGGCAAGAGCTCAATCGCCTCCGCCAGCAACCGACACTCCTGCGTCCGCGCGATTGTTTCGACCGTATCCCGCTCGTCCGGCACCGCCCAGGCCTGTTCGCGAGTGACGTCGGCGAATGGCGCGCGCAGGCGCCGCCGGATGAGGTCCACCGCCAAATTACGCGCAATGGCGTAGAGCAGCGCCCGGGCCCGCGTGACGCGCCCCGCCTGCTGCAATTGCCACAGTCGCAGGCAGGCTTCCTGCAGGACATCGTCGGCCTCGGTGCCGAGCCGATACCGCGCGTTCAGGTATGCCCGCAACCGCAGCCGCAGCGGCGCGATTTCCCGGTCGAACCATGCGTTCAGCTCTTCGGGCGACGCAACGGGGAGGGATGAGATCGAAGGGGCACTGTCGATGACCATGGGGCAGGGCAGGAGACACGCCTCCCCGTACCCGTTCACCAGAACAGATCGCCAGCCAGGGGGCACGGCTCGCTACCCCTATCAGTAGCGCCACCCCCGGTTTTCGTTTACGCGTCGGCGAGAGATTCCCGGAACCGGGGAACCACGGATTTCACGGATGACACGGATCAAGCGAATGGAGCGGGATTGGACGGTCGCAAAAGGCTCAGGAGGCACAAAAGGATTCAGTACAGGGACCAGCTTGAAGCAGAGGGAACGAAGTCTGGGTTCTGGTTCTCCCTTACTCCATGTTAGGTCGTCCGATTCCTTCTTGAGCTTCTTGTGCCTCTTGTGGCCATTGCCTTGGTTCCATCTGTGTCATCCGTAAATCCGTGGTTCAACTCTCCGGGAAAACTTTTTCTTGTTTTCCCCTGCACCCGGGTCTAGTCGCGCAATTACGCCACCCCGCGTTTCGCGTGAGTCCGCCTTCCCACCATCCTGCCGCTGCGCTCAGCGCGCCGCCCTGCCTCGGCCCGCAGCCGGCGGCGCCGGCGGCACGCGACCGGTGGTTCCAGGATGAGGTCGCCCCCCACGAGCCCGCGCTCCGCGCGTGGCTCCGCGGGCAGTTCCCCCAGTTGGCCGATCTCGACGACGTCATCCAGGAGGCCTACCTCCGCCTGCTCCGCGTCCGGCAGCGGCAGGCCGATGCCATCCGCAACGTCCGCACCTTCCTCTTCGGCATTGCCCGCCACGTCGCCATCGAGTCCTACCGCCAGCGCCGGCACCTTTCCGACATCCCGGTAAACGAAATGCTGGATTCCCCGACTATCCAATCAGCGGCGGACGTCGTCCAAATCGTTTCACACAACCAGGAATTGGCCCTCGTCGTTGAGGCGGTGAAGACCCTGCCGGAACGTTGTCGTCAAGTCGTCATGTTACGCACCCAAGAAGGACTCTCCTACAAAGAGATCGCCGCCCGGCTCGGCCTGGCGGAGGAAACCGTGCGGGTGCAGATGGGGCGGGCGGTCCGCCGGTGTGCGCAGCTCATCCGGGAGGATGGGACCAAGGGGAGGAACGGCGTATGATCCAGCACAACGAGGACTTGGATCAGATCGAGGAGCGGGCCACCGACTGGGTGATCCGACGTGACGCCGGCATGACCCCGGATCTTGAGCAGGAACTGCAGGCTTGGCTCGACGCCGATCCGCGGCACTTGGCGGCTTTCGCGGAAATGGATGCCGCACTCGCGGCCCTGCACCGTCCGCGCGAACTTGGCCTGCAGAAGCTTGTCATCCAAAACGTCTCGAATTGGGAGGAAGAGCAGCAGCGGATCAAACGCCATCGCCGGTACCGTATCACCCGCACTTTACTCGGATTGGCCGCCAGTCTCGTGATCGGATTCACGGGGTATTTTGCCTACACCCAATACGAGTCCTCCTTGAATGAGCCTGGCCTGGCAACCATGCGACTCCGGCCCGAGCAACAACGTCTCCCCGACGGCTCGCTGGTCGAGTTGAACGCCAATTCTGAGATCAGCGTGGATTACACTCCTGAGCGCCGTGGTGTGCGTCTCCTCCGCGGCGAAGCCCACTTCTCCGTCGTCAAGAATCGGGCCGTGCCGTTCATCGTCTCGGTGGGCAAGGTCGAGGTCCGCGCGGTTGGCACCGCCTTCGTTGTCCGGCTTGATCCCACGCAGGTGGACGTTTTGGTCACCGAAGGTCAAGTGGCGGTGGCCCCGGCGCCCGTCGCCCTGATTGATCCGGCAACTCCAGCGCCTGTTGCCGTCGAACCTCTGCTGGTTTCGGCCGGTGGCAGGGTGGCGGTTCCGGCAGACGGCGGCCAGATCACACCGCCTTCCGTCGAGAAAGTCACCCCAGTAGAGATGTCCACTGCCCTGGCTTGGCGTGAAGCCCGCTTCGAATTTACCAACACGCCTCTGGCTGAGGCGGTGGAGTTGTTCAACCAAAAGAGCCACGTCAAGATCGCCATCGGAGATCCCTCCCTGGCAGACGTCCGGCTAAGCGGTATCTATTGGGCGAACAACCCTGATGGTTTCACTCACCTGATCGAGACCAGCCTGGACATCGCCTCCCGTCGCGAGGGCGACGACCGGATTGTGCTACATCGTCGTCACTAAGCGCCGATCGGCCTCTTGACTCATAGGTCGGAGGGGTCGAATCAAGCCCCTGCCCATTGCTTTGGTTGGTTGTTCTGAACGGCCAAAGTCAATTATGCGAAAAAAAGTGAGTTAGGCCGTAAACGTTTTGTCACTTGGTCCCACTATCTAGGCAGCAAACCCCTAAAAATGCCTACCCAAAATCCCCGTTCGGTATTTTCCCGGACTCTGCAAGTCCTGTTCGCATTGACCGCCGCCGTCTGCTTGGTCGCCTCCGGCATCGCGGCTGAGGCCACCAAGTCATACTCGATTGAATCCGGCCCGGCGGCCACGACCCTTAAGGAGTTCGCGGAGCAATCCGGTCGCAGTGTGCTCTTCTCGACCGAGAAGGTTCAGGGTATCTCGACCAATGCGATCAGAGGCGAACTCACGGCCGAGGAGGCCTTGGACCGCCTGCTTTCCGGCACCCGTCTTTCGGCCGTGCCCGAGAAATCAACCGGCGGTTTCGCGATCCGGCGGGAGGTAAGCATCGAGGTCGCGGAAAAAAACGTCTCAAGCCGCCCGGCAAACAGCCGCGCGGCTGATGACGTGCAAGATGGTGTTGTTAAGCTAGATACATTCGAAGTATTCGGCCGGAAGACACTAAACATGGATATTCGTCGAAGCGAAAACGACATCCAACCCTACGTGATATTTGATCGTGAGCAAATTCAACGCTCGGGTGCAAATACCGTTGAGGAATTCTTGCATAAGCGGCTTACCTCCGCGCTCCGAGCGGGGAGCACGACTTTCTCCTCCTCGCAATCTGGTTCATTCACGGCCGGAGGAACCCAATCGTTTATTAGCCTACGTGGATTGGACACGGTGGTTCTGATCAATGGCCGGCGCGCTCCGCAAATCGCCCGTAACGGCGGCAACGGGCAGCCTGACCTCAACGGGATACCATTGGCGGCGATCGATCACATTGATGTTCTTCCCAGCAGTGCTTCCGGCATCTACGGTGGTGGCGCTACGGGCGGCGTAATTAATGTGGTGCTGAAGCAAGATTTTGCAGGGACGCAACTGGATGCCAGCTATGGTGCGAGCATGGACGCGGGGTTTGTTGCGCGACGAATTGCCCTAACTGCGGGCATGAATATTGGGAAGGGGAAATACAACCTGATGGTCGCCGGGTCATATGCGGATGGAGAGAATCTTACGCATGGTGAAAGAGATTTTTATCAGCGCGCACTCGCGACAGTGCTTCGCAATAATCCCAGTGGCATATATGGCAGCGTCATTCCTCCGGCTGGCGCCACGACTAACATTCGTTCGAACAACGGCGCGCCCCTTCAATTAAAACCGCAATTCGGAGGCACGGTGCTACCTTCCGCCTTCACGTCGATTCCCTATGGTTATGCAGGCGTGGGATCGGACAATGGCGCGGCCCTAGTGGCGAATGCTGGATCCTACAATCTGGACCTACCTCACGTGGCCACGACGGGCGACAAGGCACTCCTGTATCGTGCACCGGAGATAAAATCGTTTTCGGGGACGTTGCGCAGAAGCTTCGGGCCTGCGGCTGAAATTTACCTCGACGCAGCGATATCGGAGAATCGCTCGGAGATTCAGCTGAATCCGATGCCAAGCGGCGGATACGTCCTGCAACCCACAGTCGCCTCCAACCCCTTCAATCAGGCTGTGCGCGTCACGACACCTGGCTTTGGCCTCGATTACTCCCACCGGGTTTCGTTCATAAACCACCGGGCGGCTATTGGGACAATTTTCGAGCTCCCGCGGGACTGGAAAGGGCTCGCGGAGTATTCATGGAGCATGAGCTGGTGGAAGCCCTCCGAAACCTATGGGGTAAATACGAGCGCCGCCGGGTTGGGGTCCGGAGCGATCAACGTGTTTCTTGATACAAATCGCTTGCCGGTAGATTTCTCTTCCTACCGAATGTTTTCTCAAAGCCTCTCCACAGCCAAGACGCGCCAGCACAATCCGTCCCTTCGCGCCAGTGGTCCGCTGCCGTGGGCGATTTTCGGTGAACAAACAATGTTGTCGACGGCTATAGAATATCGCCGCGTGGATATCGGTAGCCAGATCACGACGAACGTCACCTCAGCGCAGTTCTTTCCAGCGCGCTCCCAAGATACTGCTTCGTTATATGCCGAAGCGATCATTCCCATAGTGGGCGAGGCCAAGGCCCGCACCGGTCTCCACGCTTTGGAGTTCCAGTTTGCCGGGCGTTACGAATTCAATTCGACCAAGGGTGTAAACAGCAGCTTAGGCTTCGGCAGCCCGCCGGCGTTTCCAACCCCAACCTATGTATCGCGCAACACTGACTCGGTTGATCCGACTATTGGCCTCAGCTACAAGCCCCGTCGGGACCTCATGCTGCGCGCCAGTTATGGTTCCGGTTTTGTATCGCCCACCAGCGATAGACTCTCCCCAGCCGCAGATGAGCTCATTACTCTGTTCTCCTTTTTGGGCTACACAGATCCTTTGCGTGGCAACGAATCGGTAGAGGGTGACTTTTTTGAACAAGTGGGTGGTAATCCCGCTTTGCGGCCAGAGAGATCCAAGACTTGGAGCGCGGGCGTGGTTTGGACCCCCTCGGCTTTACCGGGGCTGAGGGTTTCTGTGGACTGGTCGCGCATTGAGAAAAAGGACGCCTTTTCCGCCCCGTTTCCCACCTACCAGGCGCAAATCGATAGCTCGGTATACGTGCCTGAACTCGTTATTCGAGCGCCGCGGACCAACGCTAACGATCCGCTAAACTACGGCGTTGGCCCAATCATCGGTTTCAATTCCAGGCCGATTAATTTGGCGAAACGGAACGTAGGGAGCTACGATTTTTGCATCCGCTACTCTTTCCCCTCAGCGAATCTCGGGAGGTGGGAGGTAGCCGCGCAAGGCACTCGGCTTGTTTCCCATCGTTCGCAGTTGCTACCTAGCGTTCCCGAAACCGAAAATCTCGGCGATCGAGGCTATCTGAAATGGCAGGCGACGGGATCGTTGCTGTGGAGCAAAGGACCGTGGGCCGCCGAATGGAGCAGTCAGTATATCGACTCATATTGGATCAATGTGGCGCGCACCACGAACATCAGCCAGGGTTCGGCCACGATTCCGTCACAAGTTTACCATGATCTCATTTTGGAATGGTCGAGCATGGCCCACGCCAGTACGGCCTCGAGGAAATGGCGCCGCTGGCTACGTGATACGCGCATCCAGCTAACCATAAGCAATGTTCTTAATACTGTCCCGCACGTCGACCTAGGTACTGCGACAGGCGCTGTTATCAGCGGGTATAGTTATCTGGGAGATCCGCGTCTTCGGAGGTGCACTCTATCTGTGCGCCGAACGTTTTAACGAACTAAAGATTCAAGTTGCGCGCATGGCCTGCCGCCGTGGCGTGCGGCATGCCGTTTCGCAATCACTAGACCTTCACCAATGAGAACCAACTTCTGTAGCGTACGTCTTTGTTATCTTGCAATTCAGGCTCTTGTCGTTGTTACCCCGTCACCCTCGGAGGGCGCACTCCCGCCCGCTCCGGTCGACACGACGAGCGGCGAAAGAAAATGGACGGCGCGAGTGTCCGCAGAGCGTCGTATGTTCCCGTTGGATCCCGAGCCCATCGTTTCGCCCGACGGAAATCGGTTTGCGTTTGTGACGGAACGACGGGATATCGCTCGAAATCTCATATGGAATGAGCTCTCGATCTATCACATTGACGATATTGAGCGTCAAATGACCCGGAAGGATGCCTCCGCCACGGACTTCCAACCAGAGAGAATGATAAGAATGAATTCGAACAGTGCGGCGACATATCGCGAGCCGGGCTGCGCGATCTATAATCTCTCTTGGCGGGGCAATGAGGAACTGGAATTCTTGGGCACGGGTCAGGTCGGTGTCAGCGAAGGCCCTCTTACGGCAGGTGCGAACGACCTGGGTGAGTCCACCACGGGTCTGTATCGTTACCACATTGGTTCTGATGAATTGCAGCGTTTGACTGATCCACGTTGTGAATTAGGAGACAAAACGTCTGGCCGTGCACGTTATGATATTCAGCGCGACACCGTTCTGTTTGCGACCGACCGCGAAACGAATCGGGCCCCGGGCCTTCGAAGGCAATTCCTGCCAAGCGGCTACGATAATGAACCTTTGCAGTTCGTGCGCGGAGGTGGAGGCTGGGGCGGGGGCGTGCTCCCGCTGATCTCGGGGCGCATCAAGCTGCGGGAGTTTTTTTTATGCGTAAACGGGGGCCCTGCCAAGTCGCTCACCCCTCACGGCTTCGCCAGTCGCAACGAAGTGGCCATTATGA
Source organism: Opitutaceae bacterium (assembly GCA_019634615.1). Taxonomy (GTDB): domain Bacteria; phylum Verrucomicrobiota; class Verrucomicrobiia; order Opitutales; family Opitutaceae; genus UBA2377. Next base: position 23,931 of record JAHCAZ010000034.1, read on the forward strand.
AGCTGTCGCCTGATGCAAAGTGGGCGGTGGTCAGCGTTCTTTGCGACGAGGTGGTGCCCGGATGGGAGCAATATGATGGACTAGACGCGCCCTATTCGCTTCTTCCGATGGGAATATACGAGCGCGTTCAAAGGCTTCTGTTGATCAATACCAAAACGGGATGCGCCACCCCGTTCTGGGACGCCCCGTTGGGGCATTTTGTTGACGGGGTGGACGGACAGTATCCTGCGACGGTTTTTTGGTCTCCCGACAGCAAAAATCTCATGCTCGTCAACGTTTGCCTCCCGGCCAAAAGCAGCGCAGTCAGCGAGGAAGACCGGCTCAGGAATGGCTACATGGTCAGTTATGAGATTGAGACCGGCAAATGGGAGATTTTGCAACCGATGCGTGATCCGCTGGCTCCCGACCTCGTTCCTTGGTTGGAGCACAGCGAAACTTCTGGGGAGATTGTTTTCAAACGCCTCGAGCGGAAGGGACGTGGTGATGCCCGGCCGGTTGCCTCCACGATCCTTGGGTTTCGGGCTGGCCGCTGGGAACAACGTCCCGCTGATCTGAGTTACCGCATCTCTACGCCGAGGCTACCTCTCGGGTTATCGAGAGGTTTGCGGGTCTTTGTTAAGCAAGACCTGAATACACCTCCCGTGCTTGCGGCCACAGACGGCAGGCGGGAAGTGATCCTCATCGGCCGAGATCCCTCGATCGCGAGCGTGCGTGTTTCTCCGCGAACGTTATTCATGCTTTACGGAAAAGTGATGGGCGTGTTGACGCTGCCAACTGCAGAACCGCGTGCCGCGCCATTGCCGTTGGTGGTTCAAATGTATGTCAGCGATGTTGAGGCCAATATGTTCGGTCCTGAAACAAACCATTTGCGCGCAAAGGCCTTGAATTCGCATGCCTCTCAAGCGCTCGCAGCAGAAGGAATGGCCGTCTTGGATCTCGTTGTTGGTGATTATGGCGTCGATAAATTAGCCGGAACGTTGGAACCCGCCCGGGCAGCTACAATTCTGGATGACGCGGTCGCCGCTCTCAGCGCGGAAGGAATCGTGGATCCGAACCGCGTCGGCATTGCGGGCTTTTCCAACGGGGGTGGACAGGTCCTGTGGGCCATCGCCAATCACGGTAAGGTGACCCCATCGGCGGCCATCGCCGATGATAGCATCTGTCACCGGCCGGGTTAAAACCAGCCACTGCGGGCCGAGTCAAAACCAGCCACCCCGAGGGTGGCGGTGGTGATGAAGGATTGAAGGTGGAGGACAAGGTTAAAGCAGGCTGAGGGCGAGGCGTCGGCAGCCTCCGTCACGGCAACCGAGCGTGACGCCCGCGTGCTGGGCCTGGGCCGGCGAGTCGCGGAGCGCGAGCCCGGCGCTGGTGGCGGCGTGGGCCAGACGCACTCATGCGGAGCGGGCCTTGGTCTTGGCGACAGCCGCATCCTTGAGCCGGTAGCTCTCGCCAGTGATGGCGATGACTTGGGCATGATGCAGGAAGCGGTCGAGGACGGCGCCGGCGGTGGGCACGTCCTGGAGCAGCTTGCCCCAGTCCTCCAGCGGCCGGTTGCTGGTCATGATGGTGGAGCGGGTCTCGTAGCGGCGCATGATGACCTCCAGCAGATACTCGCCGGAGTGCTTGGGCAGGGCCCTCAACCCCATGTCGTCGATGATGAGCAGGTCGGGCTTGATATACTGGCGCAGGATCCGGTCGCGCTGGTGGAGCGCATCCTCCGCCAGGAAGTCGCGCACCAGGTCGAAGATCGAGCGGTAGCAGACGTTAAACCCCTGCTTGATCGCCTCGAAGCCGATCGCCTGGGCGAGGTGGGTCTTGCCGACGCCGGGCGGGCCGATGAACAGGACGTCGGTCTTGGCCCGGATAAAGTGGCCGGCCGCCAGCTCGTAAAGCTGCTTCCTGGGGATCGACGGATTGAAGCGCCAGTCAAACTCGTCGAGGGGCTTCAATCGGTTGAAGGCGGCGACCTTCACCCGGCGCTGGATCTGGCGCTGGTGGCGGACGTTGACCTCGTCCTGCAAGACGAGGGTCAAAAACTCCTCGTGGCTGAGCTGGTTGGCGGCGGCCTCCTGGAGGCGGACCGGCAGGGTCTCGCGCAGCCCGGACAGGTGGAGCTCCCGCAGGAGCGATTGGGTTTGGTTCATGGTTCGAGTTGGTAGTGGCTGAGATCGCGGATGAGGGGATGGGCCTGAAGGAAGTCGACCTGCACCACGCGTTCATCCTCGGCCGCGAGACGGCGCACCTCCCGCAGGCGCCAATGCCCGCGTTGCACCGCCTGGGCGCAGGCGCGTTCGAGCGGCCCGATCGGATGCTCGCGGGCCAGGGCGAGCAGGCCTTGGAGGACGCGCAGCCCCTCGGGGCCGCGCTGCTGGATGAGGCCCTGCGCCCACGCGCCGCAGTGCGGCCCGAGCAGCCGGCAGCGCTCCAACAGATACGCCGCACCCCGCTCGACGATGACGCGCTTGTGGCTGTGCAGGTGACCCTGGTCGGTGACAAAGCGGCCGGGCTCGGCCCGCACGTGGGCCGCGATCGGCTCGAAGCGTTGATTGAAGATGCGCAACAGGCGCGACTCGGCGCGGACCCAGACCTGGCAGCCGACATACTCCGGCGGCACCGAGTAGTAGGCCCGGGCGAAGGCGACGAAGCCGTCGCTGTGGACCTTGCGCGGCGCCTCCTCGAAGCTCGGGAAGAGCGCGCTTGGCAGCGGGCGCAGGGCCGGTCGCTCCGCTTGCAGGAAGAAGCTGCCGACCTGCTGGCGGATGGTGCCGTGGATGCGCCGGTCGGCGACCGAACGCTCCCACTCCTGCAAGAAGGCGTTCTGGGCCGCGAGGCTCGCGAAGCGCCGGCCGCGCAGGGCGTTGTTTTGGACATACTTGACGCCGGCCTCGACCTTGCCCTTGTGCCGCGGCATCCCCGGCTTGGTCGGCAGGACCGTCGTGCCGTAATGCACACAGAAGGCGCGCAGCTTGGGGTTGATCTCCGGGTCGAACCAGTCCGGCTGGATGACCGCGGCCTTGAGGTTGTCGGGCACGATCGTGGCGGTGACCCCGCCGAAGGCCCGGAACGCGTTCTCGATGCAGCGGATGACCGACTCGGTGTCCTGCCGCCAGACGACCTCGCTGTAGCCCTTGCGCGAGTGGGAGAGGACGGCCCGGAACAGGTGCGGCCGGCGGACGCCGCCGCCCAGGGTCGTGGTCTTGGCGCCTCCGCCGAAGTCGACCTGCATCTCGTCGCCGGGGCCACACTCCAGCCGCCGGAACGGCAGGGCGTAGCGCTGGGTGATCCGGCGCACGAAGCGCTTCACCGAGCCGTAGGCGCCGGCGAAGCCGTGGTCGCGCACGAGGTCCTGGTAGATCCGCTGGGCGCTCAGGCCGGCCTGCACTGCCGCCGTGATCGACTCGGCATACGGCGTGCACAGGCTCGGCGGACCGGGTGGATCGCCGTGGGCCGGGTTGGTGGCTGGTTTTGCTTCCGCCCCGGAGGCGGAGCCGTGGGTCAGGTTGGTGGCTGGTTTTGGCTCCGAGCCGTGGGCCGGGATCGTGGCTGGTTTTGCCGCCAAGCGCGCATAACGCGCCACCGTCGAGCGGTCCAGGCGCAGCTCCCGGGCGATCCGGCGCTGCGACCAGCCTCGCTCGTAAAGTGCGATGATCGACTGTTGGGTGCTCACGTTGAGTTGGTTCATTACGTCTCCGGCGAAGCCTGCTTCGCCCTCGACGTAAACTACCCTCTCAAGGTGGCTGGTTTTGACCCGGCCCTAACTGGCTGGTTTTGCCCGGCCGCTGACAATAGCATCTTGTGCAATTATGGAGAAGCGGTGGAGTTCGAGTCGACTGGTGACGGTGTCAACCGGTCATGGGCGACCAAATTCTACAATCAGGTTTATGGCGGATCCTTTTTCGATAAAGAGGGCCGGCAGAACTGGCTCAGTCTATCCCCGACATTCAAAGCACATCAGATCGAGTCGCCGTTGCTTGTCATTAGGCGCTATTGGTACGGCGGTATTGGCGTGCGAGAATTGGTCAGCGCGTTCCGCCAGAATGTCCGGGAGATTGACTTGGTATTGGTCCCTCACGCAGGACACATGATTTTCTTGCCCCAAGAGTGGGCGGCCGCAATGCAGCTGAACGTCGAGTGGATGGCCTTTTGGCTCCAGGATCGTGAACTCTCGCCTGAAAAGAAAGAGCAGTATTGGTATTGGCGCTATCTGAAAAGGCAGCGCGACGAGCGTTGGGCGAAGGAGGGCAATCCCTACGAAAAGGCAGCACGATTAACGGCCGAGGGTACAAACCAGGCCAGTCTACGGAGTCAGGCCTCAATTCCTTAATTAGCAGCGAGATGCTACGCCAGATGGTGTAGGCGTATCGGCGGTAACGAACTGGTTGTTGTCAGCAGGACCGTAAGCGTCCAACTCCTGCGTCCGGCCGCTAGGCAAGGAGCGGGAAAGGACAGCCATAAGGGGCATGTCTTAAGTATTGACAAAAGACGGTGGTGAACCGGATTTGAGCGGATGCCGCGGAAATTGCGCTTGGAGTATGCGGGGGCGTGTTACCATGTGATCAACCGGGGGAACTACCGGCAGGGGATCTTCGGCGGGGAGGGAGCGGCGCAGGCGTTTGAGGGGTGCCTGGGGGAGACCTGCGCGCAGTTCGGCTGGCGGCTCCACGCGTACGTGATTATGCGCAACCATTTTCACCTGGCGGTGGAGACACCGGAACCGAACCTGAGCGCCGGCATGAAATGGCTGCAGGGCACGTGGGCGAACCGGTTCAACCGGTACCGCGGGCTGACCGGCCGGCCCTTCCAAGGCCGTTACAAGGCGCTGCACGTGGAGCCGGGGCATGCGCTCGCCCAGGTGGCGCACTACATTCACCTGAACCCGGCGCGGGCGCACGCGACACCGGAGGGCGGACTGGCGCAGTTTCGCTGGAGCAGCCTGTGGTGGTTGCCCAGGAAAGACCGGCCCGGCTGGCTTGAACCGGGTACCGTGCTCGATGCCGCCGGGCAACTGGCCGACACCAAGGCGGGCTGGCGCCAGTATATCGCCTACCTCGAGGCCTTGGCCGAAGAGAGTCCCCGGCAGCGGGAGAAGCGATTCGGCCGCCTGAGCCGCGGCTGGGCGATCGGCACCAAGGGATTTCGCAAGGACCTGATTCGGGACATGAACCAACGGGCCCACCTCCTGCAGGCCGTCGGCCGCCACGGGGAGACGGCCGGCGAACGCCTGGCCTTCCGGCAGGAAGTCTGGGAGGAGCGCCTGACCGAGCTGGCGGCGGCGGCCGGCATCAATCTCGCGCAACTCGGTCGCCGCAAGTCCGATCCCGACAAGGTCCTCCTCGCCGCCCTGATGAAGGCCACGACCGGGGTGGCCAACGGCTGGCTGCACGAGCGGCTCGCCATGGGCACGCCGGCCAGCGTCAGCCAGTTCGTCCG
>JAHCAZ010000035.1 GCA_019634615.1 Opitutaceae bacterium
GTACATGGCCGAGATCGCGTTTGTCGGCAAGGCCCCGGGCCGTTACCAGCTCTGGCTCGGCGGCAACGCCGCGGGCACGCGCCTCAATCGCCTCTTCAAGGAGACCGTCAAGGAGGCCGAGATCGAGGCCGAGCTTCGTCCCGTCTTCGCCCGCTGGAGGGACGAGCGCCATCCGGGCGAGCGGTTCGGCGACTTCGCCGCCCGGGTGCTCTGGCCGGAGATCACGGCCGCACCCGCGGCTTGATCCGATGACGCCCGAGCAGATTGCCGCCGCCAACGCCGAGCTGCGCCACCGCAGCCCGCGCGACATCGTCCGCTGGGCCCTCGCCCTCGCGCCCGGACGCGCCCTGGTCTCGACGAACTTCCGGCCGTATGAGGCCGTGATCCTGCACCTCGCCGTCAAGGTCCAACCCGACGTCCCCGTGCTCTGGGTCGACCACGGCTACAACCGCCCCGCGACCTACCGGCACGCCGAGGAACTGCGGTCGCGCCTCAACCTCAACCTCAAGCCGTACTTCCCGCGCCTGAGCGCCGCGCACCGCGACGCGGTGCATGGGCCGATCCCGGATCCGTCCGACGAGGACGGCCTGAAGCGCTTCAGTGCCATGATGAAGCTCGAGCCGTTCCAGCGCGGCATGCGCGAGCTCGCGCCGCGCATCTGGCTCACGGCCCTGCGCCAGGTCCAGAATCCCAACCGCGCCGGCCTCGACATCGTCACCGCCGATCCGAACTTTGGCGCGATCAAGGTCAGCCCGCTTTTCTACGCCACCGACGCCGACCTCGAGACCTACCTCGCCGAGCACCAGTTGCCGAACGAGTGGGACTATTTCGACCCCGCCAAGGCCGACGAAAAGCGCGAATGCGGTCTCCACGCCACCTGGGGTGGCCGCGCCGCGGCCGCCCCAGCGGAAATGGGAGCTCGGAGTCCGGAGATCGAAAACTCCGCGCCCTGATCCGCACCCCTGAGCAAAAGACCTCCCGCCGGCCCTACCGCGGGCCTTTCGATCTCCGAACTCCGATCTCCCATCTCCGATTGCGAAAGAAGTGAGCAACTACCATCTCGACCACCTGCAGTATCTCGAAACCGAGGCCATCCACATCATGCGTGAGGTCGCCGGCGAATTCGAGCGGCCCGCGCTGCTCTTCTCCGGCGGCAAGGACTCCATCTGCCTGCTCCGCCTCGCCGAGAAGGCCTTCCGCCCCGCCGAGATCCCGCTGCCGTTCCTCAACGTCGACACCGGGCACCATTTCCCCGAGCTCAACGAATTCCGCGACCGCCGCGCCCGCGAGCTCGGCGGCAAGCTGATCGTCCGCAAGGTCGAGGACGCCATCGCCCGGGGTCTCGCCCAGCCCGCGCCCGGCGAGGTCAGCCGCAATCGCCTGCAGATCCCCACGCTGCTCGCCGCCATCGAGGAGTTTCGCTTCGACTGCTGCATCGGCGGCGCCCGCCGCGATGAGGAGAAGGCCCGCGCCAAGGAGCGCTTCTTCAGCTACCGCGACAGCTTCGGCCAGTGGGACCCGAAGAGCCAGCGCCCCGAGATCTGGAACCTCTATAACGCCCGCCTCAACCCCGGCGAAAACATGCGCGTGTTTCCCTTGAGCAACTGGACCGAGATGGATGTCTGGGAATACATCCGCCAGGAGAAGCTCGAGGTCCCCTCGATCTACTTCAGCCACCGCCGCCACTGCGTGCGCCGCCAGGGCCAGTGGCTGCCCGTCAACGACATCCAGCCGCCCAAGCCCACCGAAGAGGTGCGCGAACTGACCGTGCGCGTCCGCACCATCGGCGACATCATCAGCACCGGCCTCGTCGAATCCCCCGCCGCCACGGTCGATGACATCATTGCCGAGATCGCCGCCGCCCGCGTCACCGAGCGCGGCTCCCGCGCCGATGACAAGGCCTCCGAGGCCGCGATGGAGGACCGGAAGAAGGCCGGCTATTTCTGAGCCCTTTTGACTGCGAACATGATCAAGCCCATTTCCAGCCCACCGCCCGTGGACCTGCTGCGTTTCAACACCTGCGGCAGCGTCGACGACGGCAAGTCCACCCTCATCGGCCGCCTGCTCTACGACTCGAAGTCGCTCATGGAGGACCAGATCGAGGCGCTCGAGCGCTCGGCCGACATCACCGGCGGCGGCCAGGTCAACCTGGCCAACCTCACCGACGGCCTCCGCGCCGAGCGCGAGCAGGGCATCACGATCGACGTGGCCTACCGCTACTTCGCCACCCCGCGCCGCAAGTTCATCGTGGCCGACACGCCCGGCCACGTGCAGTACACGCGCAACATGGTGACGGGCGCCTCGACGGCCAACCTGTCCATCATCCTCGTCGACGCCCGCGCCGGCGTGATCGAGCAGAGCCGCCGCCACACCGCCATCGCCTCGCTGCTGCGCATTCCCCACCTCGTGATCGCGGTCAACAAGATGGACCTCGTCGACTGGAGCGAGGCACGCTTCAACGAGATCCGCGCCGAGTTCGAGCAGTTCCTGCCGCGCCTCGACATCAAGGACGTGAAGTTCATCCCGATGAGCGCGCTCAACGGCGACAACGTCGTCACGCCATCCGCGCACACCCCGTGGTACGGCGGCCCCACGCTGCTGAGCCACCTCGAGACCGTGCACATCGCGAGCGACTGGAACCTCCAGGGCCTGCGCCTGCCCGTGCAGTGGGTCAACCGGCCCAACCAGCCCACCGATCCCCGGCTCCACGACTTCCGCGGCTTCAGCGGCCAGATCGCCGGCGGCATCGTGCGCGCGGGCCAGAAGGTCATGGTCCTCCCCAGCGGCATCACGACGACCGTGAAGGAAATCCACACCTACGACGGACCCGTGGCCGAAGCCTTCTGCCCGCAATCAGTCACGCTCGTGCTCGCGCACGACGTCGACGTGAGCCGCGGCAACATGATCATCGGCCCCGACGACCTGCCCGGCTCCGCGTCGGACCTGCACGCCAAGGTCTGCTGGATGCACCCGCGCGCCCTGCAACCGGGCAAAAAATACTGGCTCAAGCACACGACGCACACCGTGCAGGCCGCGGTCACCGAGATCACCCACCGCATCAACATCTCCAGCCTCGAGCAGGAACCCGCGCCGGCCGGCCTCGCGCTCAACGACATCGGCGAGATCCGCCTGCGCACGTCCGCCCCGCTGGTTTTCGACGGGTACGCCACCAACCGTCTCACCGGTTCCTTCATCCTCATCGAACAGGGCACCCACGCCACCGTCGCCGCCGGCATGCTCCACCCGCCCCGCGAGCTGGTGCGCCCGGAGGATGCGGATTTCGTGATCTAGCGGCCGTCCATGTAGCGGCTTTACGCCGCGACGTTGCGCCCCCGATCGCGGCAAAAAGCCGCTCCTACGCTGGATGCCCTGCGCCGGCGCTAGTACCAGCCCTCCGCCCACGCCGTCTCGTACATCGCGACGATGTTCTCGGTCGGCGTGACCGGTTGGATGTTGTGGCACGGAGCAAGGATGTAGCCGCCGCCGGCGCCGAGCTGGCTCATGCAGTCGCGCACCTCGCGGCGCACGTCCTCGACGCTGCCATGCGGCAGCACGTCCTGGTTGTCCACGCCGCCGTGGAAGCACAGGTGCGCGCCGAAGTCGCGCTTGAGCCCCGGCATGTCCATGCCCGGGCACACGTGTTGGATCGGGTTGAGGATATCGACGCCGATCTCGACGAAGTCGGGGATGATCCGCCGGATCGCCCCGTCGTCGTGGTGCATGACGAGCGCGCCGGCCTGGTGCGCGAGGTCGGTGAACTTTTTCTGCAGTGGCTTGAACCACTTCCGGTAGCAGTCGACGCTGATCATCAGGTCGTGCTGTGAGCCGTAGTCGTCGGTCACCTGCGTGATGTGGATCTTGCCCCTGCCCGCCTCGAAGAAGCGGTTTGCGTACTCCCAGCAAAAATCGGTGATGCGCTTCAGCATGTACTCCGTGAGCTCGGGCTCCGCGAGCAGGTCCACGCAGCTCTGCTCGAGCCCGCGGATGTGGTTGTGCCAGTAGAACGGCGCCACGTAGCAGCCCTCGATCGCGTGCTCGGGCCACTTGTCGCACTGGGCCTCGATCGTCGAGAAGTCGTACCAGTCGGCACTGGGCCACTGGAACGCCTCCAGCTCCTCCATCGTCGTCGCCTCCTTGAGCGCCCAGCCCACGGGATCGCTGTACTTGCCCGTGCCGTAGTCGACTTCGCGCACGCTCATCCACCAGGGCGGGACCTGGCGCACGCCGCCGGGCAGTTGACGCTCGGGCGGGCCGACGTAGCGCGGGCTCACGCCTACGATCTTGTCGAGGTGCAGCCGCGCCCAAAGCTCGGGGTCGGTGGCGACACCGAAATGCCGGAGCAGGCGCTGGCGCACTTCGGGCGTCATCCAGATATCGAGCGGGATCCGGTCCGGCCGGCCGCGGCGGGCCGCCGTGAGGATGCGTTCACGCGGAGTCATCATGGGGAAAATCGCGCTGGGGTGCGGCGTGATTGCCGCGGCTAAAGCCAGACGCGAAATGCCACGGCGGCTCAACGGTGTTCTCGGGCCGGGCAGTTGATATTAACGCACTCACCGTGGACCAGTAGGTATGCACGGCTTTCGCGGCCAGCCCGCTTGCGGGCGCGAATTGGGCGCGCGCCCGTACCCTGCCCAACTGGGACGTTTGCCGATGCCTGCACAAGAAACTCATTGCCCCGCCGGCTTCCCTGTACTTGAGTTCTTGGGTGAAGATTTCCGTCAAAGTGGATTACGCCTGCCGGGTGCTGATCGAGATGGCCCGGTTGCACGGCACGGGTCAACTGGCCCAGATCGATCATCTCGCGAAGGTCGAATCCGTCCCGTCCAACTTCCTCGCCCAGATTCTGAGCGAACTCCGCAATGCCGGCCTGATCACCAGCAAACGCGGCATTCAGGGCGGCTACATGCTGGCCCGCCCCCCCGACCAAATTTCCCTTTACGACATCGTTAAAACCATTGATGGAGAATTGCTTGAGTTCAGCGGCAACCATGCCGGACGCTCCGGCCGGAAGCTCAAGCAGATCTGGGGCGAGATCCGCACCGCCCTCGACGAGAAGGCACGGGCCTACACCCTCGACGCCCTGGCAGCCAAGGACGTGGTCGACATGTATCACATCTAGGTTTGCGACCGGCGCCCTCGATTGATGACAGAATTTATCTGCGCAACCACTTGACGAATCCCTCCGTACAATACTGTATAAACCTTATGTCCTCACTAATCTTTAACGATATCGTCGCCACCGTCGGCAACACGCCCCTCATCAAGCTCAACCGCATCGCGACCGGGCTGCAGGCCAATGTTTACGTCAAAGCCGAGTTCTTCAATCCCCTCGCCAGCGTGAAGGACCGCATCGGCCGCGCCATGATCGAGGCCGGCGAGCGCGACGGTCGCATCAAACCCGGCACCGTCATCGTCGAGCCGACCTCCGGCAACACCGGCATCGCCCTGGCCTTTGTCTGCGCCGCCCGCGGCTACAAACTCATCCTCACGATGCCCGAGACGATGTCCGTCGAGCGCCGCGTGCTCCTGCGGATGCTCGGCGCCGAGATCGTCCTGACCCCGGGCGCCGAGGGCATGAAGGGCGCCATCGCCCGCGCCAACGACATCGTCGCCCAGCAGGGCGACCGCGGCTTCATGCCGCAGCAGTTCGAGAATCCCGCCAATCCCGAGATCCATCGCCGCACCACGGCCGAGGAGATCTGGGCCGCCACCAAGGGCAACATCGACGCCTTCGTCTCCGGCGTCGGCACCGGCGGCACGATCACCGGCGTCTCCGAGGTGATCAAATCCCGCAAGGCCATCAAGACCTTCGCCGTCGAGCCCAGCGCCAGCCCCGTCCTCTCCGGCGGCAAGCCCGGCCCCCACAAGATCCAGGGCATCGGCGCCGGTTTCATCCCGAAGAACTGCAACACGAAGATCATCGACGAGGTGATCCAGGTCGCCAACGACGACGCCTTCGAGACCGCGCGCCAGCTCGCGCTCCAGGACGGCATCCTCGGCGGCATCTCCACGGGCGCCAATGTCTGGGCCGCCATCCAAGTCGCCAAGCGCCCCGAGTTCGCCGGCAAGAACATCGTCACCGTCGGTTGCAGCTTCGGCGAACGCTACATCTCCACCGCCCTCGCCGAGAAGGCCCGCCAGGAAGTCGCAACCTGAGCGCGACGCCCGGCCGTTTTTAAGGCTCGCCTGCCGGTGCCGGAAGGCGTTTGCAGGTGCGGTCCCACGGCCGCCATGCACCACGACGACATCAAGCAGGCCCTGCTCGCCTCCTACGAGCGCGACGGCGGCATCAATCACCTCGACGGGGTCAACCTGCCGACGCAGGACTCGGTGCAGCAGCTTGCGTCCGATTACATGCACCTGATCTTCCCCGGCTTTTTCGAGGCCACGGGAGTCACCCGCCAGGAAGTGCCCGCCCTCGTCGAGCGCCTGTTGCGCCAGATCGAGCGCCGCCTCGTCACCGAAATCGAGAAGAGCCTCCGTTTCGCCCGCGATCCCGCCCCGTCCAAGCGTGCCGCCGCCCTCACCGCCGCCGCCCTCAATCGCCTGCCGTTCCTGCGGCAGATCATCCAGACCGACGTCGCCGCCGCCTACCACGGCGACCCCGCCGCCCGCAGCGTCGAGGAGATCATCCTCGCCTACCCCTGCGTACTCTCGATCTCGCTCCAGCGTTTCGGTCACGAGCTCTACCAGCTCGGCGTGCCGCTCCTGCCCCGCATGCTCACCGAGTACGCGCACGAGCGCACCGGCACCGACCTGCACCCGGGCGCGACGATCGGCACCCATTTCTTCATCGACCACGGTACCGGCGTGGTCGTCGGCGAGACCGCCGTGATCGGCAACTACGTGAAGCTCTACCAGGGCGTGACCCTCGGCGCGAAGTCGTTCGAGACCGACAGCGCCGGCAACCCGGTCAAGGGCGTGAAACGCCACCCCGACATCGGCGACCACGTCACCATCTACGCCCACGCCACCATCCTCGGCGGCGACACGCGCATCGGCGAGCACTCGATCATCGGCTCCAACGTCTGGCTGATGAAGTCCATCCCGCCCCGCTCCGTCGCCTACTATAAAGGCGACCAACTCGTCGTCCGCCACCGCGAGAAGCGCGAGGAACTCGTCGAGGGCGTGGCCGCCGACGTGCGCAGCACGGATTGGCAGATCTAGCCAATCCGCGCTCAGGCGCGGGAACGTTCAACGCTTAACGTTGAACTTTTGACGCTCAAGGATTCGGAGCGGATTACGAGCCAAGCCTCCACTTGAGCGTTGAGCGCTAAACGTTAAAAGTTGGGCGTTCCCCAAATTCCCCATGAAAGCCCTTCTCATCGGCGGCACCGGCCTCATCTCCAGCGGCATTGTCAAGGCCCTCCAAACCCGCGGTGCCTCGATCACGGTCTTCAACCGCGGCCAGACGGAGAACCGCTTCGGCACCGCAATCCGGCAGCTTACCGGCGATCGCAACGACTTCGCCGCCTTCGAGCGCACCGTCAGCGCCGCCGGCCCCTGGGACGTCGTGATCGAAATGATCTGCTTCCGTCCCGATCAGGCCGAGAGCGCCGTGCGTGCCTTCCGCGGCCGCTGCGGACACTTCATCTTCTGCAGCACCGTCTGCACCTACGGCAACACGCAGACGATCGTCCCCACCCTCGAGTCCACGCCGCAGCACCCGCACTCGACCTATGGCCGGGACAAGGTTGCCTGCGAACAGGTGTTCCTCCGCGCCCACGCCGCCGGCATGATGCCAGTCACCATCTTCCGTCCCTCGCACACGTACGGCGTCGGCGGCAACGTGATCAACAACCTCGGCTGGGCACCCACGTTCGTCGACCGCCTGCGCAAAGGCCGCCCCATCGTCGTCAGCGGCGACGGCCACGGCCTGTGGCAGAGTGCCTACGCCGACGACGTGGGCCTGGGCTTCGCCTACGCGGCCGGCCGCCAGGTCTGCTTCGGCGAGGCCTACAACGTCGTCGCCGACGAGGTGGTGACCTGGGACGAATACACCCGCCGCACCGCCGCCGCCATCGGGGCGCCGGAGCCGCGGATCGTCCACCTGCCCACCGAATTTCTCCTCGCGCTCGACCGCCCGCGCTACGTCGCCCTCGAGGAGATCTTCCGCTTCCACGGCGTGTATTCGAACGCGAAACTCAAGCAGCACGTGCCCGAGTTCCGCAACGCCACGCCCTACGCGGAAGGCGTCCGCCGCACGGTCGCCTGGATGGACGCCCACGACAAGATCGTCTCCGCTGACACCGATCCCTTCGAGGACCGGTTGGTCGCGCTGTGGGACAGATTTCAGGCCGACGCGGCCAAGGCGCTGCCAGCCTGAGCGCGACCAGCGCTCCACCCGGCCCTATCTTGCCGCCGGCCTCACCAGAAATGGCAGACACGCAAGGCAAACCAGCCCGGCGACTCCGTCCAGGAGGAGCGTCATGGGGTAACCCCACAGCTCGATCGCGTGGCCCTGCCAGGTGGCGGAATAGGTGATGACCAGGTTCATCATCGCCATGTAGGCCGTAAACTGCGTCGCGGCGACGGCGGGCGTCGTGATGTCCATGAATAGCGCCGTGCGCGTGCCGTACATCAGGCCATGGAAGACGGCGAACACGATGCAGGCCGACCAGTACACGGTGATCAACAGCTCCGACGGCACCGGCCGGTCCTTCCATTGCGGGTCCACCGGCATGATCCAACCCTCGCGATACATCACCCAGGCCAGCACGGCCCCGGGGATGGCGGTCATGACGTAAAAAATCGCGAGCATGCGTCGCCGGCCAAAGCGGTCCGACAACCAGCCGCCGAACACGCAGCACGTCGCGCTGATGACCGTCGAGATCAGGGCCAGCTTGGCCACCTTCTGGTCCGAGAGGCCGAACTCGACAGCGAGGTTCGACTGCAGCGAAAGGCTCAACGCATAGGCCCCGCCCGGCAGCAGCGCGAAGATCACGCCGACCCAGGCCGCCCGGCTGCCGGTGAAGGCGCGGAAGGCCTCGCGGGCGAACTGGCCCAGGTCGCGGCCGACCGCGGCCAGCACCGAGCCCTCCGACCGCGCCCGCAGCGGTCCCTTCGGTTCGCGCATCGGCAGGGCCACGAACAGCGTGACGGACAGGAGCACGGCCGCGACGAACACAAAGGTCGCCGGCATCCCGGTGTAGGGAATGAGGAACAACACGCCGGCTCCGCCCACCGCCTGGCCGAGATACGCGCCGCCAAACATGAGGCCGTTGGCGAGGCCTCGCTCCTTTTCGCCCAGCACGTTCACCGCCAGCGCGTCGATGGCTACGTCCTGCGTCGCGGCAAAGAAGTTCAGGCCGAGGATGACAATGGTGAACACTTTCAGCTCGGTCGTGAAATCGATCGGCATCGCCACCATCAGCATCATCACCATCAGCGCCTGCGTGAGCACGATCCACAGGCGGCGGCGCCCGAAGCGTTCGGAAGACAGCACGTCCACGAACGGTCCCATCACCCACTTGAACGCCCACGGCAGGTAAAGCGTGCCCACGAACGCGCCGATCTCGGCGGGACCGACTCCCGCGCGTCGCATCTGGGTGGCGATCGCGGTCGCGGTGAAACCGAGCGGTATGCCCTCGGTGAGATACAGGGCGAAGAAAGCAAACAATCGCCCGGGTTTGGTGGCCAACAAGTCGGGGAATTTCACGGGGTAAGCCCGGGAGCGTGGGTGTTCGCGGTCCAATGTCCATACTCGTTCCGGACGCGGCCGGGCTTGCCTCCGGTGCGGTTTCACACAGTCTCACCGCCCGATGTCAGACGTCACCGCTACCCCCGGTCCTGAATCATCCACCCCCGGCAGCCGCAACGCCAAGGGCGAATGGCGCCCACCGTACCCCATCCGCTATTCGCCGCTGTTCACCTGGCCGCTGCGCCTGGTCCCGATCGGCAAATGGCTCCTCGGCTGGCCCGGCTTCCTCTGGCCGGTGAACCTGTCGCTCCTGCTGATCTCCACCGTCTCGTGGTACCTCACGCAACCGGCGATCGAGCGCTGCGCCACCTTCGAGTTCTCTTGGATCGCCCAGATCTGGCTGCGCAACCAGGTCATGATGTGGCTCTACTACGGCGGCTTCCACTACTACCTCTACATCCGCAAGGGCGAGGGCCTGAACAAGAAGTACGATCCCAACTGGCCCGCCACGAACAGCCCGCGCTTCCTCTTCCGCGATCAGGTTTACGACAACGTGTTCTGGACCGCCGGCGTCGCCGGCGTCATCTGGACGGGCTACGAGGTGATCACGGTGTGGCTTTACGCCAACCACCACATCCCCTGGCTCGAGTGGTCGCGGCACCCGTTCTGGTTCGTGGCGTGGTTCTTCATCATCCCGCTCTGGCGCGAGTTCCATTTTTACTGGGTCCATCGGCTCATCCACTGGAAGCCGCTCTACAAACACGTCCACTACCTCCACCACAAGAACGTCAACCCCAACGCGTGGTCCGGCATGGCGATGCACCCCATCGAAACCATCCTCTACCTCAGCGTCGCCTGCATCCACTGGATCGTGCCGTCCCATCCATTTCACTTCCTCTTCGACCTGCAGCACGCGGCGCTCGGACCGGCCAACGGCCACCACGGCTACGAAGGCCCGATCGCCCACGGCAAATGGCCGACGGGATCGTATTTTCACTACCTGCACCACCGCTACTTCGAGTGCAACTACGGCGAAAGCACGCTCCCGCTCGATCGTTGGTTCGGGACCTTCCGCGACGGCCTGCCCGAGGGCGAGGGCGCCAAGCTCGCCGGCGAGCACAAATACTAGGCGCTACGGCGCGAAGCGGAACGCGAAGACCTCCGCATCGCTCAAGTGGAACCGCAGGCGTACCGGCCGGCCGACAAGCGCAGCCACGCCCGCCCCCGCCTTCCAGGTCACCGTCCGGTCCACGGCATCGCCAAAGATCGGCTCGCAGGCCGCGAGTGCATACCCGGGCAGCGGTGTGCCATCGGTCGCCTGCAACTCCACCCGCACCTCGCCCGCGACGCCGGTGGCAAAGTTCAGCCGCAGCTCACGGCCCGTGAAGGTAATGGGCGGTGTCACCGCGCCACCGCCAGCCATCGGGGCGTGGAGCGACACAAAGCCGTCCAGCCGCAGCGTGTAACGCCGCAACACACTGCCCTGGCCCAGCCAGTAATGCTCGAGCGCGTAAAGCGACAATTCCGGCGGCGCATCCGGACCGAGGTCCGATGCCGTCTCGACCAGGTGCCAGGCAGCGTACTGGTGACCGTAGTTCCACGTGCCGCTGCGCTCCGGGCCCGGCCGCAGGAAACCCTCGGGCCAGCGTGTAAAGGTCACGCCGTCACGACTGCACATCAACAGCGTCTCCGTCAGCGCCTCGCCATAACGCCGCTGCGCCGACGAGCGGAATTCGCGATGCGCCCGGTCCGGGAGGGCGCGCAAGGAATCACTCCACGGACGCTCCACGTACCGCACCGGCAGGCCGATCAAGAGGTGCGGTGCCCGGTGGTAGGGCTTGATCTGGTTGACGTAGAGCTCCTCCGGCAGCGGCGACCCTTCATAGACCAAGGCCTGCGGCGGCCCCCAATGGCGGAAATCAGGCGATGTCGCCGTGCTGATCCCGCGCGGACCCTCGGGCTGCCAGACCCCTTGGGCAACGGCGCCCCCGGGGAAGCTCCGCCAATAGGCCCGGTAGCAGCCGTGGGCCTCATCCCAGAAAGCCAGATTCTGCGAATCGAAGGCCCCGGCCGTGATGAACGGCCCGTCGCCGAGGGGCGACCACTGCAGCCCATCTGGTGACTGCATCGCCACGATCCCAACCGGTCCATCCGAACGGAACACCGCCTTGTATCGCGCCGCGGCCGGCGCGGCTGGGTTGGCATCGCGGAAGACGGCGGGATGCGCGGCATCCACGTCGATCGCCCCATGGCGCCCGCTCGCAATCACGATGTTGTTGGCCCGCGAACCGCGGAAATCCACGAGGCCGAGCCGGGGCTTGACCCAATGGATCCCGTCCACGCTCTCCGCGTAGCAGGTGAACCGATGCGCCGTGCGCTCCGCCACGACCTGCCCCGGCACCACCTGGATGTTGAAAGCCTTGTAATACATCCGGTAGCGGTCGCCGTCGCGAAAGACGCTGTGATAGCCCGAGCCCGTGCCCTCCCAAGGCTCGTCGTGCCGCAGCACGATCTCACGCGGCACCGGGTGATGGAGCCGGCGCGACGCCCGCCCCTCGAGCCGCTCGATGAGCGCCGCGTCGATGAACAGCTCCCGGCGCGAACCAAGCGCCAGGGGACCCGCAGTGCTCACGGCCGACATCCAGCCATCCAAGACCTTTCCCCCCGCGCGCCAACCCTTCTCTCACGCCGCGTGCTCATTGAGTTCACGTACGCCACCGGACCAGCCGGGCCAACACCCGCGCCCGCTCGAACCGGTTTTCGGTTCCCGCCCGCAGCCGCTGCACGTTCGCCCGATGCGTGTAGAGGATGAACGCGGCAATCGCCGCGGCCGCCGCGGTCCATACCCACCGGTGCGGTTCCGGCGCAATGAGTGCCGCCGCCGGAACAAGCCCGACCCCGGCGAGGATCGAACCCAGTCCCACATAACCCGTGATGCCGATGACCCCGAGCGCCGTAACCACCATGATCAGCGCACCCATCGGCCAGAGGACAAGCAACAAGCCCAGGACCGCGGCCACTCCCTTGCCACCGCGGAACCCGAAGTATATCGGCCACACATGGCCCGCCGCCGCCGCCGCGCCCGCCAGGAGTGCCATGATGAGCGCATGCCGTTCATCGGCGATGCCACACCCGCCGGCCCACGCCGCCAGCGCCGCCTTGCCCAGGTCGATTACGATCACGCCCAGCGCGAAGCGAACGCCCTGCGTGCGCAGCGCGTTGGTGCCGCCGGCATTGCCACTCCCCTGCCGCCGAATATCGACCCCCCGCAGCCGACCCAGGAGCAGGCTCCCCGAGATCGAGCCCAGCAGATAACCCAACAGGATTCTGGCGGCATCACTCAGCATGGCGAGGGAACCTCGTATTCCTGCACCGCGATAACCAGCGATCCCGGACCTGCGTGGGCACCGATGGCGACGCCGGTTTCGACGACCCAGACGCGGTCCAGCACCTTGCCCGCCGCCTCGATCGCCCGCTGCACCCGCGCCGCGTCGGCGGCGCAATCTCCGTGGCCGATGATCACCCGGTAGCGTCGCCGCGGATCCATCGTCCGCGCCACACGCCGCGCAAATTTCTCCGGCAGGTTGCCCCAAGCCCCCAATACTCCGTGGAAACCTAGTCGGCCTTGCTTGCTGCACAGGATCAGGCAAAGCCGCAGCAGCCGCGTCACCGGCAGGGCGGCCTTGGGGATGCGGCCACCGCGCACGCCATAGGCAATGTCCCGCACGATGGCATACACCCGGGTCCGCTCCCTCATTCCGTCCAAAGCATCCAGCAGCCGCGGCGCCGTCATTCCCGCCCGCGCCGCCTCCGCCGCCCAGATCACCATCAGGCCCTGACCCGCAGCCACCTGGCCACTGTCGTAGACCTGCACGCGACGCCGATCGCTGCGCACCGCCGCATTGATCGCCGATTGCATGGTGCCCGACAACTGGCGCGAGAGCGAAACCTCCACCACCTGCTCATGCCGCGTCAGCAACGCGCCAAACATCCGCCGGAAATCCCCTGGGGGCGGCTGCGAGGTCCGCGGCACCGCCCCATGCTCTCGCATCGCCGCATAAAACTCCGGTGGCGTGATCGTGACGCCATCCACATGCTCGCGCCCATCGAGCGACAGACGCTGCGGCACAACGTGGATGCCCAGCCGCTCGACCTCGTCGGCCGGTATGTCGGCGCCTGAGTCCGTGACGATCGCAACTTCAGTCCGCCGCGAATCGACGCCGGCCAGCGTCTCCGTCTCCTGCCCCACGAGTTCGCCGAAACGCGCGGCCGTCGCAAAGAAAGCCACCGGCGCATCCACCTCAGCCTGCAGGCGCACCTGCGCGCGCGAGCCCGCCAGCAGGATCCGGGGGGCGCCCAGTTCGCGCAACGCCGCCCGCAGGGCCGGACGATCGACCATGGGCGCCCGCACCGTACAGGCCAACCGGAAGCGATCAGGACCCACGGCGCCCTTCCCGGCGATGACCTCCACGGCCGGGACGGCCGGCGCGAGACCCGGCGTGGCCTTCACTGCTCGCCGACCCTGTTCGAGCAGGTCATTGATACCCTCGATCAACGCAACAAATCCACGGGCGCCGGCATCGACGACGCCGGCCGCCTGCAGCGCCTTGATCTGGTCCTTGGTGCGGTGCAGCGCAACCTGGGTGACTGTGAGGGCATGCCGCAGGGCCGGTCCCCATCTCTCCTCACCCTGCGCGACCTGCGCCTGCATGGCATCCGCGAAGGCCTGCATCACGGAAAGCACGGTTCCTTCGCGCGGATCGGCCAGGGTCAGGCGCGCCTCCGTCACCCCGGTTGCCAGGGCCTGCGCCAGCACCGGCAGGGTGACGGGCTGACCAACCGGCAGCGAAGCGGCCAACCCGTGCAGGTAATGCGCAAGGATCGAGCCGGCGTTGCCCCGAGCGGCATCGGCGGCCTCCGTTGCCACCGCTTGAAAAAGGCTGGCCACGTCAGCCGGCGGACGCCGGTGCAGTGCCGGCAGCACAGCCCCGAGCATCGACGACAGGTTCGTCCCCGTATCGCGATCCGGCACCGGAGAGACATTGATGCGGTCGAGTTCGTCCCGCTGCGCCACGACCCGTCCGATCCCCGCGCGCAGGGCCCAGCGCAGGCCATCAACGGATAATCGTCGCCAACTCATCGCGGACGGAGGCAGACGAACCGGTTAACCAGTGGGGCGCTGGTCGGGAGGGGCATCACGTCGCAAGCAAATCCCGGGCGACGCGGGCCATCCAGACAAATCAGTTCCCACCGTCCTTGCCTTGCGTCGGTCGCCACGCCAACGATGCATGAGCTGCATGTCGCTTCTCCCCGTCACCTACGTCCTGGCTCGCCACGCAGGCCGCGAACGAATCGAGATGGTCGATCTGCCGCTGGAGCCCGGCCGCGTGACCCGGACGGAATTTGCCGGCGCCCAGTGGCGCTTGGAATGCGTGATGCAGGAGGCGGAACCTGGAATCGCGCTTTGGACGGTTCGGGCCGCCGTTGAGTCCGGCTCGGCCCAGGGAGTCGCCGCCGGTATGCGTTGGACGGACACCGCCTGGAGCACGGCCAATTATGTCCTGATCCCCGGAGCGGTCTATGCAGGCAACCGATTCTCGGCGTTGCGCCGACCCTACCCGCCCCACATTCGCGACCTTGGGCAAAATGGACGCCGGCTCCACCTCGACATCGGCGACGTTCCCCGGTTGGCCGCTGACCCGGGTCGCTCACATCTGGACCAAACCTCGCTCGACGCCGCCGTGCCGGGCATGGGCCTTTACTGCCCAGCGCGCAACCAGGCCTGGCTCTGGCTCACGCCCCAGGCATCCGACCAGGGTCCCTATGGGCTGGAGGTGATCGAGAATGCTAATCGCACGGCCGCGGAGATCCTGCTCCTGACGCCGGGCTTCATCCACCCGCTGCCCGCCGATGCCGATGCCGAGCCCGGCATCGGAAAACTGTCCGCCGTCCACCTTCACCCCGAGAACGCCCGGCCGGCCAACCTCGCCGCCGGCGACCCGCTGCAGCTCACGTTCGAATTGCACCAGTTCGCATGTCCGAACGTCGCCGGGCTTTTCGCCCGTCTCTTCCGGTACCGCACCAGCCGGTTTCGCGAGCAGACCCGTCCCGCCGCCGACGTGCTGCCGTTTTCGGCCGCGTGGGACCTTGTCGCCGGCAAGCACAACGCGGACAACTGGCACGAGGGGTGGGGGCTGTACCGGATCGGGCTGCCCTGGCTTCCCGGCCAGTTTACGCAATTCTGGCAGAATGGCTGGGTTGGCGGCGGTGCGACGGCCTTTGCGATGGCCCAGGAGGGCGACGCCGTGGCGCGAGCGCGGGCGGGCCGCAATCTCGACTTCATTCTATCCAGTGGCCTCTCCCCACGCGGCCTGTTCAAGGCCATCATGGGCGAGGACGGCACCTGGAAAGGCGACGGCTGCGAGGGTTGGGCTGAGCCGTGGTCCCTGGTGCGCCGGCAGGGTGACACGCTGTTCTTTGTGCTGCGCCAACTCCTGCTCATTCGCGAACGGGACCAAACTGTCCCGGCAACGTGGATCGAGGCCACCCGGCGGGCCTCCATCGCCTTGTGCGAGGTGTGGGAGCAAGAGGGCGAATTTGGTTTCCAACTCGATTACGATGCCGGCCGCCTCATGATCCGCGGTTCCACCTCCGGTGCCCTCATCCCCGGGGCGCTTGTCCTCGCGACGGAGTATTTTCGTGAGCCGCGCTTTCTGGAGGTCGCCCAGGCCGCGGCCGCGCATTACCGCGACCATGATCTCGCTTGGGGCGTAACGACCGGCGGACCGGGTGACGCGGTGCAGGCACCGGATGGCGAGTCCATCTTCGGTCTCATCGAGAGTTTCATCTTGCTCCACGAGCACACGCGCGAACCCGGTTGGCTGGAGTCAGCGCGTCAGGCGTGCCACCAAGCCGCCTCATGGAGCATTGCCTACCCGTATGTGTTTCCGCCCCATTCCGCCTTGGGCTCCCTCGGCATCGATGCGCGCGGCGCCCTGCTGGCCAACGCCCAGAACAAGTGCGGGGTGCCCGGGATCTGCACGCTCTCCGGCCAAGGCATCCTGCGCACCTTCCGCGCCAGCGGCGATGAGGCGTTGCTCGACCTGCTCCGCGACATCGCGCACGCCCTGCCCCAGTATGTGTCGCGGGCCGACCGTCCGATCCCGGCGCGTCTGACCTGGGCCCATCCATTGTCCCATTTGCCGGCGGGATGGATGTGCGAGCGGGTCAACATCACCCCCTCGTGGGCGGAACCGCTCGGCGAGCAGTCCGCCTACTCCTGCTGGTGCGAGGTCGCGCTCATGCTCACGTGGTGCGACTTGCCGGGGATTTACGCGCAGCCGGACACGGGGCTCATCTGCGCATTTGATCACGTATCGGCCGCGTGGACCGACGATTCGCGGCGGAGATTGCGGCTGGCTAACTCGACGGCATTCCCGGCCCGCGTGCGTCTGTTGGTCGAGACGGCCGCGCAAGCCCGGACCCTTTCGCTCCCGCCCAATTTCGCGGCGACTCTTCCGCAGGTCGTCGTTCCCGCCGGGGGCGAAGCCGAGTTTGTCCTGCCGTGAGGCGGGACGGCGCTATCCGGAGTTGCGCTCGGCGTTGCGCAGCATCGTGCGCATGCAGGCCGCGCTGAAGGCCACGCCGGCCGGCGGGAACGGCGTGCGATAGACCGAACCCGGCGGGAGCGGCGGCGCTTGGTCGATGGCAAAGACGGGGACGTGGTCGGGCACGAGCAGGCCGTCGAATCCGACGTCGACCAGCGTGTTCATCACCGCCTGCAGGTCATGGTCGCCGTTGTCGATGAACGTCTCCTGGAAACGCGGCAAGGTACCACGAATATTGCGGAAGTGCAGGTTGAAGAGCCGTCCCTCGGCCGCCAGCCAGCGGATCATGTCGTTCACCGGCTTGCCGGTCGCCCCGGCCGCCTCGATCCAGGTGCCGACACAGAAGTTCGCCCCCAGGTTGGGGCTCCGATTCAGGGCAAAGAGCTGCCGATAATCCTCGAACGTGTGCAGGATGCGAGCCACCCCGCCCTGCTCCGGTATCGGCGGATCGTCAGGATGAAAGGCCACACGCACGCCGCTGGCCTCCGCCACCGGCATGATGTGATCGAGACAGATCTTCAGGGCCGCCCGCACCTCCTCAGCCGACCAGCGCCGATCTCCGGGTTGGTCGATCTTGGCGTATTCGGCCGTATCGAAGATCCGGGTGCGGATGCCGTTTAGGTCGGCATAGCTCGTGTCGAACACCTGCGATTTCGGCAGCAGGCCCAGCCAAGCCGTGTCACAGGTCGGAATGCCCAGGCGACCGAGGTCCCTGATGCCGTTGGCAAACACCTCTAGCTGGGCCTCACGCGCCGGCCCACCCAGCAGCAAGCCCGGGCCCCGGAAGGAATTATTCGCCACCGACTGGATCTTCAGACCGTGCCTGGCATAGCGCTCCTGCGTGCGGGCCAGATCCTCGTAGCCAAAATCCTTCTCATGCACGTCCAGCCGGCACCAGCCGAGTTCCAGCTGACGCATCAGCTCCAGCTGCTCGTCGCTCATCCAGGCCGACACGCGCATGCCGAGCTTGATCGCCGCCTTGCGGGTCGTGGGACGCGGGACGACCGGGGTGGAGACCGGGGCCGCCATCGCCGGCAAGGTGCCGGCCAGCACGGCCCCACCCATCGCGGCGAGGTTGGCTTTGATAAAATCGAGGCGCTTCATGGAGACCTTTCAGCTGGGGTTGTTCCTTTCCGCGGCACCCGGGTTCAACCGCCTGCCCTCAGGCTCCGCAGCACCTTTTGAATTTCTTGCCGGAGCCGCAGGGACAGGGGTCGTTGCGGCCGACCTTGGGCGCGCTGACAATCGGCGCGGGACCTTCGCGCAGGACCCTTGAGAACAGCCAGGCTCCATCGATCAATTCGAATTCGGATTTCTCATGCATGACCCCGGACTGGCCGTCCTCGGTGAAATGCGCGGAGAAATCGACGTGCGAAACGCCGGGGCGGACGTTGGCGTCGTGCCGGTGGATCTCGAGTTTGACCCATTTGATGGGCCGCGGGGTGCCCTCGTAGGGCTTGGGCGGCAGTTTCGAGGTGGGCAGATAGGTGCGATCGAGGTATTGGGTGTCGCCCACGACGTGCGCAGTGTATCGGGAGCGCATCAGCGCCTCGGCGTCGGGTGCGGCAACGGTGCCGGCAATGATCGGTGCACAGCAGGCCCCGAAGTTGCGACCGCGGCCACAGGGGCACGGGGAAGTTGGGAGAATCGCAGGGGAGGCGGAAGGAGTGGCGCTCACAGGAGGCGGATTAGGTAGCATCGCCAGGCGATTGGCGAGCAATGGAGTCGGATTCAAGGACTCCCCTGCTAGCTCATGGCGTCGCGGACTTGGGCGATGAGGCTCAAGCTGTGGAGGCGTGCGGCGTGGTCGTGGATCGCCCCGGTCACCATGAGTTCGTCGACCGCGGTCCGTTGCAGAAAGGCGGCGAGGCCGCGCTGCACCGTCGCCGGTGAACCGACCACCGCCTCGCGGAACGCGGCATCGACGCCGGCCTTTTCGGCCGGCGACCAGATGGCTTCCATGCTCCCAACCGGCGGCGGCAACGGCCCCGGCATGCCTCGCCGCAGGCTGACGAAGCTTTGCCGGAGCGAGGTGAACAGATGCGCGGCCTCGGCGTCGGTGTCGGCGGCAAAGACCTGGATCGCGGCCATGGCGTGGGGTTTGGCCAGACGGGATGAGGGCCGGAAGCCGTTGCGGTAGAGCCGGAGGGCATTGATGAGATGGTCAGGCGCAAAATGCGCCGCGAACGCGAACGGGAGGCCGAGGGCCGCGGCCAATTGCGCGCCATACAGGCTGGACCCCAGCAGCCAGATGGGTACGTCGAGGCCGGCGCCAGGGACGGCCTGCACGACCTGACCGGGCGCCGCCGGATGGAAATAGGACTGCAGTTCGACCACGTCCTGCGGAAAGGCGTCCACCGGGTCGGCGCGGCCACGCCGCAGGGCGCGCGCGGTCGGCTGGTCCGTGCCTGGCGCACGACCAAGGCCGAGGTCGATGCGGCCGGGAAACAAGGCGGCCAGGGTGCCGAACTGCTCGGCGATCACGAGCGGCGCGTGATTGGGCAGCATGATGCCGCCGGCGCCGACGCGGATGGTGGTGGTGCCGGCGGCGACATGACCGATGACCACGGCGGTGGCCGCGCTGGCGATTCCCGGCATGTTGTGATGCTCCGCGAGCCAGAATCGCTTGTACCCAAGTCGCTCGGCATGCCGGGCGAACTCGCGGGTGCGCCCCAGGGCCTCCGTCGCATCGCTGCCTTGGAGGATGTGCGCCAGATCGAGCACGGAAAACGGGACCATGGTCTCAACGGAACCAAGTCTGCGATTTTAGCGAGCCCGTGAGGCGGGAACGGACAAGGACCGATGATCGGCCCGGCCAAGGCGCGCGGGCGGGAAAAAGCCCCAGCGTTTGGGCTGGGGCTTTCGTTGCGGGCGATCTTCTACTGGCAGGCCTCGCACTCTTCACCGCGGCGCATCGCCTCGATGGAGCAGGCCTTCTTCTCGGCCTCGGTGTAGACCTTTTTGGCCGCGGTCATGGCCGCGGGCGAGTGGCTGCCGCCCGCGTCCCCGCTGTTCTGGCCGCCGGCGGCGCCCTCGCCCACGGCCCCGCGCATCTCCTTCCGGACGCCGACGGTGGCCTTCTCGATGTTGGAGGCGCCGAGGGAACGCAGGTAATACGTGGTCTTGAGCCCGACGTGCCAGGCCTGCCGGTACATGTGGCTGAGCGTCTTGAGATCCGGGGTCTTGATCCAGAGGTTCACGGACTGGGCCTGGTCGATCCACTTCTGCCGACGGGCCGCGGCATCGATGATCCACTTGGGATCGATGTCGAAGGCGGTGAGATAGCGGGCCTTGAGGTCGTCGGGAACATTGGGAATGTCCTTCAGCTCGCCGTCGTAGTACTTGAGGTTGTCGATCATCTCCTGGTTCCAGAGGCCGCGGGCCTTGAGGTCCCGCACGAGGAACGGGTTGAGGACGATGAACTCGCCGGAGAGGTTGGATTTGACGAAGAGGTTCTTGTAGGTCGGCTCGATGCAGGGCGAGGTGGCCGTGATGTTGGAGATCGTGGCCGTGGGGGCGATGGCGAGGACATTGCTGTTGCGCATGCCCTGGGCGGCAATCTTCCGGCGCACGGGCGCCCAGTCCATCCGGCCATCCCGCGGCACCTCAACCGGGACGCCGCGCTCGCGCTCAAGGATGTCGACGGTGTCCTGCGGCAGCAGCCCGCGGTCCCACTTGGAACCCTTGTAGGTGGAATAGGTGCCGCGCTCGGCCGCGAGGTCGGAGGAGGCCTCGTAGGCGTAGTAGGCGATCGCCTCCATGGCCTCATCGTTGAACTCGACCGCCTCGGGCGACGCGAAGGCATGGCCGCGCTGGTAGAGGGCGTGGGCCAGGCCCATGACGCCGAGGCCGATGGGGCGATGGCGGAGATTGGAGGTCTTGGCGGCAGCGGTCGGGTAGAAATTGATGTCGATGACGTTGTCGAGCGCGCGGACGGCCATGCGGATGGTCTCGCGGAGTTTCTGGTGGTCGATCGAGCCGTCGGGGAGGAGGTGCGTCTCCAGGATGACCGAGCCGAGATTGCAGACGGCGGTCTCGTCGTTGGAGGTGTTGAGCGTGATTTCCGTGCAGAGGTTCGACGAGTGGATGACGCCGACGTGGTCCTGCGGGGAGCGGAGATTGCAGGCGTCCTTGAACGTGATCCAAGGGTGGCCGGTCTCGAAGAGCATCGAGAGCATCTTCTTCCACAGCTCGATGGCCTCGATTTTCTGCCCGTGGACCTTCCCCTGCTCGGCGAGCTGCTCGTACTCGATGTAGCGTTTCTCGAAGGCGGCACCGTAGAGCTCGTGGAGGTCCTTGACCTCGTTGGAGCGGAAGAGCGTCCAGGTCTGGCGGGCCTCCATACGCTTCATGAACAGGTCGGGGATCCAGTTCGCCGTGTTCATGTCGTGCGTGCGGCGGCGGTCGTCGCCGGTGTTCTTGCGCAGCTCAAGGAACTCCAGGATGTCGTTGTGCCAGGTCTCGAGATAGGCGCAGCCGGAACCCTTGCGCTTGCCGCCCTGGTTGACGGCGACGAGCTGGTCATTGTGGAGCTTGAGGAAGGGGATGACACCCTGGGACTCGCCGTTGGTGCCGCCGATGTAGGCGCCGGTGCCGCGGACCGCGGTCCACGAGCCGCCGAGGCCGCCGGCCCACTTCGAGAGAAAGGCGTTCTCGGCGATGCCGCGGAGCATGATGCCCTCGATGGAGTCGTCGACGTAGTAGAGATAGCAGGAACTGAGCTGGGAATGTAGGGTGCCGGAGTTGAAGAGGGTCGGCGTGGAGGAGCAGAAGCGGCGGCTCTTGTAGAGGTCGTAGAGGCCGGTGACCTTGGCCTCGCGGTCGCCCGGCTCGTCGAGCATCAGGCCCATCGCCACGCGCATCCAGAAGAACTGCGGGGTCTCGAGGCGGCGGGAGGGCTTCTTCGACTTGTCGATGATCAGGTAGCGGTCGTAGAGGGTCTGGATACCGAGGAAATCGAACTCGAGATCGGAGGACGGATCGAGGACGGCGCCGAGCTTCTGCAGATCGTAGTCCAGCAGGCGCGGGTTGAGGCGCTTGATGGCGACGCCGTGCTCGAGGTACTTGCGGAAGGCGCGCTGGTGGAACTCCTTCAGCTTGCCCAGGCCGTCGCGCATGATGTCCCAGCCGAGGACCTCCTCGTAGATGTAGGTCAGCTGGATGCGGCCGGCGAACTTGGCGAAGTCGGCATCCTTCTCGATGAGGGTCTTGGAGTTGAGGACGATCGTCGCGTCGAGGTCCTTCTGCGTGATCTGGTCGTAGACGGCGCGGCGGAGCTCCTGCTCGATCGCTTCGTTGGCCAGGCACAGGTCGAGCCCGATGCGGGCGAACTCGATGCGCTTCCGCAGGTCCGCCCCGTCCCAGAAGACATTCTGTCCGTCGGCCTGCTTGACCAAAATCATCGAGGCCTGCGCAGGCGGCTCGGCAGCCGCGGAGATCTCCTCGAGACGATCGGTCTGGCCGGCCTCGCGGGCGGCGGCACGCTGGGCCCGGTACAGGATGTAGGCCTCGGCGACCTTGTAGTGGCCGGCCTTCATGAGCTCCTCCTGCACCATGTCCTGGATCTCCTCGATGTGGACGAAGGACTGCTTGGTGGCGTGGGCACGGATTGAGACGGCCTTGGTGATGGCGACGGCGGGGGCGGAGTCGCGCTGGAGCGAGAGGAAGGTCTTGCGGACCGCGATCTCGACCTTCTGCTCGCTCCACGGCACGACCTGGTTGTTGCGGCGGATGACGCGCAGGGTGGCCGCGGCGGAGGCCTCGCGGTCGATCGCGATCTTGCGGGCGCGGTTGAGCAGAAGGCTCTTGGCGACGAAGTAGGCGTTGTTGTCGACGAGGGTCTTCTCGATCAGCTCATAGAGAGAATTGAGCGAAAGGCGGAGAGGGTTCTGGTTGCGGGCGAGTTCGGCGAGATTGGCGACGATTTCACGGCAGATGCGGGCCACCCACGCGCGATTCGCGTCGGTGAAGATGTCCTTCTCGCCCTTGGCGAGGTGGACGTTGGTGAGGGCCTTGCCGAGCGTGTCGGCGACTTCGCTGAGGTTGAAGCGCTCCTCGCCGTGCGGGCAGAGCAGGACGACGGGCGGCAGGGCGATGGTTTCTCCGGCGAGGACGTCGCGCCAGGCGTAGTGGGGCTTTTGCTCGACGGGGGTGTGGACGGTGCGCTTGAGGGCAAGGTCGTGCGCGACAGAGGGATGGCTCATGGAAGGGTGGCGGAATCAGTCGGTGGACAAAGAGGGGGCAGCAGGAAAGGTGGCAAAGGCGCCGCCAGGAACGGCGCCGGCAAGTCTGGCAATGTCTATGCGCGGGGTGTGGAGAACAGGCGGCGAGCCGGGGTTCAGAGCTCGTCGTCGTGGGCGACGTTCAGGGAGGAGGCTTTCTGATACTCGGTGACGCGACCCTCGAAGAAGTTCTGCTCCTTCTTGATGTCCATCATCTCAGCCAGCCAAGGCAGCGGGTTCTTCACGCCGCTGGCGAATGGCGCCAGGCCGCAGCTTTCGAGCCGGCGGTCCGCGATGAAATCGATGTACGTGAGGAAATCCTCCGCGCTCAGGCCGATGGAATTGACCGGGAGGCAGTCACGGATGAATTCCTTCTCGAGGTCGATCGCCTCGCGCATGAGGGCGCGCAGCTCCTCCTTGAACTCGGCGGTCCAGATCTCGCGGTTCTCGTCGACGAGATCCATGAAGAGATTACGGAAGACCTCGATGTGGTTCGACTCGTCGCGCAGCGTGTACCGGAACATCTGGCCGATGCCTGGGAACTTGTTCTGCCGATAAAGCGACAGGATCATGCCGAACAGACCGTAAAACTGCGTGCCCTCCATGCACTGGCCGAAGACGAAGATGTTTTTTGCCAGCAGCTTCTTGTTCGCGGCCTGAGTGAGGTCCAGGTCGCGGCGCAGCATGTGCGAGGTCTTGGTGACGAACTCGTTCTTGCGCACGATCGTCGGGATGTCCTCGAACATCGCCTCGCATTCGTGCGGGTTGATGCCGAGCGACGAGATCATGTACAGGAGCGAATCGGCATGGATGTTCTCCTCATGGGCATGCCGGCCGAGGACCAGCTTGAGCTCGGGCGCGGTCACCAGCTCGCGGACCACGTGCTGGATGTTGTCGCCGACGATGCCCTCGGCGGCCGAGAAATAGCCGATGCCCATGCGAATGATCCAGCGCTCCACCTCGGACAGCGCCCGCTCGTCGCGCCATTGCTCGATGTCCTTGCCCATGGGGATGTCCTCCGGTTCCCAGTGGTTGGCCTTCATCTTGCGATACAGGTCATAGGCCCACTGGTACTTGAGCGGCAGGAGGTTGAAGGTCATGGTCTCGCGACCGTTGATGACTTTCTTGGCGGCAAAGGCGGCCTCGGCCTTGGCCTGGTCGAGCACGAAGGTCTTGGCGCCGACTTGGAAGGACTTCTGCATGGTTCCGGGAAGGTTAAACGGGGAGGAAATTGACTGGAAAACTGCCTGATACCGGGGCGATTAGAATTTTAGCGACCATAAGTTGCCAAAACTTATTCACGCATTGCCGACCACAACAGGATGTGGTCCCCAGCCTCAATGACCACAACCTATTGGTCCTCGGGATTTGCTCCGTCAATAGGTTTTCCCCGAATTTGACAGATTTTACGTGAAATTTTGGCTTGCGAGCCAAGTCGACGGTTCTCCCCGAGGGAGAATTCCGGAAATTCCGGCGATTGCCTCGGGTTCGGCGCCGCTGCCGCCAATCCGGGGGCGGTGATTGGGGCTGTTTCGCGCCAACTCCCGGGCGGGGGGATCCACCCCTGTGTAAGGAAAATTCAATTACACCATCCACCCGGCCGATCCCGGGCAAAAAAAAGCGGCCGCCTGACGGCGGCCGCTCGTGAATCGGGTGGAACCGGGCCTCAGAAGTTGAGGCGCGCGCCCAGGTTGTAGGTCCGCGGCGGGCCGAGGAAGACCTCGGCGCGCTGGGCGCTGTGCGACGGGGCGAGGTTCAGGCCGACCGCCTCGAACGAGCTGTTGTCGGTCGCATCCGAGACGTAGGTCTCGTCGAGCAGGTTGAAGATGTGCGCGAACAGGCTGAGCTCGAAGTTGCGGTAGTTGAGCGGCAGCTTGTAGTTGATATGCACATCGTAGAGCGAGTAGCTCGGGATGCGCCAGGGCTGGGCGCGATCGGTCGCACTGCCACGGGAGTCCGGCGTGTAGTCGGACCAGTAGCGGTCGTACCAACGACCTTGGGTCTTGATGGAAAGTCCGCGGACCGGATAGACCGTGACCGCGTAGGCCGTCTGGTACTGCGGCGCATCGCCAACCTTGAGGTCAGCGATGTAGAGCTTGCCAGCGTAGGCCGGGTTGATGACCCGCGTGCTGATGAAGTACTGCTCGGAATTCAGCACGTCGTCCGTGTAGACCCAGTCGCCAAAGGACGCGGCGAAGTCGAACCGGATGAAGCGATTCGGCTGGTAGGCCCCCTCGATCTCGAGACCGGAGTAATCGGAGTTCACACCATAGAGGTAGGTGATCGTATCTGCCGACTCACTCGTGAGCGTAATCGTACGGTCGCGCCACTCGGTCATGTAGTAGTTGGCGGAGACCGTGATCTTGCGATCCGGGCTCGTGAAACGGACACCAGCCTCGTACGAGGTGAAAGACTCGTTCTTCGGCTTGGCGACAAACTGGCCGACGATGTCATTGATGGCGCCGTCAAAAATCGGGGCCTTTGAGACCGTGCCGGCGTTTACGTAGGCGCGGAAGCTGTCATTGAAGGCGTATTGCACGCCACCTTTGATTTGGTCGCCATCAAAAGTGTCGGACGACAGCTTGTAGGTGTCGCTCGACCCGGCGCTGGCCCGGCGGAAGAAGTCTTCGTAGCCAAACTCGATGGTGGAATAGCCATAGACCGCGAACGCCGTGACGGGGCCCTTCTCGTACTGACCTTGCAGGAAGAGACCGAGCCAGTCGACGGTGTTGGTGTTGTTGTAGTCCACCTTGTCGCCGAGACCAAGGCGCGTGGCGCTGCCGGCAGCCCAGAATTCGCTGCTCTGCGCGGTGGTCGGGAGGTAATACTGGCCGCCGAGGAGATCGCGGACTTCGCGGAAGTGGGCGATCTCAGCCGTGCGCCAATCGACGCCGGTCGTGACCTTGATCTCGTCGGAGAAGTCGTAGGCGAGCTTAGAGACGAGGCCATACTGGTCCTGGTTGTTCACGCTGTTGCGCAGGATGCCGAGCGACTGGCCGGCGACCTTGGCGCTGCCGTTGGCCGCGACCGAGCCGGCGTTTGATGCGATCGTGCCATCCCAGTTGATGTTGCTGCCCCACATCGAATCGGTGTTCGGATAACGGGCGAATGCCGCCGAACTCGAGCCGTTGTTCAGGGTACCCGAGCCACCGCCGCGACCGCCAGAGTAGTAAAGCACGCTGGTGAGCTTGGTCTTCTCATTCAGATCCAGATACCAATTGAGGTTCATCTGGGGCTTGTGGAAGTAATTGACGCTCTCGTTAAGGTAGCCGGCCTTCTTGCGGGAATGGAGGCCGTCCCAGTACCACTGCTGACCCGTGTAGCTCGGGCTGACCGGCGCGTAATTCTGGTTGTAGTCGGCGCCGGCGCCAACCGGGCCCTGCCGCAGGGCGCCAGCATTGGCACCGGAAGCGGTGCTCATGATCTGCTGGTCGGTGTAACCGAGCTGATAGGCGTAATTGATGTCGTAAGCGGCGATGTTGGAGGCAAAACGGCGCTGGCCATGCTCCTGCGGAGCGCCAATCACGAAGAGCTCGAGGCGGTTCGTGGTATTAACCTTCCAGGTCGAGCCGATGTAGTAGCCCATGCCCTCGGTCCAGGTGCCGCGAGCGTAGCCTTCGCCTTCCTTGACGACGAGGCCGACGGTGAGCGCGACCTTGTCCTTCAGCATGCCCGTGTTGAGCACGGCCGTGGCCTTGCGGAAGCTGTCGCTGCCGAACTCGACCTTGACCGAGCCGCCGGCCTTGGAGGCCGCGGGATCCGTGATGATGTTCATCGTGCCGCCGATCGAGGGGGTGGGCAGCGTGACGTTGCTCAAACCGCGCTGGACCTGGATCGCGGTCGTGACGTCACCCAAGCCGTCCCAGTTTGACCAATACAGCCAGCCGTTCTCGATGTCATTGGTCGGCACGCCGTTGATCAAGATAGAAATGTTTCGCTGGTTGAAGCCGCGAACGTTCACGCGCGCGTCGCCGGCGCCGCCGCTGTCTGTCGTGGCGAAGACCGAAGGCGTGCTGTTCAGCACGAGCGGGATATCCTGGGAGCCGAGCTCCTCGGCGATCCGGTCCTTGCCCAGCTCGCTGAAGGAGACGGGGGTCTTGCCCTCGATCGCCTGATCCGAGAATGCCTTCATCTCGGTCACGACAAATTCGTCGAGGCGAACAATCTCTTCGTCAGTCGTCGATCGGGCAGTCTGGGCGATGAGCCCCAACGGCAGGCCGAGGGCCACAGCCCCGGCGCACACGAGTTTGGTCAGATTTGCTTTTTGCATGGAGTTTGGTGTTTACGGGCAGCTCGGCCTTTTCGGGCCGAAAAGGATAGTTTGCGCTACCGAATCCCACGCCTGAAACCCAGTCAAGCGTCGAACCGGCGGCACGTGTCGAGTTTGCGCGACCGTAACAGCTGGAAACCTGCCATGCGCCGGAAATGTTGGTTGAATCTCGTGCCGCCTGGCGGTCTGCCCGCGAATGGCGTCAAACCACACGAATCAATGTCGCGGCCGCCATCTCCGAAAAAAAAGAGGCCCGGTCCTTCTTTCGAAGAACCGGGCCATAGACCTGGCAACAACCTACTCTCGCGGGACCTAACGTCCTACTACCATTGGCTGCTCGGGGCTTAACGGCCGTGTTCGGGATGGGAACGGGTGGAACCCCCGGCATCTGGTCACCAGGAAGGGAAACTCACGGCAGAGCCGGAGTAATCGATAAAGTTCAGAAGAAATATTCTGTAAGGAGGTGAAATAAACGCCTAGAAACTGGGTCTACATAAACCGGCAAGGTCATTAGTAGCAGTAAACTAAACACATTGCTGCGCTTGCATTTCTGCCCTATCAACCGGGTGGTCTACCCGGACCTTGCACCGTCTTGCGACGGATTGAGATCTTATCTTGGGATGAGCTTGGCGCTTAGATGCTTTCAGCGCTTATCTCTTCCGCACATAGCTACCCGGCGCTGCCACTGACGTGACAACCGGAACACCAGAGGTGCGTCATTCTCGGTCCTCTCGTACTAGAGAATGAACCCCTCAAATCTCAAACGCCCACAGCGGATAGAGGACCGAACTGTCTCACGACGTTCTGAACCCAGCTCGCGTACCACTTTAACCGGCGAACAGCCGGACCCTTGGGACCTTCTCCAGCCCCAGGATGTGATGAGCCGACATCGAGGTGCCAAACCGCGCCGTCGCTGTGAACGCTTGGGCGCGATCAGCCTGTTATCCCTAGCGTACCTTTTGTCCTATGAGCGATGGCGATTCCACATTCAACCACCGGATCACTTGAACCTGCTTTCGCAACTGCTCGACTTGTTGGTCTCACAGTAAAGCTCCCTTATACTCATGCGCTCTATGGCCCGATTACCAACCGGGCTGAGGGAACCTTCGTAATCCTCCGTTACTTTTTGGGAGGATTCCGCCCCAGAAAAACTGACCTGCTATCACTGTCCCACGCCCGGATTACGGGTCGAGGTTAGACGCCTAACAATAAAAAACTGGTATTTCATATTTTGACTCGGCCCCTCCCTGGAGAGGGGCTTCACAGTCTCCCAGCTATGCTACGTATTTAAAATCAAGCGACAATAACAGCTTACAGTAAAGGTGCATAGGGTCTTTCCGTCCTGCTGCGGGTAGGCGGCATCTTCACCGCCACTACAATTTCACTGGGCCTCTCTCCGAGACAGTTATCAACTCGTTACACGA
>JAHCAZ010000036.1 GCA_019634615.1 Opitutaceae bacterium
GGGTCGCGGTGGGGGGCAACTCGGGCTATTTCGTGAAGACCGACGGCACCCTGTGGGCGATGGGCGTCAATTCCACCGGCCAGTTGGGCGACGGCACGACGACCCAGCGCAACGCCCCGGTGCAGGTGGCGGCGGGCGTCGCCTCGGCCATCGCGGCGGGTAACCAGACCCTGTTCGTGAAGACCGACGGTTCCCTCTGGGTCACCGGCCAGAATACTGCCGGCCAACTGGGCGACGGGACGACGTCCCATCGGTCGACCCCGGTGCAGGTGGCGACCGGCGTCGCCCAGGTCGCAGGCGGCTTAGTTCATAGCCTCATCCGGAAGACCGACGGCACCCTTTGGACCGTGGGCTACAACGGATCGGGTCAGCTCGGCGCCGGTTACACGATCAGCCGCTCAACGCCCGCCCAGGTGGCGAGCGACGTGGCATTGATCGCCGCAGGTCAGTATTCTTCCCTGTTCGTGAAGAGCGACGGATCCCTCTGGACCATGGGCGACAACCAATTTGCCCAGGCCGGCAACGGGCTCGCGACGAGCCGTGACCGGCCCGTGCAGGTGGCGGCCGGGGTCGCCGCCGCGGCGATGGGCAACACGCGGGCGTTGTTCCTGAAGGACGATGGGACCCTCTGGAGTCTGGGCAGCTTCACGACGATCCAGGGGAGTGTCAGCGCCACCGGGATGACCTACGGGCCGGTCCTGGTGACGAGTGACGTCACGGCGCTCGCGGAGGCCGAGAACCACAGCCTTTTCATCAAGACTGACGGGACCCTTTGGGCCATGGGCAACAACACCTACGGCCAACTGGGCGACGGCACGACGACGCAGCGCCCCGCGCTGGTGTCGGTGTTGACCGGCGTCGCCGACATCGCCGCCGGCGGCAACCATTCACTGGCCCTCAAGGCGGACGGCACCCTCTGGGCGTTCGGGCGCAACAACAGCGGCCAACTGGGCGACAGCACGACGACCCAGCGCAACGCGCCCGTGCAGGTGGCGTCGGGCGTGGCGGCCATGGCTGCCGGCAACAACCACAGCCTGTTCGTCAAGTCCGACGGCACCCTGTGGGCGATGGGCAGCAATTCCTCCGGCCAGCTGGGCGACGGCACGAACACCAGCCGTGCGACGCCCGTGCAGATCGCGACGGGGGTGGCGGCGGTCGGGGCCGGTCACAGCCACAGCCTGTTCGTGAAAACCGACGGCACCTTGTGGACGATGGGCAGCAACTTCTCCGGGCAGCTCGGCGACGGTTCCACCACGAATCGCAACAGCCCGGTCCAGATCGCCACGGGTGTCGCCCAGGCCGCCGGTGCCTACACGCGGAGCCTGTTCGTGAAGACCGACGGGACCCTCTGGGGCGTGGGCGATATCGTGTCGCCTTACTGGAATGGCGGCGAAGCGGGCATCCGCCTGACACCATTCAAGCTCACCGACGGCGTCGTCAGGGTCGCCGCGGGCCTCGAGCACGTGCTGTTCCTGGGAGCGAATGCCCACTCCGGCTTCCTGATCCCCGAGGTGACGTGGCCGCAGCCGGCCGACATCACGCAGGGCACGGCGCTGGGCGCCACCCAGCTGAATGCCGTGGCGAATATCCCGGGCACGTTCACCTACACCCCGGCGTCTGGCACCGTGCTGGCGGCCGGATCCCAGGAGCTCTCGGTCCACTTCGCACCGCTCGATGCCGGGACCTTCAGCGAGCTCACCGTCACGCGCACGATCACGGTGACCGCGGTCGCGACCGGCTACACCGCCTGGCTGGACACGCAGTTCACCCTCGCCGAACGCGGGAATCCCGCCGTGAGCGGGCCGACGGTCGATGCCGACGGCGACGGGCTGTCCAACCTGATCGAATACGCCCTGGGCCTGAACCCGAAGGCCGTCGACACCGCCGGCCTGCCGACGGTGGGCACGACCACGACCGAGTGGACCTACACCTACACGCGGCCGGCGGACCGTCCCGATCTCACCTACACGGTCGAAGTCTCGACCAACCTGACGGGCTGGGCGAGCGGCTCCGTCGTCCACGAGCGGATCGCCACCGGCCCGGTCGAGACCTGGCAGGCGCGGTACCCGCTCTCCAATCCCAACGTGTTCTTCCGCCTCAAGGTCAGCGACGCCCCCATCCCCTGAACCCGCGCCGTAGTTGAAAGAGCTCTGGATAAGCGGGTTGCGCCGGGAGGTGTGGTTTCTACCCAGGGATGGGTATTAAGGCTCACACCCTAGTAATCGGGTTGACTCCCGGGGGGAATGGGGCCATTTCTACCTATAGCCTTCGCCCTCCCGCGTCACCCCGTGAACCCCATCCTCCAGGCCGCCCGCCGCCTCCTCTGCCTGACCGCCGCGTTGGGGTGGGGGCTGGGCGTGGGCGAGGCGCAGGTGGTGACGGAGAGCTTCAAGAACTCCGCGGCGGCGGGCTGGGTGTTCTCGGGCACGGGCTACACCGCGAACCTGACCTCCGGCGGCGTCGACGCGAGCGGCGACGGCTGGCTGCGCCTCACCAGCACCGGCACCTACCAGATCGGCAGCGCCTACTACGACACGGCCTTCACCGCCACGAACGCGACGGTGTATGCGTCCTTCGACTACGTGAGCTGGGGCGGCACCGGCGCCGACGGCATCTCGTTCTTCCTCTTTGACGGCAGCGTGCCCTTCGACCTCGGCGCCGACGGCGGCTCGCTCGGCTACGCGCAGAAGACCGGCGTGGACGGGCTCGCAGGCGGCTACCTGGGCGTCGCGATCGACGAGTACGGCAATTTCTCGTCCGGCACCGAGGGCCGCCAGGGCGGCCCCGGGCTCACGATCGATTCCTTCTCCGTCCGCGGCCCCGGCTCCGGCACGACCGGCTACGACTACCTCGGCGGGACGGCGACGCTTTCGACCTCGATCGACACGCCGAACGTCGGGACGCGGCCGACCGGCATCAACACGGTGCAGATCCTCATCTCGCCGACGAACCAGCTGACGGTCGCCCTGCAGCAGAGCGGCGCCTCGTCCCAGACGGTGCTCTCCCTCGACCTTTCCGGCTACGCCCGGCCCGAGACCCTGAAGTTCGGCTTCGCCGCCTCGACCGGTGCCTCCACCAATTACCACGAGATCCGCAACCTGAACGTGACGACCCTCGTCGCGAGCCTCTGGGACGCGGAGGGGGGCGACGGGCTCTGGGGCACGGGCTCCAACTGGAACCCCGACATCCTGCCGGCGGCCGGCTCCGACATCCTCTTCGACAACACGTTCGTCTCGACGGCGCAGACGATCAACACGCAGACGAACCGCACGGTGCGCTCGATCCAGCTGGACGCGCCCTTCGCCTACACGATCAACAGCAACACGATCACGTTCGACGCGGCCAGCGTCCCGGGCTTCTCCGGCATCGCCGTGACCCAGTCCCGCGGCGCCGCGAATCACACGATCACCTCGAACCTCGCGCTCAACAACGACATTGGCGTCCGCCAGAACAGCTCCGCCACCCTGAGCCTCACCGGCAACATCAGCCTCGGCGGCAACACCCTGACCTTCGACGGCACGGGGACGACGACGGCCTCCGGCGTGGTCTCCGGGACGGGCGACGTCGTGAAGTCCGACGGCGGCACCGTGAACCTGAACGCCGCGAACACCTACACGGGCGGCACCACGGTTTACGCCGGCACCGTGGCGACGAACAACAACGCGGGCTTCGGCACCGGGACGATCGCCCTGGCCGGCGGCACGATCGCCTCGACGAGCGGCAACACGATCGCCAACGCGATCACGCTCTCCGCCTCGAGCGGCATCACCGGCCTCACCGCGAGCGGTAATCTTACGCAGTCGGGTGGCAGCTACACCCTCGCCCTCGACGGCGCGTCGCTCGGCAACGTCGCCCTCTCCGAGAACAACACGGGCCGCACGCTGACGACCGACGTAGCGACCGGCACCTCCACGATCTCCGGCGTCATCAGCAACGGCGGCACCGGCGCCGGCAGCCTAACAAAAGACGGCTTCGGCACCCTCGTCCTCTCGGGCAACAACACCTACACAGGGACAACAACGATCAACGCTGGCACCGTACAACTGGGGGCCAGCGACCGCCTAGCGAACACCTCCGACGTCAACCTGGCCGGCGGCACGCTGAACCTGAACACGTACTCGGAGCAGGTGGACCTCCTCACCTTCTCGAACAACGGCACGCTCGACTTCGGCACGGCGGGGAACGCGAACTACTTCCTCTTCGCCAACACGACCGGGACCCCGTCCGGCGTCCTCACGATCAGCAACTGGGAGAGCGGCTCCGACATCCTCGCCTCCTCGACCGCCCTCACGACCACGGTCCTCGACCAAATCTACTTCGTCGGCTACGGCGCCGGCGCCACCCAGTCCGCCGCCACCTCCGTCGGCACCTACGGCTCCGGCTGGCGCCCGATCGACCCGAACACCACCGGCTGGGCCACCTGGGACAGCGGCGGCAACAACAACCGCTGGAACACCGCCAACAATTGGGTGGGCAATGTCGCCCCGACCTTCAATTCCTCGGCCAAGCTCGCCTTCGGCACCGGCGCCCGCACGACCCCGGACATGAACGGCAACCGCACGGTGAACGCGATCCGCTTCGACGCCGGCAGCGCGTCGTTCGACCTCAAAGGCGCCGGCGACACGCTGACCTTCTCCGGTCCCAACGCGGGCAGCGTCGCCTTCATCCAGCAGGAGTCGTCGAACAACCAGACGATGAGCATGTCCACGATCCAGCTCTCGCGGAACACCGTCGTCGACATGATCGGGAGCGGCAACCTGACGATCTCATCGGCCCTGACCGGGAGCTCGAACCTCGTGAAGGAGAACACCGGCGGCACCCTGATCCTGTCGGGCAACAGCTCGTCCTTCGGCGGCAACATCTTCGTCAATGCCGGCACCCTCCAGGCCAACGCCGCCAACGCCCTCGGCAACACGACCGGCACGACGACGGTCCTCGACGGCGGCACGCTCGCCTTCTCCGGCACCTTCACCTCCGGCGAGAACATCTCCGTCGCGGGCAGCGGCGTCGGCGGCGCCGGCGCCATCCAGGCCGTGAACGGCACGACGACCCTGTCGGGCGCCGTCACCCTCACCGGGGCGGCGACCCTCTCCGCCGAGAGCGGCGACACGCTGACCCTCTCGAACACCGCGACCGGCATCACGGGCGCGCAGAACCTGACCCTCGCCGGCGCGGGCAACCTGAACGTGGCCCGCATCGCGACGGGCACGGGCGCCGTCACGGTCAATTCCACCGGCACCGTGACCTACAACGGGGCCGGCACCGCCAACACCTACACTGGCACGACGACGGTCAACAGCGGGACCCTCGTCCTCGCCAAGACGGCCGGGACGACCGCGCTCGCCGGCAACCTCGTGGTCGGCGACGGCAGCGGCACCGACACCGTGCGGCTCGATGCGAGCAACCAGATCGCGAACACGGCGGGCGTCACGCTCAATTCGTCGGGCGTCCTCAACCTCAACAATTACGACGAGACGATCGCCAAGCTCGACGGCAGCGCCGGCGCCGCGGTGACCCTCGGGACCGGCGACCTCACGATCGGCGGCTCGGGCGAGTCCGTCTATGCGGGCGCGATCACGGGCTCGGGGACGAGCGCCCTGAACAAGAGCGGCACCGGCAAGCTCTCGCTCTCCGGCTCGAGCAGCGGCTTCTCCGGCGCGGTGAACCTCTCGGCCGGCATCCTCAATGTCGCCGGCACGAGCGCGAACATCCTAGGCACGGGCGCCGTCACCGTCAGCGGCACCGGCAACCTCGAGGTGCAGGGCGGCGCGACGCTCGCCAACGCGATGACCCTCAATTCCATGGGCACCGGCGCCCAGGACGGCGCGATCCAGAACGTGGCCGGCAACAACACGGTCTCCGGCGCGATCACTCTCGCCGGCAACAGCCGGGTCCAGTCGGATGCCGGGCAGCTGACGCTCTCGGGCAACGTGGCCCTCGGCACCAGCAACCTGAACGTCAACGGCACGGGCAACACCGCCGTGAGCGGCGTCATCTCCGGGAGCGGCAGCCTGACGAAGGACGGCAGCGGCACCCTGGCGCTCTCCGCCGCGAACACCTTCACCGGCGCCACCACGATCAACTCCGGCACGATCATCGCCCAGGCGATGGACGTCATCGACAACGCGGCCCTCCTCACGATTGGGGCCGCCGGCACCCTCGATCTCAATGACTTCGACGCCACGGTCGGCGCCCTCGCCGGCGGCGGCATCCTCGACTTCGGCAGCGGCGGCCAGCTGACCCTGAGCGGCGGCGCCGGCACCTTCTCCGGCACCTTCCTCGGCACGGGCACGCTCGTCCTCGAGGCCGGCAGCACGCTGACCCTCGGCGCCAACTTCAACGCCCCGAACCTGAGCATCATCCTCGCCGGCGGCACGCTGGACCTCGGCGGTTACGCCTCGACCTTCGGGAACCTCACGATCACCGCGACCTCGGCGATCACCTTCACCGACACCTCGAGCCTCGCGGTCTCGAACCTGAGCCTCGGCGGCGGCACCACGCTGAACGTCAATGCCTGGGCGGACACGGTGGACCTCTTCACGACGCAGGGCTGGACCGGCGGCACGGTGGACGTCCGCGGCGCGGCGCCGATGAGCCAGGTGGTCTTCAACGGCTTCACGGGCGGCGACACGATCTGGCAGGGCTACGACAAGCAGATCACGCCGGTGCCCGAGCCGCAGACGT
Source organism: Opitutaceae bacterium (assembly GCA_019634615.1). Lineage (GTDB taxonomy): Bacteria > Verrucomicrobiota > Verrucomicrobiia > Opitutales > Opitutaceae > UBA2377. The sequence continues at coordinate 6,685 of JAHCAZ010000036.1, forward strand.
ATGGCGCTCTTTTGGCGGGGGTCGGTTTGGTACTATTCCTGGTGCGTCGCCGGCGGCAGACCAGCGGCCGGTGACATTTGCCGGGCGCCGGTGCGGCCGGCCGGGCCAGCGGCCCCGAAGTGTTCGCTTGCAATGACCCGCCGGACTTGCTGCCTTCTCCCCTGGTTCCCCGCACCACCCCATGAGGGTGAATTCCCGGTTCCGGCCAACCTTGGCAACTTCCTCGCGGTTTCTCTGCTAATTACCATGAAAATCATCCGTATAGCCCTAATCACATTGTTCGCTGCCTGCTTCGCGGCGGTGGTTTCTGCCCAAGACAAATCAACCGAAGCGACCCTGCTGACCGTGAAGGGTTCAGTCATGGTGAAGCTGCCCGGTGCCACGGATGCGGTGCCGGCGACAGAAGGCATGAAGGTGCCGCAGGGCACCGAGATCATCACCGGCGCCGACGGTGACGTTTTCGTCCAGGCCCACGAGGGCATGGTCGCCAACGTGGCGAAGGACTCGAACGTGCAGGTCGAGCAGCTTTCGGTCAGCGACTCCGGTGTGCGCAATGCGCGCATCAACCTGAAGTCGGGCAACTTGGTCTCGACCCTCGATAAGTCGAAGAAGTCGCTCAATAATTACAGCGTGCGTACGCCGAAGGGCGTCGCGGCGGCCCGCGGTACGACGTACTCGGTGACCGTCGGCGGCCAGGGCTACGTGGTCGTCACCGGCCTCAGCGGTGAGGTCACGGTTACGCCGGTCCTTCCGGACGGCACGCCTTCCGGCCCCGCCGTGAGCATCAGCGCGGGTGGTATCTCGGTCGACGGCGCCGCTGCGGTGTCCGCGGGCTCGATCACGGATCCCGTAGTTTCCGCCGCCGTCACCCAAGCGGCCGTTGTCGCCACGGCGGCGGTGGCCCAAGTCTCCGCCAATCCCCAGACCTTCGGCGCCGGCACCGCGGCTGCGGCGACGACCGAGCTGGCCGCCACGGTGGCCACCGTCGTGAATCAAGTCCCGGCGGCCACCTCCCAGGCGGTCGCCTCGGCGGCGGCGGCGGCTCCTGCCGCTGCGGCCGCAGTCGTGCAGGCTGCGGTTCAGGCCGCGCCGGCTGGCCAAGCGGCCGCGGTCGCGACCACGGTGGCGCAGGCAGCCGCGCAGGGCGTCGCCCAGACGGCGGCCACTCCTGCCGCCGCCCAGGCGGCGGTGGCGGCGGTCGCGCAGGCGGCCTCCAACGCCGCTGCCGCGGCTAACCCGGCGGCTGCCGCTGCGGTGACGCAAGCGGTGGCGCAGGCTGCCGCGCAGGGTGGCACGCAGGGTGCCCAGGCCAACACCAACGCCGCCGTGCAGGCCACGGCCGGCACGACGATGGCCGCTTCGGCCGCGCAGGGTTCCGCCCAGGGTGCTTCTTCCGCCGCGGGCGTCACTGCCACGCAGGCGGCCGCGATCGCGACCTCCGCCGCGCAGGGCGCCGCGCAGGGTGCGACGAACGCCGGTGCCACGGTGAACACCCAGGAAGTCACGACCTCGGCGACCTCCGGTGCTTCCACGGGCTCCCAGACGACGGTCACCCCGCCCGCTGAACCTGTCACGGTCACGCAGCCGACGGCGCCGGCAGAGCCGCCGCCGACGATCCTCGTGCCGGTCGACGTGAGCGTGGTCAGCCCCTCCGGTGGTTGATCGATAAAGCGATTCAAACAAAAAGCACCGCCCACCGGCGGTGCTTTTTTTGTGCCTGCGCTCCAGCGCCGGCGAGTGGTCCTGTCACCGCGCTCCTGCAGCTACTGCGCCGCGGCGCGGCGGAGCCGGTCATTGATCGCCTCCGCGAGGCCGGTGCCGCGGGCGAGTTCGACGTGGATCACGCTGAAACCCGCGTGGTCGAGTTCGCGCAGCTGCGCAAACAGGCGCCGAGCGACGGCGGCGTGCGTGCCGCTGCGGTCGAGCCAGAAGACATTGCGACGTTTGCCGCCCGCGGGCCGCTTGAGGAAGAGCCAAGCCTCGTCGGGCGCTCCGCCCGCGATCGCACGTTGCGCGAGGCGCGGGTGCAGGACCACTTGGGCGTGCGGGCTGTAGTGCCGCTTGAGGGAGCCCGGCGCCACCTGTGCTTCGGACTCGCGGCCGACGGTCGTCTTGGCGCCGAGGCGGGTGCCGAGGGCGCGGTTCAACTGGGCCCGCGTGATCGCGCCCGGGCGCAGCAGGCGCGGGTGCGCGGGATCGCGCAGGTCCACGATGGTGGACTCGAGTCCGATCGGCGTCGCACCGCCGTCGAGGATGTGGCGGATCTTTTTTCCCAGGCCGTGGTGCACATGCGCCGCCGTCGTGGGGCTCACGTAGCCGAAGGCGTTGGCGCTCGGCGCGGCGAGGGGCAGGCCGCAGCGCTGCAGGAGCCGGCGGAAGAGGGGATGGCTCGGCATGCGGACCGCGACACTCGGCAGTCCCGCCGTGACCTCGGCGGGCACGACCGGGCGCTTCGGGAGCACGAGCGTGAGGGGCCCCGGCCAGAATTTCCGGGCGAGCCTGAGGGCCGCGGGGTTCGGGACGGCGACCTCCGCCAGTTGGCGGAGCGAATGGATGTGGACGATCAGCGGATCGGTCCGCGGCCGCCCCTTGGCGGCGAAGATCCGCCGGCAGGCCCGGGCATCGAGGGCGTTGGCCGCGAGCCCGTACACCGTCTCCGACGGCACCGCGACCAGCTCCCCCGCCCGCAGACGGCGGGCCAGGAAGCTCAGGTTGCGGTCGGTCCCGCGATAGACTCGGGCGGTCATGGCACAAAAAAGCCGGAGTAAAATACTCCGGCTGAAAGGGATGCTGAAAGCAATTTCCGGCTTACTTGGACAGCAGGAGATTGCGCGAGCGCTTGAGCGTCTTGGTGACGGCGCGCTGGTGCTTGGCGCACAGACCCGTGTACTTGCGGGGGAGGATCTTGCCGGTGTCGGTCACGTAGCGGACCATCATCTGGGGGGCCGTGAACGGAATCTCCGCCGGGGTGAGGGTCTGGGTCGTTGGTTCGGTGGTGCTCATGTCAGAAAAGGAGGGTCCACGGTGGGGGAGCGAGAGGCGGTGTCAACTGGGAATTGGGAGCTGGGGGCTGGGGGCTGGCGACTAGGAACTCGGAACCAGCGCCTAGGAACCAGACTGGCTCCGCTGCACCGGCACGCGCACCTTGGCGTCCTTTTCGGCAAGGTCCTGAGTTGGCAGTCCGAGAACCTGCTTTAGGCCCGATTGCTTCAGCCACTCGCTAAAGCGGGTAAAGTAAGAATACCTTCTTAAACAAGTAACTTGACTTTACTCGTTTAAACGAGTTTTTGTGCCGATATGAACTATCCGGTAAATGCCCCGCTCCAGCTTCGTGCCGTCTTGAGGAGTCTGCGCAAGAGTCGAGGGCTTACGCAGGCCCAACTCGGGGCGAAGCTCGGCCTGAGCCAGAAGCGAATCGCCGGCATCGAAAAGAACCCCCAAGTGACAACCTTCGACCAGATTTCCCGCATCGTCAGCCTGCTGGGTGCGCGGGTGGTGATCGAGGATTTGAGCGCGAGCGACAAGACTCCAGCCACGAGCCAGCGCAGCAATTGGTAATCCCATGCCTTCCCCGACCAAACGCTTGGAAGTCTGGATGAATGGCCTGCATGTGGCCTCTTGGTCCGTCAGTGCCGGCGTCCACCGGCTCCAGTATGATCCTGAGTGGGCGACAAACCCCGAAGGCCGTGCACTCTCTCTCTCCTTGGGATTTGTCCCGGGCAACTTGCCCCACCGGGGCGAGGTGGTGGAAAGCTATTTCGACAACCTGCTGCCCGATAGCGTGGACATCCGTAAGCGCCTCCAGGCGAAGTTTGGCTGTCGTACCGCAGAGACCTTCGATTTACTTTCCGCCATCGGCCGCGATTGCGTCGGTGCCGTTCAATTGCTTCCGCCGGATTCGACGCCGGAGGCTCCCCATTCCCTAAAGGCCGAACCCCTCGAGATGGCCGAGGTGGAGCGAATCCTCGCTGCGACGGTTTCGACCAGCCGGGCGTTTGGCGACGCTTCCGCGGACTTTAGAATCTCCATCGCAGGAGCGCAGGAGAAAACCGCCCTCCTCTGGCACCAAGAGCGCTGGCACCGTCCTCTCGGTTCCACGCCGACGACGCATATCCTGAAACTTCCCCTCGGTCTTGTCGGAAACCTGCAAGCCGACATGAGGGACTCTATCGAGAATGAGTGGCTGTGCGCCGAGATCCTCAGGGGTTTCGGCCTGCCGGTGGCGAAGTGCCATCCCGCGGCGTTCGGAGACCGGCGAGTGCTGGTCGTGGAGCGATTTGATCGTGCCTGGCAGGGCAAACGCTGGATCGCCCGACTCCCGCAGGAGGATTTCTGCCAAGCGCTGGGCCTTCCCGGTTCCCGCAAATACGAGAAGCAGGGCGGACCCGGGATGAAGGATATTCTTCGTCTTCTGGTAGCGAGTGAGCAGCCGGCCGATGCCCTGAACTTCGTCAAGGCTCAGCTCCTGTTCTGGGCCCTGGCCGCTACCGATGGGCATGCAAAGAACTTCTCGATTTTTCTGTTTCCTCGCGGCTCCTACCGCATGACCCCGCTCTACGATGTGCTTTCCGCCTGGCCCATTATTGGCAAGGGATCGCGCCAGCTCGCCTATCAGAAATCGGAGCTTTCCATGGCTGTCCGTGGCGAGAATACGCACTACGAATTGGCCGGCATTCGCCGACGGCACTGGGACCCGGTCGCTCGACTTGCCGGCCTCTCGGATGCTTCCAGCATCGTCGCCGCCGTCGTTCAAGCCGCGCCGCGGGTCATCGCTGATGTGCAGGATCGGCTTCCCAACGCCTTTCCGTCGTATGTTGCAGACCGTATCTTCAACGGTCTGAAACAAAGTCTCACCCGTCTGGATGAATAGGAACGGCCCTGAAGTGCCGGGCGCCTTGTGCAGGTTTGAACCGGGCGAAAGCGCGAAACGATCGCCTGCTGCGCGCTGCAGCGACCCCATCAAGGAGGCGCTGGTGAGGGCGGGCGGAGTCGAACCGCCGACCTAGAGTTTAGGAAACTCTTGCTCTATCCAACTGAGCTACGCCCTCGATAGCTTAGGCTTGGGGACGCTGTATGATTTGCGACCGGCTGTCCAGCGAACTGGTCTTGGACCGGCGGCAGTCGAAAAAGCGGGCCAACGAATAATGGCCGGGCCGGGCAACGGGTGCTAAAGTTTCACCCATGCTTGCTCCGAACGAACAACGTGCCGCCTTCGCTATTCTGCTCCATGCCGCTCTGGCCGACGGCGCCAATTCCGACTCCGAACGCGCCGCCCTGCGCCGCATGACCGAGAGCTTCTCGCCCGGCGACGGGGCCTCGTTCAATCCGTGGTCGATCTACCAGGAGGTGCTGGGCGGACGGTATCCGCTCGAGGCTGCCGCCCGCGACCTCAGCCGGCCCGAGGCCCGCATTCTCGCCTACGAGATGGCCGCGGGGGTGTGTGACACCGATGGCCCGCCGAACGCCGCGGAGCGGGAGTTTCTCCAGCGTCTGCACGGATTGTGGCAGCTTTCGGGCGGTCCGACCGCCACCGAGGCGGCCGCCGCGCCGCTTGCCGCAGCGGTACCCGCCGCGACTCCGGCGGGCTCAACCGCTGCGGCAGTTCCGGCGCCTCGCCTCACCCCGGTTGACGCGGCTGCGCTGGAGAAATCCATCCTGAACTACGCCATCCTGAACGCCGCCTTGGAGCTCCTGCCGCAGTCGCTCGGCACGATGGCGATCGTGCCGCTGCAGATGAAGATGGTCTACGGTGTGGGCAAGGCCCACGGCTACGCGCTCGACCGCGGACACATCCGGGACTTCCTTGCGACCGCCGGTGCCGGCCTCGCGGCCCAAGCCGTCGAGGGCTACGCCCGCAAACTGCTCGGAGGCGTCGTGGGTGGTCTCCTCGGCGGGGGCATGCTGGGCGGCCTCGGACGCGCCGCGGTTGGCACGGCCACGGGCGCCGGGATCACCTTTGCCGCGACCTACGCGATCGGGCACCTTGCGCTGCGTTATTACGGCGGCGGGCGGCGCATGGAAACCGCCGTCCTGAAGGATACCTATCAGCGCCTGTTGGAGGACGGCCGCCGGCTCTTCAGCACCCACCAGGGCGATATCCAGCGCCGGGCCGCGACGCTGAATCCGGCGGAGGTCATCAACCTCGTCCGTCAGACCTGACGGACTCGCACGAGGTATCTTCCCCGCTCGCTAGCCGATCCTGACCGATTTGCCGCTTGCCCGGCCGGAGGGCGCTCCCAAGGTTGGACCAACGCCATGCCCAACAGCTTCGGCACCCTCTTCACCATCACCACCTGGGGCGAAAGCCACGGGGCGGCCATTGGCGTGGTGATCGACGGCTGCCCGCCGGGCCTGCCCATCACGGCCGCGGAGATCCAGATCGAGCTCGACCGCCGCCGCCCGGGCCAGAGTGACATCGTCACCCCGCGCAAGGAGGCCGACGCGGTCGAGATCCTCTCCGGCACCTACGAGGGCCGCACGACCGGCACCCCGATTTCCCTCGTCGTCCGCAACACCGACCAGCGGCCCGCGGCCTACGACGAGATGAAGGACAAGTACCGGCCGTCGCACGCCGACTTCACCTACGAGGCGAAGTACGGTCTCCGCGACCCGCGGGGCGGCGGCCGCTCCTCCGCCCGCGAGACGATCGGCCGCGTCGCCGCCGGGGCGATCGCGCGCAAGATCCTCGCCACCCGCGGCGTCGAGCTCCGCGCCTTCATCACGCGGATCCATGACGTCGCGATCCCGGCCGACGCCCTCGCGCCCGACGCCCTGCCGACCCTCGCCGCCATCGAGGCGACCCCCGTCCGCTGCCCTCATCCCGCCACCGCCGTCGCGATGATCGAGCGGATCAAGGCCGTGCGCAGCGAGGGCGACTCCGTCGGCGGCGTGATCCAGTGCCGCGTGCGCGGCCTCCCCGCCGGGCTCGGCGAACCCGTCTTCGACCGCCTCGAGGCCGACCTCGCCAAGGCCATGCTCTCGCTCCCCGCGACCAAGGGCTTCGAGATCGGCAGCGGCTTCGCCGGCACGCTCCTGCGCGGCTCCGAGCACAACGACGCCTTCACGGTGCGCGATGGCCGCGTGCGCACGGCCACCAACCACTCCGGCGGCGTCCAGGGCGGAATCAGCAACGGCGAGGACCTGGTCTTCAACGTCGCCTTCAAGCCCACGGCCACGATCCTGCAGAAGCAGCAGACCGTCGACACGCACGGGCAGCCGGCCGAGCTCATGGGCAAGGGTCGCCACGACCCCTGCGTCGTGCCGCGGGCCGTCCCGATCGTCGAGGCCATGGCGGCGCTCGTCCTCCTCGACCACTGGATGCGGCACGCCGCCCAGAACCAAACCTTCACATTCTGATGCCGGCCGTGAAACCGCTGGTCTACCTCGTCCTCGGCGCCGCCGGCTCAGGGCGACGCGAGGTGCTGATCGACCTCATCGCCGGCGGCCTCGAGCCGTCGGACCAGCCCCTCGTCCTCCTCTCGGACCACGAGGCGGCCGATCCGGCCGACAAGAAACTCCCGAACGTGCAACGCTGGACCTGGCGTGACGACGCGCTCGTGACCCCGGCGCTTGGGACCGCGAACCGGGTCTTCCTCGTCACCGATGGCCGCACCAATCCCGTCGACCAGGTCGAGGCCTTCAAGCCGTGGCTCGAGGCGAACGGGGCGGAGCTCGCCCGGGTCATCCTCGTCGTCCATTGCCAGCTCGCGGAGCAGACCCCGGCCCTGATTGCGTGGTACGAGGCCTGCGTGCATTTTGCCGACGTCGTCCTCCTCAACCGCCGCGAGGGCGTGCCCAACAAGTGGCTCTCGGATTTCCAGGGGCGGTTCAAGGACCAGTTCTACCCCTGCCTGATGGAGTTCGTGAAGGCCGGCCGCGTGAAGAACCCGCTGCTCGTCCTCGACCCGCAGGCGCGCCGCATGTCGCATTACTTCGACGACGACGTGGAGTGGGTGAGCGCCGATGGCGACGATGGCGATGAGTCCGACGAGGACCGCCCTGAGGGAGACGAGGAGGTCGAGATGGTCCCTGAGGAGGACCCGTACCTTATCCGCGACGCGGCCAACCGTCGGAAGAAGATCATCCCCGACATCGCGAAGTACCTCGCCGGAGCCTAACGGCCGCAGCGCGGAAGGATGGCGCGGTCCATGGCCGGAAAAGAATCACGCCGAGTGCCCCTCGATCCCCGCGACCCGCGATTTCGCCGCAAGCTCTGGGTGCGGGTGCAGACGGCCGAGGGGATCCGGCTGGTGGTCTTCTGGCCGCGCCTCGCGAAGGTGGCGGCCGGGCTGGTGGTGGCGGCCTGGCTGGCGGTGGGCACGGCCGCGTGGGCGTTCGTGCGCCATGGGCGCGGGGTCGAGACGGTGCGCTGGGTGGATGTGGTCACGTACCCGGTGAACCGGGTTCCCTACCGGGCGACCTTGGGCCGGCATCATCTCGCGGCCGGCCGGGCGCACCTGGAACAGCAACGCTGGCGGGAGGGCCTGATGAGCGTGCGCGCCGCGCTGGCCTACGACCCGCGCTCGCGCGAGGCCCGGGCGATCCTGGCCGACTACCACCTCGCGATCCGGCAGCCGGCGCAGGCGCTGCAGCTCCTCGAGGAGGGTCTGCCGCCCGCCGGGGAGGGCGCCGCCGAGGTCGAGGATTACCTCAAGCTTTGCCTCGAGAACGGTGAACCGGCGCGGGCCTTGCGCGCCGCGACGGCCTGGCTGCCGAGCGCACCCGATGCGGTGCCGGCGCACCGGCGCATCGCCCTGCGGGCCGCGGAGGCGCTGCTGCAGATGCGGCGCGGGGAGGAAGGCGTGGCGCTCCTCCTCCGGTGGCGCCTCGACGACGAGGAGGTGGGCCAGCTGTTCCTGGCGGCGGCGGAGCACGAGCGCGGTGACACGACGGCCGCGGCCGCGCGGCTCGAACCGATCCTCGAGCGCGATCCCGCCAACGAGCGGGTGGCGATCCGGTTGACGCACCTGTACCGCAGTCGCGGGCGTCTCGAGGCGGCACGGCGGGTCGCCCTGCTGCGCCGCCTCGCCCGGCCGGACAGCCTTGGGGCGCAGGTGGACCTGCTGAATCTCGACTGGGAACTCGGGCGCCGCGATGATTTCGCGCGCGGGGCCGACGCGTTCCTTGCGACCTATGCGGCCGATCCGCGGGCGCTGCAGTTGCTGGCCCAGACGGCGGTCGATCACGCCGACGCCGGGCTGGCGGGGCGCATCGTCGCGGCGGCGCGGCAATCCGGCCACGGCCTGCCGCCGTTCCTCCTCGCGCTCATGCAGGCGCAGTGCAGGGCGGGGCGGCACGCCGCGGCCCTGGCGACGGCCGGGGAGATCGACCGCGGGGCGGAGCTGGCCCCGGGGCCGGCGGCGATCCTCCGCGCGCTCAAGGCCTGGGCCGCGTTCGGGGCGGGCGATCAGGCGGCGGGCGAGGTGTGGCTCCACCGGTTCGTGGCCGAGCCGGATTTGCCCGAGGGCCCGATGCTCGCCCTGGCCGAGGGATTGACCTCGATCCAGCCCGACGCCGCGGTCCGCGTGCTCCAGGCCGCGGTCGACCGACCCGCGGCCGGCGAGGCCCCGCTGCGCCGCCTCGCGCAGCTCCTGGTGACCCGGCAGGACTGGCCCGCGGCGCGGCGCCTCCTCCCGCGGCTCAAGACCCTGCCCGAGCCGCCGGCGGACCTCATCGGAACCATCGAATCGAACCTCGCGCTCCTCGGGCTCTAGGCGCCGCCGTCCTGATCAATTTTCTTGCACCGCCCGCCCCGGCCGTTTCTGTTGCCCCTCCCGTCACGCCCAGGTGGTGGAATTGGTAGACACGCAGGTCTCAGAAGCCTGTGCCTTAACAGCATGGGGGTTCGAGTCCCCCCTTGGGCACCATCTCTAAGCTTTCCCAAGTCGGGACAGCTTTGTGCAAAAGTGCATTTTCCCCTCTGAAATCAGGGGTTTGCGGCGCGAAGTCCGCCGGGTCGGTTTGGACAACCTTATCCAAGTTTTCGCAGGTTTTCCCAGAATTTGAGTCTGGGGCGTGCAGCCACTCGGGAGATTGACTTGCCGATCGATCGACCTAGCGTTTAACGGCATGGAAACTGTCACCATCTCGCCCAAGTTCCAGGTCGTCATCCCGCAGCGCATCCGCGAGGTGATGGGGCTGCGGGCGGGCGAAAAAGCGCATGTGATTCACTACCGCGACCGGATTGAGGTGATCCCGGTGCGGCGGGTGCAAAAGCTGCGCGGATTTCTGAAAGGGATTGATACCGCGTTCGCCCGCGAGGGTGACCGTGTATGAATGTAGTGGATTCCTCGGCGTGGCTGGCCTACCTGGCGGGCGAGGCCAATGCGGCGTTCTTCGCACCGGCGATCGAAGATACTGGGGCTCTCGTGGTTCCGACGGTTTGCTTGAGCGAGGTCTTCAAAGTGGTGCTGCGGGAACGGGGTGAACATGAGGCCCTCTTGGCAACGGCGGCGATGCAGGAGGGGCTGGTGGCGCCATTGGATGCGCGGCTGGCGTTGGAAGCAGCAGCGGTGGGGCACGAGGAGGGGCTGGCATTGGCCGACGCGATCATTTACGCCACGGCCCGGTTGCATGGGGCGGTGCTCTGGACCCAGGATGAACATTTTGCAGGGAAGCCGGGAGTGCGGTTCCGCGCCAAGCGGTGAGTGGGCGCGAATCCGCCCAATGGCCTCGAAGCAACCAAGCATATGCGCCTCGGTAGGGGTTCGAGTCCTTGTGGGCACCATCTCCCGGTCTTCCCAAAATTGGGGAAGCTATTGAGGAAGGGAGGAATGCCTTACGGTCGCGCTTGGGCGGCCAACCGCCATTCGGCGTCGGTGAGCGGAAACGGTGCGAACCGGTAGGTCGCCCTATCCAGCTGAACCACCGGAGCAGACCGGCCGGTTCGCTTTAGCCTGAATCCGCGCGCCTCCCGCCACTGCCAGGGCCACACGCCTCCCGCAATGACTGCGGTACCGACATGTTCGGTCGTCACAACACCCCGGCCTGCGGCCGCGGGATCGTCCACGCGGGAAAGCTCCAGCACCAGGGACTGCGGCGCCAGGTATATCCGAAAATCTGCGATGTCCGGCACGGCCCTGCCCTCGTGGGCGATAAAGTAGGGATACAAATGCCACGCCTGGTACCCGAAAGGTGCCACGCTCAAGTCGGCGGGGGTGATGATTCCGGCCCGGAGCGCCGGCTCACACAGGCGGATGACGCCTGCATGGCGGTTCAGCAGTTGATTCACGTTGCTGACAAAGCCGACGTGCATGGCGGCCAGCGCGCCCACCACGAGCCAGCCGACGATCCGCCGGGCCCGCCCGGGAAGCGCCTGCGCCGGGAGGCAGCGCCAGGAAAAGAATCCCAGCAGCCCCACATCGATCAGGTAATAATCCCAGACGGGTGACCGCAGGCTGACCAGCGCGGCGCAGGCCAGCGCCGCGCACGCAGGCACCGCCGTTAGCGGCAGCGGATTGACCAGCCATCCGCAGGCGGCGGTGGCAAAGGCCAGGACGAGATACGCCCCGCCTGCGCCCAACCCGAAGAGGCTGTGCTCGAAATGAAGGAACCCCAACGGATCGCTGCCATAGAATGCCAGCACGGCGAACGCTCCCCCAAGCTTGAGGAAGGTCTGGCTGCGCCCGCCCTCGGAAGCCGGGACCGTGGCGCCGCCCAAGCCCCAAGCCATGAAGCGTCCCAGACCGCCGGCGGTGATAAACACGGCGATACAGACGGCCAGTCCTTGCAGCGTCTGGCCGGGGTCGAGGTTGGAAACCAGCCGGTCGGTTATCACCGCTTGCGCATGGGTCTGGTTCATGCCGAGGGCGAACCCCGCATAGGTCGCGATCCCGCCCGCCACCACTCCAGCGGGTGCGATGACCGAGCGGCCGCGGCCGCCCGGGCAGGCCTGCCAGCGGATGACGACCTCGCCCAGGGGAAGCGCCAGCCAAGCCAGCGCACTCTGACGACTGGCGACCGCCACGGCCCATACGACGTAGAACCAGCCCCACCGCCTTTTTTCGGCCAGACCGATGAGCAGCAGCAGGGCCGGGATGCAAATGACCACGGATCCGAATTCCAGCGACTTGATCAGGATGGTCGGGAACGTGAGGAACAGGACGGCGAGGCCCGCCGCATGCAGCGGTTTGAAGGCTCGCCCGACGAGCAGGGCGCGAAATGCCAGGAAGGACAGGGCCATCAAGGCGGCCAGCAGGCCATGGACGGCGATCCGGAAACTCCCGGTGAGCTGGAAAAGCCCGCTGAGCGGATCCACTTTTTCGGTCCAGCCCTAGAGTCGGTCTGGGCGATTGGTTGATGTTGTTACGACTGACGCTGGTTGTCCATCCCTGGCGGAGGGAAGGCCCGGCTCGGCGGGCCTGCCCGGAGCCAGGGATGGAGTGAGACTGGCCGCGTACTGGGCCGGGCTCCGGTAGCCCAGCTTACTGTGCGGTCGCTGCTGGTTGTATTGGTTGCGGTAGTCCTCGATGACGACCCTGGCCTCCGTCAGGGTCCAGAGCTGTTCGCGGTTCAGGCATTCGTCCCGGAAGCGACCGTGGAAGGACTCGACGAAGCCATTCTGCCACGGGCTGCCGGGCTCGATGTAGATCGTCCGGATCTGGGCTGCGGCCAGCCACTGCTGGAGCTCCTTGGCGATAAACTCCGATCCATTGTCGGAACGGATGTACTCCGGCGCCCCGTGCTGCCGGATGGCGCCCTGCACGAGCTTGATCACGTCGCCGGACTTGAGCGCCCGATCTGCGCGCAGGACATGGCACTCCCGCGTATGCTCATCGAGCACCGTGAGCATCCGCAAAGCCCCGCCCCGCATCGTCGCGTCGGCAATAAAGTCCCAGGTCCACACGTGGTTCCTGTGGGTGGCCTTGGTCGGCAGCCCGGTCGAGTGCCCCCGCCGCATGACCTTGCGCTTGGTCGGCGGCACCCGCAGGCCCTCTAGCCGGCGCAGGCGCCGCACCTGGCGCTTGCCTACCCGCCAGCCTTCCTGCCGCAGGAGCGCGGCAATCCGGCGATACCCATACCGCGGGTTAGCCGCCGTCAGGGCATGGATGCGCTTCACCAGCGCCTGCAACCGGCTGGACCGTCGTCCGGCCTGGTATGCGTAGCCCGACCGGGACAACCCCAGGATCCGGCAACCCGCTCGCCCGGAGCACACCCCCGCCTGCACGGCCGCGGCCACGACCTGCTTCTTGTGCGCCGGGCTCACAATTTTTTTTCGAGGGCGTACTCCAGGACCTTCTTCGCCAGCATGGCGTCGGCCAGCATCTTCTTCAGTTCCGTGTTCTCCCGCTCCAGTTCCTTCAGCCGCCTCGCCTCGTTTAGGTTCAAATGCCCAAATTGCTGCCGCCAACGGTGGAACGTCACGTCCGAGATGTTCTTCTCCCGGCAGACTTCCACGATGCTCTTTCCGCCGTCCACTTCCCGCAGGATGCGGACTTTGTCCTCGGTGCCATAGCGCTTCCCTTTCATGATCTGGGTCCTTTCTGTTGGACCCAGACCAACTCTTCAAGCGGCCCGAAAAAGCGGGATCACGTCACGAGGAAGGCGAAGCCTTCTTCGTCGCACCCGCCTGCTGGCTGGTGCGCGCGTGCGCGCGAGAGGATACCTGCGCGGCGGCCGCCGCCGCGTAGGCCTGCGTCCTTTGGCCGTCAAGAATGAAGGCTTGCCAAGCACCAATCCTTGTAAGAAATAATACCCCGTATTTCTTACAGCTTAATCGTGCCTAAAGCATCACAAAGTATCGAGAAGTCAGTGACTAGCCGAATTTACGGCAAGGGTCGGGGTTCTGTCTTCACCCCGAATGACTTTCTGGACTTGGGAAGTCGAGGCTCCATCGACCTTTCCCTGCATCGCCTGACCGATGCGGGCACCATCCGCCGCATCGCCCGCGGCCTCTATCATTACCCCGAAAGCCATCGCCTGCTTGGTGAAGTCGCCCCTTCCATCGAGGCCGTGGCCAAGGCGCTGGCGGCGAGCGAGCAAGCGAAACTCCAAGCCTCCGGGGCTTATGCGGCCAATCTGCTGGGGCTTTCCGAACAGGTGCCGGCAAAGGTCGTGTTCCTGACGAGCGGTCGCGCCCGCAAGGTGAAGCTTGGCAAACTCGTGATCGAGTTGCGTCCGACGACCCCGCGCAAGGTGGCGGCCGCGGGCCGCACCAGCGGCCTCGTGTTGGCCGCCCTACGGTATTTGGGAAAGAACCACATCACCGCGGATCGGATCGCCCATCTCCGCAAAACCCTTTCTGCCGAAGACCGCCGGCAGTTGCTCGCCGACTTGCCCAGCGCGCCGGTTTGGCTGCACCCGTATCTGCGCGCCATCGCGACGAAGGAATCGCGATGAGCAAGTTTGCCACTCTCCCCGCGAAGGAACGTGAACTGTTCTTTCGCCAGTATCAGGAAAAGCGCGGCATCGATCCCGTCATCGCGGAAAAGGATTTCTGGGTTTGCTGGTTGCTTGGTCGGATCTTCGCGCAACCCCAACTCGCGGACGCGTGCGTGTTCAAAGGCGGTACGTCCCTCTCGAAAGTGTTCCGCGCGATCGAGCGCTTCTCCGAAGACATCGACCTTGCGGTCATTCCGGCGTCGCTCGGCTGGAAAGAGTCCGACCTCGATCAGGCACCATCCCGCAACAAACGCGAGGAACGCATGGCCGAATTGGAGGCCGCTTGTGCCGCAGCCGTGCAGGCAACGTGGCAGCCGGTGCTGGAAAAATCCATCGGGGCAGTCCTCGGCGCGCCGGCGGGTCGCGATGGCTGGCTGACCTACCGCTTCGATGAGGCCGGCCGCTCGCCGGTGCTCTATTTCGCATATCCCGGGGCCTTGCCGCGCGGCGTCGCCTACATCGCCCGCGAGGTGAAGATTGAGTTCGGGTCACTGACGGATCAGCGCCCGGTCGGGCGTCACCCGATCCAAGCGTTTGTCGCCGAGCTTGCTCCGGGTGCCTTTGCCGACTTCGACGCGGAGGTCGCCGCACTGGAACTTGAGCGCACGTTCTGGGAGAAGGCCACAATTCTGCACGCGGAGTTTCACCGACCGGCCGGCAGCCAGATGCGGGATCGGCATGCCCGGCACTATGCTGACTTCGCGGCGTTATGGCGGCACCCGCCCGCGCAGGCGGCGCGCAGCCGCCTCGATTTGCTTGAGCGGGTGCGCCTCCACAAATCCCGGTTCTTTCCCTCTAGCTGGGCCAACTACGCGACGGCGGTTCCCGGTTCCTTGCGCCTGGTGCCGCCCGCGGCGCGGGTCGAAGCGCTCCGCACCGACTATGAGGCCATGCAGCAGATGTTCCTGGGCGAGCGCATGCCGTTTGAGACCGTGCACGGGATTATACGGGAAGCTGAGGCGACGCTTAATCGTCGCTGAGATTTCTTCGGGCATGAAGGTGGTGCCCGCGGTCCATGCGTCTCCCCCGTCGCCGCGGCGGTCCGGCTGACGACGCACCAAAATTCGCGTAACGGTGCAACGGCGTGTTCGGGGTGGCGGGCGGGGGAAAAGTGCTTTTTCCGGGGTGATCCCTGGGGTCAGGCGGCGATGTCGAAGATGAGACGGTCGAAGGCGTTGGAGTTGGTCTCCAGATACCGGGCGGTGGTCACGGTCGGCTTAGATTTCGAGGACAAGCTTCGCCTCGCTGGTCCAATATCCGCTCACCGCCCGCGGTAGCGGTAGTACGCCGCGCACGCGCCCTCGCTCGAGACCATCGGGGCGCCGAGCGGGTGCTCGGGGGTGCAGCGCGTGCCGAAGGCGGGGCAGTGGTGCGGTTTCTTCACGCCGCGCATGATCTCGCCGCTGATGCACTCCGAGGCACCGTGGGCCGCGGAGCGCGGCAAATCGAAGCGGCGGTTGGCATCGTAGGCGGCGTAGGGGGCCTTGAGCGCGAGCCCGCTCCGCGGGATCACGCCGATGCCGCGCCAGTCGCGGTCGGCGATCTCGAAAACCTGTTCCACGATGCGGCGCGCATGCACGTTGCCCTCGGTCTTCACCGCCCGCGAGTAGGCGTTCTCGACCTCGGCGCGGCCGGACTCGAGTTGCCGCACGCACAGCAGGATGCCCTCGAGGATGTCCACCGGCTCGAACCCGGTGATGATGATCGGCGCCCGGTGATCCCGGGCGATCGGGCCGTACTCCTGCACGCCCATCACGGTGCAGACATGCCCGGCGGCAAGGAACCCCTGCACGCGGTTGTCGGCGGCCCCGAGGATCGCCCGCATGGCCGGCGGGACGAGGACGTGCGAGGTGAGGAGGGAGTAGTTCGGCAGGCCCTCGCGCTCGGCCCGCAGGACCGACATCGCGTTGGCCGGCGCCGTGGTCTCGAAGCCGACGGCGAAGAAAACCACGGCGCGGGTTGGATTTTCCTGCGCGATCGTCACGGCATCGAGCGGCGAATACACGATCCGCACGTCGCCGCCGCGGGCCTTCGCCGTCAGGAGATCGATCCCGTTGCCCGGCACCCGCAGCATGTCGCCGAAGGAGCACACGATGGCCTGGTGCCGCAGCGCGAGGTCCACCGCCTGGTCGATCAGCTCGGCGCTCGTGACGCACACCGGGCAGCCGGGACCGTGGACGAGGGTGAGGCTCGGGGGCAGGAGTTCATCGAGGCCGAACTTGACGATGGCGTGGGTCTGCCCGCCGCAGATTTCCATGATGGTCCACGGCCGCGTGCACGTGCGGGCGACGGCGCCGGCCAGCTGGTGCACGAGCGCGGCGTCGCGGTACTCGTCGACGAATTTCATGGCGCGCCTCCGCCCGCCGGTCCGGGCTCGAGCCCGTCGAGTTCGCCCATCTGCTTCAGGTAGGCGTAGGTTTCCTCGGCCTCCTTCTGGTCGACGATGCTGATGGCGACGCCGACGTGGACGAGGACGTAGTCGCCGACGCTGGCCTCGGGCGTGCAGGTGAGGCTGACCTGTTTGACGACCCCCGCGAAGCTGACGCGGGCGGTGCGGATCAGGGGATCGTCACCCTGGATTTCGAGGACTTTTCCGGGAACGGCGAGACACATGGGGGGTGGGGGTTTAGAAGTGATCGAGGATTTGGGTAGCGGCCGGCCTCCGGACGGCCGGCTCGGCGTGCGCATGTCGAACCCGGCCGTCGGGGACGCCGGCCGCTACCCAAAGGCAAATTTCAGACGGCGAGGCATTCATGGCGTCTCCACATCCGTCAGATTCCACAGTGCACCGAGGGCCTGGCCGGCGGCGATGGCGCCGTCGTTGGGTGGGAGTTGCACGGGGGCGAGGACGTTGAAGCCGGCGATCGCGAGGCGCTCGTCGGCGAGGCCGCGGAGGAGGGCGTTCTGGAAACACCCGCCACCGAGGGCGACGGTCTTCACGCCGGCGTGGC
This sequence comes from Opitutaceae bacterium, assembly GCA_019634615.1. Lineage (GTDB taxonomy): Bacteria > Verrucomicrobiota > Verrucomicrobiia > Opitutales > Opitutaceae > UBA2377. Next base: position 24,015 of record JAHCAZ010000036.1, read on the forward strand.
AGCAGACCTCGACCAAGGCGTCGACGAGTCCGCGGTGAAAACCCGCGGCGAGGGCCGGCGCCTCGTCCGGCCCGGCGGCGAGCAGGCGCTCCACGGCGGGACGCCAGTCGATCATCCAGTCGGCGCCGCGGCCGTCGGGCCCCACGGCAAAGGGCAGGCCGGCGACGGCGCGGGGTGCGGCGGTCGCCGCGATCTCGACCGCGAGCGGCATCTGGCCCTCGAAGGCGTTGTGGCGGCCGAGACCGAGGAGGGCGCCCACGCCGTCGAAGAGTCGGCCGGCACTCGTCGTCACGGGAGCGTTGAGCCCCTGCTCGCGCATGGCGAGGAGGGTGGCGGCCGCCGCGGGCGTGAAACCGAGCCGCGTGGCGAGGCGCTCCGCCGCGCCGCGGTCAAACTCCGCGACGAGCGCCAGCGCCACCCGGCGCGCATCGCGCACCGCCGCCTCGCCGCCCGGCAGGCGAAATGGCCGCAGCCGCGCGAACCGCCGGGCGCGACCCTGGTCGAGGAGGATGAATTCGCCGCCCCAGATCGTGCCGTCGGGACCGTAGCCCGTACCGTCCCAGGCGACGCCGAGGACGCGGTGGGCCGAGTGGCCGTGCTCGAGCAGCACCGCGAGGACGTGCGCCAGGTGGTGCTGCACGGCCGTGACCGGCAGGCCGCAGGCCTCGGCGTGGCGGGTGGAGGCGTAGTCCGGGTGCCGGTCGCAGACGACGCCCGCGGGCCGAACCGCGAGGAGCGACGCCAGCGTGTCGATCGTGCGGCGGAACACGTCCTGCGTCGCGGCGCCGCCGAGGTCGCCGATGTGCGGGCTCACCACGAGGCGCTCGCCCGCGGCCACCGCGACGGTGTTTTTCAGGTGTGCACCGACGCAGACGAGCGGCGCCGAGAGCCGCGCCGGGAGGCGCAGCGGCGTCGGGGCGTAACCACGGGCGCGGCGGAGCAGGATCGCCGCACCCTGGCGCGTGAAGCGGACGACCGAGTCGTCCACCGGCCGGGCGATGGCGCGATCATGGCCGAGGAAGAGATCGGCGATCCCGGCGAGGCGCTCGCGGGCCTCGGCGTCATCGGTGCAAAGCGGCTCGTCGGAGAGATTGGCACTCGTCGCGACCAGCGGCGTCGGATGCGCGGCGGTGAGCTGGAGGTGCAGCGGCGCGGCCGGGAGCAGGGCGCCGATCCACGGGTTGCCCGGGGCGACGCCGGCGGCGAGGGCGCGGTCGGGGCGCTTGGGGACGAGGACGATGGGGCTGCGCGGGCTGGTGAGGAGGGCGGCGGCCTCCGCGCTCACCTCGGCCCAGGCGCGCAGCGTGGCGAGGTCGCGGAAGAGGACGGCGAAGGGTTTCTCCTCGCGGTGCTTGCGGCGGCGGAGCCCGGCGACGGCGGCGTCGCTCGTCGCGTCGACCATCAGGTGGAAGCCGCCCACGCCCTTCACGGCGACGATCCGGCCGGCGGCCAGGGCGGCGACCGTCTGGTCGAGGGCCGCGGCGCGCTCCGCGAGCACGGTGCCGGCGGGATCGGTCAGGCGCAGGTGCGGTCCGCAGACGGGGCAGGCATTGGGCTCGGCGTGGAAGCGGCGGTCGGCGGGGGCCTCGTACTCGCGTTTGCACTCCGGGCAGAGCGGGAAGGCGCGCATCGTGGTCCGCGGCCGATCGTAGGGCAGGCGCTCGATGATCGAGTAGCGCGGGCCGCATTGGGTGCAGTTGATGAAGGGGTAGGCGTGGCGGCGGTTGGCCGGGTCGGCCAGCTCGCGCCGGCAGTCGGGGCACGGGGCGAGGTCCACGGGGGCGTCGGTCTCGACCGCGCCGGCGGTCACCGGGCTTGCGACGATGGTGAAGCCGCCGTTGACGCCCTCGGCGGGTGGCGGTTCGTCCAGCCACTCGGCGGCGGCGACGTGCGCGGCGGCGGGGGCGCGGCTCACGACCTGGGCGGCGAACTGGTCGAGCTGGCGGTCGTCGCCGACGGCGCGGACGAGGACGCCCTGGGCGTCGTTGCGCACCCAGCCGCGCACGCCGAGTTCGTGGGCGAGGCGCAGGACAAAGGGGCGGAAACCCACGCCCTGCACGGTGCCGCGGACGCGGAGCAGGCGGTCGCGCTGGGGGGTCGCGGGGTTCATGGGGTGGGGTGGGGCGGGGCCGCGCTCAGGGCGGCAGGTGGGTGCGCAGAAAATCGTACCAGGCGGCGAGGCCGTCCCCGCTGCGGGCGGAAAGCTGGATCAGTTGCGCCTGCGGGGCGACGCGCCGGATGTTGTCGGCCGCGGCCTGGAGGTCGAAGCCGAGCACCGCGGCGACGTCGGTCTTCGTGAGGAGGACCAAGTGGGCGGACTTGAAGATCGGCGGGTACTTGAGGGGCTTGTCCTCGCCCTCGGTGGCGGAGAGGAGGACGACGCGCACGGCCTCGCCGAGATCGAACGACGCCGGGCAGACGAGGTTGCCGACATTCTCGATGAAGAGGACGCGCACGTCCGCGAGGTCGAGGGCGCCGACCCCGCGGGCGACCATGTCGGCATCGAGGTGGCAGGCCGTGCCGGTCGTGATCTGGGCCACGGGCACGTGGGGCCGGTGGATGCGGCGGGCGTCGTTGTCGGTCTCGAGGTCGCCGACCACGACGGCGCAGCGGTGCTCGCGGCCGAACTCATCGACCGTGCGCGAGAGGAGCGTCGTCTTGCCGGCGCCGGGGGAGGAGACGAGGTTCAAGGCGAGGATGCGGCGCGCGGCGAAGAGGCCGCGGTTGCGGGCGGCGGCGAGGTCGTTCTTCGCGAGGAGCGAGGCGTGGACCTCGACCGTGAGGGGCGAGAGGGGCTCGGGGTTGACGGTCGCGACGGCCTCGGCGGTGGCGCGCGGCTTCAGGAGCCCGGGAGCGAGGTAGCTCAGGACGCGGACCCCGAAGGGGACGTTTTTGCCGCAGCCGCATTCGACGCACATGGGAGTCAGCTCATCTCGATGCGGCTCAGTTCGAGTTCGCGGCCGCTGCGCACCTCGCCGCAGAGGGCGTGGCAGTCGGGGCAGGTGAAGATGAAGCTGTCGGCCTCGCCGGTGAACTCGCGTTCGCAGGCGGGGCAGTACACGCGGGCTGGCGCGTTCTCGATCGCGAGGACGGCGCCCTCGGCCACGGTGCCGCGGGTCACGACGTCGAAGGCGAAGCGCAGGGCCTCCGGTTCCACGCCGGCGAGGGTGCCGATGCGCAGCACGATGCGGTCGACGCGCCGCGCCTTCCGCTCGGCGGCATGGCGCTGCACGACCGTGAGCGCGGACTCCATGATGCCGACCTCGTGCATGAGGGCACGAGAAACCCGCCGACGCCAGGGCGTCGAGCGCAAGCCGGAGAATCTGCAACGATTGCGCATCATTAGCCAAAATGTGCGGAGGCGGTAGCGCAGCTTCTTCTAGAATGAGGGCAGATTAGTTCTCCTCAACCCCTAACCCCCCGAATCTTGCCGTGCCCCAACGGCGGATTTCATCGTTTATGGATACTATCATCGAGCGTGCCCCCCGCGTTGATCGTGATTCCACGACCATCTACGAGCAGATGACGGCCCGCGGCGTCTCCCGCCGCGATTTTCTCAAGTTCTGTGGCTGGATGAGCGCCTGCATGGGCCTCGGCGCCGACGGCCTCGCGCAGGTGGCGCAGGCCCTGGAGACGAAGCGGCGGATCCCGGTGATCTGGCTCCACTTCCAGGAGTGCACCTGCTGCAGCGAGTCGTTCATCCGCGCCTCGCACCCGCTCGTGGCCGACATCCTCCTCGACAAGATCTCGCTCGACTACACCGAGACCCTGATGGCGCCGTCCGGCCACCAGGCCGAGGCCAGCCTCAAGGAGACGATGGAAAAGTATCGGGGCGAATACCTCCTCTGCTGCGAAGGTTCCGTGCCGACGGCCGAGGACGGCGTCTATTGCTGCATCGGCGGCAAGACCGCCTACGAGATCGTGCACGAGGCCGCGGCCGGCGCGAAGGCCGTGGTCGCGTGGGGCAACTGCGCCTGCTCCGGCTGCGTGCAGGCGGCGAAGCCCAATCCCACCTCCGCCCAGCCGATCGCCAAGGTCATCGCCGGCAAGCCCATCGTGAACGTCCAGGGCTGCCCGCCGATCGCCGAGGTCATGGCCGGCGTGATCGTCCACCTCCTCACCTTCGACCGCATCCCGCAGCTCGACGCCCTCGGCCGGCCGATGGCGTTCTACTCGCGCCGGGTGCACGACACCTGCTACCGCCGGCCGAACTACGACGCCGGCCTCTTCGTCGAGTCCTTCGACGACGAGAACGCGCGCAAGGGCTACTGCCTCTACAAGGTCGGCTGCAAGGGCCCGACCACGTACAACTCCTGCGGGACCATCCGCTGGAACGGCGGCGTCAGCTTCCCGATCCAGTCGGGCCACGGCTGCATCGGCTGCTCGGAGTCCAACTTCTGGGACGCGGGCCCGTTCTACCAGCGGCTCTCGGACTTCCCGGGCTTCGGCATCGAGACCACGGCCGACAAGGTCGGGCTCGGCCTCGGCGCGGCGACGGTCGCCGGCGCGGCCGCCCACGCCGTCCTCACCAACATCCGCAAGCACCATGAGATCGGCGAGCACCCCGGTGAATCCGCCGCGGAGGCCCCGCCCACGCCCGCCACCGAGCCCAGTGCGAAAGGAGGGAAATAAGCCATGAACTCCCGCATCGTCGTCGATCCCATCACCCGCATCGAGGGCCACCTCCGCATCGAGGCCGAGGTCAAGGACGGCGTCATCACCGACGCCTGGAGTGCCGGCACCATGGTGCGCGGCCTCGAGATCATCCTGAAGGGCCGCGATCCCCGCGACGCCTGGGCCTTCTGCGAGCGCGTCTGCGGCGTCTGCACCACCGTGCACGCCCTCGCCTCCGTCCGCTCCGTCGAGGACGCCCTCGGCATCGCCGTCCCGCCCAACGCGGAGCTGATCCGCAACCTCATGTTCTGCGCGCAGTACATGCAGGACCACGTGGTGCATTTCTACCACCTGCACGCGCTGGACTGGGTAGATGTCGTGAGCGCCCTCAAGGCCGACCCGGCCGAGGCCTCGCGCATCGCGCAGAGCATCTCGAACTGGCCCAAGAGCTCGCCCGGCTACTTCAGCGACCTGCAGAAGCGCCTG
>JAHCAZ010000037.1 GCA_019634615.1 Opitutaceae bacterium
TCCAGCGGCGATGGAGCAGCAAGCGCGTCTGCTATCTGTCGATGGAGTTCCTGCTTGGCCGCATGCTGATGGAGAACCTGCGCAATCTCGACCTCGGACGGGACTGCCGCGCGGTGCTGGCCGCCGCCGGCCACGACCTCGACGACATCGCCGAATACGAGGCCGACGCCGGCCTGGGCAACGGCGGCCTGGGCCGCCTCGCCGCCTGCCTCATGGACAGCCTCACGACGCAGGGCATCGCCGCGAGGGGCTACGGCATCCGCTACGAGTACGGCATCTTCCGCCAGACCTTCGTCGACGGCCGGCAGGTGGAGCAGCCGGACACGTGGCTGGCCCTCGGCGCGCCGTGGGAGTTCCCGCACCCGGAGGCGGCCGTCGAGGTCGACTTCGGCGGCTACACCGAGACCTACGACGACAACGGCACGGAGCGCACCCGTTGGGTGCCGGCCTGGAACGTGTTGGGCATCCCCTACAACTACATGGTCCCCGGCTATCACAATGGCGTCGCCAACACCTTGCGCCTCTGGAGCGCGGAGGCAACTCGCGCCTTCGACCTCCAGATCTTCAACCACGGCGACTATGCCGAGGCGGTCCGCGCCCAGACCTTCGCGGAGAACATCTCCAAGGTGCTCTACCCCGAGGACTCCACGCCGCAGGGCAAGGAGCTGCGCCTCGTGCAGCAGTACTTCTTCGTCGCCTGCTCCCTGCGCGACATCATCCGCCGGCATTTCCGCGGCCCGGGCAACGGCTGGGCGAACTTCACCGACAAGGTGGCGGTGCAGCTCAACGACACCCATCCGGCGATCGCCGTGATCGAGCTCATGCGCATTCTGCTCGACGAGCAGAACATGGCCTGGGACGACGCGTGGACGATCGTCTCGCGCACCTTCGGCTATACCAACCACACCCTCATGCCGGAGGCGCTGGAGAAGTGGAGCGTGGCCCTGTTCGAGCGCGTGCTCCCGCGGCACCTGCAGATCATCTACGACCTCAACCTCATCCACCTGAAGGCCGTGCAGGCGAAGTGGCCGGGCGACATCGGCAAGATGCGCGAGTGCTCCCTCATCGAGGAGAACGGGTCCAAGATGGTCCGCATGGCCCACCTCTCGGTCGTCGGCTCCCATTCCGTCAACGGCGTGGCCGCCCTGCACACGGCGCTGCTGAAGAAGCACCTCTTCCCGGACTTCGACGCGCTTTACCCGGGCAAATTCCAGAACAAGACCAACGGCATCACCCCGCGCCGCTGGCTCCTGAAGAGCAACCCGCGGCTGGCGACGCTGATCACGCAGCGCCTCGGTCACAGCGCCTGGGTGCGCGACCTCGACCGGCTCCGCGAACTCGAGCGCTACGCCGAGGACCCGGCCTTCCAGGCCGACTTCATGGCGGTCAAGCGCGCGAACAAGGAGGACCTTGCCGCCGTCATTCGCGCCGAATGCGGTATCTCGGTGTCGGCCGACGCGCTGTTCGACGTGCAGATCAAGCGCCTGCACGAGTACAAGCGCCAGCACCTGAACCTGCTGCACATCATGGCGCTCTATCGCCGGCTGCTGCAGAACCCGGCACTGCCGATCACGCCGCGCGTCTTCATCTTCGCCGCCAAGGCCGCGCCCGGCTACGATGTCGCGAAGAACATCATCCGCGCGATCAACGTCATCGGCGCCCGCATCAACGCCGACGAGCGGATCGACGGCAAACTCAAGGTCGCGTTCCTGCCGAACTACCGCGTCTCGCTCGCGGAGAAGATCATCCCGGCGGCGGATATCTCCGAGCAGATCTCCACCGCGGGCAAGGAGGCCTCGGGCACCGGCAACATGAAGCTCGCGCTCAACGGCGCGGTCACGCTCGGCACGCTCGACGGCGCCAATGTCGAGATCCTCGAGGAGGTCGGCGACGATAACATCTTCATCTTCGGCCACACGGTCGACGAGGTGGAGGCGCTGCGCAAACTCGGCTACAAGCCCCACGCCTTCTATCAAGGGGACGAGGAGCTGCGCCACGTCATCGACTGGCTCGGGAGCGACTACTGGACGCCCGGCGAGCACGGGGCGTTCGCCCACGTGCACGGCACGCTCATGCACGATGGCGACCCGTTCCTCGTGCTGGCCGACTTCCGCGCCTACGCGGACGCCCAGGCTAAGGTCGACGCCGCCTATCGCGACCAGGCCCGCTGGGCCCGCATGGCGATCCTCAACACGGCCCGCACCGGCAAGTTCTCCAGCGACCGCACCATCCGCGAATACGCGGAGCAGATCTGGAACCTGCAGCCGGTGCGCGTCTGAGGCGGGGTTAAACCTGCTTGAAGACGAGGGCGACGTTGCTGCCGCCGAAGCCGCTGCTGGTGCTGACGACGGTGCGCGGGCGCTCGGCGAGGGTCTCGCGGGGGAGATCGAGGCCGGCGCACACGGGGTCGGGGTTGCGCAGGTGGGCGTTGCCGGGGATGAAGCCGTCCTTGATCGCGAGCGCGCAGAAGGCGGCCTCCATCACGCCGGCCATCGAAAGCGGATGCCCGGTCAGGCCCTTGGTGCTGCTGATGCGCGGGTGCGCGCCGGCGGCGGTGAACACGGACTGCAGGGCCATGGTCTCGGAGCGGTCGCCCGCCGGGGTCGAGGTGGCGTGGGCGTTGACATAGTCGACGTCGGCCGGCCTCAATCCGGCGTCGGCGAGGGCGCGCCGCAGGGCGTCCTTCAACCCGAGGCCTTCCGGATGCGAAATGGCGATGTTGTAGCCGTCGGCGGCCGAGCCCCAGCCGGCGAGTTCGGCGTAGATCGGCGCGCCGCGGCGGCGTGCGCTTTCGGCCTCCTCGAGGATCAGGGCGACGCCGCCGGCGGACCCGACGAACCCGTCACGGTCGGCGTCGAACGGGCGGGAGGCGAGGGTGGGGTCGGACTGCTGCGACAGGGCGCCCATGGCGCCGAAGGGCAGAATGCTCTCGGCCGTGGCTTCCTCGGCGCCGACGATGATCATGCGCGTCTGCCGGCCGAGGCGGATGTCATCGAGGGCGCAGCCCAGCGCGTGGCTCGACGACGCGCAGGCGGCGACGAAGCCACCGACCGTGCCGCGGATGCCGTAGTGCGCGGCGAGGTTGAAATTCAGCGTGCCGGCGATGGACGACACGACGCTCAGCGGGTGGCAGCGTTCGCCGTTGGAGGCGAGGAGGCGGGAGACGTGAAAATGCGCGAGCAGGGTCGAACCGGCGGAGGCGCAGTAGAGGCCGGTCTGGCCGTCCGTCACGTCGGTGGCGGCGAGGGCGGCATCGGCCAGGGCCTGCTCGATCGCGCAGAGGGCGAACAGCCCGTGCGGCGAGAGTCCGCGCAGCGTCTCGCGGGGAAGTTGGTAGAGCTCGGGGTAAGTCCAGTCGCGCCAGTTCGGCGTGTCGGCCTTGAAGCCCTTGATCGTGCCCAGGACCTTCACCGGGAGGCCGGGGTTGCCGAGAAACTTGACGGGCTCGAACCCGTGCCGGCCCTCGCAAAGGCTGCGCCGCACGGCGGCGTGGTCGTTGCCGATGCTCGTGATGAACCCGAGCCCGGTGATGACGGCGGAGCGGGTCGTGCCCACGGGTCAGTTGCGGGTGGCGGCCAGCTTCTGGCGGATGAAGGCCCGCAGGTCGCCGACGGTGCTCAGCCGGACAATCTCCTTGGTGACGATCGTCACGTCGAAGACCTCCTCGAGCATGAAGACGGCATCGGCGATCGAGACGGAGTCGATCCCGAGATCGGCGGTCAGCGACATGCTGTCGGTGATGACCGCCGGGGTCGTGCCCTGCTTGCGGGCGGGCACGTGGTCGCGGACGATGGCGAGCACAACCTCGTCAGCCGCGGCGGGATCGCCGCTGGCTTGAAAATGGGCGAAACGCTCACGAATGCGGGCCGGGAAATGCTTCAGCAATTCCGCCGGCTTGGGCGCAGCGTAGTTTTCGGGTTGAGTCGATGCTTCCATGATTGCGACCTGAGACTTGGGCGGTGCCGACACCGGCTTCAAGCCAAGGGGCCAAAATAGGCGGCAAACCACAGGCTTAGGCAATTTTTAAGAAACATTTTACGAAATAATCTACGCCAACGATCTGCGGTATGCGGAGACCTAATCCAGTCGAGCAGAGCACGCGGTGAGGAAAATCCTCTAGCAACTCCCGCCGTATTCCGGAATCTGTAGCGGCATGCTGCGTCGTTGCCGCTGTTCCCTCTTCCTGCTGCTGGCCGTGGCCGCAGGTGGATTGGCCGCCGCGCCGCTCTGGCCGCCGCTGGCTGGTGAGGTCAGTGGCACGGCGCAATGGCGATCGCTCGCGGGTGCGCCGCCGGTGGCCTGGCGGGTGCAGTTGACGCCGCCGGATCAAGCGGGGGCCGGCCGGGCGACAGCCACGCTGCAGGCTCCCGGTTTCAATCTTCGCGCCGAGGGCACGACGGCCGGGAAATGGCGGGTGACCGAGGGGACGGTGGACTTGGCGGCGTGGACGCGGCCGCTGCTCGCGGCGGGCGCGATCGCGGCTCCGGCCGATCTGGCGGTTGAAGGCACGTTGCGGATCGCAGGTGAGGGCGAGTGGACCAGCGATGGTGCGACGGGTCGCCTCCGGGTCACGCTGGACGGCGGCAAGGCGAGCAGTGCAGCGCAAGGCTGGGACGCGGCGGGGATCAGCCTGACGGGTACCGTCGATCTGAAGGCGGGCGGGAGTCTGGAAATCGAGTCCCTGGTCCTGCAGGTCGCGAGCGTCCAGGCGGCTGGCATTGCGGGCCGCGACCTGACGGTGGAGTTGGCGGGATCGGTACCCGGCGAAGTTACAGTGCGCAGGGCCGAGATCGCGATATTGGGCGGGACCGTGCGTGTTCAGCCATTCGCCGTGGATCCGGCACGCCCGGAGATTCGTGCCGCGGCCGAGCTTGCGGGCCTATCCCTGGGCGAGGTGGCGGGTCTGGTGCCGACGGCGTTGGCGGCGGCCCGTGGGCGTCTGGAAGGCCGGATCGAAATTGCCTGGAGTGAGGCGACGGGTTTCAAGCCGCAGGGCGGCGCGCTGCGCGTCGCGGCCGACACCCCGGCGACGATCCGGCTGGCGTCGACCCCGGGGTTCCTGACTCAGCATTTGCCCGAGCGCATCAAGCTCCTGCCCGATTGGCTACGGCTGCCGCCGACCTGGTTCGCGCCGGTGAATCCGGCCTATGGCACCCTGCAGAAGATCGAACTCGGGGAGCAGGATCTGACGGTGGAGCAATTGCGCGTTGAGTTGTACCCCGATGGCCCCGCGGGCGCGCGTTCTGCCACGGTCGAGGTGGCAGCCCGCCCGGCCGCCGGCAGCGCAGTGGAGCGGGTGAGCTTCACCGTCAACGTCGCCGGCCCGCTCCAGCAGGTATTGGAGATTGGTTTGGACGAACGCGCGCGGCTGAACTTCAATGCGAACCAGAAGTAACCACGGATTACCACCTAGCGGATGCAGCGGGGTTGGATGGCCACAAGAGGCACATAAGGCACAAAATCAGAATGCCTTGTTTTGTGCCTCTTGTGCTTTTTGTGGCCATCCAACCACGCTTCATCCGCCAAACCGCAATCCGTGGTTAAAAAGTCCATCCCCCGCGATGAAACCCGGGTTGCACTTTGGGGTCTGAGGCTCTGCAATGCCTGCCATGCCACACCGCCTTTGCCTGCTCCTGCCCGCCGTGCTGTTGACCGGGTGCATCCATGTGAAAATGGACCCCATCCAGGTCCACGCCGTCGTCGACGTGAACGTGAAGGTCGACAAGGCGCTCGACGATTTCTTCGGCGACCTCGACAAGAAGTCCACCACCATCAACTCCGAAACCAAGTCGTGAACCTTTCCGCCATGAAAACTTCCCTTTTCCGTCTGACCCTCCTCCTCGTCGCGCTGGTGCTCGCGCCGATCGTGACCCGCGCCGAAGACCTGGGGGCCGTGCGCGCCCGCATGGAGCAGCGGTTGCCGCAGATCGATGCGCTGAAGTCCTCGGGCGCTCTGGGCGAAAACAACCGTGGGTTCCTCGAGGCCCGTTCGGGCGATGGCGGCAGCGTGGCGGCGGCGGAGAACCGCGACCGCGAGGTCGTCTACGCCGAGCTCGCCAAGCGCACGGGTGCCTCGACCGATTCCGTCGGCCGCGCCCGCGCCAAGCAGATCGCCGCCAACAGCGCCCCGGGCGTCTGGCTCCAGCGCGAGAGCGGCGAGTGGTACCAGAAATAGGTTGGCGACGTCCTAACCCCGCCACCCCGGCTGGGCGTGGGCTTCTTCGATGAAGGCCAGCATGTTTTCCAGCGGGACGTCGCCCTCGACGGCGTGGGCGGGGGCGAGGATGTAGCCGCCGTCGCGGCCGAGTTCGAGGAGGCGCCGGGTCTCGGCGCGGACGTCGGCGACGGTGCCGTAGGGCAGCGTGCGCTGCGTCGAGAGTCCGCCGTGAAACGCTAGCCGGCCGTGGTAGCGGCGCATGAGGTCGGCGACGGCCATGACCTCGGGCTGGAAGGGATTGAAGCAGTTTACGCCGGCGGCGATCAGGTCGTCGAAGAGCTCGTCCACGTCACCGCAGGAGTGGATGAACACGTTCTTGCCCGCGGCGCGCACTGCGCCGTACATGCGCTTCAGCTCCGGGGCGATGAACTCGTGCCACAGGCCCGGGCCCATCTGGAGGCCCTGCTGCTGGCCCCAGTCGTCGCCGAAGTAGATGGCGTCGATGTCATAGGTCAGCGCGTGCTCGATCTGGGCGAGGTTGAAGTCGGCGATGGCGCGGAGCAGCCGGCGCACGAAGTCCGGGTTCTCGATGAAGTCCATCATCAGGTTCTCCATGCCGCGCAGCGTCCACGCGCGCTCGTAGAGGGAGAAGCCGATGGGGAACACGCGGAAGGAGTCGGGGTGCTTGGCCAGCAGGCGGGGGACGTCGCCGAAGAAAATGTCGCCGCGCGGATCGGGGAAGCGGTAGGCCGAGAGGTCGGGCTCGGGGAGCTGCGGGCTCACGACCATGCCGATGTCCTTGTCGATCGAGCGGTCCCAGACCACGCCGAACGCGTCGCGCACGTGGTCACCACCGAGGTCGGTGAAGCTGCCGGCGGGGTTGCCGGCCCAGATCAGGTGATTGTGCAGCACGCCGTCGAGGTCGGTGGTGCCGTAGTGCCGCTCGAGCTTTTCGCGCGCCTCCTGCGTGAACGAGAACGACCACGGCACGTACGGCGGTCGCTGGTGGGCGAGGACTTGGCGGATGACTTCCCGTTTGGTCATGATCAAGCCAGCACACCGGCGATGGCCGCGGCCATGAAGCACGCGAGGCTGCCGCCGATGAGGGCCTTCACCCCGAGCTTGGCGAGATTCTCGCGCTGGGCCGGGGCGATGGCGCCGATGCCGCCGATCTGGATGCCGATGCTCACAATGTTGGCGAAGCCGCAGAGGGCATACGTGAGGATCATCAAGTTGCGCGGGTCGTTGTAGAGGCCGGCATTCTTCAGGTCGGCGAGATTGAGAAAGGCGACGAACTCATTCAGCACCGTGCGGGTGCCGAGCAGGGCGCCCGATTGGAGCAGGGCGTCGTTGCTGATGCCCATGAGCCACGCGACCGGGGCGAAGAGGAGGCCGAGCAGGAACTCGAGCGAGAAGGTCTTGAACGTGCCGTTGGTCCACTCGGCGACCAGCGGGTTCAGGCCGAGCGGGTCGCCCAGCCAGGAGCTGAGCACGTAGTTCACCATGGCGATCATGGCGGTGAAGACGATGAGCATGGCGCCGACGTTGACGGCGAGCTTGAGGCCGTCGGTCGTGCCCAGGCAGACGGCGTCGATGAGGTTGGAGCCGATCTTCTCCTTGCTGACCTGCAGCGTCGTGTCGACGGCCTCGGTCTGCGGCACGAGGATCTTGGCGAACATGAGCGCGGCGGGGGCGGAGATGACCGACTTCGTGATCAGGTGCGTGGCGAAGATTACCTGCTGCTGCGGATCGGTGCCGCCGAGAAAGCTGATGTAGGCGATCATCACGGCGCCCGCGACCGTGGCCATGCCGCCGATCATGACGCAGAGGATCTCCGAGCGCGTCATCGTGTTGAGGTAGGGCTTGATGAGGAGCGGGGCCTCGGTCTGGCCGAGGAAGACGTTGGCCGAGGCGCTGAGGGTCTCGGGGCCGGAGAGGCGCATTGTCTTGGTCATCACCCAGGCGAGGGCCCAGACGATCTTCTGCAGGATGCCCAGGTAGTAGAGGGCCGAGGTGAAGGCGGAGAAGAAGATGATCGACGGCAGAATGCTGAGGCCGAAGACGACGCCGTGCTTGCTCTGGTCGACGAGGGAGCCGAAGACGAACTTCGTGCCCTCGCCGGTGAAGGCGAGGAGCTGGACGAAGAAATTGCCCACGAGCTCGATCGCGTAGCGCACGGGCGGCGCGTGGATGACGAGGGCGGCGAAGACGACCTGCAGGAGGATGCCGACGCCGACGACCCGCCAGTCGATGGCCCGTCGGTTCTCGCTCAGCAGGACCGCGATTCCGAGAAATGCGGCGATGCCGATCAGGCCGCGGACGACGTGCATGAGGGTTTCCATGGGGAGGGGCGGAAAGCCCGTGAGCATGCGGATAACAATAGGCGGCGCGAGCAACTTCTCGAAGAGGCGCCGGGGAATAAGAGATCAGGGGTAAGCTATAAGGCCCAAGGATTTGTCGCCTTCGCTCCGCGGCGGATGGTTTCCGGACTTGGCGCACGCGCGGACGGCGGGCAAGGTCGGGGGCATGGATGTGAATGACCGTTTGTCCGCCCATCTCAGCAAGCAGCCCGACACGGGTGCGGCGGCCTTTGTCGCCCGCAACGCCACCGTTGTCGGCGACGTGGTGCTCGCGCCCGGGAGCAGCGTCTTCTACGGCGCGATCCTGCGCGGCGACATCCACGAGATCCGCGTGGGCGAGGGGAGCAACATCCAGGACGGCGCCATCGTGCACCTGGCCGACGAGTACGGTGCGTACATCGGCAACTGGTGCACCATCGGCCACGCGGCGATCATCCACGCGTGCGTGATCGGCGACGAGTGCCTGATCGGCATGGGCGCGACCGTGCTCGACGGCGCCAAGATCGGCGCGCGGAGCATCGTGGGCGCGAACTCGCTTGTCCCGCAGCGCTTCGAGTGCCCGCCGGGCTCGATGGTTTACGGCTCGCCCGCCAAGGTCGTGCGCCCGCTCAAGCCCGAGGAGCAGGCCGGCCTGAAAAAGTGGGCCGAGAAATACGTCCAGGTCGCCAAGGCCCACGCGGCGCTGCAGGCGAAGGCGTGACGGATTAGCTCACGCGGAGGGCACGGAGGCCCTCAACCACGGATGTATTTGGGTAGGGCCCGGCCTCCGGACGGGCCGCGTTGAGCATGCGCACGCCAAAACGGCCGTCCGGAGGCCGGCCGCTACCCAAAGGCAAGGTCTTGGTTCCTCATCCGTGTAATCCGTGGCCAAAAACTCCGTGGCCTCCGCGCCTCCGCGAGAGGCTGTTCACCGTACGCGATCCAACGTGGAGAACGTGTAGCGGAAATTTGCGTCGCAGCTCTCGCGGCGGTCGGACTCGCGCCACGTGAGGTGGCGCCATTCGGGGAACCACGTGTCGCCGGGGACCTCGGCATGGACGAGGGTGAGATAGATGCGGTCGGCGCGGGGCAGCAGTTCCTCGTAGATGCGCTGGCCGCCGCAGATGATGATCTCGCCCGGCAGGGTCTGCGCGATGGCGACGGCCTCGTCGACGGTGCCGGCAATGTGCACGCCCGGTCGGGCCAGGGTGCGATTGCGCGTGATCACCACCGGCACGCGCCCGTCCTCCCGCACCCGCGGCCATGTCTCGTAACAGATGCGCCCGAGCACCACGGTCTGCCCCGCCGTGACCCGATGGAAGTGCGCCAGGTCCTCCGGGATGTGCCACGGCAACTTCCCCCCGCGCCCGATCACGCGGTTTTCGCTGCAGGCCACGGCGAAGTTGAGGGGCTTGGTTGATGTCGGGTGCATGTGCGCATCAACAGGGGGCGTGAACACTTGAAATGCAATGCGCGATACGCTGGAGTCGGCATCAATCCTGACGGTCCTAACTCGAATTTCGGAAGATTATGCTCCGCACACGGCCCTCAACCTGGTTCCTTTTCGTCTGTCTGGCGCTAACCGCCGTAGGTGCGGAATCGAACGAGCGACAGTTGCGCCAGATCAACTGCGGAAGCTACACAGTGCTCACCGATGCAGGGCTTGATCGGGTCGAGCCGTGGTTGCAGGAGTTTGACACCTTCAGGCAGGTGGTGCAGGGCCTCATGGAGATCAAGGACGAGCAACTTCTCCGATTGAACATTGTATTGCTGAGTCGCCCTGAAGACCTGAGGGAACTGGTGCCCCAGCAATCTCTGGTACTCGGCGATATTCTGGTGCTCACTGCAGGCTTGGGCCAGCAGCCGATGATCGCCACCTCGCTCGATCGGCGTAACGCCAACACTCAGGTGAGGCTCCGGACTGCTGCCGTGATGTGGCTCTTGAGCTCGGGTGGCACCAACTTCGACCCATGGGTGATGCAGGGCTGCATCGATTTTTTCGGAAATCTGCAGCTAAAGCAGAGCGAGGTCACCATTACGCGGGCTTTGACCAAGCACCTTGAGAAGCTGGATCCTCAGCGCAGAGGTGTCGGTGTCGCGGTACTCAATCCAGAACGGCTCCCCACGGAGCCTGCATTCGGTTGGGCGGCGATGCATTATTTACTGGTTCAGCGTGACGGCTGGAAGGGTACTCGGTCGCTTATCTCGTACCAACGTGCGGTCGATGGTGGCGTTGAGCGGCGTGAGGCGTTCGCCGCCGCATTTGGGATGTCAATCGAGGAGGCAAATGCTGCGATTACCCAGTTTCTGGAGCGAAGGGACGTCAACCAAGCCCGGATCGGCGTGGTCCCGCCGGCTGGGGAGAAACCGGTCGCGCTGCAGGACCTTCCCCTCGGCGTGCGAGATTGTCTGCTGGCCCAGTTCATGATCCAGCAGATTGGCGCCGACCGCGCCAAGGTCATGGCGCGAATCGAACGTGCGGCGGCGCAGATGCCAGATTCGCTGCTCCTGCTTGAAACCCTTTGGGTATTTCACACGAAAACGATGGATTACGGACAGGCCCGGGAAGTGCTGACCAGGGCGATGCGCGCCGGTACCACCAACCACTTCCTGCGCCGGCAGTGGTGCCTGGATATCATCAATGACGACATGCTAGCGAAGCGCACCTTTCTGTGCCAGGAGGCGACCGCGATCAGCGCGGCGGATACACTGCTCGATCTCTTGCGTGCCAATCCCTATGCTACAGGTAATTACAAGCTACTGGCGCAGATTGTCCCCTCGATCACGAGGCCGCGGAGCGAGGATCGAAAGGCGCTCGAAAACGGACGGGCGATCCTCCCCGAAAATGACCTGATCGGCCTGGGGTTGGCGGCTTGGGACTGGCGCAATGGCGACCTGACGGCCGCACGGAACAAACTCGGTGACATCATTTTGACCGACGAGACTGGCCCGGTCGCGCAAGCCTTTCATGGCTGGCTTGCGCAGCAACTGCTGGCGACCGAGGTGGTGAACCGCGTTCGGGCCGCGCTGGCCGCCGGGGATTATGCCGAAGTCGAATCCAGGTTGGCGGCGCTCACCACGTACCGACTGGACAACCCGCAACTCCAGGCGGAACTCGATCTCCAGCGCCTGGAGCTGAGCCACAGCCAGCTGGTTGATCGCGTCGAGAAAGCGGTGCATGCCGGGCGACTCGATTCCGCAGAACTCCTGCTTGAAAGCTTTGCACGAGACGTCCAGTCGGAGTTGCTCCGTCGGCGGATCGGTGCGGCGCAGCTCAAGCTTGCCGAAGCGAAGTCCGCGGCGCAGGCGCCTCACTGACATGAGATGGTTCGCGACATTGGCCGGCAGATTGCGCCTCCTGTTGCAGGTGTCGCTATTCGCCTTCGTGGTGCCATCTGCCAGCGCCAAGGCGGCGTGGATCACGGCGGAAGCGGGGAACTTCGAGGTTTTCAGCAGCGCAAGCGAGGAACGGACGCACCAGATCCTGCAGGATCTGGTGGATTTCCGGAGCACCCTGCTTCGCTTCATGAAACTGCCTCCGGGATTCGAGCCGCGGTGCACGGTCGTGGTCTTTGGTGACGCGCGGGAGTTCGAGGCCTATAAGCCGTTGTTCAACGGGAAGCCGAAGGACGTGGCGGGATTCTTCACCGGCGGGACCGACATGGTGATGATCGCGCTCTCGCCCGGCCGCGATGAGGAGTCGGTCCGTCGATTGGTCTATCACGAGTACATGCACCAACTCCTGTTCAGCCGCGGCATATCCCTGCCGCTCTGGCTCAACGAGGGGCTGGCCGAGTACTTCAGCACGTTTGCGGTGAAAAAGAACCGGGTGCTGCTCGGCCGTGCAATCGAGGGGCACGTGGCCTTTCTCAACTGGGCCAAGCCCATGCCGCTGCCGGAGCTGTTTGCCGTCCAGGAAGGCTCGGCGGACTACAACGAAGGCATCCGCCAAGGGATCTTCTACGCCGAGTCTTGGGCGCTGGTGCACTACCTGATGTCCGGCCGGAACTCGGAGTACCCCAAGGCACTCAATAAGTACCTGCAGGTCCTGATGGTGCACGGTCGTCACCGCGATCCGGGATTTGCCGCCGTCACCGGCATCGACGTGGCGCTGTTGGAGCGTGAGTTGCGGAAATACCTGCGGTCTGGCCGGTACAACCTCTACGAGCTGGAAGGCGCGTTGCGGCCGACTGAAAACGCCCTACCGGTGGAGTTCCGGGCGGCGCCGGAGATGGAGAAGGACTGCGCGCTGTGGCAGCTGCGCTGGTTGAGCCAGCGGGATGCCGTGTGCAACTACGAGCTCCTCAGTCTCTCAAAGCGCATGCCGGATTCACCTCGACCTTTCGAGGCACTTGGTGGCAATGCATGGCGGTCGGAGGAGCCGGATCAGGCATTGGAGTACTGGGCCAAAGCCGCCGCACGCGGTTCCCGCAATGCCTTCATCCACACCCAGCTGGCCCGAACGCCTGTCGAGGCCATGCTGCACTACCTCGATCTATCGTACCGGCTGCCGGCGGCGAAGTGCGACGAACTGCGCGACCTGCTCGTCAAGGCCTTGGCGATCGAGCCCGACTACGGTGACGCCCTCACGCTCCTGGCGATTGTCGAGGCGTTCGCCGAGAATCCACGCCCGGCCAACATCAACCTGGTGCAGCGGGGTACCGCGAAGATCCGTGATCCGCGGAGGTTTCATCTGGCGCTGGCCATCATCCGCTGGCGGTTCGGGGATCACGCGACTTGCCGGAAGCTGGTGGACGGACTGCTTAAAGTGGCAAAGGACGACTCCGTCCTTATGACCATGGCCCAGCGTCTGGACGAGGAACTCAACGAAAATGTCCCGGCGGAAAACCGGGGCGAGTAAGTTCTTCGAACTTAGGTGGCGGCCTCAGGCGGCCGGGACGATGGTCACGCTGACGAGTTCGACGCGGTCGATGGGGGTGCTCTTTTCGCCGCCGCCGCCGTGCTGGGTGGGGACGGTCGCGATGCGCTCGAGGACGTCGTCGCCCTTCACCAGCTCACCGAAGGCGGTGTACTGGCGGTCGAGGAACTTGGCGTCGCCGTGGCAGATGAAGAACTGCGAGCCGGCGGAGTCGGGGTGCGCCGAGCGGGCCATCGAGATGACGCCGCGGACGTGCGACTTGGTGTTGAACTCGGCCTTGATCTTGTAGCCGGGGCCGCCCGTGCCGGGCATGCCGCTCTCGCCGGCCTTGGTGTTGGGGCAGCCACCCTGGATCATGAAACCCTTGATGATGCGGTGGAAGGCGGTGCCGTTGTAGAAACCCTCGCGGGCGAGTTTCTTGAAATTCTCGACGGTCTTGGGGGCGACGTCAGGCCAGAAGGCGATGGTCATCTCCCCGTAGGAGGTCTTGAGGACGGCGTGTTCGACGGCGGTGGGATTGCTCATGGAAGCGCCAAGCGAACCCACGGCGGGACTATCCGCAAGACGCAAAAGGTGGCTCGCGGGTGGGTTGGTCCGACCCTCAGGCGAACTCGGCGTCGATCAGCTCGCAGAAGTGGTGGATCAGGAAGAGGTGGGCTTCCTGGCAGGCGGCGCCGCTGTGGCTGGGGATGATCAGCTCGCAGGTGGCGAGGCCCTTGGCCTTGCCGCCGCCGCGGCCGAGGAAGGCGATGCTCTTCAGGCCCAGCTTGTTCGACTCGTGCAGCGCGGCGATGATGTTGGCCGAATTGCCGCTGGAAGTGAGGACGACCACGAGGTCGCCGGGGTGGGCCAGGCCGGCGATCTGGCGGGAGAAGACTTGGTCGTAGCCGTAATCGTTGCCGATGCAGGTGAGGAGAGAACCGTCGGCCGACAGCGCGATCGCCGGCAGCGACGAGCGGTTCTTCTGGTAGCGGCCGACCAGCTCGGTCGAGAAATGCCCGGCCTCGGCGGCGCTGCCGCCATTGCCGCAGATGAGCAGCTTCTTGTCGTGGCGCAGGGTGTCGACGATGAGCCGGCCGGCGGCGTCGATCTCGGAGCGGATGGCGCTCAGCGCCTGGAGGGTGCGGACGGATTCGGCGAGGGTGGCTTCGAAGGTCATGGGCGAAGGAAAAAGGTGTGAGTAGCGAGTAGCGGGTAGCGAGTAGAAAGTCCAGCGGCCGGACACGGGCAACACGACTGAAACATGCTCGCTACCCGCACCTCGCTTCCCACTACTTTCCCCCTGCCATGCTCCTGCGCCAGCTCACCGTCCGTCACTTCCGCAACATCCCGTTGGCGGCGTTGGCGCTGCGCGGCCGGCAGCAGTTTCTCCTGGGGACCAACGGGCAGGGGAAGACCAACCTCCTGGAAGCGGCGGGCTTCATCACGGCGCTGCGTTCTTTCCGCACGACCGAGCCGAAGCAGCTCATGGCCCACGGCCAGGTCGAGGCGGCCATCGCGGCGGAGGTCGAGCATGAGCGGTTCGGCGCCAGCCGGCTGACGATCACGCTGCGGCCCGATGGCCGCGAGCTGTGGTGCGACGGGGAAAAGATCACGCGGATCGGCGACTATCTCGGCCGCTTTCCGACCGTGGTGTTCACCTCGCAGGACCTGCTGCTCGTGCGCGGGACCCCGGCCGGACGCCGGCGCTGGCTCGATCTGACGCTGGCGGCGATGGATGCCGCCTACCTGCGGGCGTTGCAGACCTACCACCGGGCCCTGGCCGAGCGGAACAGCCTGCTGAAGTCGGGAGCGGGAGCGGACCAACTCGAGGCATTCGAACACGGCCTGGCGCCGGCGGGCGCCGAGCTCATTGCGCGGCGGACGGTGGGCATCGCGGAAATCGGCGCGCGCCTCGCCGACTATTATGCGCAATTGGCCGGGGACAAGGAGCCGGCGGCGCTGGCGTATCGCCCGAACTTTGCCGAGGCCTCGGCGGAGGCGTTGCGCGCCCGGTTGGTGTCCGGCCGCGCACGCGACCAGCAGTTTCGCACGACGCTGGCGGGGCCGCACCGCGACGAGGTCGAATTCACGGTGCACGGCGTGGCGGCCCGCGACTACGCGTCGGAAGGTCAGCAGCGCTCGCTGGTGCTGGCCCTGCGGCTGGCGCAGGCTGCTTGGTTCCGCCAGCAATGCGGCGTGCGGCCGGTGCTGCTGGCCGACGATGTGCTCGGCGAGCTCGATCCCGTGCGGCGGCGGCAGTTCTGGGCGGCGATTGACCCGGAATCGCAGATCCTGGCCACGGGCACTGCGGCACCTGATGCTGCGTTGGGCGACTGGCAGGTCATCCACGTGTGCGGCGGGCAATTTGCGGAAGGTCAGGTCGCATGAACTGGGAACTCTGGCAATGGCTGCTCGCGATCGCCGGGGCGCTGGCGATCGGCCTGGCGAAAACCGGCATCGGCGGACTCGGCATGCTGGCCGTGGTCATCTTCGCCAACCTCATGCCGGCGCGCGAGGCGAGCGGCGTGGTGCTGCCGATGCTGTGCTTCGCGGACGTCGTGGCGGTGCTCGCGTACCGGCAGCACGCGCAGTGGAAGTTCCTGTGGAAGCTCTTTCCATGGACGGCAGTGGGCGTGGTCGCGGGTTATCTGGCCCTGGGCCGCATCAACGACCGGCAGGCATCGGTCCTCATCGGCGTGATCATCCTCGTGCTGCTGGCGGTGCACCTGTGGCGGCAGCGCCGCCGCGGCGAGCTGGCGGAGCATGGGGCGTGGTTTGCGCCGACCATCGGGGTGCTGGCGGGTTTCACCACGCTGGTGGCCAACGCGGCGGGTCCGCTGATGGCGATCTACCTCCTCGCGATGCGCCTGCCGAAGCTGGAGTACGTCGGCACGGGCGCCGTGTATTTCATGCTCATGAACCTCTTCAAGGTGCCGTTCATGCTGAACCTGGCGCTGATCAACCCGACGAGTTTTTCGCTGAACCTATGGCTCGCCCCCGCGGTGCTGGCCGGCGCGTTGCTCGGGCGGAAGATTCTGGTGCGGATCAACCAGAAGCTGTTCGAGGACCTCGCGCTGATCCTGGCGGCGCTGGCGGGCGTGAAGCTTTTATTTTGAACCACGGATTACCCTCCTTCGCCGGTGGGTAGCCCAAGATTGTCTGGATTCCCGTGGGCTGACGCCCTCACATACTGGCAATGGGGCGCATGAACGTCAGGCAGATGTGGGCGGCGAAGCTGGCCGGCAAGGCGGTGCCGGCGGCGAGCGTGGCGCCGTCCGCGGCGGTGCGGGTTCCCTTTGCGGGGCAGGTGCTGGGCGTCGATCCTTCGCTGCGTGGCACGGGCCTGGCGCTGATCGAGTTCGCGCCGGGGCGGCAGCCGGTGTTGCTGCGCTGCCGGACGGTGAAGGTGCCGGCGAAGCGACCGATGGCGTTTGCGCTGGCGGAGATCCACCGGGCGATCACGGAGTTTCTCGACGCGGCCGCGGTGCGCCACGTGGCGCTGGAGCAGACCATCTACGTGCAGAACTTCCAGACGGCGCAGATCCTGGGTGCGGCCCGCGGTGCGGCGATCGCGGCGGCGGCGTTGCGGGACCTGCCGGTATTCGAATACGCGCCGCTGCGCGTGAAGCAGGCGGTGGTCGGCGCGGGGCGCGCGAGCAAGGAGCAGATGGCCCGCACGGTCATGTCCCTCCTCGGCCACGGCCGCCCGCTGGCCAGCGACGAAGCCGACGCCGCCGGCGTGGCGCTTTGTCATGCGTTCACCTGGCGGGAGTAACCGCGGAGTTTTTATCCACGGATTACCCTCCTTCGCCAAGCCTACGGAGGGCAGGCACGGATTGCGCGGATGGGTGTTCGGCGAATGAGGCCGGAGAGGATGGCCACAAAAGGCACAAGGAGCACAGAACAAGGCATTTCGATTTTGTGCCTTCTGTGCCTTTTGTGGCCATTCAGTGGAGCTTCATACGCTCTGCACTTATCCGTGCCATCCGTGTAATCCGTGGTTAAAAAATCCTCCGCGTCTACGGGTTGGCTTCCGGGCTCGTGGGCGCGGCGTGTTTTCGGGCCTTTTGCTCGGCGAGGATTTCGCGGGCGCGGACGAGGGCGTCGTCGAAGTGGGCGCGGATGTTCTTGCGGCCGAGGCGCTGGACGAAGCCGTCCTTGATCATCATGTCGAGCGGCTGGCGGTGCGGGCCGCTGAGGATCACGGTGCCGCCGGCGGCCTGCATGCGCTCGACGATGCTCTCGAGGGCGTTGAGTGCGGTGGCGTCCATGGCGGGCACGAGCTGCATGCGCAGGATGAGCACCTTGGGCAGGGCGCCGACGCGCTGAAGGGCGTCCTCCATCTTCTCGGCGGCGCCGAAGAAGAAGGGGCCGAAGATGCGGAACACGACCACCCCGTCGGGGATGTCCTTGCCGTGCGCGATCTGCTCCGGCGTCTCGAGCTCGTCGCGGGCCGTGATGGGCGCGATCTCGGTCGTCTCGGCCATGCGCTTGATGAAGAGCACGGCGGCGAGCATCATGCCGACCTCGACGGCGACCACGAGGTCGAAGATCACGGTGAGGCTGAAGGTGGTCAGCAGCACCAGCGCGTCGCTGCGCGGCATCTTGCGGAGGCGGACGAGCTCGTGCCATTCGCCCATGCGCAGGGCGACGACCATGAGCACGGCGGCGATGACGCCCATGGGCACGTATTGGGCGAACGACGAGAAGGCCAGGACGATGGCGAGGAGCGTGAGCGCGTGGACCATGCCGGCGACGGGCGTGCGGCCGCCGGCCTTGACGTTGGCGGAGGTGCGGGCGATGGCGCCGGTGACGGGGAGGCCGCAGAAGAACGGGCAGGCGAGGTTGGCGACGCCTTGGGCGATGAGCTCGGTGTTGGAGTCGTGGCGGTCGTTGATGAGGCCGTCGGCGACGACGGCCGAGAGGAGCGACTCGATGGCGCCGAGGAGCGCGATCGTGGTGGCCGGTCCGATGAGATCGCGGATGCGGTCGAGGCTGATCTCCGGCCACGTGATCGGCGGCAGGCTGTGGGGAATCGCGTCGGGGCCGAACTGCGAGCCGACGGTCGCGATGCCGAGGGTGCGGTCCCAGCCGAGAAAACCGACGAGCCCGGCGGCGACCACCATCGCGACGATGGCGCCGGGGATGCGGTCGGCGGGAAAAAAGGCGCGGAAGCGCGGCCAGTTGATGATCAGGGCCGCGGCGGTCACCGCCATGAGCAGGGTCGGCCAGTTCAGCGTGGTCAGGTGTTCCAGGATCCAGGGAACCTTCTCGACGAATTCGCGCGGCTGCAGGGCGTCGATGCCGAGGAAGGCGGCCGCCTGGCCGCCGATGAGCGTCACGGCGATGCCCGTGGTGAAGCCGCTGGTGACCGGGTAGGGGATGTACTTGATCAGCGTGCCCAGGCCGAACGACCCCATGAGAATGAGGATCACGCCAGCCATCATCGTGGCGAGGAGGAGGCCGTCGAAACCGTGTTTGTCGACGATGAGGAGCACGACCGTGACGAAGGCCGCGGTGGGCCCGGAGATCTGCACGCGGCTGCCGCCGAGGAGGGAGACGATGAAGCCGCCGATGATGGCGGTGAAGATGCCAATGGCCGGCGCCGGGAAGGGCGTGGCGATCCCGGGCGGGAGGCTGGCGACGCCGAGGGCGAGGGCGAGCGGGAGCGCGATGAGGCCGACGGTGACGCCGGAGAGGGCGTCGGCGACGGCGTGTTCCCGCTTGTAGCCCTTGAACACGTGGAGGACCCGGGGGCGGAACTTCGAGGACGCCAGGGGCCAGTAGCCCGCGATACCGGGCGATGAATTGTCTTCGCTAGCCATAAATTGACTCCGACCGGGGCGGGTGATCAACCCACGACGGCCTTGATGACCTTGCCGAGGTCGGTCACGCGGTAGGGCTTCGTGAGGTAGCCGCAGAAGCCCTGTTCGAGATAGCGGCGGGCCATGTCGTCGTTGTCGTAGCCGCTGGCGACGATGGCGCGCACGTCCGGATCGAGTTCCTTGAGGACCTTGAAGCACTCCTCGCCGCCCATGCCGCCGATGACGGTCAGGTCCATGATGACCGCGTCGTACGGGCGCCCGATGTTGAGGTAGCGCTTGTAGAAGGTGATGGCCTCATCGCCGTTCCTCGCGATGTCGTACTTGTAGTCGAGGCTCTGCAGCATGTTGGCCGTGAGCGTGCAGATCTTCGGGTCGTCGTCCATGAACAGCACGCGGCCGGTGCCGAAGCGGAGCGACGGGGCGCGGCGGGCCTGGACCTCGACGGGCTGGTCGGCGCGGGGGAGAAAGACCGTGAAGACCGTGCCGGTGCCGATCGTGGAATCCACCGCGACCTGGCCGCCGTGCTTGCGCACGACCGAGAGCACGGTGGCGAGGCCGAGGCCGGTGCCGTGCTTCTTGGTGGTGAAGAAGGGATCGAAGATCTTGGCGAGGTGCTCGGGCTTGATGCCGGCGGCGTTGTCGCGCACCTCGAATTCGACGTAGTCGCCCGCCTCGATCCCGTCGAGCTGCCCCGCGGCCAGCGTGGTGTTGGTGGCGCGCAGCTGGACCCGGGCCTGATGCGGCTCCGGCGGCATGGCCTGGAGGGCGTTGACGATGAAGTTCTGGAAGACCTGCAGGATCTGCGAGCGGTCCACGAGCACGGGCCAGACGTCCTCGGCGGCCTCGACGGTGATCTGCGCCGTGCTGCCGGCGGCGGCGATCTTGACGGAGTCGTGCAGGATCGCGGGCACGGGCGCGACGACGCGGGCGCCGGCGCCGCCGCGGGCGAAGGCGAGGAGCTGCTTGGTGAGGCCCTTGGCGGTGAGGCAGGATTGCTCGGCGTCGGCGAGGGCGGAGTAGTCGCGGTTGTCCTTCGCGAGCGAGACCGCGCCCATGATGGTTGTCAGCAGGTTGTTGAAATCGTGGGCGATGCCGCCGGCGAGCAGGGCGAGGGCCTCGTAGCGGTTGGCCTTCACGAGTTCCTCCGGCGAGAGGTTCATCTCGTCGGGATCGCGGAACACCACCACGGCGCCGCGGGCCCGGCCGCCGTCGCCGAAGGAGGCACGGGCGCTCCAGACGATCGGTCGCGGGGCGGCTTCGCCGAGGGCGAGCGCGTGCTCGGCGCAGAGCGGCAGCGGGTTTTCGGCGGCCAGGGCGGCTTCCACCGGATTGTCCCCGGGCTGGCCGGTCTTGCGGTGCACCAGCGGAAAGACGTCGCCGATGGGCAGGCCGGCGGCCTGGGCGGCGGTGGTGCGCAGGAGGCGCTCCGCCGCCGGATTGAGGGTGAGGATGCGTCCGGCGGCGTCGGCCATGATGACACCCTCCGACACCGCGGCAAACGCGTCGGCGGTGAGACCCGCGGGCGCCGCCCCGGGTGAATCCGCGGCCCCCGCCGGGAGCGGGCACAGGCCGCCGGTGATGCGGAGGATCTCTTTCTTGCGGCTCACAGCGCGGGAGGCGACGAGCAGCAGGGTGACGAGGGAGCCGTCCTTGCGTTGCAGGCGAACGGGTTCGACGACGCTGGTTTGGCCGCTCGCGCGCGCCAGCAGCCAGACCTCGAGCCCGGCGCCGGCCTCGGCCGGCGGGATCACGGCGAGAAATGTCGCCGCGGTGGCCGCGACCTCGCCCTCGCCGTAGCCGAGCAGGCGGGCCCAGGCGGCGGAGTACCAGAACTGCTGGTTCGCGAAATCGAGCTCGAAGGCGCCGAACGGCCCCGCGTCGCTGAGAAACTGCAGGCGCGCGTCGCCGGCGATGCTGGCCTCCTCGATCTCCTTGCGCTCGGTGATGTCGACCTGGAACCCGACCACGCGGAGGAGTCGGCCGTCGTCACCGATGAACTGCAGGCCGACGCAGTGCAGCCAGACGTAATGCCCGGCGCGATGGCGCATGCGGAACTCGACGTCGAAGGGGCGGGTGCCGGGGCTGGCGGCCTTCCCAAGGACGAAAGGCGCGGCAAAGGTGTCCTCGGGGTGGAGCAACTGCTCCCACGTGGCGGGGACGTCGGGCAACTCGGCCGGCACGTAGCCGAGCAGCTTTTTCCACGCCGGGGAAAACTCCGCGCGGCCGGCCTGGAGATCGAGGTCGAAGAAACCGATGCCGGGATGGGCCGCGAGCGGGGCGAGCCCGTCGGCGGCGATGGCCGGGGTCGCCGCCGGGGCCGGAGCGGCGGGCTGCACGGTGGCGAGCAGGGAATCGGGCAGGCCGGCGACGGCTTCAACTCGGAGGCACACGGCCAGCGTCGAGCCGTCGGGGCGGCGGGCGTGACACGGGGCGGGGCGCTCGATCGCGGCGTCGCGCAGGGCGGTCCACTGCGCGGCGAGAAACTCGGGATCCTGTGAGGTGATCTCGAACTCGAACAGCCCGGCAAAGAGCTGGCCGTCGAGTTCGCCGGCTGCGGTTTGCCAGAGGGCCTGGGCGCCGGTGTTGGCGGCGACGATGCGGCCGGCGGGATCGAGCACCAGCACGGCCACCGGCGCGTCGGGCGCGGGTTGGGTCGCGGGTGCTGGATCGGATGGATTCACGGCCGCATCAATTCAGCCACGCGCGGACGCGGTTGGCGAGAAATTCGATGGCGGCGGGGTGATCGTTGAGGCAGGGGATCTGTTGAAACGATTCGCCACCGGCCTCGATGAACGTGTCGCGACCTTCCTGCTGGATCTCCTCGAGGGTCTCGAGGCAGTCGGTCATGAAGGCCGGGCAGAGCATGATCACCCGCTTCACGCCCCGGGCGGGCAGGCCCTCGAGGGTCACATCCGTGTAGGGCGAGAGCCAGGGCTCGCCGACGAGGCGGGACTGGAACGAGACGAAGTGCCGATCCGGCGCGAGGCCGGCCTTGGCGGCGAAGGCGCGCGTCGTGGCGAGGCATTGCGCCTTGTAACACGTGGCGTGGGCGGGGGAGGGCGTATTGCAGCAGTCGGCGACCTTCTGGCAGTGGGCGCAGGACGAGTCGGCCTTGCGCAGGTGGCGCACGGGGATGCCGTGGTAGGAAAAAAGCACGAGGTCGTGCGGCTGGCTGAGGAACGGCGCGGCCACGGCATGCAGGGCGGCGATGTAGTCGGCGTCGGCGTAGAACGGCTGCACCGTCGTCACCTTCACGCCGGGCGCCTGGCGGGCGACCTCCTCCATCACGCGCACGACGACGGTCTCGTACGAGGACATCGCGTAGTGGGGGTATTGCGGGAAGAGGAGGATCTCGGTCACGCCGTCGCGGAGCATCTCGGCGATCACGCTCGGGATCGACGGATTGCCGTAACGCATCGCGAGGTAGACCTTCGTCGCGGAGCCGAGGGCGGCGGCGAGTTTGGCCTGCACGCTCTTGGAGGTGACGATCAGCGGCGAACCGGCCTCGGTCCAGATCTGCTCGTAGGCGTGGGCGGAGTTCTTCACCCGCCTCGGGATGATGATGCGGTTGACGAGGAGGGAGCGAAACGGCTGCGCGGGGCGGTCGATCACGCGTTCGTCGCCGAGGAACTCGCGCAGGTAGCGCGTCACATCGGGCACCGACGTGGAGTCTGGCGAACCCAGGTTGACGAGGAGGACGGCGCGTTGCGGCATGGCATCATTGGGACAGGCAACGCGAAGTGTTGTCAAACGTCCGGCAAGCCGGTTGAGTGCCGGGTCCCATTTTCCCATGTCCACCACGCGCAAGCCCGTCCTTCTCGTCATCCGCGACGGTTGGGGTAAGAATCCCGACCCGGCGCAGGATAAGTTCAACGCTGTCGCCCTGGCCAAGAAGCCCTGCGACGACGCCCTGCACGCGCAGTATCCGTTCACGCTGGTCAAGGCCTCGGGCCTCGACGTCGGCCTGCCCGACGGCGTGATGGGTAACAGCGAGGTCGGCCACGAGAACATCGGCGCCGGCCGGATCGTGGACCAGGAGCTCGTGCGGTTGAACAAGCTATTTTCCGAGAAGCGCCTCGCCACGAACGCCACCTGGCAGGCTATCGTCGCCCGCCTCCGCGCCAACCCGGCGGCCAAGCTGCACCTCATGGGCATCGTGAGCGACGCCGGCGTGCACGGGATGCTCGAGCACCTCTACGGCATTTTGCGCCAAGCGAAGGAGGACGGTCTCGGGGCTGGCCGCGTGTTCATCCACGCGTTCACCGATGGCCGCGATACGCCTCCGCAGAGTGGGCTGGGCTACATCCAGCAGGTCGAGGCTCAGTGCCGCGCGATCGGCGTCGGCCGCATCGCCAGTGTCTGCGGACGCTTCTGGGCGATGGACCGCGACAACCGCTGGGAACGCGTGCAGCAGGCCTACGACATGCTCACGGGCCGCGCCGCGAAGGCCACCGCGCCGAGCGCCGAGGCCGCGGTTTCGAACTATTACGCGAAGCCGCTCAGCGAGACCCAGAAGGGCGACGAGTTCATCCCGGCGACCGCCGTCACGGGCGCCGACGGCAAGCCCGTCGCGGTGATCGCGAACGGCGACGCCGTGCTGTTCTACAACTACCGCGGCGACCGCCCGCGCGAGCTCTCGAAGGCGTTCATCCTCGACGGCTTCAAGGAGTTCGATCGCGGTGCGAAGCTCGACCTCTACTACGCGACCATGACCGAGTACGAGAAGGGCCTGCCGGTGCACATCGTGTCCCCGAAGCCCGAGGCGCTGAAGAACATCCTCGGCAAGGTCGTGAGCGACGCGGGCTTGGCGCAGTTCCGCTGCGCCGAGACGGAGAAGAACCCGCACGTGACCTTCTTCTTCAACAATTACCGCAAGGATCCGTTCCCGGGTGAGGACCGCGCGTGCCCGGCGAGCCCGAAGGTGCCGACCTACGACATGCAGCCCGAGATGTCGGCCGCCGAGGTCACCGCCACCGCCAAGGCCGCGATCCTTTCCGGCAAGTATTCGCTGCTCGTGGTCAACTACGCCAACCCCGACATGGTCGGCCACACCGGCTCGATCCCGGCGGCCGTGAAGGCTGTCGAGGCCACGGACCAGGGAGTGGGGGAACTGCTCGCCGCGCTCGCGCAGATGGGCGGCAAGGCCGTCATCCTCGCCGACCACGGCAACTGCGAGCAGATGTGGGATTTCACGACCAACGGCCCGCACACGGCGCACACGCTCAACCTCGTCGAGGTCTTCGTCGTGGGTGACGGCTTTGCGGCGGGGAAGACCAAGCTGCGCACCGGCGGCCGCCTGGCCGACATCGCCCCGACCGTCCTCCACCTCATGGGCCTGCCCAAGCCGGCGGAGATGACGGGCGAGAGCCTGATCGCCTGACCCAAGGCGGGCGGTGCCCGCCCATGACCGAATTTCTCGTTGCGCTCCCCTAGGGCGGAGCGTTGTGCTGTCCGACCCTACACCTCCCATGCTCCGCACCCATCATTGCGCCCAACTCACTGCCGCCGACCTTGGCGCCAAGGTCTCCCTCGTCGGCTGGGTCGACTCCGTCCGCGACCACGGCGGCATCATCTTCGTCGACCTGCGCGACCGCAAGGGTGTCACCCAGGTCAAGTTTGACTCCGCCATCCGCGAGCAGGCGGCGGCCCTCAAGGACGAGTCGGTCATCGGCATCACGGGCGTCGTTGCCCCGCGCCCGGCCGCGATGATCAACCGCAACCTCCCGACCGGCGAGATCGAGGTCGATGCGTCGGCGCTCACGGTGCACAATATGGCGGACACCCCGCCGTTCCCGCTGACCGACGCCGGCGGCGACAAGGTCAACGAGGACCTTCGCCTCACCTACCGTTATCTCGACCTGCGCCGGCCGAAGATGCTGAAGAACCTGCAGGTGCGCCACCGCGTGGCGAAGTCCATCCGCGACTACTTCGACTCCCAGGAATTCATCGAGGTCGAGACTCCGGCCCTGTTCAAGAGCACCCCCGAGGGCGCGCGCGAGTACCTCGTGCCGTCGCGCATCCACCCGGGCCAGTTCTACGCGCTCTCGCAGTCGCCGCAGCAGTTCAAGCAGATCCTCATGGTCGCCGGCGTGGAAAAGTACTTCCAGATCGCGCGCTGCTTCCGTGACGAGGACCTGCGCGCCGACCGCCAGATGGAGTTCACGCAGGTGGACGTCGAGGCGTCGTTCATCGACCGCGAGGGCATCTACTCACTCTTCGAGGGCATGCTGAAGAAGGTTTGGAAGGACGTGCTCAACCACGACCTGCCGACGCCGTTCCCGCGCATGGCGTTCCATGACGCGATGAACCGTTACGGCGTGGACAAGCCCGACGTGCGCTTCGGCCTCGAACTGCAGGACTTCACCGAGCTCTTCAAGACCTCGGCCTTCAAGGTCTTCGCCTCGACCGCGACCGGCGGCGGCAGCGTCAAGGCGCTCAACGCCAAGGGTCTCGCCGACCTCACGCAGGGCGAGATCAAGAACCTCGAGGAGGTCGCCAAGTCGCTGGGCGCGAAGGGCCTCGCCTTCATCAAGGTCGAGGGCGGCGAATGGAAGTCGCCGATCGTCAAATTCTTCACCGACGCCGAGAAGGCCGCGCTCACGCAGCGCCTGGGTATCACCGATGGTGACATGATCTTCTTCGCCGCGGCCCCGTGGGAGCAGGCCTGCGCGATCCTCGGCCGCATCCGCCTCGAGGCGGCGCAGCTGCTGGTCAAGCGCGGCAAGCTCACGCTCCGGCCCGACGACTGGAAGTTCCTCTGGGTCGTCGATTTCCCGCTCATGTCCTACGACGAGGAGCGCGGCGGCTACGCGGCCACGCACCATCCCTTCACGGCCCCGGTGCCGGAGGACGCGGCCCTGCTCGACAGCGACCCGAAGAAGGTCCGCGGCCAGCACTACGACGTTGTCCTCAACGGCATGGAACTGGGTGGCGGCTCGATCCGAATCCACCAGCCGGCGCTGCAGAAGAAAGTCTTCGAGGACGTGCTCAAGATCCCGGCTGACGTGGTCGAGAGCCGCTTCGGCTACATGCTCAAGGCCTTCACCTACGGCGCGCCCCCGCACGGCGGCATCGCTTTCGGCCTCGACCGCATGTGTGCGCTGCTCTGCGGCACCACCAGCATCCGCGACGTCATCGCCTTCCCGAAGACGCAGAAGGGGCAGTGCCTGATGACCCAGAGCCCGACGCCCGTGACGGAGAAGCAGCTCAAGGAGCTGCACATCCGGACCGTGCTGCCGGAGTGACGAAGTTCGCACGGCGGCTTATCCTGCTGCCGTTCCAACTCATAATTCGGCCCGCCCGCCGACTCGGCGCTTGCGCCCCGGCGGCGCGTGAACTTACCCTCCCGGGAACAAAGCGTAACTTATCCCCATTCGCATGAAACTCATCATTGCTATCATCAAGCCGTTCAAACTCGAGGAAGTGAAACAGGGCCTCGCCGAGATCGGCGTCGAGGGCATGACGGTCACCGAGGTCAAGGGCTTCGGCCGCCAGAAGGGCCACACCGAGATTTACCGCGGCAGTGAGTACACCGTCGATTTCCTCCCCAAGGTCAAAGTCGAGGTCGTCGTGGCCGACGATGTCGCCGGCAAGACCGTCGATGCCATCGTGAAGGCGGCCAAGACCGGCAAGATCGGCGACGGCAAGGTCTTCGTGATGCCGATCGAGGAGGCTGTCCGCATCCGGACCGACGAACGCGGCGAGGCCGCGGTCTGATCGCTTCCGCTTCGCGCAACTTCCGCCATTTCGGGCGGTCCCGAGCTTCGGGGCCGCCTTTTTCGTGTCCGCAAGTCGCTGGTTTTTCGGGCGATCGGGAAATTTTTAGAAATTTGGAAAAATTTCCTCCGCGTGGCCTCGCACCTGCTTAACGGCAGGTGCCCATGAACAAACTGCTCACCCTCAACCTGCGAATCCTCGCGCTGGTCGGCCTTGGCTGCCTGACCGCGCTTACCAGTCTCGCCCAGGAGGCAGCCTCCGCGCCCCCTGAGCCGACGGTCGAACAACGCCTCGCCGACCTCGAGGCCTACGTCAACAACACCGCCCGCACGCCGGACGTGACCTCGAAGATCCCGGGGCCCGGTCCCGGCCACAACGCCTGGCAGATGGTCAGCACCGCGCTGGTCATCTTCATGACGCTGCCCGGCCTGGCGCTCTTCTACGGCGGCCTCGTCCGCAAGAAGAACGTCCTCTCCGTGCTCGCGCAGTGCATGGGCATCGCGGGCCTGGTCACGATCCTCTGGTGGGCAATCGGCTACAGCCTGGCCTTCGGCGCCGGCAACGCGTTCATCGGCGACACGGCCTACAAATTCTTCCAGGGCGTGCTGCCCGGCAACACGGGCGCGGGCTACTACTGGATCAGTGACACGATGTGGGCGATGTTCCAGCTGAGCTTCGCGATCATCACCCCGGCCCTGATCGTGGGCGCCATCGCCGAGCGCATGAAGTTCGCCGCCGTGCTGGCCTTCGTCGCGCTGTGGATGTTCGCCGTCTACTTCCCCTTCGCCCACATGGTCTGGTCCACGACCGGCTTCATGTGCGGACCGCTCAACGCCGACGCCGGGATCAAGGCGATCGACTTCGCCGGCGGCACCGTGGTGCACATGACCTCGGGCTGGTCGGCCCTCGTCCTCTGCCTCATCCTCGGGCCGCGCCTCGGCTTCGGCAAGGAGTCGATGCCGCCGCACTCGATGGTGCTCTGTATGGTCGGCACCGGCATGCTCTGGGTGGGCTGGTACGGTTTCAACGCCGGCTCGGCGCTCGGCGCCGATGCGATCGCCTCGAATGCCTTCGCCACCACCACCATCGCGGCCGCCGTCGCGGGCTTCGCCTGGGCCGTGGCCGAGTGGGTGCTCCGCGGCAAACCGAGCGTCCTCGGCTTCTGCTCCGGCATCGTCGCCGGCCTCGTGGTCATCACCCCGGGCGCGGGCTTCGTCACCGTCTCCTCCGCCGTCATCATGGGCCTGCTCGCGGGCGTGATCCCCTTCCTCGCGGTCTCCTACCTCAAGCGCCTCCTCGGCTATGACGACGCCCTCGACACGTTCGGCGTGCACGGCGTCGGCGGCACCCTCGGCGCGATCCTCACCGGCGTCTTCGCCGACGAGAGCGTCAACTCCGTGGTCGGCCCGCTCAAGGACGGCCTCGTGGTCGAGCAGCTCAAGGCGGTCGTCGTCACGATCATCTGGAGCGTCGTCGCCACCACCATCATCGCCCTCGCCCTCAAGGCCATCATGGGCCTGCGGCCCTCGGCGGAAGTCGAGCGCCAGGGCCTCGACATCAACGAACACGGTGAAGAGGGCTACGTCTCCTAACCCGCCCAACCTCAACCCAGCCATTCCATGAAACTCATCATCGCAATCATCAAGCCGTTCAAGCTCGAGGAAGTGAAGCAGGGCCTCGCCGAGATCGGTGTCGAAGGCATGACGGTCACCGAGGTCAAGGGCTTCGGCCGCCAGAAGGGCCACACCGAGATCTACCGCGGCAGCGAGTACACGGTGGACTTCCTCCCCAAGGTGAAGATCGAGATCGTCGTCGCTGACGAGGTCGTCGCCAAGGCGGTCGACGCCATCGTGAAGACCGCCAAGACCGGCAAGATCGGAGACGGCAAGGTCTTCGTCATCCCGATCGAGGAGGCCGTCCGCATCCGTACCGATGAGCGCGGCGACGCCGCCGTGTAAGGTTTCCCACACCCGTCAGACACACACACAACTGACACCACAACGGCCGGGCCCGCCACACCGCGGGCCCGGCTTTTTTTAACCACGGATTACCCTCCTTCGCCAGGCCTACGGAGGGCAGGCACGGATTTCACGGATAGGCGTCCGGCGAATGAGGCCTGAGAGGATGGCCACAAAAGGCACAAGAGGCACAGAAGATGG
>JAHCAZ010000038.1 GCA_019634615.1 Opitutaceae bacterium
AAAACCCACTGACTTGCAGCAGCTTAGCTTTTCGTATCGGGGTCCGGGGGTGGCGGGGTTCATGACCGAATGTTTAATCAGTTGAACATGTTAACCGAGGCAGACAAGCCCGATTCGGGTCAGATCCTCCGCCGGTCGGCGTAATCTGGTGTGCTGCCACCGCGAACGGCACCGGCCGCCCTCGGTCCAACACAGTTTAACAGCCGCCGCCTTTACGCCTGCCCCCGGCATCGCGCATGGGTACGTCCGCTTTCGAGCCCATACCCAACTCCATCATGAATCTCCTCGCTGCGCGTTCCCTCCTTTTCTCTGGCGTCCTGATCGTCATCGCCCCGCTTGCGTCGGTCGCCGCTGAGCCGCCCGCCGATGCGCAGGCCGCGCGCCGGCTCGAACGGCCGGCGGGTCTCCCCGCCGACGGCGGCACGTATCAGGTCCACGGCATCGTCCAGATCGGCCCGGTCTTCTACGTCTCGCTCAAGGGCCCGTACGCCCCGCACGGGCGTTGGTGTCAGTTGCATGAGGTCTTCGGCGATCAGGTCGTGGACGAGATCACGGCGGAGCGGGTCGTGCTGCGCAACCGCCAGACCGGTCGGCAGCAGACGCTGCGACCGATCGCGGTTGCGGCGGAAGCGGGGGCAGAGGCGCTGGCGGGTGCGGCCGGCGCCGCCGACAGCCCGGGGCGCGTGCCCTTCTCCAAGGCGTGGATCAACTCCAACGAGAACCCGATGGTGCATGGTCTGCAGCAGCTGCCGATCGAGATTGTGATGGAGTGGACCAAGCTCCCGAAGGAGCAGAAGGAGGCCGTCATCGATTACTACCTGAAGCACGGCTGGCGGCTGCTCGGGGTCGAGACGGTGGCCGGCAGCAATTCGTTCCACTGGGAAAACATCTATGAAAAGGAGCGGAGTGCCGCGATTTCGGCCAACCGCCGTGAGTTCGAGGCGTCGCTAAGCGAGCAGCAGAAAGCCGCCTACGAGGCCATCAAGCACACGCCGATGATGCACGTGCAGAACGGCCAGATCACGCCGGAGCAGGAAATCGAGCGCAAACGACGCGGTGAGGTGTCGGCCAAATTCAAGGCCAGCCTCAGCCCCGAGCAGCGGGCGATGCAGGATGGCATTACGGATTTCACCAAACGCCTTGGCGTCCCTGACGCGAAGTAAACCCCAACTCCAACCCCAACCATGAAGATCCAACTGACTGCCCGTGTCCTCCTGCTGCTCGGACTCTGCTCCGTCGGCCTTCTGCCCGCCCGCGCCGAGGTCTATCGTTGCCTGACCTGGGCCTCGAACAGCCGCACCGTCGTCGACATCGACTCCAACAACTACGTCCGCTGCGTCGGCGCCGGCCAGGTGCGCGTGGCGACCATCGAGGCCGAGCCGTACCAAAGCGTCGAACTCGACCAGAACACCGGCTTCGTGACCACGACCTACCTCACGTACAACGCCGACTGGGACACCTACCTGTGGCAGAACGCCAACTACGCCGCCCGCTATCGCGGCTCGTTCATCTTTTACTATCTGGAGACAGACCTGTTCTGCCACTGGACCTGCCCGCAGCCCTATATGGACCTCGACTTCATCGTGCCCTGGTTCGACTGGGAGACGCACGGCGGTCTGCCTTACACGCAGTCGGGCAGTTTCTCCGGGATGTTTTACTTTTACTGATCCGGCGACGGATCGGTTACTGCCAAGCCACCCCGGGCGGCCGCCCGGGGTGGCAATTGCATTAACAGACTGATTCCATGGGCCCAGCGCGGCTAATAGAGTCCGGCGCCCGGATGCGCCAATTGACCCCCGGGAGGTGTTGGTTAGCCTCGCAGCGTCCCGCGCTTTTTTTGCCACAGCGTTAGCGCCCCTCTCCGTAACCACCCCCTCGTTTCCCCCCCGCCGACTGATCCGCCCGAACTAAGTCAACGCCCCTTCCGACCCGACTCGCCATGCCTGCGACCGCGACCCCAGCGGAGCGTGTGGAGTTGAAATCCGGACCGCCGCCGGCGGCCCCGGCGGGGAGCGGTGGCAGGAACTGGTCGACGCGCCGGATCGAACGCACGATCAAATACGAGTCGGACCGCAACGTCGGTTTCGGCCGCGACGTGATGCGCGTGCCGGGCTGCGAGCAGCTCGAGAACTGCATCCAGTGCGGCACCTGCTCGGGCGTGTGCCCGCTCAGCATCTACATGGATCACTCGCCGCGGCAGGTCATGGCCCTGACCCGCGCCGATTTCCGCGACGAGGTCCTGCGCAGCCACACCATCTGGCTCTGCGCCTCCTGCTACGCGTGCACCGTCGAGTGCCCGCAGCAGATCCGCATCACCGACATCATGTACGAGCTCAAGCAGCGCGCGATTGACGCCGGGATCTACCCGCGGCGTTTCCCGATCCCCGTCCTCGCGCACGAGTTCACCCACATGGTGCGGAAGCACGGTCGCATCACCGAGCTCGTCCTCGTCATCCGCCTCTTCCTCAAGACCGACTGGTTCGCCGCCCTCGGCAACTGGCGGCTCGGCCTCGACCTGACGCGCACCGGCCGCTTCTCGCTGCTGACCGAGCGCATCCGCCGCCACGGCGACATCGCCCGCATGCTCGACGCCGTCGACCAGCCCAAGCACCCGTCGCCATGAAATTCGCGTACTTCCCCGGCTGCTCGCTCAAGGGTCTCGGCCGCGCCTACGAGGAATCGCTCCTGCCGGTCATGCGCCACCTCGGCCTCGAGCTCGAGGAACTCGACGACTGGAATTGCTGCGGCGCCACCGCCTACATGGCGGTCGACGAGGCCAAGGCCTGCGTCCTCGCCGCGCGCAACCTCGCCCTGGCCGAGCGCTCCGGCCGCGACCAGCTTCTCGCCCCCTGCGCGGCGTGCTACCTCGTCCTCAACAAGACCAAGCATTACTTCCACGACTACCCGGCGATGAAGGCCACCATCGACCGCGCGCTCGCGGCCGTCGACCTCGCCTACGCCGGCGACACCGCGGTGCGGCACCCGCTCGACGTGCTCGTCAACGACGTCGGCCTCGACGCCATCCGCCAGAAAGTCGTCCGCCCGCTGCGCGGCCTCAAGGTCGCGACCTACTACGGCTGCCAGCTCGTGCGGCCGTACGCGACGTTCGACGATCCCTACAACCCCGTGACGATGGACCGCCTCGTCGAGGCGCTCGGCGCCACGGTCGTGCGCTACCCGCTCAAGACCAAGTGCTGCGGCGGCAGCCTCACCGGCACCGTCCCCGAGGCCGGCATCCGCATGGTCTACATCCTGTTGAACGAGGCCCGGAAACGCGGCGCCGACTGCCTCGCGACCGTCTGTCCGCTCTGCCAGTTCAATCTCGACGCGTACCACGCTCAGGTCCGCTCCGAATACGGCGACGTCATCGTGCCCACCGTGTACTTCACGCAGCTGATGGGCCTCGCCTTCGGCCTCCCCGAAAAGCAACTCGGCCTCCACCGCGCCGCCGTCCCCCTGCGCTGGCGCCCGCCGGTCCCGGAGGTGGCTCATGCGTAGCGATAACTCCTATGTGGCTACGAGCGTGAGCGAGTGGCCGTGCGACGACCGCGGCGTGAACCCACTCGCTCACGCTCGTAGCTACGGAGATCCCGTGGCCCGAGGTTCTCATTTCTCACCATGGTCAGCCTGAAACCCGAAATCCGGATCGGCTTCTACGTGTGCCACTGCGGGCATAACATCGCCAGCATGGTGGACTGCGCGGATGTCGCCGCGTACGTCGGGCAGTTGCCGGGGGTCGTGCTCGCGCGGGATTACAAGTACATGTGCTCCGATCCCGGCCAGGAGCTGATCCAGAAGGACATCGCGGAATTCGGCCTCAACCGCGTCGTCGTCGCCTCATGCTCGCCGCTCCTCCACGAGCACACCTTCCGCGCCGCCGTCGCCGCGGGCGGGCTCAACCCGTTCCTCTTCCACATGGTCAACATCCGCGAGCACGCCTCGTGGGTGCACACCGACCGCGCCGCGGCCACCGCCAAGGCCAAGGTCCTCGCCCGCGCCGCCATCCGCCGCGCCGCCCTCGCGCGCGAGCTCCCGCAGCGGCAGATCCCGATCAACCCCGGCGTCCTCGTGGTCGGCGGCGGCATCGCCGGCATCCACGCCGCGCTCACGCTCGCCGAGGCCGGCAAGCACGTCTGGCTCATCGAGCGCGAGGCGTCCATCGGCGGGCACATGGCGAAATTCGACAAGACCTTCCCGACCCTCGACTGCGCCGCCTGCATCCTCACGCCCAAGATGTCGGCCGTCGGCGCCCACCCCAACATCACGCTCTGGAGCCATTCCGACGTCGTGCAGGTCGACGGCTACGTCGGCAACTACACCGTCAAGGTCCGCCGCCGCCCGCGCTACGTGAACGAGGAACTCTGCACCGGCTGCCAGGAGTGCATCGGCAACTGCATCTACAAGGAGCCGAAGTTCCCTGACGAGTTCAACGAGGGCCTCGGCAAGCGGAAGCCCATTCACATCCCGTTCCCGCAGGCCACGCCGCAGGTCGTGCTCATCGACCCGCAGGTGTGCCTCAACTTCAAGCGCGGCGTCCTCACCGACCGCTGCAAGAAGACCTGCGTCGAGGCCTGTGGCGACCGCAAGGCCATCGACTTCACGCAGAAGGAGGAGACCAAGGAGATCCAGGTCGGCGCCATCATCGTTGCCACCGGTTTCAAGCCCTTCGACGTGCGGCGCGTGCCGCAGTACGGCTATGGCACCTATCCCAACGTCTACACCGCCCTCGAGGTCGAACGCCTCGTCAATGCGTCGGGCCCGACCGCGGGCGAGATCGTCCTGCGCGACGGGCGCCGCCCGTCGGCCATCGCGATCATCCACTGTGTCGGCTCGCGCGACAAGAAGACCAACCGCTGGTGCTCGCGCGTCTGCTGCATGTACTCGATGAAGCTCGCGCACCTGCTCAAGGAGCACTCCGGCGCCGAGCTCTACAATTTCTACATCGACATCCGCGCGCCCGGGAA
Source organism: Opitutaceae bacterium (assembly GCA_019634615.1). Classification (GTDB taxonomy): domain Bacteria; phylum Verrucomicrobiota; class Verrucomicrobiia; order Opitutales; family Opitutaceae; genus UBA2377. The sequence goes on from JAHCAZ010000038.1 coordinate 4,965, forward strand.
GGGCTACGAGGAGTTCTACGACAAGCTCAACGAGGAGGGCGTCCATTTCATCCGCGGCCGGGTGGGGGAGGTGACCGACTGGGCCATGATCCCCGAGGAGGAGGGCAAGCTCGTCATCCGCGTCGAGGACACCCTCGCCGGCGTCGTGCGCCGCATCCCGGTCGACATGGTCGTCCTCGCCACCGGCCTCGAGCCGCACGCCGACGCGCAGGCCGTGCGCCGCCTGTTCAACATGAGCTGCGGCACCGAGGGCTTCTTCCTCGAGCGCCACCCGAAGCTCGCTCCGGTCAGCACGTTCACCGACGGCGTCTACATCGCCGGCTGCTGTCAGGGTCCGCGCGACATCCCTGACACCGTCGCCCAAGCCGGTGCCGCCGCCGCCGAGGCGCTCGCGCTGATCGACCGCGGGCACATTTTGCAGGAGCCCAACACGGCCCACGTGCTCGCTGACTGCTCCGGCTGCAAATCGTGCCTCCCGCTGTGTCCGTACACCGCCATCGGTTTCGACGAGGCCACGCACCAGGCCGTCATCAACGAGGCCCTCTGCAAGGGCTGCGGCACCTGCGTCGCCGCCTGCCCGTCGGGCTCGATCGGGCAGCACCTGTTCGAGGACGACGAGGTCTTCAGCGAGATCGAGGGCCTGCTCACGGCCGATCCCGAGCCGACCCCGGCCCTGGCCGCCACGCCATGAACGCCCCCGCCCAACCGCCCGCCGCACCGCCCTGGACCCCGCGCATCGTGGCCTTCTTCTGCAATTGGTGCACCTACACCGCGGCCGACCTCGCCGGCGTGTCCCGGCTCAAGTACGCGCCCAACGTCCGCGTGATCCGCCTCATGTGCTCGGGCCGCGTCGACCCGCAGTTCATCCTCGAGGCCCTGCGCCGCGGCGCCGACGGCGTGCTGATCGGCGGCTGCCACCCGGGCGACTGCCACTACGTCGAGGGCAACTACAAGATGCTGCGCCGCTTCGGGCTCCTGCAGCGCATGCTCGCCGACCTCGGCATCCCGCCGGCCCGCGTGCGCCTCGAGTGGATCTCCGCCGCCGAGGGCGAGCGCGTGAAGGCCGTCATCAACGACATGACCCGCCAGCTCCAGGCCCTCGGCCCGCTCGACCTGCCGGGCAAGTTCGCCGACTGGGACGCGGAAATCGCCGACCTCGCCGCGACCCTCCAGACCGAATCAGCCAAGGAACCGGAGGCGACCCACACGTGGGAACCGCCCAAAGTCCTGGTTCAGCCCCAATAGCCAATAACCAATAGGCCATAACCAATAACCATTTCCCCCATGCCCAGGCCCAAGGTCGCCTTCTACTGGTGCGCATCCTGCGGCGGCTGCGAGGAGACCGTCGTGGACCTCGCCGAGGACATCCTCGGCGTCGTGGCGCAGGTCGACATCGTGCTCTGGCCGGTGGCGCTGGACTTCAAGTATCACCACCTCGAGGCGCTCGCCGACGGCGAGATCGCCGTCACCTTCCTCAACGGCGCCATTCGCTCGACCGAGCAGGAGTCGATGGCGCAGCTCCTGCGGCGCAAGAGCCAGCTCCTCGTCGCCTACGGCGCGTGCGCGCACCTCGGCGGCATCCCGGGGCTTGCGAACCAGTTCGGGCGCGAGGACATCCTGCGGTCGAACTACGAGACCGCGCCCACCGTCGTTAACGAGGGGAAGACGCGTCCGCAGGCGGTCACGGAGATCAACGGTTATCGCCCCCACCTGCCGGAGCAGCACCAGGTCGTGCGCACGCTCGATCAGGTGGTGGACGTGGACTACTTCCTACCCGGGTGCCCGCCGACGCCCGAGCTCACCAAGGCCGCCGTCGCCGCGATCCTCAGCGGCAACCTGCCGCCCAAGGGCAGCGTGCTGGCACCCGACACGGCGCTGTGCGAGGCGTGTCCGCGCCGGGCGACCAAGCCGGCGGACGTGAAGTTCACCGAGTTCCGCCGCCCGCACCGTCACCTGCTCGACCCGCAGCAGTGTTTCCTCGCCCAGGGCGTCGTCTGCCTCGGCCCGGCCACGCGCAGCGGCTGCGGCGTGCAGTGCCCCGGCGGCAACATGCCCTGCACGGGCTGCTTCGGCCCGACGTCACGGGTGCGCGACCAGGGCGCGAAGATCCTGTCGTCGCTCGGCGCCAACGTCGCCGGCCGGACCGCGGAGGAGATCGAGCCGACCCTCCGAGGCATCCCCGACCCCGTCGGCACCTTCTACCGCTACGCCCTCCCCGCGAGTCTCCTCCGCCGGCGGGTGGATATTCCGCATGCCTGAAACGAATTGCCTAATGTAGGAGCGAGCTTGCTCGCGACCCGACGCCCACTGTCGCGAGCAAGCTCGCTCCCACCACCCCAGATCCAGACCCACTACCCAAGACCCGAAACCCTCCCATGCCTGCACCTTCCAATCGCATCACCATCGATCCCATCACCCGGCTCGAGGGCCACGGGAAGATCGACATCTACCTCGATGACATGGGCGACGTGGAGCGCGCGTTCCTGCAGGTGCCGGAGCTGCGCGGCTTCGAGGTCTTCTGCCGCGGCCGCCCGGCCGAGGACATGCCGCAGATCACGAGCCGCATCTGCGGCGTTTGCCCCACGGCCCATCACATGGCGGCGACCAAGGCGCTCGACGCGCTTTACCAGGTCGAGCCGACGCCGGCGGGACGGTTGATCCGCGAGCTCGTGTACCATGCCTTCATGCTCGAGGACCACGCGCTGCATGTGTTCATCCTCGGCGGTCCGGACTTCATCGTCGGACCGGACGCGCCACCGGCCGAGCGCAACATCCTCGGCGTCATCGGCAAGGTCGGCGTCGAGGCCGGCCAGCGAGTCATCGCCACCCGGCGCCGCCTGCGCGAGCTCATCGCCTACTTCGGCGGCAAGGCGGTGCACCCGGTCCTCGGCCTGCCCGGCGGCGTGAGCAAGGCGCTCGATCCCGCCGACCTCCCGCGGTTCCGTCAGCTCGCACAGGACGCGGTGGACTTTGCCGCGTGGACCCTCGACGTCTTCCACCAGCTCGTGCTCGGCAATCCCGACTACGTGAAGCTCATCACGTCCGACGCCTACACGCACCGCACCTGCTACCTCGGGATGGTGGACGCGCAGAACCGCGTGAATTTCTACGACGGCAAGCTGCGGGCCGTGGACTGCGAGGGGCGCGAGATCGCCACCTTCGCGGCGGCCCAATATCGCGACTTCATCGCCGAGCACGTGGAGCCCTGGAGCTACATGAAATTCACGTACCTGCGGCCGCGCGGCTGGCAGGGTTTCACCGAGGGTCCGGACACGAGCGTGTACGCGGTCGCGCCGCTCGCGCGGCTCAACGTCGCCGACGGCATGGCGACGCCGCGGGCGCAGGCGGCCTACGAGGAATTCTTCCGGGTGTTGGGGGGCAAGCCCGTGCACCACACGCTGGCCAACCACTGGGCGCGGGTGATCGAGATGCTCTACGCGGCTGAGCGGATGCTGGAACTCGTGCACGATCCTATGATCATGAGCCCTGACGTACGACGGGTGCCGACGGCGGTGCCGCGGGCCGGCATCGGCGTCGTCGAGGCGCCGCGCGGGACGCTCTTCCACGACTACGCAACCGACGAGCGCGGGATCATCACCGCGGCGAATCTCATCGTCGCCACCGGCAACAACGCCGCCCGCATCGCCATGAGCGTCGAGCGCGCGGCGAAGGGCCTGATCAAGGGCGGCCAGGTCACCGAGGGGCTGCTGAACAAGGTCGAGATGGCCTTCCGCGCCTACGACCCGTGCCTCGGCTGCGCGACCCACACGCTGCCCGGCCACCTGCCGCTCAAGGCCCGCATCTTCGACCATCGCCACCAGGTAGTGCGCGAGCTCGTCCAGGAATGACCGCCGTCGCAGAGTGGCGCCTGCTCGTGCTCGGGCTGGGCAACGACATCCTCACCGACGATGCCGTCGGCCTGCTCGTGGCACGGGCGGTGGCGGCGCAGCTCAAGGATCATCCGGAAATCGCGGTTCACGAGACCACCGAGATGGGCCTCGCGCTGCTCGACGAGATCGCCGACTTCGACGCCCTGATTCTGGTCGATGCCGTGCAGACAGGCCGGACGCCGCCGGGGCACATCCACGAGTGCGACATTGCGGATCTGCCGCAGGTCACCGCGACGTCGCCGCACTTCGTCGGTGCGGGCGAGACGCTCGCGCTGGGGCGCCGCCTTGGCATCGCGATGCCCGAGCGTGTGCGCGTGATCGCCATTGAGGTGGCGGATCCGTTCACGCTCGGCACGCAGCCGACCACAGCAGTGCAGAAGGCTGTGGGGCTGGCGGTTGATCGAGTGATCGCGCTGGCTCGGGATGGTTTTTAGTCTCTCGCGAGAGCCATGTTCGTCTCACCCGGCGGCGAGGCGGTGGTAATCGTGCTCGAGGGCCCAGCGGGCGAATTGGCGGATCTCGTCCAGGCAGCGGCGGACGGCGCCGGTGCTGATCGGGCTCGGCAGGCGTCGCACGCTGATCGTGGACCGGGTCTCGCGCACGGGGCTGGCGGTGCAGGCGGCGATGGCGGGCTCCGTCACGTGGTCTAGGCGCTGTAGCACGTCCTCGGCCGTGAACTCATATCGGCCGTTGTTCGGCTGGTAGTGCAACAGGTCGCGGAGCACCACGGTGCCGCGCGTGCGGCTCATGTTGACGTCCGGCGGCTGAAGTTGCGCCGTCGGGTTGTCGACAATCGGGATGCGCAGGAGGACCGAGCCGGGGCCGGTGCCATTGGGTTCGGTCGAGACGTGGCCCGCCTTGATGCCAAGCTTCGCGAGCTCGTCCACGACGGCACGTTCCAGTGACGCCGTGCAGCCGGCGAAGAGTGGCGGCACGTGGAAGTAGATCGTGCCGGTGGGCTGCAGGGGGTCGCAGGTGTTGTCGAACGTGAAGAAATCCATGAACTCCCCGCGCCACTTCGCGCCGCTCGCGGCGAAGCGCGGCACGAGCAGCTTGTCGGTGAGATAGTCGCAGAGGTCGACGATCGACCGCGTGCGCAGCGGATTGGATTCCTCGGTGAGGGTGAAGCTCAGTTTCCGGTTCATGATCGAAAGGTTTTTTAACCACGGATTACACGGATTTCACGGATCAGATGAAACCGCGAAGAACGCGAAGAGACGCGAAGAACAGAACCCGAGCTTCGCGCCCTTTCGCGTTCTTCGCGGTTAATCACTTTGGGCACATTCAATCCGTGCGATCCGTGTAATCCGTGGTTAATTTGAATTTCCGCCGTTCAGTCGACTTGGGCGTTGCTGCTTTGGGCGACCCAGCGGAGGAGGTCGCGGACGGAGACCATGCCGACGAGGTGGCCTTCGTCCATGACGGGCAGGTGGCGGAATTCCTTGCCGCTGTGCTGATCGAGCACGTCCTCCACGGGCATGCTGGCGTCGATCGTGATCGGATCGATCGTCATCACGTGCGCGACCGGGGTTGTGAGCGGGTCGCGGTGGAGGCTGACGACGCGGACCAGCACGTCGCGCTCGGAAAAGATGCCGACCAGCCGGCCTTCGTCGACGACGAGCACGGCACCGATGCGGGCGGTCACCATCTTCTGCACGGCTTCGAACACCGTGGCGTGAGGGGGCACGGTATGAATCGCGGACTCCTTGCTATCCAGCAGGGCGGATATGGGGCTGTTCATGGGGACAAACGGTTGGGTGAACCCGGATTCTAGTCCGCGCCGGCGCGAGGGCAATCCCTTTGGCACGCCGCCCATCAGCGCCAACGGCGCGCCCGATAATAGCCCGGGGTGAAACCCCGGGTCATCCAGGTCGGATGACAACGAATGGGCTGAAAGCCCGTTCCATGGATCGGGCTTTCAGCCCTCGGTGGTGTGGTTCGTCTGTACCCGGGGCGTTGCCCCGGGCTATTATGGGGTGCGCCGTTGGCGCGGCTGTTCACTTGGTGGCATTAGCGGCTCATGCCGGGGTTGCATCACGCCTAATTCCTGACCCGGCGCTCTCGACCTCGACGCCCGCTCCGGGCAGGCTCCGGCGCAGGTGCAGCGGCGCCTGCCGCGGCACGCTTCTTTTCCATGTCGCCCCTAACCGCCCTCCCGGTGGCGAAGCTCGCCCCGCTCGCCACGAAACCTGATTACGCGCGCTGTCTCGAGCGCATCGAGGCCTGGTGGAACCAGGCCGTCGTCGACCGGCCGCCGGTTCGCTTCTACAAGCACAACGCCCAGTTCGAGGGTGGCGAGCCGCTCGACCGCAACCGCTGGCCCTCGCTCGAGGCACGCTGGTTCGACGTCGACTACCAGGTGACAAGCTTCGAGCAGGCCATCGCGGGCAAGGAGTGGATCGCCGAGACCTTCCCCTTCTTCTGGCCCAACCTCGGTCCGAGCGTGTATTCGGCCTTCTACGGCGGCAGCCTGATCTACTCCGAGGTCACGTCCTGGTACGAACCGGTCGTGAACGACCTCGACGACCTGTCGCCGATCGGCGGCGACCCGTTCCAGAGCGTGTATTTCCGGAAGCTGGAGGAGCTGACGCGCGCCGCTCTCGCGCGCTGCGGCGACCGGTACTGGGTGGGCTACTCCGATTTCCATCCCAACCTCGACTGCGTCGCTGCCTGGTGCGGCATGGACAATCTGTTCCTCGCGATGGCGGAGGAGCCGGAAAAGCTGGCGAAGGTGTCGGCGCTGTCGGTGCGCGATTTTCAAAGGATCTTCGGCCACTTCGACACGATGCTGAAGGCGGCGGGTCATCCCTCGGGCACGTGGATGAACCTGCCGTGCCCCGGCCGGTTCCACATCCCGAGCTGCGACGTGTCGTGCATGATTGACACGCCGTACTTCGCGCGCTTCTCGCTCGCGAACCTGTCGGTTGAAATGGCGGACATGGACCGCGCGATCTACCACGTCGACGGCAAGGGCGTGGCCAACCACCTCGATCTGATCCTCGAGCGCCCGGACATCCACGCGATCCAGTGGGTGCAGGGTCTCGGGACCGACTGGCCCATCATGCAATGGGTGCCGCTGCTGCGCCGCATCCTCGCCGCCGGCAAGTCGGTGATGGTGGACGTGCCCATCGAGGAGCTCGACGAGTTCATGGACTGCATGCCGCGCGAGGGCGTCTTCCTCTGCCTGGGCGTCGCGCCCGAGGCGGAGAAGTCCGTCCTCAAGCGCATCGAACGCTGGTGAAACCTCCACGGTCCATGCGTAGGAGCGGCTTTACGCCGCGACCGAATGCGCTGAACTGTCCTCATGGCGTTGATCAAACGGTCGCGGCGTAAAGCCGCTCCTACGCATATCGAATCATGACGCCTCGCGAACGCTTCCGCCGCACGCTCGCCTTTGAGCGCTGTCCCGACCGCCTGCCGCTCGTCGAATGGGCGGCGTGGTGGGACCTGACCATCGCCCGGTGGAAGACCGAGGGCATGCCGCCGACGTTGGACTGGGACGAATCCCTGGCATTTTTCGACCTCGACCCGCTCGTGCTCATCGCCGCCCCGGGCGGGCCGGTCGGCGAACTGCCAGCCGGCGTGGCCCGTACCGTCACGGATGAGGCGAGCTACGCGGCGCTGCGGCCGTACCTGTTCAGCGACGCCGCCATTGCCGGTGCGGTGGAGCAGGCGAAGCGGCAGCAGGCGCGGCATGCGCGCGGCGATATCGCGATCCGCATCTGGCTCGACGGCTACTTCTGGTTCCCGCGCACGCTGTTCGGCATCGAGGAGCACCTGCTGGCGTTCTACGACCAGCCGGCGCTGATGCACCGGATGAATGCCGATTTGGCCGACTTCAACATCCGGGCCATCGACGCGATCTGCGCGGTCCTGCAGCCCGAGATGGTCGGGTTCGCCGAGGACATGTCGTACAACCACGGCCCGATGCTGTCGCGGGCCTGCTTCGAGGAGTTCCTGTTGCCGTACTACCGGCGTACGGTCCCGGCGATCAAGCGCCACAGCGTGAAGGTGCTCGTGGACACCGACGGCGACGTGACGACCATGATCCCGTGGCTGCTTGATGCCGGCATCGAGGGCGTTTATCCGCTGGAACGCCAAGCCGGCGTGGATGTGGCCCGACTGCGCCGCGAGTTTCCGCGGCTCCTCATGATGGGCGGCTTCGACAAGCTGACCATGTCGCGCGGCGAGGCCGCGATGCGCGCCGAGTTCGAGCGCCTGCTCCCCGTCATGCGGAGTGGCGGCTACATCCCGTCGGTGGATCACCAGACGCCGCCGGAGGTGTCGCTGGAGAATTACCGCGCGTACATGCGGCTGTTTAGGGAATACACCGCGAAGGCGGCGAACCGGTAGGAGCGGCTTTACGCCGCGATGTTGCGTCCCCGATCGCGGCGTAAAGCCGCTCCTACGCATTGATCAGCGAAAGCCCGCGGCGCTGAGCTGCGTGATGCGATCCACGTCGTCGCGGGTGATGATCGTAGCGCCGGCGTCGACGCTGGCGGGGCGGAGGCCGTAGCGGAGGTACTGCGTCAGCTGGAGCACGGGATAGAAACCCTGGAGGTAGGGCTGCTGGTCGACGGTGAAGGCGATAGCGCCGCATTTTACCATGCGCAGGATCTCTGAGGAGAGATCGAAGCCGGCGGCATACGGCCGCCTGCCCGCGGCGGCGCGCTCGGCGGCCCAGCCGGCGCCTTGCGTGTCGGCCTGGCCGGTGGCGAGAACCGCTGTGATCTCCGGGTCGGCGGCGAGGGCACGTGCGATCACGTCGGCTGCGCCCTCGGGATGGATGCCGGTCACGGCGAGAGTCCAGCGGGCGTGGCGCATCTCGCGCAGGACATCCTGCAGGCCGCGCAGGCGATCTTCGAGGGCGGAGATGCCCTCGGAATGGACGGTCATGAGGACCTTGACGCCATCGGGTAGTGCGGCGGCGGCGCGTTCGCCGACGGCGCGGCCGGCCTTGTAGAGATCCTGATGGACGGCGCTGAGGTGCGGACCCCGGCCGTAGGTCGCGTCCACGTTGAACGCCACGACCGGGATGCCGGCCGCGCCAGCCTCGGTCATGGCGGCGTTGAAGGCCGTCGGATGGATGATGTTCAACGCGATGCCGTCGACGCGATCGGCGATCGCCTGGCGGACCATGCCGACCTGCGCCTCGAGGTCGACGTCCTCGGTGCCGATAAACGTGCAGTCCGCGTCCAGCAGGGCGGCGGCGTCACGCATGCCTTTCTGCACCGGTTTGAAGAAATCCTCGCCGACCGCGCAGGTGATGAAGACGAGTCGCAGCCGTTTCATGGCGTCATGGAGCCTCTGAAAATGAATGTGGAAATCAGGAAAGCCGGAAACGGAATTGGGTTTTTCTCCTATTCCAGTGTTCCTGAGTTCCACATTCCAACCGATCTAAGCTCTGAAGAGCTTCCTTGAGCGTTGAGCGTTAAACGTTGAGCGTTGAACGTTTGCCCGCCCCTTCAGTCCGTGTGAAACACCTCTTCCATCCCTGCCCACCACTCGTCCGGGGCGCGGTTCCTGAGGGGTTTCTGGCAGGGTTTGCAGAAGGTCCACCAGCGCTGCGTCGTCTCGTCGGCGGCCATCTTCGCCATGTCGGCCTCGAAATCGGAGCCGACGTACTCGAAGTAGCTGAAGAGGTAGGGCTGCCCGTCGTCGAGGACGCGCAGGTAGATCGAGTAGTTCCGGATGTTGCACGCCCGGATCATGCGAAGCACGTCGGGCCAGGCGGCCGCGTGGAGTTTTTTGTATTCCTCCACCTTCTCGGGGTGGAGGGCGAGGACGGAGCCGTAGCGTTTCATGGGGAAAGGAGAGGACTACGATTTGATGGTCTGCCCATAAGTGGCGCCCGGGCCGTGCTTGCGTTTGAAATGGCGAGCGAGGAGCTCGGATTCGATGGTCTTCAGCCGAGGCGCGAGCTGCAGCGACATCAGGGCCATGTCGGCAATACACTCCACGGCGACGGCAACCTCGACGGCCTTGGCGACCGTGGGGCCCCAGGTGAAGGGGGCGTGGCGGTTGACCAGCACACCGGGGAAGTCGAGCGGGTCCATCTGGGCGCGGGTGAAACGCTCGACGATGACGGCGCCCGTGTTCCACTCGTAGTCGCGGGCGATCTCGGCCTTGGTCATGCGGCGGGTGACGGGGATGTCGCCGTTGAAATAATCGGCGTGCGTCGTCCCGAAGATCGGGATGGCGCGCCCGGCTTGGGCGAAGGCGGTCGCGTGCGAGCTGTGCGTGTGGACCACGCCACCGATGGCGGGGAACGCGAGGAACAGCCGTCGGTGCGTGGGCGTGTCGGAAGACGGGTTGAGTTTTCCCTCGACGATCTTCCCGTCGAGATCGACCAGCACCATGTCGGCGGGCTTCAGCACCTCATAGGGCACGCCGCTCGGCTTGATGGCAAAGATGCCGCGCGCCCGGTCGAGCGCGCTGGCATTGCCGAAGGTGAGGTTGATGAGCCCGTGCCGCGGCAGGGCGACATTGGCCTCGTAGGCCTCGCGTTTGAGTTCGGTGAGCATGGGGAAGAAGTAGCGAGTAGTGAGTAGCGGGTAGCGAGTAGGATTCCAGCGAAGAGCAGGACGGTAGGTGGCTGCGAGCGTGAGCGGGTGGCTGGTTCGGGATGCTCGCTACCCGCTACTCACTACTCGCTACTTGGGGGCGTCGCGCCCTCAGGCCCGGAACCCGCCCGCGAGGTGGTAATAGACCTCGTTGTTGCGCAGGTCCTGCTTGAGTTGCGGGAGGGTGGTGCCGTCGCGGATGATGACGGTCTCGAGGCCGGCGATCGTGGCGAAGTCCTCGAGCATCTCGGTGGTGACGCTGTAGCTGTAGCCGGTGTGGTGGGCGCCGCCAGCGTGGATCCAGGCCGCGCAGGCGGTCTTGAAGTCGGGCTGGCATTCCCAGACGGCGCGGGCGACGGGGAGCTTGGGGAGCGCGGGCGGCTTGACGGCCTTGACCTCGTTGACGAGGAGGCGGAAGCGGTTGCCGAGGTCGACGAGCGAGGCGTTGAGCGCCGGGCCGGCCGGGGCGTTGAACACGAGGCGGACCGGGTCCTCCTTGCCGCCGATGCCGAGCGGGTGGATCTCGACGCGCGGCTTGGCCGCGGCGATGGACGGGCAGATCTCGAGCATGTGGGCGCCGAGCACCTGGTGGCCCTTGGGCGAGAGGTGGTAGGTGTAGTCTTCCATGAACGAGGTGCCGCCGGGGAGGCCGGCGCCCATGACCTTCATGGCGCGGACGAGCGCGGCGGTCTTCCAGTCGCCCTCGCCGGCGAAGCCGAAGCCGTCGGCCATCAGGCGCTGCACGGCCATGCCGGGGAGCTGGCGCAGGCCGTGGAGGTCCTCGAACGTGTCGGTGAAACCCTTCGCGCCGTGCTCGCCGAGGAGCGCGCGCAGGCCGAGCTCGATGCGCGCGCTGTAGCGCAGCGCCTCGTGGCGGGCGCCGCCGCGGCGGAGGGCCGGGGCGACCTGGTAGGTTTTTTCGTATTCGGCGCAGAGGTCGTTGATCGCCTTCGGGTCGATGGCGGCGTCGGCCATGCGGGCGACGAGGTCGCCGACGCCGTGGGTGTTCACGCCGAAGCCGAACTTCATCTCGGCCGAGACCTTGTCGCCCTCGGTGACGGCGACCTGGCGCATGTTGTCGCCGAAGCGGATGAACTTCGCGCCCTGCCAGTCGTGCCAGGCGCGGACGGCGCGCATCCAGGCGCCGATGCGGTCGTGCACCTCGGGGTCGGACCAGTGGCCGACGACCACCTTGCGGCCGAGGCGCATGCGCGTGTGGATGAACCCGGCCTCGCGGTCGCCGTGGGCGGCCTGGTTGAGGTTCATGAAGTCCATGTCGATCGTGCCCCACGGCAGGTCGCGGTTGAACTGCGTGTGCAGGTGCAGGAACGGCTTCTTCAGCAACCCGAGCCCGCGGATCCACATCTTCGACGGCGAGAACGTGTGCATCCACAGGATGAGGCCGCCGCAGTTGGGGTCGCGGTTGGCGGCGAGCATCACGTTGGTGATCTCGTCGGGCGTGGTGCAGAGGATCTTGAACGTGGTCTTGAGCGGCAGCCGCTTCGACTGGGCGAGGGCGGTGGCGACTTTTTGCGCATTGGCGGCGACCTGCTTGAGCGGGCCGGGCCCGTAGAGGTGCTGCGAACCGCAGACGAACCAGATTTCAGGAGAGGCGAGGAGGTGCATGGGAGGGGGAGGGAAGTAGCGAGTAGCGGGTAGCGAGTAGTGAGTAGTTTTGATTGGGCAGCTACGAGGGTGAGCGAGTGGCGGATTGTATGCTCGCTACTCGCTACTCACTACTCGCTCCTTTAGGTCCAACAGCCGCTTCATGACGGGGCCGAGGTCGGCCGATGGGTTGCGGCCGCCGAAGGCGTCGTGGAGTTGGCGGTAGAGGGCGTAGAGCTCGTTGTAGGTTTTGCGGGCGGCGGCCTTCGGCTGGTAGGTGACCTTCTTTAGGGAGGTCATCTTGGCCTGGGCGGCGGGGAAATCGGGGTGCGCGCCGGCGAGGACCGCCGCGCTCACGGCGGCGCCGAGGGCGCAGGCCTGCGAGGAGCCGGCGACGCGCATGGTGCAGCCGGTGACGTCGGCGTAGATCTGCATCAGCAGCGGATTCTTCTCGGCGATGCCGCCGGCGCAGACGATGCGGTCGATCGGCACGCCGTACTCCTGGAAGCGCTCGATGATCGCGCGGGCGCCGAAGGCCGTGGCCTCGATGAGCGCGCGGTAGATCTCGGCGGGCGTGGAGTGCAGCGTCTGCCCGAGCAGGAGGCCGGTGAGGCGCTGGTCGACGAGGATGGTGCGGTTGCCGTTGTTCCAGTCGAGGGCGAGGAGGCCGCTCTGGCCGGGCTTGAGCTTCGCCGCCTGGGCGGTGAACGCCGCGTGGGTCTGGTCATCGCCCGCGCAGACGACCTCGACGAACCACTTGAAGATGTCGCCCACGGCGGACTGGCCGGCCTCGAGGCCGTAGTAGCCGGGGAGGATGGCGCCCTTGACGATGCCGCAGATGCGCGGGATGTCGGGCACGGTCTTGCTGGCGGACACCACGCCGCAGTCGCAGGTGGAGGTGCCGATGACCTTGACGATCGTGCCTTCGCACACGCCGGAGCCGATGGCGCCGTAGTGCACGTCCATCTCGCCGATGGCGATGGGTATCCCGGCGGGGAGGCCGAGCTTGGCCGCCCATTCCGGGCAGAGCGCGCCGGCGGCGGTGGTCGCGTCGTGGGCGCGGTCGTAGAGGCGGTCGCGCAGGTCGGCGAGGGCCGGGTCGAGCTGGGCGAGGAACTCCTTGTCGGGCAGGCCGCCCCAGTCTTCGGCGTACAGCGCCTTGTGGCCGGCCATGCACACGCCGCGCTTGATCGCGCGGGGGTCGGTGACGCCGGCGAGGACGGAAGGCACCCAGTCGGCGAGCTCAACCCACGAGTACGCGGCGGCGAACACCGCGGGGGCGGTGCGCTGGCAATGGAGGATCTTCGACCAGAACCACTCCGAGGAGTAGGTGTTGCCGCACTTGGCGATGTACTGCGGGCGGATCTTGGCGGAGAGGGCGGTGATCTCGGCGGCCTCGCGGTGGCCGGTGTGGTCCTTCCAGAGCCAGCATTGGGCGGCGAGGTTCTTGGCCCATTTTTTGTGGAGCGCGAGGGGGACGTTCTGCGCGTCGACCGGAATGGGGCTGGAGCCGGTGGTGTCGACGCCGAGGCCGATGACCTGCCTGGCGTCGAAGCCCTTTTGCTTTCGCGCCTGGGCGAGGGCGGCCTTCACGCTCTTTTCGAGGCCGTAGAGGTAGTCGCCGGGATGCTGCCGGGCGAGGTTGTGGTCGCGCGGGTCGAGCAAAATGCCTTGGTGGCCGCTCGGGTAATTGACGACGGCGGAGCCGAACTCCTTGCCGTCGCGGGTCCGCACCACGAGGGCGCGCACCGAGTTGGTGCCATAGTCGATACCGAGGGTGAAGCTCATGGTGGCGAGGGTGATACTGACGCCGGCGCTGGTCCGGAAGAGCCGGCGCGGCATCTTACTGTCAACTGCCCCAGACCGAGCCAAGGGTCAACGGGGATTAGCTCTAACCACGGATGGCACGGATTCGGCGGATCGAGCTTGAATGGATGGCCGCAAAAGGCGCTGAAAGCACAAAAACAGAAGCTCCTATTCCGTGCCTCTTGTGCCTTTTGTGGCCATTCAGCTACGCTTCATCCGCCGGAAACCAATCCGTGTAATCCGTGGCTAAACAGTCCTTCGTTACAGCCAGAAGCTGAAGTACACGTAGATTCCCAGCACGAGGGCCAGGACACCGGCGGTGCCGACGACCTCGGCGGTGCCCCAGCTGGCGCGGTTCTCGGCGGCTTGTTGCGGCGTGATTGAACGGTAGGTGAGGCCCTCGATCTGCTTCGCGTCGGGCGGCGGTGCGGTCAGCGAGACGCCGACCACGACCACCACGCTCAGCAGCAGCAGCCAGCCGGACGCATAGAGGAAGTTATACGAGCCGATCGCGTGCAGCAGGCCGGTGTCGCCAAAGGCGCCGCTGCCGTCGAGGGCCTGGAGCGTGAGTTTCGCCATGCCGGCTGCGAACCCGATTGTGAGGCCGGCGAAGGCGCCCCGGGCGTTGATGCGGCGGAAGAACAGGCCGAGCAGGAAGGTCGCGGTGATCGGCGGGGCGAGGTAGCCCTGCACGCTCTGCAGGTACTGGTAGAGGCCGCCGCCCGAGACCAGTTTCATCACCGGGATCCAGATGATGCCGAGCACGACAACGAAGCCCGTGGCGATCCGGCCGACGCGCACGAGTTCGGCCTCGGAGCGGTCGGGCCGCAGCTTGCGGTAGATGTCCACGGTGAAGAGCGTGGCGCAGCTGTTGAACAGCGAGGCGAGCGAACTCATCAGCGCCGAGAGCAGCCCCGCCACCACGATGCCGCGCAGGCCGGCGGGCAGGAGCGACGCCACCATCGTCGGAAACACCATGTCGCCGTTGACCGAGCCGTCGGCCTTGGCCGGGATCGTGATCACGCCCTTCGCGTGCAGCGCGTAGCCGATCATGCCGGGCACGAGGAAGATGAACACCGGCAGCACCTTCAGGAAGCCGCCGAAGATCGCGCCGCGGCGGGCATCCTTCAATGACTTCGCGGCGAGCGTGCGCTGCACGATGTACTGGTCGGTGCACCAGTACCAGATGCCCACGACGGGCGAGGCGATCATGATGCCGAGCCACGGAAAATCGGGATCCGACAACGGCCGCCAGAGGGCGACGCGCGCCGGATCGGTGCCGAGGATGGCCTTGAGTTCGCCCCAGCCGCCGAGCTGCTGCAGGCCGAAGATCGTGATGAAGACGGAGCCGAACAGCAGGAGCCCGGTCTGCGCGACCTCCGTGTAGGCCACGGCGCGCAGCCCGCCGAGGACGGTGTAGATGCCGGTGAGGACGACCGTCGTGAGCGCGCCGACCCAGAACGCATTCTCCGGCGAGCCGAAGGTGTCGGGCAGCAGCGTCATGAACACCACCGCGCCCGCATAGACGGTGACCGAGACCTTGGTGAAGACGTAGGCGACGAGCGACACGACCGACAGGGTCCACCGCGACCGGCTGTCGAAACGGCGCTCGAGGAACTCGGGCATCGTGAACACGCCCGAGCGGTAGTAGAACGGCACGAACACCCAGCCGAGCATCAGCATGATCCACGCGTGCAGCTCCCAGTGCGCCATCGCCATGCCGCTGGTGGCGCCGTTGCCGGCGAGGCCCACGATGTGCTCGGAGCCGATATTCGAGGCGAGCAGCGAGCAGCCGACGACAAACCAGCTCAGGTTGCGCCCGGCGAGGAAGTAGTCGGTCGTCGTGTCCTGGTGCCGCGAGGACCACCAGACGATCCCGACGAGCAGGAGGAAATACGCCGCGATGATGATCCAGTCCAAGCCAGTCATGGGCAGAGGGGGCTGAGGTTTGGGGAAGCGCGCCGAGCCTTCCTGTCGGCGGGTAGGGGGTCAAGTCACCATCGGAATCCGGATTAGCGTCCATTAGCGCAGATCAGCGGTTTCTTCTTCTGGTACGCCCGGATGGAATTCGGATCGGATCCGTGGTAGCCGTAAGGTCCGTGGTCAAAATGAACTCCCGCGAACGCGTCCTGGCCGCCCTCAATTTCCAGCCGGTCGACCGGCTGCCCAAGGATCTCGGAGGCATGCGCTCGACCGGCATCTCCGCGTTCTCGTACCAGGCGCTGCGCCGCGCGCTCAATCTGCCGTTCAAGCCGACGCGCGTCCACGACACCGGCCAGATGCTGGCGCTGCCCCATCCCGACGTGCTCGATGCGCTCGGCTGCGACGTAGTCATCGTCGAGGGGGACAACCTCACCAACGCCTATGAGCAACCCGGGCGTTGGCACGACTACGATTTCAATGGCCGCATTCCCGGCGGGCAGGTGAGCAATCCCGCCGCGTACCGCACGCTCCCCGACGGCACGATCGTGCAGGGGGCAGCAGCGCTGATGCCGCCGGGCGCCTACGTATTCAACGAGGAGCATGCCGGCCAACTCCTCGTCCTCGACGGCGACCTACCCCGGCCCGACCTTCGCGAAGTCCGCCGCAATCTCGAGGCCAGCCTCCTGACCGATGCCCAGATCCGCGAACTCCGCGACACCTGCCGCCGCGTGCGCGAGGCGAGCGACCGCGCCGTGTTCCTCTGGGGCCCGCTCTGCATGGGCCTGTGCATCCACGGCTACGGCGGTCTCGCGGTCTTCCCGATGCTCTGCCTGGAGGATCCCGACTTCATCCGCGAGCTGCACGCGCTTCACCTCGAGTATGCGCTGCGCAACGCCCGCGCGCTCCTGCCGGAGATCCGCGACTACGTGGACATTATCGGCACCGATGCCGACGACTGGGGCAATCAGCAGTCGCTCATGGCCTCGCCGGCGACCTTCCGCGATCTCTTCCTCCCGTACCGCCGGGAGCACGTGGCCGAGATCCACCGCCTCGCGCCGCGCTGCAAGACCTTCCTGCACTCGTGCGGCGCGCTTTATGGCCTCCTTGACCTCATCATGGCCACGGGCACCGACATCCTGAACCCCGTGCAATGGCCCGCCGGCGGCCACACGCCGCGCGAATGGAAGGACAAGGTCCGCGGCCGGATGGCGCTCTGGGGCGGCGGCGTGGATTCGCAGCACACGCTCCCGATCGGCACCGTGGTCGACGTCGAGCGCGAGGTCGCGCGCACCGTCGCCGTCCTCGCCGAGGACAGCGGCTACGTCTTCGCCAACATCCACAACCTCCTCGCGGAGATTCCGCCGGAAAAGATCATCGCGTTGTACCGCGCGGCGGAGAAAACCTAACCACGGACTACACGGATTGTTGTTCGGCGAATGAAGCGTGGTTGGATGGCCACAAAAAGCACAAGAGGCACAGAAAACAGATACCTGATCTTGTGCCTTTTGAGCCTTCTGTGGCCATCCTGCTAGGCCTCATCCGCGTGTTACTTATCCGCGTAGTCCGTGGTCAATAAGCAGGCTTCACACCGACTCGCTGAGGTCCCTGGCGAGCTCGGCTTCGATTTCGTCGATGCTGGGAAGACTCGTATCGAGGGGTGTGGGCAATGCGCGGACGAGTTGGTACTCCGCGACGCCGATGGGTTTTTCCATGCCGGAGAGTGCGTACTCGGCCACCAGCCGGTTTTGTGTTCGGCAAAGGAGCAGGCCGATCGTTGGTTTGTCATCCGGCGCCTTGATCTGGGCATCGACCGCGCTGAGGTAGAAGTTCAACTGGCCGGCATGCTCCGGCTTGAAGGCGCTGGCCTTGAGCTCCACGACGACATGGCACTTCAGCCGCGTGTGATAAAACAGCAGATCGATGAAAAATTCGTCGCCGGCAACCTCCAGGCGGAATTGGCGGCCAACGAAGGCGAAGCCGGCGCCCAGTTCCAGGAGAAAGCGGGTGATGTGACGCATGAGGGCGCTTTCGATGTCCCGCTCTTGCGCCTCATCGCCCAATCCAAGAAAATCGAAGTGGTACGGGTCCTTGAGAATCTCAGCTGCCAGGCCCGCTTGGGCGGGCGCCAGGCGTTGCTCGAAGTTCGTGACGGCAGCGCCTCGCCGCAGGTGAAGCTGGGCTTTGATCTGAAGGGCGAGCGTCTCACGGCCCCATGACTGCTGCAGGGCCTCGCGCGCATACCATTCGCGAGCGGTGGAATCGCGCAACTTCGTGATAAGAGTGATGATATGGAACCATGGTAATTGGTCAGCAGACTGCTGACCAAATAGCCGTTCCGGGCACTCCTGCGCGAAGAAACGCATGTATTTGAGGTTGGCGGGTGACAATCCCTTCATCTCCGGAAAGGCGTTCCTGAGGTCAGAGGAGAGGCGATCGATCACCTTGGCTCCCCAGCCTTGCCGGCGCTGGCGATCCAGGATGTCCAAGCCGATGCCATGGTAGAGGCGGATCTGCTCGGCATTGGCCGCGAGCACGGCGCGCTGACGAGCGCCTTGAATGCGTTGCTTGATATCGGCCAGCCAATCGACGTAGCCCGCCGGGAGAGAAAGCGTGGTTTTGCTCATTAATGATGTTTGGGTATCGCCGGGCTAAGCGAATGCCGGGAAAAATGCGGGCGCCGCGCTGCGTGGCCACAGCGTAGCCGCGCTTGACGTCAGATTACCGCCGATGGCCTATGCCCAGACCTTCGCGCCTTACCCGACGCTACACCAACTCGCTCAGCTTCGTCGCCTCTGGCTTGAGGGGCACGAGGTCGAGGAGGTTCACCGGGGCGTTGCGCTTGATCGATTCGACGCCGGCGATGCCGACGAGGATGGAGGCGGCGCCCTGTTCGTGGCCGGCGAAGCGGTTCCACGGATCGGAACCGGTGTGGGCGGGGTCGTAGAACGAGCGGCTGAGGATGTCGTCGGCGCCGCCGTGCGCGCCCTTCGCCGGTGGCAGGGGCACGAGGTAGCTCGGCTTGAAATGCGGGTAGACGCGAATCCACTCGCCCTCGGCCTCGGCGCCGGGGCGCGTCTCGATCTGGAAATCGCCGGGGCGCACGGCGCGGTTCATGTGCGAGCCGACGAATTCCTGGTACTCGATGCGGCCGCGGTCGCCGTTGAGGCACACGCGCATGCCCTCGCGAGGCGAGTAGCAGGTGAGCGAGTAGGTGAGGACCACGCCGGTGCGGTAGCGGACGTTGAGCGACATCTGGTCGTAGATGTCGATGTCGTCGCGGAAGACATTCCGGTCGCGGATGTAGCCCGAGTCGGCCTCGCCGGCGCGGTAGAGTCCGCGGAAGGGCGCGCTCTCGTCGAGGTCGAGGCGGAACGGATCGTCCTTCGCCTCGGGGTGGCCCGTGTAGCGCGGATACTTCGTCAGGTGCCCGTCACCGCGCGCCTCGGCGTTGGACCGGCCGTAGAAGACGAGGTCGCCGTACGCAAACACCTGCTGCGGGATGGCGTCGAGCCACCAGTTCACGAGGTCGAAATGGTGCGTGCTCTTGTGCACGAGCAGGGTGCCCGATTCGGCGGCGTGCGCGTGCCAGCGGCGGAAGTAATCGGCGCCGTGGTTGGTATCGAGGAGGTACTCGAGGTTGACCGAGCGGATGCGCCCGATCGTGCCGGCGGCGACGAGCTCCTTCACCTTGGTGCGGAAGGGCGCCCAGCGGTAGTTGAAGGCCACGCGCACGCGGCGGCCGGTGGCGCGCTGGGCGTCGAGGATGGCGCGGCACTTGGCGGCGTCGATCGTGAGCGGCTTCTCCGTGATCACGTCGCAGCCGGCATGCAGCGCGCGGATGATGTAGTCGTGGTGGGTGCTGTCCTTCGAGCACACGAACACGGTGTGCGGCCGCGTCTCGCGCAGCATCGCGTCGAAGCGGTCGGCCGGGTACGCCGGCACGGCATGGTAACCGAGTTCGCCCGTGAGCATCGCGTTGTAGTAAGCCATGCGGGCCGGGCTCAGGTCGCAGAGACCGACGAGTTCGTTGTGCTCACGGTACGTCGTGACGAGCGGCTCGATGAAACTCACGGCCCGGCCGCCGGTGCCGACAAACGCGAAGCGATGCTTGCTCATGGGGATGCCGCGGAGTCAGGCACGCGCTGACGGCGAGGGCAACCGGGGAGGGAGGCGGACGGTCTGAGCCGGCTATTTACCACGGATTGCACGGATGGGCACGGATCCGATCCGGAGGAACCACTTATCTCCACTGATCATCACTGATCCCAGTCAGTGTTCATAAGTGTTCATCAGTGGTTTCCCGGATTTGTATCCGTTCGATCCGTGAAATCCGTGGTTAAAAAAGCCCTTCACTCCTCGCTCGCGAAGACGAAGTCCTGCTGGAAGTGCACGATCGCCGGGCGGCCCTTGCTGCGGGGTGGGCTGAACTTCCAGCCCTCGAGCGCGCGGATGGCGGCGGTGGCGAAGGCGGGGTGGGTGGTCGCGCGCACCACCGGCAGCCGGGCGTGGCCGTCCTGGTCGACGTAGAAGTCGAGCGTCACCTTGCCGGCCGGCAGGCCCAGCGCCTTGCCGGGGTGGGTTGGCGTGACCGTGCGCTCGGCGGTGATGGCGTGGTCGAGCCCCGTGGCCTTGGCCAGCAGGGTCACGCCCTGGTTCAGCCCGGGCTCGCGCGTGAGGGCGGCGAAGGTCGTGTTGGCGTCGAGGGCGACGACGCGCCTGCGGGCGCCGATCTCGAACTGCAGCGACACGCGCATGGGCGCCGGCTGGCCGTCGATCTTGCCCGGCTCGAAGCGCCACTGCCGGAGGGCCGCTTCGACTTCGGGCACGAAAGCCTCGTGGTCATAAGCCACGACCAGCAGGTCCGACAGCGCGCCATCGGCGGTCACGCCGATGAGGACCAGAACGCGTCCGGCGGTGATGGTGGAATTGGCGAGGCTCGGCGGAAAGCGGACTTCATCGGTTTGGATGATGACCGGTGGAGTGATCTCCGCGGCGGAAAGCGCGAGCGGGGGCAGGCCAACCAGCCCGAGCCACGCGAACAGGCAATGCAGGCGAACGATGGTTTTCATGACGAACGGGAGCTGACCCCGAAGTCTACGCCGCTCGGCGGGCGAATGCAATGGAAGTGAAAGCGGGCTTTCAGCCCTCGAATATGGATTGATCACGATACCTGGGGCGCTCCCCAGGTTGTTATGGTGGCGCGCCGTTGGCGCTCACAAGGCATGCCCGAAGGATACCTCGTCCGAATGTTCACGCGCTCTGCGCTTGTCGTGGTCGATGGCGCTTACTCTTAATCTCACTTGAACCCTCAACCCCCGATCATGCTGCACCTCCGTTCGCTCCTGCGTCTCCTTGCGTTTCCCCTGACTGCCATGACCCTGTTCGCCGAAGATATCCCCTACGCCGCCGCGCCGGAGCCTTGGGACGAGACGCTCGGCAATCATCGGGCGCTCGTGCGGGTCGAGGCGAAGGCTGATGCCGTGTGGGTGCACGTGCCGTGGCGTCGGCGCGACCTCGAGCCGGAAAAAAAGGCCGTCATCGTCGTCGATGCCGCCACGGGCCAGCGGGTCGGCAACGTCCTCGCCGTCACGGTCAACCGTGAGTTCGGCGACATCCTCTTCCAGCCGGCCACCGCGCCCGGCGACTATTTCATCTACTACCTCCCGCATCGCTACGAGGGCTGGAAGAACTCGCCGACCGCCGTTTACGAAAAACCCGTCCCGCCTGCCGACGCCGCCTGGACCGCGGCCGGTGCGCCGCTGGCGGAGCGTATCCGGGCCGGCACCGGCGCCGGCCTGCCGACGGCCCGCGCCGTCCGGTTCGAGGCCATCAATGAGTTCCACCGCTTCGACCCGATGGAGATCGTCGCCACGGCGGCCGAGATGAAGGCGCTCCTCGCCGGTCGCTCCGGCCGGCCCTACCTCCTTTTCCCGGAAGACCGCGCGCGCCCGATCCGCATGCTCGACGAGCTGCCGCGCCACTGGGCGCGCTCCGGCCCGGCTGACACGTTTCACGGCGAGGCTGCGCGCGGCGAGTACTACGCGTTTCAGCTCGGCCTCTACGCCGTAAGGCAGCAGGTCGACGATGTCGCCGTGGACTTCGCCGACCTGCGCACGGCCGCGGGCGACGTCATCCCGGCGGCGGCACTGCGTTGCACCAATCTCGGCGGCACCGACTGGCTCGGGCGCACCTTCCGCAAGCGCGTGAGCGTCGGCCCCGGCGCTGTGCAGCCGCTCTGGTGCGGCGTGCAGGTCCCCGCGGATGCCCGCCCGGGCGAGTACACGGGCACGGTCACGCTGCGCCCGGCCAACGCGCCGGCGTCCACCGTGACGCTCCGGCTCACCGTCACCGATCAGGTCAGGGCCGACGCGGGCGACGGCGACCTGTGGCGCCACGCGCGGCTGCGTTGGCTCGATTCGACCATCGGGCTCGACGATGAGGTCGTCCCGCCGTTCACGCCCGTAACCCTCGACGGCCGCACTGCCGGCGTGCTGGGCCGGACCGTGCGCTTCGACGCGCTCGGTCTTCCGGAGAGCATCACGAGCAGCTTCTCGCGCAACGTCGACCGGCTCGATGCCCCGCCGCGGGAGATCCTCGCCGGGCCCATGCGCTTCGTCGTCGAAGGTGCCACATGGACCGGCCGCGCCGAGGTCACGGCCCACGCGCCCGGCGCGCTGTCGCTCGCGGGCCGCAGCACGTCGGGTCCGCTGACCCTCGACACGTCGGCCAAGCTCGAGAGCGACGGCTACCTCAACTACCGCCTCACGCTCCGCGCCGATCAGGCCACCGACCTCGCCGACATCGCGCTCGAGGTCCCGGTGCGCCGCGAGGTTGCCACCTACCTCATGGGCATGGGGCACAAGGGCGGCTATCGGCGCGGTGACTGGTCGTGGAACTGGGACGTCGACCGCGCCAACGGCCAGATCTGGATCGGCGACATCGACGCGGGCCTCAGTCTCAAGCTGAAGCACGTCACCGACACGTGGGACCTCTACAACATGAAGGAGACGGGCATGTACCGCGACTGGAGCAACGACGGCAAGGGCGGCTGCACCATCCGCGAGGACGGCGACCGCGTCCTGATCCGCGCCTACACCGGCGCGCGCAGGCTGGCCGCCGGCGAGACCCTGCATTTCAATTTCGGCCTGCTCATCACGCCGTTCCGCACGCTCGACAAGAATCACTGGGACTGGCGCCACTCGCACAGCGAGCACTCGCACCTCTCCGTGCCCGAGGCGAAGGCCGCCGGCGCGTCGATCGTCACCATCCACCAGAGCGACATCATCAACCGGCACATCAACTACCCGTTTCTGTTCGCCGACGAGATCGCGGCCTACACGCGCGAGGCGCACGCGGCCGGGATGAAGGTGAAGTTCTACTACACCGTGCGCGAGCAGACCAATTACACCACCGAGTTCTGGGCGCTGCGCAGCCTGGGCGCCGAGGTGTTCCGCAATGGCCCGGGCTTCCAGCTCGCCGACCATTTCTCGGCGGTCAAGGGCGACACGCGTCCGCAGGTCGGCAGCTCCTGGCTGCGCGAGCACGTGCGCGGCGACTACATCCCGGCCTGGCACGACCCGCTCAGCCCCGGCCACTACGACGCCGCCATCGCGACGACGAGCCTCTCGCGCTGGCACAACTATTACCTCGAGGGCATCAACTGGATGATCCGCAACACCGACACCGACGGCGTCTATCTCGACGGCATCGGCTTCGACCGCGAGATCATGAAACGCCTGCGCAAGGTCCTGCTGCGCGCCAAGCCGGGTGCGCTCATCGATTTCCACTCGGGCAACAATTACCAACCGGCCTACGGTCTCGGCAGCCCGACCAACCAGTACATGGAGCACTTCCCGTACATCGACAGCATCTGGCAGGGCGAGCTCTACGATTACTTCGGTGAGACGCCGGACTATTACATGACGGAGATCGTGGGCCTGCCGTTCGGCCTCTTCGGCGAGATGCTGCAGAACGGCGGCCACCCATGGCGCGGCATGCTCTACGGCATGTCGAGCCGCCTCGGCTGGCGCCCGGAGTGCGATCCGCGGTCGATGTGGCGGCTCTGGGACCAGTTCGGCATCAAGGAAGCCGACATGATCGGCTACTGGGACCAGACGAATCCCGTGAAGACCGGCCGCGAGGACATCCTCGCCACCATCTACAA
>JAHCAZ010000039.1 GCA_019634615.1 Opitutaceae bacterium
GACGCCGCCGGCAACTTCTTCGCCAACATCCCGCAGTGCACGCGCAAGGACCTGCGCAATGCCGTCGAGGCCGCCGCCAAGGCCGGCCCCGGCTGGGCGAAGCGCACGCCCTACAACCGCGGGCAGATCATCTACCGCCTCGGCGAGATGCTCGAGGCCCGCCAGGCCGACATGGCCGACGCCCTCGCCGTGGGCGGCGCGACCAAGGCCGCCGCGCGCAGGGAGATCGCCGCGACGATCGATCGCCTGATCTACTACGCCGGCTGGGCCGACAAGTACGCGCAGCTCCTCGGCAGCGTGAACCCGGTGGCCGCGCCGTACTTCAACTTCACCGTGGCCGAGCCGATGGGCATCGTGGGGGTCATCGCCCCCGACGAGGCGCCGCTCCTGGCGCTCGTCTCGCTCATCGCCCCGGTCATCACCAGCGGCAACAGCGTCGTCGCGCTGGCCTCGTCGACGCAGCCGTACCCCGCCGTCGTCCTCGGCGAGATGCTCGCCACGAGCGACCTGCCGGGCGGCGTGGTCAATCTGCTCACGGGCTTCCGCCCTGAGCTGGTCCCGACCTTCGCCTCGCACACGCACCTGCGCGCCCTCGCGGGGGTGGCGACGCCCGAGGAGCGCAGGACGCTCGAGCTCGGCGCCGCCGAGAGCGTCAAGCGCGTGAAACTGCACCGCGCCGAGGCGCCAACCGACTGGTACGCCGAGTCGACGCAGGGCCTTTACGAGATCCGCGACTTCGTCGAGTTCAAGACCAC
The DNA here is from genome assembly GCA_019634615.1 of Opitutaceae bacterium. Taxonomy (GTDB): domain Bacteria; phylum Verrucomicrobiota; class Verrucomicrobiia; order Opitutales; family Opitutaceae; genus UBA2377. The sequence continues at coordinate 756 of JAHCAZ010000039.1, forward strand.
CTGGCACCCGATCGGCGCGTAAGGTGAGGGGATGGGTAACGGTAGGAGCGGCAACTATTGCCGCGGCGCGAGCGACTTCAGGTACGCGACCACGGCCTCGGCGTCGGCCTTGCTCATGCGGTAGGCGGGCATGGGCGGGAGGACGGGGACGTTCGAGGGGCGTTCGCCCGTCATCAGGAATTTCACGGCCTGCTCGGCCGTGAAGTTCTCGAGGCCGGCGATCGCCGGGGCGGCGGGGGCCCAGGGCATGGGCACCGTGGCGGCGAAGCCGAGGGCGGCGCCGGTGAGGTGCTTGCCCTCGAGGAACTGGCCTTTCTCGTCGCGGGGCGAGTGGCAGTCGATGCAGAGCGCCACGTCATGGACGAGGTAGCGTCCGCGCTCGACGGGCGCCGCGCGGTTTTCGTTCGCGCCGGCATCGGCCGTGGCGAGGAGGGACATGAGGCACAGCGGCACGAAGCCGCAGGGGAGCATTCTGGACATGGTGTGGGTGGAGGGTTGAGCGCACCAAAACCCGTGAATCGGCGATGAGTTACAATAAATCTCTCGGGTTTAGGGGAACACCCCCAGCCGCCGGGTCGGCCGGCGTGCTCCGCTCCTACGCCCGGCTGACCGCTCGTCCTAATCGCTCGGACAACCTCCGGGGCCGCCTTAACTTACGCTCGCACCCGTTTCATCCCCGCCCAACATCATGTTTCGTCCCATGTCCAGCGTCGCCCCGGCCAATCCGCGCCACGACAAGCTCTACGTGCTCGCCCAGTGCGTGGGCTGGGGCGGGTTCACCCTGATCTATGGCGGCCTGGCGCTGTTCATCAAGGGCATGACGCTGGCCCAGGGGAGCGTCTTCATCGCGACCAACATCTGCGGCCTGCTGATATCGCACCTCTACCGCGTGTGGATCCACCGGCGGGGCTGGAAACAGCTCAGCTGGCCGGCCCTGCTGCCGCGGGCCATCGCGGCCATGGTCGTGCTGTCCATCCTCTGGACCGCGGTCACCTGGCCGATCTACCAACTGATCCAGTCCGATGAGCCCAAGAAGCTGTCCGAGGCCGCGGTCTTCCTCCTGTCGGTGCTCAACGGCGTCTGGATCTACTCCACCTGGTCGCTCCTTTATTTCGGCTACAACATCGCCGACCGTTACCGCCGTTCCGAGGTCGAGCGCGCCCAGCTCGCGGCCACGGTCAAGGAAGCCGAGCTCCGCGCGCTGAAATCCCAGGTCAACCCGCACTTCATCTTCAACGCCCTCAATTCGCTCCGCGCCCTGATCGACGAGGAGCCTGCCAGGGCCCGGATGGCGGTGACCCAGCTGGCCAATCTCCTGCGCTATTCCCTGCAGAGCGGCCAGCTCGAGACGGTGCCCTTCGAGGAGGAGCTGCGCATCGTGAACGATTACCTCGCGCTCGAGCAGGTGCGCCACGAGGAACGGCTCCGCCTCCGGCTCGACGTCGCTCCCGAGGCCCTGCAACTCTCGGTCCCGCCCATGCTGCTCCAGACGCTCGTCGAGAATGCCGTCAAGTACGGCATCTCCGCGCGCTCCGAGGGCGGCGAGATCGCCATCATCGCGCGCTGCACCCAGGGCGAGCTGCGCATCCAGGTCACGAATCCCGGCGAGCTGCCGCGCGAGGCCGCCGCCGCGGCGAGCCGCCTCAACGGCTCCACCGGCGTCGGCCTGCGCAACGCGGCGGAGCGCCTGCGCCTGCTCTTCGGCGAGCGCGCCAGCCTGCGGCTCCGCGCGGGCGAGGCCGGCATCGTCGTGGCCGAGGCCCTGATCCCGCTGAAGACCGTTCGCCACCCGCCATCCGCATGAAAGCCCTGCTGATCGACGACGAGCGCCTCGCGCGCAACGAGCTGCGCCGCCTGCTGGCCGCCTTTCCCGCCATCACCGTCGCCGGTGAGGCCGCCAACGCCACCCAGGCCCGCGAGCAGATCGCGGCGCTGCAGCCCGACCTGCTGTTCCTCGACGTGCAGATGCCGGGCGAGACCGGCATGCAGCTCCTCGAGTCGCTCGAGCCGCCCGTCCCCCAGGTCATCTTCACCACGGCCTACGACGAGTTCGCGGTGAAGGCCTTCGAGCTCAACGCCCTCGACTACCTCCTCAAGCCCGTCGACCCCGCCCGCCTCGCCGCGGCGATCGAGCGCCTCCAGGCCAAGGTCGGGGTCGCGCCCGCCGGCCCGGCGGAGAAGCCCGCCCGGCTCGACGCGGCCGACAAGGTCTTCGTCCGCGAGGGCGACCGCTGCTGGTTCGTCGAGGTGAAGCAGATCCGGCTCCTCGAGAGCGAGGGCAACTACACCCGCGTGCATTTCGACGAGGCGCAGCCGCAGCTCTTCCGCTCGCTCAACGCCATGGAGGAGCGCCTCGACGCCAAGTGCTTCTTCCGCGCCAACCGGCGCCAGATCATCAACCTCGCGTGGATCGAGAAGATCGAGCCCTGGTTCAGCGGCGGCCTCCTGGTGCAGCTCAAGGGCGGCGCCAAGGTCGAGCTCAGCCGGCGGCAGGCGCAGGAGTTCCGCGAGCGGATGAGCCTCTGACCCAGCCATGATCGAAGCCCGTCACCTCACCAAGCACTTTCACGACAAGAAGCGGGGACTCATCCCCGCCGTCGAGGACGTGTCCTTCACCTGCCGCCCGGGGCAGATCTACGGCCTGCTCGGCGCCAACGGCGCCGGCAAGACCACCACGCTCCGGATGCTGGCCACGCTGCTCCAGCCCACCGGCGGCACGGCCGTGGTCGGCGGCCACGACGTGATCGGCGACCCGGTCGGCGTGCGCGCCCACGTCGGTTTCCTCGCCGCGAGCACCGCGCTGTACGGCCGGCTCACCGCCCGCGAGATGATCGCGTACTTCGGGGCGCTGCACGGGATGGCGGACGGCGCCATCGCCGCCCGCATCCGCCAGCTGGCCGACGAGCTCGACCTGCACGAGTTCCTCGACCGCCGCTGCGACAAGTTTTCCACCGGCATGAAGCAGAAGACCTCGATCGCCCGCACCCTCGTGCACGACCCGGCCGTGATGATCTTCGACGAGCCCACGCTCGGCCTCGATGTCATGACCGCCCGGGCCATCGTCCGCTTCGTGCGCCAGTGCCGCGAGCGCGGGCGCACCGTGATCTACTCGACGCACGTGATGAGCGAGGTCGAGAAGCTCTGCGACATCGTCGGCATCATCCACGCCGGCCGCCTCGTCGCCGAAGGGACGCTGCCCGAGCTGCAGGCGCGGTACGGGGAGCGCGACATGGAGGAGATCTTCGTCAAGGCCGTGGGTGGCGAGGCCGCCCTGGCCGCGGCGATGGACGCCAAGGAGGCCCGCCCATGAACTGGTCCCAGATACTCACCGTCTACCTCAAGGAACTGAAGGACTCGCTGCGCGACCGCCGCACGCTCATCTCGATGATCGTCATCCCGACGCTCGTCATGCCCGGTCTCATGTTCGGCGCCGGGGCGGTCATGTCGAAGATCGTGAAGAAAGCGCGGGCCGAGGCGACGTCGCTCGTGATCGTCGGGGGCGAGGATTCGCCGGGCATCGTCGCCGCGCTCAAGGCGGACCCCCGGTTCCGGGTGGTCGAGAACGATGGCGATTTCCGCCGGCTGGTCTCGGACAAGAAGATCCGCCTCGCCGTCGCGATCCCGCCCGGCTTCGAGGCCGCCCTGCAGGGCGGGGCGCCGCAGGAGGTCACGCTCTACCATTACGAGAGCGAGATGAAGTCGGGCCTCGGCGTGTCCGCCGTCGAGGGTTTCTTCCGCCAGCTGCGTGAGCGGACCGTGGCCGCGCGCCTGGCCGAGCGGGGCCTGCCGGCCAGCCTCGTCCAGCCCTTCGAGGTGCGCCGCGAGAACGTCGCCCCGCCCGAGAAGGTCGGCGGCAACATCATCGGCGGCGTCATCCCGTACCTCATCGTCATCATGTGCTTCACCGGCGCGATGTACCCCGCGATCGACCTGACGGCGGGCGAGAAGGAGCGGGGCACGATGGAGACGCTGCTCTGCAGCCCGGTGCCGCGGGTGAGCATCGTGCTCGGCAAGTTTCTCATGGTGATGACGGCCTCGGTGACCACGATGGTGCTGTCCGTCGCCTCCATGGGGCTCAGTGTCGTGATCGGTGGCATGCTCCTCGGTGGCGGCATGGCGAAGGCCGCCGCGGCCGGGGCGGCGAAAGGCTCCGCTCCCGCCGTCATCCCGATGCTCGACCCACTCGGCCTGTTCGGCGTCGTCGCCATGATCCTGCCGGTCGCCGTGCTCTTCGCCGCGGTCCTGCTCGCGGTTTCCCTCTACGCCAAGAGCTACAAGGAGGCCCAGAGCTACGTCTCGCCGCTCATCATCGTCATCATCATGCCGGCGGTGATGGGCATGCTGCCCGGCATCGAGCTCACGGCGAAGACCGCGCTCATCCCGATCCTCAACCTCTCGCTGGTGTGCAAGGAGATGCTCTCGGGGGTCTGGAACTGGCCGATGATCGGCCTGATCTTCGGCTCGACCGTGGTGTACGCGGGCGTCGCGCTGGGGTATTGCGTGCGGATGTTCAACCGTGAGGACGTGATCTTCCGGTCCTGACGCTAGGCCCATTTGGTAAATATTCCCCAAAATCCCGGGACCGCTGGTAAACCGCGGGTAAAACCCGGGCCGACCCATAGGCGGGCGAAGGGAGTTGCGCTACGATGCGCGCCCGTTCGTCAACCCACCACGCCTATGAAGCCGCACCAATCCACGATCAGTTTCCCGCAACGGCCCGTCGAGCTGAAGGTCAAGCGCACCCGGGCACCGTTCAAGGCCGACCCCGCCGCCGAGGTGCCGGCGATCCCCGTGGCGCAGCCTGGCAGCGTCGCCGGCGACCTCGAGGCCCTGCGGGCCTGCGAGGAAAACCTCCGCGCCTACGAGGCGCGGCTGCGCGAGTGGCAGGATGAGCTCGAGCAGGCCCAGCAGCGGATCTCGCCCCGCGTCTCCAGCCAGCCCCGGGTGCGCCGCGTCGAGGCCGCCGCGCCGGACCGGCAGGACGCCTGGCAGAAACTGCTCCGGGCCCGCGAACTCCTCGAGGTCGAGCAGAAGAACCTGCGGGACGACCGCATCACGCTCCAGGGTCATGAACAGCAATTGAAGGAACGCGAGGCCCGGCTCGCCGAGCGCGAGGCGCGCGTGGCGGCCCGCGAACAGGCGCTCGCCGCCACCCGCCCGACGGCCCCTGCGACTCCCACCCGCGCCAAGAAACCGGCCACCGCGATCGACACGCTCACCCGCGCGCCGTTCGCCCTCGCGAAGTCCGTCTTCGGCGCGAAGGCGTGACGTGCCTCTGGGTAGCGCCCGGCCTCCGGACGGGCGGTTCGGCGTGCGCACCACGAGCCGTCCGTCCGGAGACCGGACGCTACCCACGACCCGATTTATCGTCATTGTCCGCGGCGCTCGCGGGCCTAGGCTTGCGGCCATGTTCCCCCAGCACATCATCGCGCGGAAGCGCGACGGCCACGCCCTGACCCGCGAGGAGATCGCAGCGTTCGTGCGCGGCGCGACCGACGGATCCTGGGCTGATTACCAGCTGAGCGCGCTCCTCATGGCGGTCTATCTGCGGGGCATGACCGCGGAGGAGACGGCGCTCTACACCGACGCGATGATGCGCTCCGGCACCGTGGCCGACCTGGGCCATGTGCCCGGCATCAAGGTGGACAAACACTCCACCGGCGGCGTCGGCGACAAGGTCTCGATCCCGCTCGCCCCGCTCGTGGTCGCCTGCGGCGTGCCCGTGCCGATGATCAGCGGTCGCGGCCTCGGTCACAGCGGCGGCACGCTCGACAAGCTCGAGTCCATCCCGGGCTTCCGCACCGATCTCTCCCTCGACACCTACCGCAGGCAGGTCGCGGCGATCGGCTGCGCGCTGATCGGACAGACCAAGGATCTCGCGCCGTCCGACCGGAAGCTCTACGCCCTGCGCGACGTGACGGCCACGGTCGAGTGCATCCCGCTCATCTGCGGCTCGATCCTTTCCAAGAAACTGGCCGAGGGCATCGACGCCCTCGTGCTCGACGTGAAGTTCGGCCGCGGCGCGTTCATGAAGACGCCCGCCGACGCCCGGCAGCTCGCGACCGCCCTCGTCAACGTGGGCCGAGCCGGCGGCAAGCGCGTGCGGGCGCTGCTGACGGCCATGCACGAGCCGCTGGGCCGCACGGTGGGCAACGCGTTGGAGGTGGCCGAGTCCATCGCCTGCCTCCGCGGCACGGGCCCGGCCGATCTCTGGCAGGTCACGCAGGCGCTCGGCGCCCAGATGTTGTTGCTGGGCGGCGCGGCGGCCGACGTCACCGAGGCCGAGGCGAAGCTGCAGGCCGCGGTGAGCAGCGGTCGGGCGCTGGCCAAACTGCGTGAGATCGTTGCCGCCCAGGGCGGCGACGTGCGCGTCGTGGATGAGCCCGAGCGCCTGCCGCAGGCGCGGATCCAGGTGCCGCTCCCGGCTCCGGCCGACGGCTGGATCGCGGACGTCGACGCGATGGGCGTGGCCCTGGCCGCGCTGCGCCTTGGCGCCGGCCGTGCGCGCGCCGAGGACAAGGTCGATCCCGCCGTGGGCGTGAGTGGCCTCGTCAAGATGGGTGAAAAAATCACCGCCGGCGCGCCGCTGTGCGTGATCCACGCCAATGACGAGGCGGCCCTCGCCGAGGCCAAGGCGATGCTTGGGCGGGCGATCACCGTCGGCGACGTGCCCGGCGTGCCCCCGGCATTGATCGGGGAGCTGATCGGCTAGCTGGCCGCTTCCATCTCGGCCAGCTTCGTCGCCGCTTCTTCCCACGCGGACGTGGCGGCGGCGATTTCGTCGACGACGACGCTGAGTTCCTTGTTCAGGTGGTGGAACTTGCCCTTGTCGGCGTAGGTCGAGGGATCCTCGAGCTCGGCGGTGATCTCGGCCTGCTTGGCCTCGAGTTCGACGACCTTTTTCTCGAGCTGGCCGACGTGTTCGCGGAATTTCCGCAGCTCGTTCGCGGAGGGTTTCTTGGCGGCCGGTGCGGCCGCCTTGGGCGGCGCCGTAACGGGAGCGGCCGCGGCCTGCACGGGGCGGGCGTCGGTGAAGCCGGCGGTGAGGGCGGCGCGGGCGTCGGTGGCGCGCGACTTCTCCAGGTAGTAATCGTAGTTGCCGGCGTAGGGCGTGAGCCGGCCGCTGTGGACGTGCAGCACCTGGGCGTCGAGCGTGCGGATGAAGTGCACGTCGTGGCTGATGAAGATGAGCGTGCCCTCGTAGTTCTTCAACGCGGCCGTCAGGGCGTCGATCGACGGGATGTCGAGGTGCGTCGTCGGCTCGTCCATCAACAGCAGGTTCGGCGGCTTCACGAGGAGGCGCGCGAGGGCGAGGCGGGATTTCTCGCCGCCGGAGAGGACGCCCACGGGCTTGTGCACGTCGTCCTTGCGGAAGAGGAAGGCGCCGAGGATGGCGCGGGCCTGCTGCTCGGTGAGCTGGTTCTCGGCCGTGCGCAGCTCCATGACGTTCTCGAACACCGTCAGGTCGGGGTTCAGGTTGTCGAGGCGGTTCTGGGCGAAGTAGCCGGTGAATACGTTGCTCCCGAGTTCCTGCGTGCCGCCCTGGATGGGGACGACGCCGGCGAGGATCTTGAGGAGGGTGGACTTGCCGGCGCCGTTGGGGCCGACGAGCACGATCTTCTGCCCGCGCTCGGCGGTGAAGTTCAGGTCGCGGTACACGACGTGCTCGCCGTAGGCCTGCTGCACGTGCTCGAGCTCGACCACCTTGAGCCCGGAGCGGGGCGGCTGGGGGAACTTGAAGTTGATGCGCTTCAGCTCCTCGGTGGGTTCCTCGACGGCCACCTCCTGCAGGCGCTCGATCTGCTTCTCCTTCGACTTGGCGCGCGAGGCCATGGAGGCCTTGGCGCCGAAGCGGTCGACGAACCGCTGCAGGTGGGCGATCTCGCGCTGCTGGTTCTTGAAGGCGGCGGCCTGCTGGGCCTTCCGGGCCTCCTTCTCCTGCATGAAGTTGTCGTAGTTGCCGTGGTAGTAGTGGAGCGTGCCGGCGCGCAGCTCGAGCATGCCGGTGCACAGCGCGTTGAGGAAGGCTCGGTCGTGGGAGATGACGACGAGGCCGCCCGGGTAGCGCGTGAGGTAGTCCTGGAACCAGAGCAGCGCCTCGAGATCGAGGTGGTTGGTCGGCTCGTCGAGGAGCAGGAGCGCGGGTTCGGCCACGAGGAGGCGGGCGAGGTGGGCGCGCATGACCCAGCCGCCCGAGAAGCTCTTGGCGGGCTTGTCGGCGTCGCCTTCCTTGAACCCCAGGCCGGCAAGGATCTTCCGCGCGCGCGGCTCGAGGGTGTAGTCGATGTCCCAGTCGTCCTCGTCGGGCTCCAGTTTCTTGCCGCTGGTGGCGATGTGGAGGATGGACTCGTCGCCCGCCGGGGCGCTCTCCTGCGGCAGGAAGCCGAAGTCGGCGCCGCGCTCCCACTCGATCGTGCCGGTGTCGGGTTTCTCCTCACCGAGGATCAGGCTGAACAGCGTGGATTTGCCCGCGCCGTTGGGGCCGACGAGGCCGAGGCGGTCCGTGCGCGCAATGAACAACGACACGTCGCGAAACAGTTCGCGCGTGCCGTAGGACTTGGAAACGTCGGCCAAGGTCAACATGGAGCCGGCCAAAAGACCGGGCGAATCGGCCGCCGTCAATGCTGGGGAATAAGGAATAAGGGGTATAAGGGTTAAGGGCGTAAGCCGGGATGCTCCTTTCCCCGCATCCCGCTTGGTTCCTTACGCCCTTACCCCTTGCTCCCCTGTCACCTTACCAGCGTCAGCGCCACGCACCCGGCGACGGCCAGGATCCCGCCGACGACCGAGCGCCGCGAGGGGCGGTCGCCCTCGAGCCAGTAGGTGAAGGGAATGGCCACCAGCGGCGTGGTGGCGACGATGGGCAGGACGATGCCGCTGGGGGTGTGGGCGAGGGCCCACTGGTAGCAGCTGACGCCGAGGACCGGGCCGGCGAGGGCGTGGGCCACGTACCAGCGCCACCCGCGCGGATCCGGCTGCGAGGCCGGGGCCAACGGGCGCCGCAGCAGGGCGAGCACGACGAAGTAAAGCACCACCAGCCCCAGGCCGCCGAGGATGCGGTGGTAGGCGGCGGTGATGCCGTTGATCGCGGGTTCGCCGGCCGCGAGGGCGACGAAATTGCCCTGGCGACTGATCACGGCGCCGAGTCCCTGGCCGAGCGCGGCCACGAAACCGAAGACGAATCCGATCGGCCGCACGGGCACCCGCGGCGGGTTGCTCCGGCTCGGCATCAGGGCGAGGGCGACGCCGCCCAAAATGAAGGCGCTCCAGCCGAGCTGCGGCGCGGTCAGGCTCGTGCCCAGCCACAGCCATTCGGCCAGGGCGGCGATCGGCGCCGCGAGGCATTGCACCATCAGCACCGTGAGGCGCGAGCCCAGCCGGGGCAGGGCGGCGAACATCGCGATGTCGCCGATGCCCATGCCCACCATCCCGCTCACGAACAGCCAGGACGTGCTGGCGCTGGCGAACCCGGTGCCGAAGAGGTGGGCGTAGGCCCCCAGCACGATCGCCGCGACCACGAGGCGCCCGATGTTGGCCGTCCGCGCCCCGCAGGCCCGCACGCTGCGGTTCGCGAAGACGATCGACGTCGCGAAAAAGAGGGTGGTGAGGCAGGCGGCAAACATGGGCGGAAGCGCGACTTGAATCCGCCCGCGTCCCCGGAGGCGACTTTTTTGTGGCGGAACGCCGCGCCGTGCCCACCTTTTGGATTTGATATGAAAGCCAAGAAGTCCCGCATCAAACCCGAGGCAGTGAACGCGGCCCTCGCCGCCCGCAAAGGGCCGGTCTCCCGGTTCATCGCCCGGCACTACCGCCACTTCAACGCCGCCGCCCTCGTGGATGCCGCCAAGGGCTACGAGGCCCACCTGGCCGCCGGTGGCAAGATGCTCGTCACGCTGGCCGGCGCCATGTCCACCGCCGAGCTCGGCATCTCGCTCGCCGAGATGATCCGCCGCGACAAGGTCCACGCCATCGTCTGCACCGGCGCCAACCTCGAGGAGGACATCTTCAACCTCGTCGCCCACGACTACTACGAGCGTGTCCCGCACTACCGGCACCTGACCGCCGCCGACGAGCAGGACCTGCTCAAGCGCCACATGAACCGCGTCACCGACACCTGCATCCCCGAGATGGAGGCCATGCGCCGCATCGAAGCCGCCGTGGCCGACGAATGGGTGGCGGCCGACCGCGCCGGCGAGCGCTACTTCCCGCACGAGTTCATGTACAAGGTCCTGCGCAGCGGGAAGCTGAAGCAGCACTACCAGATCGACCCGAAGAACTCGTGGATGCTCGCCGCCTGCGAGAAGAACCTGCCCATCATCGTCCCCGGCTGGGAGGACGCCACCCTCGGCAACATGTACGCCGGCCGCGTCATCACCGGCGAGATCAAGCACGTGCACACCGTGCGCACCGGCATCGAGTACATGGCCTGGCTCGCCGGCTGGTACACCAAGACCGCGAGGAAGCTCCGCAACGGCGAGGGCTCGATCGGCTTCTTCCAGATCGGCGGCGGCATCGCCGGCGATTTCCCGATCTGCGTCGTCCCGATGCTCCACCAGGACCTCGGCCGCACCGGCGTCCCGCTCTGGGGCTACTTCGCCCAGATCAGCGACTCGACGACGAGCTACGGCAGCTACTCCGGTGCCGTCCCCAACGAGAAGATCACCTGGGGCAAGCTCGGGGCGAAGACCCCGAAGTACATCATCGAGAGCGACGCCACCATCGTCGCCCCGCTGATCTTCAGCTGGGTTCTCGGCGACTGATCCGGCCGCCGCATGTCAAACTCCCTCGCCGCCGAAAAATCCCCCTACCTGCGCCAACACGCCGACAACCCCGTGGCGTGGCTGCCGTGGGGCGAGGCCGCCTTTGCCCAGGCGCGGGCGGAGCAGAAGCCCATCTTCCTCAGCATCGGCTACTCCACGTGCCATTGGTGCCACGTGATGGCGCACGAGTGCTTCGAGAACGCCGACATCGCCGCGCTGCTCAACGCGCATTTCGTCCCGATCAAGGTGGACCGCGAGGAGCGGCCCGACGTGGACAAGGTTTACATGAGCTACGTGCAGGCGATGACCGGCCACGGCGGGTGGCCGCTGAGCGCCTGGCTCACGCCCGAGCTCAAGCCGTTCTTCGGCGGCACCTATTTCCCGCCGGAGGACCGGCACGGGCGGCCGGGCTTCCCGACGCTGCTCCGGGCCATCGCCCGCGGCTGGGAGACAGAGCGGGACAAGCTGGTGGCCGAGGGCGAGCGCGCGCTCGGCACGCTGCGTGAGTATTACAATCGGCCGGCCGAGGCCGCCGAGGGCGACGACCTGCCGGTCGCGGGCAGCGCCGCGTTCGAGCGCTGTTTCCAGTATTTCTTCGAATCCTTCGACCCCAAGTGGGGCGGCTTTGGCAGTGCACCGAAATTTCCCCGGGCGGCCAATTTCAACTTCCTGTTCCGGGTCGCCGCCATTCAGGGCGTCACAGGCGAAGTGGGCGCCGAGGCGGTCAAGCTCGCGACCGCGACGCTGCGCGCCATGGCGCAAGGCGGCCTGCATGACCACGTGGGCGGCGGGTTTCACCGGTACTCGGTGGACGAGCAGTGGTTCGTGCCGCACTTCGAGAAGATGCTCTACGACCAGGCGCAGCTGGCCGTGAGCTTCCTCGAGGCCCAGCAGGCCACCGGCCAGCCGACCTACGGCTGGATCGCCCGGGACATCCTCGACTACGTGGCCCGCGACCTGACCCACCCGGCGGGCGGTTTCTACACGGCGGAGGACGCGGACAGCCCGCTGGACGCAACGGGTGCGGCGCATGCGGAAGGGGCTTTCTATGTCTGGTCGGCCGACGAACTGCAGGCGCACCTGGGCGAGGACTACACCTTTTTCGCAGCGCATTTTGGCGTTGAACCCGGAGGCAATGTCACCGCGGCGCAGGACCCGCATGGTGAATTCCGCGGCAAGAATGTCCTGATGGCCCGCGCCCCGCTGGCGGTCTCCGCTGAGAAATGCGGTCTCAGCCCGGAGCAGGCCGAGACGAAGCTCGTGGCGATGCTCGATCGCCTGCGCACCGTGCGCGCCCGGCGCCCCCGTCCGCACCTCGACAACAAGATCCTCGCCGCGGGCAATGGCCTGATGATCTCGGCCTTCGCCAAGGCGCACCAGGTTGTAGCCGGGGTCGCCGACCCCGGATCGGGCGGAACCGGCTTCAGCGAGGCCGGCTACATCAAAACCGCCACGCGCGCGGCGGAGTTTCTCCAACGCGAGCTCTACGATCCCGCGCGCGGGATCCTCTACCGCAGCTGGCTCGACGGCCGCGGCACAACGGAGGGGTTTGCCGAGGATTACGCGTGCGTCGTGCAGGGGCTCCTCGACTTGTACGAGGCCGGCTTCGAGGTCCGCTGGCTCCAGTGGGCCGTCGAGTTGCAGGCCACCATGGACCGGATCTTCTGGGACGAGGCGGGCGGTGGTTACTACAACTCGCGGGCCGACGATGCGTCGATCGTGCTGCGCCTGAAGGAGGACTACGACGGGGCTGAGCCGACGCCCGGCTCGCTCGCGGCGCTGAACCTCCTGCGCCTTGCGGCCCTGGCTGGTGACGACGACGGGGCCCGGCGCGACCGGGCGCTGCGCACCATCGCCGGGATGCGGCCCCAATGGGAACGCGCGCCCCAGGCGCTGCCCCAGCTGCTGTGCGCCCTGGCGCAGGCGCTCGAGCCCGTGCGGCATGTCGTCCTGGCTGGTGACCCGGCGCAGCCTGATTTCCAGGCCCTGGCAGCCGTGCTGCACGAACGCCTCGGGCCGCGGCGCGCGCTGCTGGCCGCCGATGGCGCGGCCGGGCAGGCCTGGCTGGCGGACCGGATGCCGTGGATACGGGAAATGCGGCCATGGGGTGGCCGGGCAACGGCTTACGTGTGCGAGCGGCAGACGTGCCAGGCACCGGTCACGGATCCCGCAGCCCTGCGGGAACTACTTACCCCTCAGGCCAAATAGGTAATTTCCTGCGTTGCGATGATCCGCGGGGGAAAAGACAAGTCAGGCATGAAGATCCTCGCGGTCGAAGACGACAAGATGGCCCTGATGATGATGCGTCAGGCCCTCGTGCGTCTGGGCCATGAGGTGATCGAGGCGCGGGATGGCCGCGAGGCGTGGGCCAAGCTCCAGCGGGAACCCGTGCGCGTCGTCGTGAGCGACTGGGAGATGCCGGAGGCCGATGGCCTGGAGCTTTGCCGCCGCATCCGCGCGCGCCGCAAGGCCGACTATGCGTATTTCATCCTCGTCACCGCCCGCGATGCCTCCGAGGAGAACCAGCAGAACGCCATGGATGCGGGCGTGGACGATTTCCTGACGAAGCCGCTCGACGTCTTCGAACTGCGCATGCGGCTCCGCACCGCCGAGCGCATCCTCAAGTACACGACCCAGGTCCGCCAACTCGAGGAACTCCTGCCGATCTGCTCGTACTGCAAAAAGATCCGTGACGACCAGAACTACTGGCAGCAGATGGAGGGCTACATCAACGAGCGCACGGGCAGCGAGTTCAGCCATTCGATCTGCCCCGACTGCTATCAGCGCGTGATCGTGCCCGAGCTGGAAAAACTGAAGTCCCAGCAGTAGCTTCGCCGGCATGGACGAACGCGTACTGCGCCTGGAAGAAAAGGTCGCCTACCTCGAGCGGCACGTGATCGAGCAGGACAAGGCCATGCTCGAGCTGAACGAACAGCTGACGCGCCTGCGCGCGGCGCTTCTCGCGTTGCGCGAGCGCGTGCCGGATGCGAACGCCACCGGGGCCGAGGCGCCCGAGGACGATCGCCCGCCTCATTACTGACGCGGTGCATCCGGTTGTAGCCGGGTTCGCTGACCCGGGGCTTGGGACCGGCCTCTGCGAGGCCGCCTACACCCGCCCGCCCTTGACGCCGCTGGCGAGCAGCGTCTCGAAGTGCGGTTCCTCGGGCTCGCGGGCGACGGCGTTGACCTCGACCTTGGTGAAGCCGGCCTTTTTCAGGAAACCGTGCAGGGCGCTTTCCTTGAAGCCGAGCCAGACGTCGGCGTACAGCTCGCGCGCCTTTTCGAAGGTGTGCTCGTTGAGGTCGAGGATGAGCACCTGGCCGCCGGGCTTGAGAATGCGGTGGGCCTCCTCGACCGCGACCTGCGGGTGCTGGGCGTGGTGCAGGGCCTGGCTCAGGATCGCGAGATCCACGGAGCGGTCGGGCAGGGGCACGGCCTCGATGTCGCCGTGCTTGTAGGCGAGGTTATCGAGGCCGTTCTTGCGCGCGAGCTCGGTGCCGACCTCGACCATGCGCTCAGAATTGTCGATGCACCAGACCTGCTTGGCGCGGCGCGCGAGCAGCTGGGATACGAGCCCCTCGCCGGCGCCCAGGTCGGCGATCGTGATCGCCGGGGTGAGGCGCAGGGCCAGGTGACCGATCGCCTCCCAGGAGCGGCCCGGGCAGTAGTGTTTGCCGAGCCGGCCGGCGATCAGGTTGAAATACTGCTCCTGCGTGCGGCGGCGCTTCTGGAGGATGCGGTCGAGATTGGCGCGGTCCTCCGTCAGCGCCGGCTGGCCGGCCACGGCGTCGAGCGAGGCACGCAGGAGCGCGAGCACGGCGGGCGGCAGGTGGGGCCGGAGCGAGTAGAACGCATTCTTGCCCTCGCGGCGGTCGGAGACGAAGCCGGCCTGGCGCAGTTGGGCGAGCTGCGAGGAAATGCGCGACTGGCCCATGCCGAGGACCTCCTGCAACTCGGCCACGGAGAGCTCCTCCTTCATGACCAGCGCCAGCAGCCGCAGGCGCGTCGGATCGGAGAGGATTTTGAGCGTATCCCAGGAGGCGTTCACGGATTAGTCCGCCGAGGCTGGGGGGCGCCGCGGGCGGCGGCAACGCTGAACGCAGCGCGCGCCCCTGGGGCGCGCGAACGCTTAACGTTCAACCTTCAACGTTTAACGCTCAAGGGGGCAACGGTAGGCAGCGAGCTTGCTCGCGCTTGATACCGCTCCAAACGCCAAACAGCGCCCGCGAGCGGGCTGCCTACCTCTGCGTCCACTTCAGCGTTCAGCGTTAAACGTTCGGCGTTGAGCGTTCCGCCGCCTGGCGGCGGCCCGGTCAGCCGCGGCCGGCCTCTTCGTTGCTGACCGGTTTAAAGCTCGGGCGGCCGTAGCGCTGCGTCGGCGGCGTGCCGTAGGGGTTGTGCTTGAACTCGTCGACGCCGCGGCAGAGGTAGATCTTGAAGTTCGGGTTCACCGCCATGTCGTTCTTCACGTTCGTGCCCGAGTAGCGGATCGTGAGGCCCGCGCGGCGGCGGTCGGAGGGATTGGCCTGCGAGCCGTGGATGGCGCGGTCGTCGTGCAGCGAGCATTCGCCGGCCTTCAGGCGGAACTGCACGGCCGAGTCGGCCTTGAAGTCGGAGCCGTCCTCGAGCTCCAGCGTCAGCACCGAGTTGGTCTCGGTCGAGCGGCGGTGCTTGATAATGCCGCCCTTGTGCGAGCCGGGGATGAGCTTCATGCCGCCGTTGACCTCATCGACGTCGTCGAAGGCGAGCCAGACGGTGACGGAATTGTTGGGCGTCATCGGCCAGTAGTAGGAGTCCTGGTGCCAGCCGACGGTGGACATGCTGCGCGGGTCCTTGATGAAGAAATTGCTGGCCCAGCAGTAGAAATTAGGCCCGAGGATGCCTTCGACGAGATCCAGAATCTTCGGATTCATGCAGATGTCGTAGAGGTAGGTGCTCGTCTCGTGCCACTCGCGGATGTCCTTGGTGGTCTCGTCGGGCTTGAGCAGGGCGAGGAGGTTGGGGAGCTCCGCGTTGAGCTGGGCCATCTCCTGGCGGGTGTAGATGGGCGGCAGGCCGAGCAGGTAGCCGTTCTCGTGGTAGAACTTCTGCTGGGCGGCGGTGAGCTTGTAGGGATTGGGGGCGGTGGCGGTGGCCATGGGTGTGGTGGGGATGGGATAGGAAACGCTGAACGCTGAACGTTTAACGCTGAACGCTCAAGGGATGGACTGGAGGATAGCGGGTGGGGGTGGGCTTGGCGTTCAGGGGATTTCGTAATCTTGTATATAAAATTTCGCTGGCGTTAAGATGGCGTACAGGCAGGTTGCCGTTGGCATGAAGGTCCTGCGCGATCCCCAGATCATCAGCGGTTATGTCTACGAGCACCCGGTGGACGGATTGCCGGAGATCTCGCACTGCGGGGAGGCGCTGTGCTGCGCGGGGCATCACCTGGGGCTGCATACGCACCCGGCGTTCGAGTTCCTTTATCTCTCGCGGGGCCGCGCGACGTGGCGGGCGCAGGGGGAGACGGTGACGCAGCGGATGGGCGATCTCTACATCGCCTACCCGCGCGAGAAGCACGGCACGGGGGCGCAGCGCAATCCCGAGAACCATCACCTGTGGGTGGGTTTGGACCTCGACCGGCTGGGGACGGAGGGGAAGCGCCTGGCGGCGCGGCTGCGGGCGGCGCGGCCGCGGCTGGTGCCCGGCTGCGACGAGGTCGAGCCGGTGCTGCGCGCTCTGGTCCGGCAGGTTGTGGCGCACCGGTCGCACCGGACGGAGGCGATCCTGGCCTGCCTGCGCCTGTTCGTGACGCTGGTCGAGCAGCGGCTGGACGACGCGGGACGCGAGGCCGCTCCCGCGGAACGCCGTCTGCCATATTCGCACGCGATCCAGAAGGCTTTGGATTACCTGCAGGAAAACCTCGAGCGACGGCTCCCGCTGCGCGACCTCGCGGCCGTGGCGACCGCCCGCAGCGTGCCGCATTTCTGCACGCAATTCCGCCGGGAGGTCGGTCTGACCCCGGCGGCCTACCACCTGCACCTGCGCCTCAACGCCGCCCGCGAAGCCCTGCGCCAGCCGGCGATCGACGTGACCACGGCCGCGCAGCAATACGGCTTCAGCTCCTCGCAGCATTTCAGCACCCAGTTCAAGCGAGCCTTCGGCGTGACCCCGCGCCGCTGGCAACGCGGTAAGGTGTAGCCGCGCTCGCTGAGCCCGGGAGACGATTGGCTGCGTGAAGGGAGGATGGGGGTTGCGGCCTTAACAGTCTCGCCATGGCGGATGGGGATTCGCAATTTTGGGCAGGCAGATGACCGAATCGCAGCAAGCTCATCCCATAGATATGCTGACAGCCGCTCTCGGTGGTCGTCGCATCTACACCCTCCTTTGGGCACTGTGGCTCTTCGTCGCCTTGATCGTCCACTATTCCCAAGATATGGCGAAGAGCGATGTCGTGCATGGCAGAACAAAAGCTGCCCTTGCGACGTGCGTTGTCGGCTTGGTTGTTTACATGGCGATTCTTCTGCGCGCCTTGTCTTCAAAGGAAAGAAGGATGGAGTTACTTGCTAGGCAACCTAACCTTCTGGCAACTGGCGTTACGCTCCGGATTCTGGTCTGGGTTGTTTCCCTTCTCGCCTTGGGCGCTGCGTTAGCCCCGACGGTCATTCGATGAGCACTCCCGCCAACTTGTTTGGAATATATCTGCTTATCGGCTTGGCTCTGATGGTTGTTGCTGTGGCCGCCCCCGGAAAAAGGGAAAGAACCAAATACTTCGAGCCATCCGCAGGAGGTGGAAATGGCGGCTTTGATGCAGGCCTGTTGCTTTTTATAGCCGTGCTGTGGCCGCTGTGGCTCGTCTCGTTGTTTTTGCAGAAAGACCGGATGAAGTGAGGCAAGGTCACTGACCAGCCAGCAAAACGAATCTATCGCCCCGCAATCACCCCTCCTGCGCGTTTTACGGGCTGGGGTGGAGACGTACAGCCTAGGGAATTGGACGCACTGACTCGCCGCTAGGGGCGGGGCCGCGAGGGTCAGGTTGGAATGCTTTCTTAGGCGACATCAGCTCATACCACTCTTCCCGCTCGAAATGGTCCTGCCCGTTGTCGTAGTACACCCTGCCAACCCGAAGGACTGTGCTTTGATTCAACCAGTAATCCATGACGTTGCCACCAATCGGCTCGTATGAACCGATGCTCTTTGCTCCACGCAGGAATCGCCCCGCCTGCGCGTACTGATGGCGGCAAGTGTAGCGGAAGCGCTTGCTCGCGTCCCGCGAAACGTCTATCGAAGTGCCATGCCACTTCCAAAAGACACGGCATGGTTTCCGGCAAAGACGTATGGCTGGGGATGGGGTTACCCGAGTCGCTGGCAGGGATGGGTTGTTTTTCTCGGATTCATCCTCGCCATGATTGGAGGCGCTCCTCTCGCGAAGGCTAATATTGGCATGGCTATCGCCTACACGTGCTTCGTCACCGGTGTCCTCATTGCAATCTGTTGGTGGAAGGGTGAGAGACCAAGTTGGCGTTGGGGAAACAAATAGTCGGTCCACCGCCCCGTAATCGCACCTCCCGTAAGTTTTACTGGCTGATGGCAAGCATCACGCTGGACCGCACTGGACGCTTCGTTGGCGGGGACAGCCAGGGGTTAGTGGTGCGGGGGCAGGTGCCCATTCCTACGCGTTGTCGTGCGGTCGGTGACTACTTCGGTGAGTAAATTGGCCGGTTCGGCCTCTCCTGCGCCCTCTCTACAGAGGGATGGTGGGCGCTACAGGACTCGAACCTGTGACCCCATGCGTGTGATGCATGTGCTCTAACCAACTGAGCTAAGCGCCCGACTGGGAGGGTGCGTTAAGCCACAACCGCGGCCGAAAATCCACCCTTATTTTGTTGGCGCCGGGCTTTTGGTTTGCGGCTCCGGGTGGCGCGGGCTGAATGCCAGCGCATGGCCCCGTCGCGTGTTCGCGCGGTGGATTACTTCACCGCCGCCTCCCCCCTGTCCCGCCCCATCGCGGATTCGACCCACCAGATCCCGGCCATCAATTTCATCGTGACGCGCGTGACGCTGGAGGACGGGACGACCGGCGAAGGCTACCTGCTGGCTTTCCATTTCAATCCCGCGGCGATCCGCGGCGCCCTGGCCGATGTGAAGCACCTCGCCCTCGGCTGGGACACCAACGACACCCGCGGCTTCGACCAAGCCTGCGACCGCGAATTCGAGTACTTCGGCGCGGTCGGCCTGCTGCGCTGGGCTCGGGGGTTGATCAATGTCGCGATGTGGGACGCCCGCGGTCGTCAGGCCGGGAAACCCATCTGGCAATTGATTGGCGGCCGTACCGAGGCCGGACGCGTGCCGGTGTACGGCAGTGGCGGCTGGTTGTCGTATTCGGATGACGAACTCCTCGCCGAGGCCACCGGCTACGTGCGCCGGGGCTTCACGGCCATTAAACTCAAGGTGGGCGCCCGCGAGGGCATTGCCCGCGACCTCGAGCGTATCGCCAAAGTGCGGGCGGCGGTCGGGCCGCAGGTGCGTATCATGATCGACGCCAACCAGGGCCTCGACCTGCCGCAGGCTCTCGCCCTGGCGCGCCAGGCGCGGATCCACGGCATCGACTGGTTCGAGGAGCCGCTGGTGCACACGGATTTCGCGGGCTATCAGGCCCTCAAGCGCGAGGCGGGCATCCAGCTGGCGATGGGCGAGCGCGAGTTCGATCTCGTCGCCCTGCGCGAGCTCGCCGAGCGCAAGGCACTCGACCTTTGGCAACCCGATCTCCTGCGGCTGGGCGGCGTCGAGGGCTGGCTCGATTCGGCCGCGCTGGCGCGGCAACACGGGTTGCCGGTGTTGCCGCATTACTACAAGGAGTACGACGCGCCGCTGGCGTGCACCGTCCCCGAGGCTTACGGCGTGGAGTCGTTCGACTGGGTGGACGGCATCATCGATCGACCGCTGCGCATCGAGCGGGGCTACGCGTATCCCTCGGCCGAGCCGGGTTGGGGCTTCAGCTTCAAGGCTGAGGCCCTCCGCGAGCTTGCGGGCTGAATGGGGTAGGGCGGGTTCGCCTCAGCGCACGAGGTCGGACCAGGCGGTTTTCACGTCGTCGATCAGCGCATCGAAGCGCGCTTTGTTGAAATCGCGTCGGAGTTCGTCGCGACGGGCCTCCAGCGCCAGGAGGCGTTGTTTGGCCGTCGTGCGCTCCGCGTTGACCGGCATGGCGGCGACGCGCTGCGCGAGGTCGTCGATGGTTCGCTCCACGGCTTCGAGTCCGGCCTCGGCCTCCGCCTTGTTGGTGTCGGTGGGGCGCAGCTTGTAGACGGCGATGTCGGTGGCGGCATCCGCGGTGGCGAGTTCGGCATAGACCCGGTGCTCGGCGGCCTGGGCTGCGGTCTTGGCCTCGGTGACCGCCGTCTGCATTTCCGCGGCCGCCTTGTCGCCGGGATCGCCGGCAAAGGTCCGCTTGGCCCAGGCGCCCACGCGGTCGGCCTCGGTCCGCAAGTCGGCCCGCAGCTCGTCGTAGAGGGCCTTGACGTAGGTTTTGCGCAGCGCGGTGCGCCGGTCCTTGAGGACGGCCAGCCGCGCCTTGGCGGCGGCACGCTCCGCCTGGGAGGGCGCAAGGTCGATGAGTTGATCGACGCGGTCGATCTCGCCGTCGAGCTCCCGGAGGGCGGCTTTGGCGGCTTCGCCGCGGATTTCAGCCTCGGTCTTGGGCGGGGCGGGGGTTTCGGTGGCCTGGGTGGGCAGGACCGCAAGGACAGCCGAAAGCGTGAGAAACGCACAAACGGATGCAGGGTTCGTTTTCATGGTGTGGGTGTTCGGGTTGCCATCGCTGATGCCGGAGGCAGGGCCTCCGTCGGCGCAATAGTAGCCCCGGCTGGCCGGCGGTTCCCGGACTTCCCACGATCCCTAGAATGTGTGCGTGCCGGCGGTCAGGGTCTGCGGTTCGCGGCCGGCAAGATGCAGCGTGGCCTCGATACCGGGCGGGAGAACGATCCGGCCGGTGAGCGGGCTCTGGACCGACACGTGGATATTGCCCTGCGGGGTGGGGATCTCACCCTCGGCCCAGCGGAGATCGCCCAGGGCGGGGCGGATGTCCACGGTCCGGTAACCGGGCGAGCGCGGGGTCACGCCGAGGATGCGCGCGGGCAGGTGATGGGCCGGTCCCGCCGACCAACCGTGACAGTGGCTGCGGCCGGCCGGTTGGATGTGGTCGATCCCCGGCTCGCGGCGATCGACCAGCTCCCAAGTGGTGGTGGCCCCGCTGCGGAGCATCTGGCCGTAGTACGAGCGCATCTCATCGAGCGCTTCGCGCACCAGGCCGGCCCGTAGCCAGGCGTCGAGCAGGTAGAACTCCATGAAGCCGGCCATCGGCCGGCGCACCGCCGGGTCGGCGGCAAGTCGCGGATGGAGGGCGCGCAGGGCTTCCGCCGGCAAGGCGCCCGCCAGATACGCCGCTGCATGGGCATGCCAGCTCCGCGTGGAAGCCGCCGGAAGATCGTCGCGGATTTCACCCCGGGCTGGCTCGCCGAACATCGCCTTGGTTTCCACCAGCCGTTTTGCCCGCAGCGCCTCACAGTGGGCGGCCGCAGCGTGATCCCCGAGGTGCCGCCAGAGCCTGGCTGCATCGTCAAAGCACGCGGCGAGCTGGTAGCCCAGCGCCGCGCGGCTGCCCCACCAGTCCTTCGTCTCGGGCTGGTTGTCGGTGATGAAGGTGCGCCCGGGGACCGTCTTCGCGAGGTCCACCCGGGCAAGAAACTCGATCACGCCGCGGGTCACATCGGCCAGCTCCCGCGCCAGATCCGCATCGCCGGTGTGCAGCACGTATTCCCACAAGCCCGAGACGAAATCCGCACAGTAGTTGTCGAGCACCCACTCGTGCAGGCCGCCGGGCTTCGACAGGTCGCCTTGATAGCTGATGCGCGGATAGAGATGACCGCCGGCATGCAGGGCCACCGCCGAGAGACTGCCGTCCGGGTGCCGGCATTGGGCGAACATCCGCAGGCAGCGCCGGGCGAGGTCGGCATCGGCGAACAGGTATTGAGCGCACAGGAACTCCACCCGGTAATCCCCGATCCAGAGCATGCCGTCGCGCTTGATGCCGTCCTCGTAGAAGGCCTGCATGCAGAGACGGATCGTCCGCTGGCTGATGGCCCAGGCGTCGTTCAGCAGCGAATCTGAGCAGCGAAAACGGCCACGGTCGGTGACCGGTGCATGCTCGAGGATTGTGCGCGCGCTCCGCAGCGTGACGCGGCCGGGACCGTGGACGATCACCTGGACGAAACGAAAGGCGCGACGCCCCTGGTTGCGCGCCGTCTGCGTCCCGCGGTCGAGCTGCAGGAGATCGCGTGGCTGATGATACCAATGGTCGGGTGGGAAAGGATCCTGCCGCAGCATCGCCTCCTCGAGGTCCTCGCCTTCGATCAGTTCGACCTTGGTGGCGGCGTGGACCATGACCGCCAACTCCAGGACCCCGACCAACTCCTCGCCGAAATCGAGCACCAGGCAGCTGCCGGCCTCGAGGTGGGTTTCGCCGCCGCGGAGGCAGGCCGAGGGATCGGCGACGTGGCGGGAATGGGCGATGGCGACGGGTGCGCGCGGCGTGTGGACGAGGGCGAGGGGTGCGATGGCTTCGGCCATGAGGAGAGTGCCGCGCAGCGTGGCCGGGTCGGTTCGGCGGGGCAATGAGGTTCGGTGTTGGCGCCCCGCCAACCTGTCCCTTCGTGGCCCAGGCCGTGGCGGATTGACGCAGCGCCGGCGGCGGGCTGACGGATCACCCGAGGGAGCATCCTTTTGCCGAATTGGTCCGCCGTATGCAGAGGGATGACATCATGGATTTCAACCGACTCACCCAAATGTCGCGCCAGGCCGTCACCGACGCGCAGGCCGTCGCGCGCCGCCTCCAGCACAACGAGGTGGAAACCTGGCACCTGCTCTCCGCCCTCCTCGGGCAGGAGCAGGGGATCGTGCCCGGGCTCCTTGAGAAGATGGCGATCACCCCCTCGGCCTTGCAGCTCGCGGTCGATCGCGAGCTCGAACGCCTGCCCAAGGTCTCCGGGAGCGTGGACACCTCGAAGGTCTACGTCACGCAGGCGGTCAACGAGGCGCTGACCAAGGCGGAGCACGAGGCCAAGGCCCTCAAGGACGAGTACGTATCGGTCGAGCACCTGTTCCTCGGCCTGATCGAGACCGGCAAACCCGAGGCCGTGAAGAAGCTGTGCAAGAGCTTCGGCCTCGACCGGACCAAGGTCCTCAAGGCGCTCAAGGACGTGCGTGGCGCGCAGCGCGTCACAACCGACAATCCCGAGGCCACCTACCAGGCCCTCGAGAAGTACGGCATCGACCTCGTGGCCCAGGCGCGGAAGGGCAAGCTCGACCCGGTCATCGGCCGCGACGAGGAGATCCGCCGCACCATCCGCATCCTCTCCCGCAAGACCAAGAACAACCCCGTCCTCATCGGCGAGCCCGGCGTCGGCAAGACCGCCATCGTCGAGGGCCTCGCGCAGCGCATCCTGCGCGGCGACGTGCCCGAGGGGCTCAAGGACCGCACCATCTTCGCCCTCGACATGGGGGCGCTCGTCGCCGGCGCCAAGTACCGCGGCGAATTCGAGGAGCGCCTCAAGGCCGTCCTCAACGAGGTGAAACAGGCCGAGGGCCGCATCATCCTCTTCATCGACGAGCTCCACACCATCGTCGGCGCGGGCAAGACCGAGGGTGCCATGGATGCGGGTAACCTCCTCAAGCCCATGCTGGCCCGCGGCGAGCTGCACTGCATCGGCGCCACGACGCTCGACGAGTACCGCAAGCACATCGAGAAGGATGCCGCTCTGGAGCGGCGGTTCCAGCCGGTGCTTGTGGACCAGCCCACGGTCGAGGACGCGATTTCGATCCTGCGCGGCCTCCGCGAGCGCTTCGAGCTGCACCACGGCGTGCGCATCCAGGACAACGCCCTCGTCAGCGCCGTCACGCTCTCGCACCGCTACATCAGCGATCGCTTCCTGCCCGACAAGGCCATCGATCTGGTGGACGAGGCCTGCGCCATGATCCGCACCGAGATGGATTCCATGCCGCAGGAGCTCGACGCCCTGACCCGCAAGGTCTTGCGGCTCGAGATCGAGGAGACCGCGCTCGCCAAGGAAAAGGACGAGGCCAGCGCGCGCCGGCTCGAGACCCTGCGCAAGGAACTCGCCGAGGCCCGCGAGCAGGCCAAGGCCATCCGGCTCCAGTGGGAGAAGGAGAAGGGCTCCGTCGAGAAGGTCCGCAAGCTCCGCGAGTCCATCGAGGCCGCCCGCCTCGAGATGGAGAAGGCTGAGCGCGCCTACGACCTCAACAAGGTCGCCGAGCTGCGCCACGGCCGCATCCCGCAACTCGAGGCCGAGCTGAAGAAGCTCGAGCAGGCCGGGCGCGCGACGACGCTTTTCAAGGAGGAGGTTTCCGACGAGGAGATCGCCGAGGTCGTCGCCAAGTGGAGCGGCGTGCCCGTGACGCGCCTCGTCGAGGGGGAGAAGGAGAAGCTCCTGCGGCTCGAGGACGTGCTCCACCAGCGCGTCATCGGCCAGGACGAGGCCGTGGGCCTCGTCACCGAGTCGATCCTCCGCGCCCGCAGCGGCATCAAGGATCCGCGCCGCCCCGTGGGCAGCTTCCTGTTCCTCGGCCCGACGGGCGTGGGCAAGACCGAGCTCGCGAAGACCCTGGCCGAGACGCTCTTCGACACCGAGGCCGCCATGGTGCGCATCGACATGTCGGAATACATGGAGAAGCACAGCGTCGCCCGCATGATCGGCGCGCCCCCGGGCTACGTCGGCTACGACGAGGGCGGCCAGCTCACCGAGGCGGTCCGGCGCAAGCCCTACGCCGTCATCCTCTTCGACGAGGTCGAGAAGGCGCATCCCGACGTGTTCAACGTCCTCCTGCAGGTGCTCGACGACGGGCGCATCACTGACAGCCAGGGGCGCACCGTGGACTTCAAGAACACCGTCATCATCATGACCTCGAACCTCGGTTCGAGGCACCTCCTCGAGGGCGTCACCGGGGACACGATCCCCGAGAGCGTGCGAGAGAGCGTGATGGCCGACCTGCGCCAGGCCTTCCGGCCCGAATTCCTCAACCGCATCGACGAGACGATCCTGTTCAAGCCGCTCACGCTCGAGGAGATCACGCGCATCGTGGACCTCCTGCTGGCCGACTTGAACAAGCGCCTCGCCGAGCGCCGCGTGAGCGTCGCGCTCGACCGCAAGGCCTGCGAGTGGGCGGCGGAGAAGGGCTACGATCCCGTCTTTGGCGCGCGGCCGCTGAAGCGCTTCCTGCAGCGCAACCTTGAGACCAAGCTCGCCCGCGCCCTCATTGCCGGCGAGATCGCCGAGGGCAGCGAGGTGAAGTTCACGGTCAAGGACGATACGTTGGTGATGAAGTGAGCACGGCGCGGACTTTCGCGCCTTCGGACTTGAACGCGCGCGTTTTGTGGCCTCTGTTGGAGGTGTGAAACCGCAGCGTCACCTGCTGCCCTTCGTGCAAGGGCTTACCTGACGCGGTCGCTAACCTAATCCGGCGACCGCGCGGAGGTGTGCGCGTGCGCCCGAAGCCTCGGTCCACGCCGAACCCCGCAAATGCGGCCCGCCGACCGGCGTGTCCGCGCTGCCCTTGCGTCAACCCATAACCCCCAACCCCTCGATCATCATGAATCCAACCACCTCAACCCTACCCAGCCTCCGCATTTCCGGCAAAGACCATGAGCGCCTGCGCCTCTTGGTGAACACCGTCATCCAGTCGCAGCCGCGCCTGCGCGAGAAGCTCGAGCCCCTGAAGCTCGAGCTCGAGCGCGCCGACGTGCTCCCGGCCGAGGTCATTCCGCCCACCGTGGTCGTCATGGGCTCCCGCGTGGAGATCGAGGACCGCGAGAGCGGCGAGGTCGACACGTACACGCTTGTTTATCCCGAGCACGCGGACGGCGCCGCCGGGCGGTTGTCGATCCTCGCGCCGATCGGCACCGCGATCATCGGCTTCGCCCAAGGCGACACGTTCGCCTGGAAGACGCCCGGCGGCACCCGCCAGCTGCTCATCCGCAAGGTCGAGCCGCCGGTACAGGGCTAATTGTAGCCGGGCTCGCTGGGCCCGGGGATGGTAGACCGGGGTCAGCGACCCCGGCCACAACAACCAATCTTTACGCCGCGGCGCGCAGGATCTCCTCGACCTTGGCCGGGGTGATCTCGCCGCGCTCGCCGAGCTTGGCCATCCCGCGGGCCTGGAGCCGGCGGGCGACCTCGGCGGCGGTCTCGATCCTGACCCCGTAGTCGGAGAGGCGCGTCTTGATGCCGAGCGCCTCGTAGAAGGCGCGGGTCTTGGCGATCGCGGCGTCGATGCGCGCGTCCTCGCTGCCGTCGCGCAGGTCCCAGACCCGCTCGGCGTACTGCAGGAGCTTTGCCCGCTTGGCGGCGCGTTGGTTCTGCAGCAGGCTCGGGAGCACGATGGCGAGCGTGCGGGCATGGTCGATGCCGTGGAGGGCCGTAAGCTCGTGGCCGATCATGTGCGTGGCCCAGTCCTGCGGCACGCCGGCGCCGATCCAGCCGTTGAGCGCCCACGTGGCGGCCCAGATGAAATTGGCGCGCGTGGCGTAGTGCGTCGGCTCGCTGAGCGAGCGCGGGGCAACCTCGACCAGCGTACGCAGCAGGCCCTCGGCAAAGCGGTCCTGCACCGCCGCGTCGGCGGGATAGGTGAGATATTGCTCCATCACGTGGCAGAAGGCGTCGCCGATGCCGTTGGCAATCTGGCGGGCCGGCAGCGAGAAGGTGGTCTCCGGATCGAGGATCGAGAACCGCGGAAACGTGTGCGGGCTGCCGAAGGCGAGCTTCTCCTTGATCGACCGGCGGCTGATGACGGCGAAGCTGTTCGCCTCCGAGCCGGTGGCGGGGAGCGTGAGCACGGCGCCGATGGCGAGGGCGCCCTGAACCTTCGCGGCCCGGGTGGTCAGGATTTCCCAGGGATCGCCGGCGTAGGGCGTCGCCGCCGCGACGAATTTGGCCCCGTCGAGCACCGAGCCGCCGCCCACGGGCAGGACCCAGTCGAGCTTTTCGCGGCGGCAGATCGCCACGGCCTGCATCAGGGTGTCGTAGTCGGGGTTGGCCTCGACGCCGAAGAACTCGTGGGTCACGCGGGCGCCCAGCGCCTTCTTCACCTGATCGTAGACGCCGTTCTGCTTGATGCTGCCGCCGCCGGCGAGGAGCAGGACGCGGGCGTCCGCGGGGAGTTCCTGGGCAAGAGCCGCGATCTGGCCGCGGCCGAAGTGAATGCGCGTGGGATTGTGGAAGCTGAAATTTTCCATGGTGCCCCCGAGCGTAGCGAACCCCGGTCGTTTGGCAAACGCAGGCAACGCGGGGCGTGGTTAAATGGTTTGGGGATCGCACGAATTTTGTCGCGGGTCCCGGCGGGTGTGGCATGGCATTAGTGCGATGTCAGCCGAGCCCGTCCGCTACTATCATCGCTACAAGAAATCGCTGGAAACCGAGCAGATCTACGGTGAACGCTGGCTGCGTTTTGCGTACGAGCATCCCGTGGGCCGCGGCTTCGTGTGGCTGCTGGCCCGGCGGAAACTCTTCTCGGCCTATTACGGCTGGCGGATGAACCGGGCGTAGAGCGCGCGGCTGGTGA
>JAHCAZ010000004.1 GCA_019634615.1 Opitutaceae bacterium
TTAGGCCCGGGGCGGCTTGCTTGCGCTTGTATTCGTTAAGGTCGACCTTGCGGACGACGTCGTTGACGACCGTTTCGTCGAAGCCCCGGGCGACGAGGTCCTTGCGGGAGAGGCCCTCCTCGACGTAGCCCTGCAGGATCGCATCGAGCACGTCGTAGGGCGGGAGGCTGTCCTGGTCGGTCTGGCCGGGCCGCAGCTCCGCGCTCGGGGCCTTGGTGATCGTGTTCTCCGGGATGATCTCGCGCTCGCGGTTGATCCAGCGCGACAGGGCGTAGACCTGCGTCTTGAAGAGATCGGAGATGACGGCCAGGCCGCCCGCCATGTCGCCGTAGAGCGTGCAGTAGCCGACCGCGACCTCGCTCTTGTTGCCGGTGGTGAGGAGCAGGGAGCCGAACTTGTTCGAGAGCGCCATCATCAGCACCCCGCGGATGCGGGCCTGGATGTTCTCCTCGGTGACGTCGGGCTTGAGGCCCGTGAAGATCGGGCCCAGCGCCTGCTCGCACGCCGCCACGGCGTCGGCGATGGCGATGGTCTCGAAGCGGATGCCGAGGTTCTTCGCCAAACGCCGCGCGTCGTCCCGGGAATGATCCGAGGAGATGGCCGAGGGCAGGGACACCCCCATGACGTTGGCGGCACCGAAGGCTTCGACGGCGAGCACGGCGACGAGGGCGGAATCGATGCCGCCGGAGAGGGCGATGAGGGCGCGCTTGAAGCCGCTCTTGTGGGCGTAGTCGCGGAGGCCGAGCACGAGGGCGTCGTGGATGTCCTTCATCTCCTCCTGCGCGAAGGTGGCATCGACGTGCGCGGTCGGGCTGCCGGTGTCGACCACCTGGAAATCCTCGCGGAAGGCGGCGAGCCCGGCGGTGATGCGGCCGGAGCCGTCGGCGACCAGGCTGCGGCCGTCGAAGACGAGCTCGTCGTTGCCGCCGACGGCGTTGACGTAGGCGACCGGGCAGCCGAGGACGCGCGCGGCATCGGTGACGAGGGTCTGGCGGATGCGGCCCTTGGCCTGGTACCAGGGGCTCGCCGAGAGGTTGATCATGACGTCGCAGTTCTCGGCGGCGAGCTGGCGGACCGGGTCGAGCCCGCTGTAGAGGCGGCGGGTGTTGATCATCGGGTGCGTCCAGATGTCCTCGCAGATCGTGACGCCGATGCGTCGCCCGCCATGGGTGAAGACGGTGGGCTTCGCCGCCGGCTCGAAATACCGGTCCTCGTCGAACACGTCGTAGGTCGGCAGCAGGCACTTCCGG
The DNA here is from genome assembly GCA_019634615.1 of Opitutaceae bacterium. GTDB lineage: Bacteria > Verrucomicrobiota > Verrucomicrobiia > Opitutales > Opitutaceae > UBA2377. The sequence goes on from JAHCAZ010000004.1 coordinate 1,251, forward strand.
GCGATGCCGGCCACGGCGCCGCGGTGACAGAAGGCGGCGGAGTTGTGGAAATGGCGGCCGTCGCCCTTGGGATTGGCCTCGACCGTGCCGATGAGCGCCGGCACGTCGCCGATGGCGGCGGCGATCTGCGCGAGGGATTCCGCGATGTCGGACACGAACCGGCGCTTCAGCAGCAGGTCGCGCGGCGGGTAGCCGCAGACCACCAGTTCCGGGAAGACCACCAGCTCGGCCCCCTGGGCGACAAGGCGCTGGTAGGCGTCGATGATCAGGCGGCGGTTGCCGGCGAGGTCACCGACGATCGTGTTGAGCTGGGCGAGTCCGAGGCGCATGGGATGGACGGGCAACGTGGAGTGATTTCACCGCCCTGACAACTCGCAAGGCTTGCACTCGGGCGCTCCCGGGCGATTGGCTAGGGGTTCCCATGCGCAGTCTTCGGCTCCCTTGCATCTTCCTGGCGGCATTCTCCCTTGTCCTGGCGGCCCCGGAACCGCAGCGCCTGACCCTGGAGCAGGCGTTGCAGGCGGCGGAGCAGACCAGCCTCGAGGTCCTGATCGGCCGGGAGGCGGTGGCCCAGGCCGTGGAGGCGGCGGTGCGTGAGCGCAGCGGGCTCCTGCCGCAGGTCACGCTCGACGCGACCCAGCGCCGGAACCGGACGGCGCCCGGCAGCGGCGGCATCAACAGCCGTTTCGACGCCCAGCTCACTGGCCGCCTCGACCTCCTTGATCCCGCGCGCATCGCCACCTACAAGGCCGCCACCTACGCCGTCGCGGTCGCCCGGCTCGGGCAGGAACAGCTCCGCGAGGTCGTGACCGCGACGGTGGCCGAGACCTATTTCGCCCAGTTGCGCAACCTGCGCCGCATCGAGGTCCTAGACGCCAACATCGCGCGCGCCCGCAGCCTCGTCGACCTCGCCCACAACCAGCTCAACGCCGGTGTCGCCACGCAGATCGACGTCACCCGGGCCGAGGCCCAGCTGGCGATCGACGACCAGGCGCGCCTGCAGCAGGACACCGTGGTGCAGGAGGGCGAGCTCCGCCTCAAGCAGCTGCTCGGGCTGGACCTGGCCCGGCCGCTGGAGCTGGCCGACACCCGCCTGCAGCGGATCCCGCCCGCGGCCGACCACGCCGCCTACGAGGAAAAGGCGTTCGCCGCGCGCTCCGATCTCCTCGCCGCCCGCAAGCTCCTCGACCAGAACGAGCTCGAGGTGCGCGCCGCGCGCTACGGCCGCCTGCCGGCCCTGTCCGCCCTCGGCAGCTACGGCTACACCTCGCGGAACGCCTTTGACGGCGACGAGGACCGCGTGTGGTCCGGGAGCCTCGAGGTCTCGATGCCCGTGTTCGACAGCGCGCGCACCACATCGCTGACCAACCTCGCCCTGTCGCGCCGCCGCGCCCAGGAACTGCGCGTGCAGGACCTGCAGACGCGCATCGCCGCCGAGGTGAGGCTCGCCCGCCAGAACGCCGCATCCCGCCTGGCGCAGATCGCCGTCGCCGAGAAAGGCTACGCGCTCGCCGGGGAGGAACTGCAGCTCGCCGAGCGGCGCTTCCAGCAGGGCGTCGCGGACAACCGCGAGCTCGTCGAGGCGCAGAACCGCCTCGCCGCCGCGAGCGACAACCGCGTCGAGGCCGCCTACAATTACCAGCTCAGCCGCATCGAATTGCACCGGGTCCTCGGCCGCGTCGTCGGCGTGCTCGCCGAGCGGGAAGAATGAACCCGGCGCCCCGCCTCATCCTCGCCTCCGCGTCGCCGCGCCGGCGCGAGCTGCTCGCCCGGCTCGGCCTGCCGTTCGAGGTCGTCGTGGCCGACGTCACCGAGCACGAGGACCCGACGACGGATCCGCGCACGATGGTCAGCCACAACGCGGCGCTGAAGGCCGACTGGGTGGCGGCGCGGCACCCGGAGGCATGGGTGCTCGGCGCGGACACGACGGTCTTCCTCGACGGCCACGCGTTGAACAAGCCGCGCGACGCGGCGGAGGCCCGCGCGATGCTGCGGCGGCTGAGCGGCCGGACCCACACCGTGTTCACCGGGCTGGCCCTGCGTCACCACCGGGGCGGTTACCGCGCCGACGCGGGTGCGGCCAGCGAGGTGACCTTCCATCCGCTCACCGAGGCCGTCATCACGGAATACCTCGGCAGGGTTCACACCCTCGACAAAGCCGGCGGCTACGCCATCCAGGAGCACGGGGACCTGCTCGTGGCCGGGCAGACGGGCTCGTTCTCGAATATTATCGGCCTCCCGCTCGAAGCGACGAAACAAATTTTGACCCAGGCGGGTCTGCTGGGTTGATTATCCATCGCCCGCCGCCATGACCCAGCTGCCTAGCCCGCCCGTTGAACGTCCCCGCCGCCTGCCGGCGCCGCGCCTGTCCGCCGACCCGGACACGCGGTCGATCCAGATCGGGATCCTGGGCACGATCCTGGTGCACGTGCTCCTGTTTCTGGTCACGCCGCATATGCTGCAGCTCGAGCCGACGCACGTCATCGGCCGCGCCCCGCCGGCCCGGCAGTTCGACATCGAGCTCGCGCAGGACGAATTTTCTCTGCCGAAGCGGCCGCTGCCGAAGGAGCAGGCGCCCTTCAAGTTCGTCGAGACCAACCCGGACGCGCCGGACAACGTGCCCGACAACACCAACAATTTCGGCGCCCAGAACCAGCAGGCCGCCCAGGAGAAGCCGTCCCCCGAAGTCGGCGGCGACCGGCCGGCCATGGAGGGCCGCACCGACATCGACACCGCGCAGATCGTCAGCGGCCAGCTCTCGCCCCCGGTCCCGCCCGAGCCGAGCGCGCCGCCGGTCGAGGTCACCCCGGAGCAGGCCACCGCCGCGCCGCGCGCCGAGCAGAACCCGCTCTCGGGTTTCGAGAAGATGGAGGGCGACGACAAGGACAGCTACGGCAGCAACATCGCGAAGTTCGCCGAGAACGCCAAGCCCGTGCCGGAAAAGGTCGAGGGCGTCGAGCGCGCCCAGCTCACCGAGGGCGCCACGACCCCCGGCCAGCAGCGCATCGACCCGCGCCGGCCGCGGCCGGCCCCGCGCCTCGAGCAGCGCGCGCGCCCCGCCATCTTTTCTGAGAACAAGATCGGCACCGCCAACATCGGCCCCGTCGCCTTCGACGCCAAGTGGAGCAACTACGGCCAGTACCTCCAGCAGCTGATCGAGACCGTGCAGATCCAGTGGGACCGCATCCTGATCCAGAGCCGCGTGTACCCGGCGTCGGGCACGATCGTGGTCGTCAAGTTCCGCCTCGATAAGCAGGGCAACGTCGCGGAGATCATCGAGGTCGGGCCCAGCTCGGTCGCGGACCAGGCCTCCCGTTCCTGCGTGAGCGCGATCACCGCGCGCTCACCCTACGGCGAATGGACCGAGGACATGGTCCAGGTGCTCGGCGAATCACAGGAGCTGACCTTCTCCTTTTATTACCAGTGAGCGCCGCGCCCGCGAATTTCTGCGCCGGGCTGCCCTTGGGCAAGGACGTGACGGTGCTCGCCGCCGATCCCGTCGGCCTCGCCGCGTTGAACAAACCGGCGGGCGTCCTCTCGCACCCCAACGAGGCGGGCGATGAGCCGCGCTCCCTGCTGACCGTGCGCTATGAGCGGGAAGGGGAGTTCTTCACCTGGGAGGCGGCCGAGGGGCCGCGCCGCCTCTGGCTGTTGAACCGCCTCGATTCCGCCACCTCGGGCGTGATCCTCGTCAGCGCCGACGAGGCCCTCGCCACCGCCGTGCGCCATCATTTCCGGCACAAGCGCGTGCACAAGGTTTACAACGCGGTCGTCTTCGGCCGCCCGCAGGCCCCGATCCAGGTGTGGCGCGACCTGCTGGCGGTCGACAAGCGCGGCGGGCAGATCCGCACCTCGGTCCGCGGGCACATCCCCGCCGAGAGCCGCATGTCCGTCCTGCGCAGCGGCCTCGGGGCGGCCAGCACCCGCACGCTCATCAAGCTCGAGCCGCTCACGGGCCGCAGCCACCAGTTGCGCGTGCAATGCGCCAAGCGCCGGCTGCCGATCGTCGGCGACCAGACCTACGGCGATTTCCCGCGCAACCGGGAGTTCGCCAAGGCCACCGGCGAGAAACGCCTGTTCCTGCACTCGCTCGAGACCCATTTCGACTACGAGTTCGAGGGCCGCACCCGCCACTTCGCCGCCAAGGCGCCGCTGCCGGCGGAGTTTGTCGAGGTGTTGCGGTGAGGTGCGTGGCTACGAGCGTGAGCGAGTGGCCGTTTGGCATCCGCAGCGCGCAATCCACTCGCTCACGCTCGTAGCTACGGCTGCGGCCGGTGTTCATGCGCGGCTGCAATCCCCAAGATTGACAAAACTGTCTCCACCGGGCGCAATCGCCCCCGTGATTCGTTTCAACGCCCAGTCCTTCGGCTTTGCCTTCTGGTACTACTTTACCCGGATGCACACCGGCGGCTGTCGCGAATCCTGAAACCCAAAACCAGATTTTCGCCCCTTAAGCCGCCTGATCCAGGCGGCTTTTTTATTAACCCGACACCAACGCCATGATCCTCCCGAAAAATCCCCGGCTCACGCCCGAGCAGCTGACCGAAGTCACCGCCATCGTCACCGAGTTCGGCTGCAAGATCCAACCCATCATCGGGGCCGTCCGCACCATCTACGCCATCGTCGGCGACGAGCGCGACGAGCTCATGATCAACCGGCTCGAGGGCCTCGACTACGTCGACCGCATCGACCGCATCCAGTCGCCCTTCAAGCTCATGGACCTGCGCTCCGACCTGGCCAACGGCCGCCTGACGATCGGCGGCGTCACGCTGGGCCGGGAGCTCTTCGTCATCGCCGGCCAGTGCACGATCGACCCGAAGAATCCCAACTATTTCTACGAGACCGCGCAGGCCGTGAAGGAGGCCGGCGCCCACGTCATCCGCGGCGGCGTGTGGAAGCCGCGCACCAACCCGTACGCGTTCCAGGGTGACACCAAGTCGCTCGACATCCTCATGGAGGCGTCCCGCCGCACCGGCCTGCCAGCCGACACCGAGGTGATGGAGGAGGAGCACATCCGCCTCGCCCTCGACGCCGGCGTCACCCTGCTGCAGATCGGCGCCCGCAACGCGCTCAATTATTCGCTCCTCCGCGCCGTGGGCCGCGCCATCGGCAACCGCGCCGACCGCGCCGTGCTCCTGAAACGCAGCATCCACATGGGCCCGATCAGCGAGTTCATCTCGGCGGCCGAATACATCGCAGCGTTCGGCAATCCCAACATCATCCTGTGCCCGCGCGGCACCAGCCCGGCCCCCGATGGCTACCGCAACCACCCGGACGAAAGCATCACGCCCCTCCTGAAGGAGAAGACCTGGGCCGCCGTCGTGGTCGATCCCTCCCACTCGGTCGGCAAGGCCGCCTACGTGCCCGCCTGCGCCCTCGCCGCGGTCGCGTACGGTGCCGACGGCCTGTGCATCGAGACTCACGTGAGCCCCTCCCACGGTATCGGCGACGACCCGAAACAGGCCCTCACGCCGGAGGTGCTGGCCAAGACCATTCGCCAGGCCAAACAACTGTGGGCACTACGCCATGCGTCGTAATTGCAACGAGATACAGCGGAGCGGCTTGACGTAGCATTTGAACGTGGCCACACGTGGCCTCATGAAAAAATCCAAACGTGTATTGGGGGCCAAGGCCCTGCAGCCGCCACCGGGTGAAGCGGGGCGGGTGGAGGAGCCGGCCACGTTGCGCCAGCGTTCCGAAGTTTCGGTGCGGGAAGCGAAAGACCTCCTGTCATCGCTGCTCCAGCGGGCGGCGGCCGGCGAGGAGATCGTGATCACCTCCGACGGCGAGCCGAAGGCGATGCTGGTGCGCTACCGGCCGACGGCCAGCGGTCGGCGCTGGGTTTCTCTGGCCGATTTCCGCGCCACGATGCCGGAGACGCCCGATTCGACGGCGGAGATCCGCCGGCAACGCGACATCACGTACTGACATGTATCTCGACACGTCGGTGCTGGTGAAGCTCTACGTGCGCGAGCCGGATTCGTCGGCGGTCGAGCGGACCGTCTCCGGCGAGCGCATTCTGTGCTCGGAACTCGTGTATGCGGAATTCTGGTCGGCCCTGCTGGCCAAGGAAAGGGCGGGCGTCCTCTCGGCGGACATGCGGCAACGCGTGTGGCAACTCTTTGAGATCCACCTGCTGGACGATCAGATCGAGTTGGTCGAGGTCGACGGACTCGTCGTGCGCGATGCCGCCGAGATGATGGCCCGCGTCTTCCCGCGGGTCCCGCTGCGGACACTCGATGCGCTGCACCTCGCCACGTATGCCGCGATCGACGCCGGTCCCTTGTTCACGAAGGACCAGCGGATGATCGACGCCGCCCGATTGCTTGGGCTGCCGCTGGCGGAGTGAACGGCAGCACTTCCACGTAGGAGCCTGCTTGCAGGCGATACATGCGGCACCGGATGCTCGCGCGATCATCGCCTGCAAGCAGGCTCCTACAAACTGCACGTATCGCGCGGGACCGGTGGGCGGACGGCCGAGAGACAACGGCTACAACAGATTTAGCTGGGCGTCGTCCGCCGGCGTCACGCTGATCTTCTTCTTCGGCCGCGCACTGGGCGCGGGCGTGGGCAGGGTGACGCTCGTGTCGTCGGATTCGAGTCGCGCCAGAATGGTCTTGGCGCGGTCGATGACGCTCAGCGGCAGGCCGGCGAGCCGCGCCACCTGGATGCCGTAGCTGCGGTCGGCGGCGCCGGGGACGACGCGGCGGACGAAGACGATGTCGTCGTTCCACTCCTTCACGGCCACGGAGAGGTTGCGCAGGCGCGGCAGGTGCTTCTCGAGCTGAGTCAGCTCCTGGTAGTGCGTGGCGAACAGCGTGCGCGGCCCGCGCTCCGGGTCGCGGTGCAGGTGCTCGACCACGGCCCAGGCGATGCTCAGGCCGTCGTAGGTCGAGGTGCCGCGGCCGATCTCGTCGAGAATGATGAGCGAGCGGTCGGTGGCGTTGTTGAGGATGTTGGCGGTCTCGTTCATCTCGACCATGAAGGTCGAGTTGCCACGCGCCAGGTCGTCGCTCGCGCCGACGCGGGAGAAGATCCGGTCGACGAGGCCGATGCGGCAAGCCTTGGCCGGCACCCAGGAGCCGACCTGGGCGAGGAGCGTGATGAGCGCGACCTGGCGGATGTAAGTGGATTTGCCGGCCATGTTGGGACCGGTGATGAGGGCGAGCTGGGCCTCCTCGCAGGAGAGCAGCGTGTCATTGGGGACAAAGGCCTGGCTGGTCCCGCGGGCAATCGCCTCGGGCACTTTGAGCATCTGCTCGACGACGGGGTGGCGACCCTCGGTGATCTCGAGCGCGTCGCCGTCGTCGAGCGTCGGCCGGCAATAGTCCCATTCGCGGGCGAGCAATGCCCACCCGGCGAGGACGTCGAGCTCGGCGAGGGCATCGGCGGTCTGCGCCAGCGCGATGGCATCGTCGAGGATGGTGGCGACGAGCTGGTTGAAGAGCTCGAGCTCGCGGGCGAGGGCGTTCTCCTCGGCGGAAAAGATCTCCTTTTCCTTCTTGCGCAGCTCCTCGGTGACGTAGCGCTCGCCGCCGACGGTGGTCTGGCGGCGGATGTAATCGGCCGGGACGAGGTGCAGGTTGGCCTTGGTAACCTCGATGTAGTAGCCGAAATTGTTCGTGAACCTGACCTTGAGGCTCCGGATACCGGTGCGTTCCTGCTCGGCTCGCTCGAGATCGGAAAGCCAGGTCTTGTTGTCGGACGTGAGGGAACGCAGCCGGTCGAGTTCTGCGTCGTAGCCGGCGCGGATGTAGTTGCCCTCGGCAAGGTCGGCGGGGAGCTCGTCGGCGAGCGCCCGGGCCAGGAGGTCGCGCAGGTTCGGCAGCTCGGCGATCATGGGCAGGCAGGCGCCCGCAAGGTGGCCGCCGGCGGCCGCGAGCTCGGCGCGGAGCGCGGGCAATTGGGTGAGCGTGTCGCGGACGCCGCCGAGTTCGCGTGGGTTGCGGAGGCGGTTCTGCAGCCGGCCGAGGATGCGGGGAATGTCGCGGACGTTGCCCAGCAGGTCGCGCAGCGTCGAAAGATGGGGCGGGGAGCTGATCAACTCTCCGACGAGGGTCTGGCGGCGGACAATCTCGGCCAGGTCGAGCGTGGGCGCCGCGAGCCAGCGCTCCAGCAGGCGTGCGCCGGCGGCGGTGGCGGTGCGGTTGATGGCATTCAGCAGCGAGCCGTCGCGGCCGCCGCGGATCGAGGCGAAGATCTCGAGGTTGCGCAGGGTCGCCGGGTCGAGCAGGAGCGTGCCGGCGCTGCGGTACTCCTGCAGGCTGCGCAGGTTCTCCGGCTTGGCGCAGAGGTTCTCGGTCGCGTAATACACCAGGGCGCCGGCCGGGCCGAGGGCCGGGTGGGTGTGGGCGAGGCCGAAACCCTGCAGGTTCAGGACGCCGAGCGTGTCCATCACGGTGCGGGCACCGGTGGCGGTCTCGAAGTTGTAGGCGGGCAGCTCCGAGCAGAGGCGCGACGTCGCGAAGGCATGCAGGGCGTGCACCGCGATCTGCTCGTGCGGCGCGGTCTGCCAGATGGCGAGGGCGCCTTCGGCGACGAGGAGTTCGGCGGGATCGAGGGCGGTCAGGACCGGGAGGAGGTTCTCGATGCGCGCGTCGGTCGCGAGGCGGAACTCGCCCGTCGACAGATCCAGCCAGGAGGCGTGCAGGCCTGCGTGGTCGAGCGCGATGGCGGCCAGGTAGTGGTTGCGATTGGCGTCGAGCTGGTTGGCGGCGAGGGTCGTGCCCGGGGAGAGGATGCGCGTCAGGGTGCGGCGCACCAGCTTGCCGGCCTTGGCCGGCTCGGCCTGGTCGCAGATGGCGACCTTCTTGCCGGCGGCGAGGAGCTTGTTGACGTAGGTGTCGGCCGCATGCGCCGGGATGCCGGCCATGGGGTGTTCCTGACGGCGGGTGAGGGTGAGGCCGCAGATCTTTGACGCGACGATGGCGTCGTCGAAGAACATCTCGAAAAAGTCGCCGAGCCGGAAGAGCAGCAGGGTGTCACGCGGGAGGCCGCGCTTCACCTCGAAGTACTGCTGCATCATCGGGGTAACTTTCGGTGCCTGGCTCATCGGGCCTGCAACGCTCAGGCAAAGGCGCGGGAGGGCAAAGGAAAAAGTGACGGATGCTTGCTTTGGGCGGCCTGCCTCCTTGGCTCACGGCGTGACCGTGCCACTTTTCCATCGCGATCTCGGCGGCGACGGGCATCCGCCGCTCGTCATCCTCCATGGGATGCTCGGCTCCTCGCGCAATTGGCAGACCGTCGGCCGCGACCTCGCGGCGCGTTACCACGTGCACGCGCTGGATGCCCGGAACCACGGCGCCTCGCCCCATGCGGAGCCGATGGACTATCCGACGATGGCTGCCGACGTGATCGCGTGGCTCGAGGCGCAGGGCCTCGACCGCGTCACGCTCATGGGCCACAGCATGGGCGGGAAAACCGCGATGTGGCTGGCCTGCCGCCACCCGGAGCGGGTCGCGCGGTTGATCGTGGTGGACATCGCCCCGCGCGCCTATGCGTGGCCGGCGCACCGCGAGGAGTTTGCCGCGCTCAACGAATTGGACCTCGCCACCCTGCGCTCCCGGGCCGAGGCCGAAAAGCGCATGGAGCAGCGCGTGCCGGAGTGGGCGATGCGGAAGTTCCTCGCCACCAACCTGGAGACCGACACCGCGCATCGCTGGCGCTGGGCGATCAACCTGCCGGTGATCACGGCGGCGCTGGGCACGCTCGAGCGCGATCCGCTGCGGCCGGAGGACCGTTTCGAGGGACCGACCTTCTTCATCAGCGGCGGCAAATCGGCCTATGTCACGGCCGACGACGAGTCGGCCATCCGCCGCCATTTCCCGGGCGCCAAGCACGTGGTGCTGCCACACGCCGGACACAACCCGCACATCGAGCGCCGCGAGGAGTTTGTCGCAGCCGTGGAAATGCCCAACGGATCCAATCCTTGAACCACTAATTCACACTAATTTGTCCGGAAATGGCCGGAATCCGGAATTCCTAAAATTCCCGTTCATAAGTGTGTATTAGTGGTTTCAATGGTGTGAGCCCCACCATTCCTTCACGGATAAATTCTGAATTGGATTCACACCGGCGGCGGACCTGTTTCGCTGGGCGGCTGTCCCCATGGAACTCCTCTCCTCCGGCCCTCTCAAGACCTGGCAGTCTCCCGAGACTCTCTCCCTGAATCGGCTCCCGGCCCGCGCGACGACCTATCCCTATCCGTCGGCGGCGGCAGCGCTCCAGAATACCCGCGAGGCCTCGCCTTGGTGGCGTTTGCTCGATGGCGACTGGGATTTCCGGCTGGTCGCCCGACCTGAGGAGGTGCCCGCGGACTTCGTTCGGACGGATTACGCGCTGGATGCCGCTTGGTCGAAATTGCCCGTGCCGTCCAACTGGACGATGCATGGCCACGGTTACCCGCATTACACGAACGTCGTCATGCCGTTCAACGACCTGCCGCCGCAGGTGCCGGCGGAGAATCCGACCGGCCTCTATCGCACCTGCTTCACCGTCCCGGCCGACTGGGACGGGCGCCGCACCATCCTGCACATCGGCGGCGCCGAGAGCGTCTTGTATGTCTGGGTGGACGGGCAACCTGTCGGCCTGGCCAAGGATACTCGGCTGCCCTCGGAGTTCGATCTCACCGCCTATGTGCGCGCTGGGAGCACCCACACGCTGGCCGCCGCCGTGGTGAAGTGGTCGGACGCGAGTTTCGTCGAGGACCAGGACCAGTGGTGGATGGGCGGGATTCACCGGGAGGTGTATCTCTACTCGCAGGCCAAGGTTTACCTCGAGGACGTCTTCGTCCGCGGCGACGTCGCGCCCAACCTGCGCGACGCGAGCTTGAACGTCGACGTGCGCGTCGGCGCCCCCGACGCGGAGGCCAAGGGCTGCCGCATCCGCGTGCAGTTGCACGATGCCCAGGGCCGCCCGGTGTTCCGGCGCCCGGCCGAGGGCGCGGTCCACGCGTCGGACTTCTGGCGCAATCCCCGCAAGCGCATCCGCCTGAGCGTTCCCGTCAAAGCCCCGAAACTCTGGTCAGCCGAGGCGCCGCAGCTCTACACCGCGGTCGTCACGCTGCTCGGCCCCGATGGCGCGGCGCTCGAGCATACGGCCGCGCGGGTCGGCTTCCGGCGCATCGAGACGCGCGACCGCCAGCTCCTGATCAACGGCCAGCCGGTGCTGATCACCGGCGTCAACCGCCACGAGCACGACGACGTCCGCGGCAAGGCGGTCACCCGCGAGGGGATGCTGCAGGACATCCGCGTGATGAAGCAGCACAATATCAACGCGGTGCGCACCTCGCATTACCCGAACGACCCGCACTGGTACGATCTCTGCGACGAGTACGGCCTGTACGTCTTCGACGAGGCCAACGTGGAGTCGCACGCCTTCTACCAGGAGCTGAGCCACGACAACCGCTACGCCCCGGCCTTCCTCGACCGCGGGCTGCGCATGGTCGAGCGCGACAAGAATCATCCCTCGATCATCGCCTGGTCGCTTGGCAACGAGAGCGGCTACGGTCCGCACCATGACGCGATGGCAGCCTGGATCCGGCAGCGCGACCCGAGCCGGGTGATCCACTACGAGGGTGCGATCTCCTTTGACTGGAGCGGTGGCAAGGCGGCGACCGACCTCATCTGCCCGATGTACCCGCAGATCGACAAGCTCGTCGCCTGGGCGCGCGACCGGAAGAGCACGGATCAGCGGCCCCTCATCATGTGCGAGTACTCGCACGCCATGGGCAACAGCAACGGGAGCCTGGCCGATTACTTCGACGCCTTCGAGCGGCACCACGGGCTGCAGGGTGGGTTCATCTGGGAGTGGGTGGATCACGGCATTCGTCGTCGTGATGCGCAGGGTCGCGAGTACTGGGCCTACGGCGGCGACTTCGGCGACACCCCGAGCGACAAGAACTTCGTCTGCGACGGCCTGGTCTGGCCGGATCGCCGCGCCCATCCGGGTTTGTTCGAATACAAGCACCTCGCGCAGCCGGTGCGGGTCGAGGCGGTGAATGCCCGGCAGGGGCGCTTCCGCGTGCAGAACCGACGCTGGTTCACCGGCATCGCGGATCTGCGCGGCACCTGGGAGTTGCTGGTCGACGGCGTGGTGCAGGCGCAGGGTGCGTTGCCGGCGATCAAGGCCGCGCCGCGTCAGAGTCAGGCGGTGCAGGTGCGTTATCCGGCCCTGGCCGTGCCGGCCGGGGCGGAGGTTCACGTCACGTTCCGTTTCCACACTCGCGCGACGACGCCCTGGTGCGACGCTGGGCACGAAATCGCCTGGCAGCAGCACGCAGTGCCGGCGACGGCGTTTCGCCGGACTCCGGCCGTGAAGCGGCCGGCGGTGAGCCGTGCGCCCGTCACGCTGACGCCGACGTCCGAGGGTTGGTACGTGGAAGCGGGTCCGGTGACCTTCACGGTCCAGCGTGAGCGCGGTACCATTGAGAACCTCACGCGCGACGGCCAGGTGCAGTGGTTGCGGGGACCGCAGCTGAACGTCTGGCGTGCGGCCACCGACAACGATGGGCTGAAGCTCTTCGATTTCGTGAACTGGGGTGGGGCGCGCTTGCTGTCCGACTGCCTGAAGGTGGGCTACGATCGGATGGAAGCGGCGGGCGCGAAGGCCTCGGCCCGGGTCCTCCGCACCGGCGAGGCGGAGATTGTCATCCGCTCGCGCTGGCGGTGTCCCGGGGTGAAGCGATTCATCACCCACACGCACACCTATCGCGTCGGGCCGGCGGGTGAACTGGGCGTCGTCAACGCGTTCGATCTCGACCGCCGGCTGCCCGAGGTGCCGCGGCTCGGCGTCTCGCTGGTCTTACCGCCGGAGATGGAGCGACTCGCCTGGTTCGGGCTGGGTCCGTGGGAAAATTACACCGACCGCAAGCGCAGCGCGCTGGTGGGTCGGTACGAGAGCACGGTCACCGCGCAGTACGTGCCCTACATCCTGCCGCAGGAGCACGGCAACAAGTGCGACGTGCGCTGGATCGAGCTGGGTGACGGCCGCGGTGCCGCCCTGCGCTTTGCGGCGGCCGGGCGCCACCTCGAGGCGTCGGCCAGTCACTTCACGGCCGCCGATCTCTATGCCGCGAAGCACACCACTGACCTGACCCCGCGACCGGAGGTGCATCTCAACCTTGATTACGGCCAGCGCGGACTCGGCACGGCGAGCTGCGGGCCGGACACGCTCCCGCAATATCGCATCCCGGCCGGGAAGTATCGCTTGGCCTTCAGCGTGCGGTAGGGCGCTACCTGAGGCAGTAAGGTGGAAAGCTGGAAATCAGGAACCCAACCAAGCGGTCTTTTCCCGCTTTCCTGATTTCCCCATTTCCTCGTCCGGCGTTCCTAGCGCAGCTCGGTATCGAGGTTGCGGCGGACGGTGCGGAGGTCGTCGATCTGCTTCTGCAGGAGGGCGAGCTCGGCGGGCGTCTTGTTCTGCTTCATGGCCTCGAGAATGTCGCGCTCGGCTTCCATGAGGGAGACGCGTTCGGCGGCGACGGATTCGCGCTGCTCGGTGGATTTGCCGCCGAAGAGGGAGAATTTCCGCGTGGATTTGGCGTCATTGAGGGACTGGTCGAGGTCGGAGGACTTCATCTTCTTCTGCTCGCGGGCGATGTCCTTCTCGAGCTTGCGGATCTGGAGATCGAGCTCGGTGATGCGGCTGTTGCGCACCTCCATGCGCGGCAGCGTGGTGACTTCCTCCGGGGCCTTGGTGGCGGCGCCGTCGGCCGGGGTGGTGGTGGCGGCGGTGGAAGTGGCGGGTGGGATCGCGACCGCGGGGGCGACCTCGGCCTTGGCGGCGGCCTGCGTGGCGCGGCGATGGGCGTGCTCGGCGAGGCGGGCCTTGACGCGTTCCTCGCGGGCGGCCTTTTCCTCGGCGGTTTCGGCCTGCAAGTTGCCCGCCAGGCAAACGCCGAGGGTGAGGAGGAGGAAGCGGGAAAACCGGGAGGGCATGGCTTGGGCAGGGGAGCACCGGTGGTGGGCCGAGGCAAGTCTGCAGGTCTGGGGTGTCTTGCCTTTGGGTAGCAGCCGGCCTCTGGACGGCTGGTTGGACTTGCGCATGCCAAAACGGCCGTCCGGAGGCCGGCCGCTACCCATGAAAAAGGCCGGGCTTTTAGAGCCCGGCCTTCGTGCACGAATACTCGATCGGGCTTACATCTTGCCGCCGTAGACGGCGCTGGCGCCGAGTTCCTCCTCGATGCGGAGGAGCTGGTTGTACTTGGCCACGCGATCGGTGCGGCAAAGCGAACCGGTCTTGATCTGGCCGGCGTTGGTGGCGACGGCGATGTCGGCGATCGTCACATCCTCGGTCTCGCCCGAGCGGTGCGAGATGACGGCCGTGTAGTTGGCCTCCTTGGCCATCTCGACGGCGTCGAGGGTCTCGGTGAGGGAGCCGATCTGGTTGACCTTGACGAGGATCGAGTTGGCGGTGCCGGTCTCGATGCCTTTCTTGAGGAACTCGGTGTTGGTGACGAAGAGATCGTCGCCAACGAGCTGCACCTTGCCGCCGATGGCGTCGGTGAGCTTCTTCCAGGTCGTCCAGTCGCCCTCGGCGCAGCCGTCCTCGATCGAGACGATCGGGTACTTGGCGACGAGCTGCTTGTAGAACTCGACCATGTCGTCGCCGGAGAGGACCTGGCCCGTGGATTTCTTGAAGACGTAATGCTTCTTCTCCTTCACGTAGAACTCGGAGGAGGCGACATCGAGGGCGAGGTTGATGTCCTTGCCGAGCTTGTAGCCGGCGTTCTTCACGGCGAGGGCGATGGCGTCGAGCGCGGCCTCGGCGGAGTCGAGCTTCGGGGCGAAGCCGCCCTCGTCGCCGACGGCGGTGGAGAGGCCCTTTTCCTTGAGGACCTTCTTCAGCGAGTGGAACACCTCGCAGCCCATGCGCAGGCCCTCGGAGAAGGACTTGGCGCCGGTGGGCATGATCATGAATTCCTGGAAGTCGATCGGGGCATCGGAGTGCGCGCCGCCGTTCATGATGTTCATCATGGGCACGGGCAGGACCTTGGCGTTGGGGCCGCCGAGGTACTTGTAGAGGGGCTGGTTGAGGGCGGCTGCGGCGGCCTTGGCGGTGGCGAGCGAGACGCCGAGGATGGCGTTGGCGCCGAGCTTCGACTTGGTGGACGTGCCGTCCAGTTTGATCATGGCGCGGTCGACGCCGGTCTGGTCGCACGCGTCGAAGCCGATCAGCGCGGGAGCGAGCTTGGCCTTGACGTTGCCGACGGCCTTCTGGACGCCCTTGCCGACGTAGCGGGCCTTGTCGCCGTCGCGGAGTTCGATGGCCTCGTGCTCGCCGGTGCTGGCGCCCGAGGGCACGGCCGCGCGGCCGAGGTGGCCGGAGGCGAGCTTGACGTCGACTTCGACGGTGGGATTGCCACGCGAGTCGATGATTTCACGAGCGGTGATTGCGGTGATCGTGGTGTTCATGGAAATGCAGCGTCCAGTGTTGGCCAGCCGGTGCCGAGGGGGAAGGCCAAAGTGGACCATGACACAGGGTCAGCAGGGGCCGTGAAGCGGGTATTAGGTGGCCGGAGGGGCGCCCAATCGTTCTCGCTATCGTACTCGTTCTCGTCGCTAGGACCGCACTCGCGCTCATTTTCCCAATCAAGCCCTGCATTCTTTTGTCAGCCAAGGCGCTGACCGATCCGGGAGAACGAGAAAGAGTACGAGAACGAGAACGATACCTGGGCCAGCCTCAGGCGAACGGCGGCCGCGACACGCCGAGCTTCTCGGCCAGGCGCTTGAGGGGTCCGCCGGTCTTGGGGCGGAACTGCGGGGGGATCTGTTCGATGAAGCCCCGCTCAACCGCGATCCGGCCGACGGCCACGCGCTCGTAGTTCCGGACGTTCAACAGTTCCTCGGTCAGGAGGGCCGTGGGCACCTGGTCGAGGTGGCCCTCGAACGCGGCGGCGTGCAGCGGCGTGTCGCCGTTGTCGTTGCGCGTGAGGAGCAGGTCCCGCGTGAGCTGTTCGCGCGGGATGCGGTCGAGCTGACCGGTTTCGGCGGCGGCGTGGATGGCGGTGAAGCCGGACTTGCTGGCCACGACGAGGTTGTCGTGGACCAGGAGCGGCGCGGGGATCTGCGCGAGGTGGCCGCTGATGGCGGCCGCATGGAAGACGGTGTCGCCGGAGTTGGTCACGGCCAGCAGGGCCGGGGCATTGAGGAACGCGGCCGGGACCTGGTCGAGATGGCCGTTGAGGGCGGCGACGTGCAGGACGGTCTCGCCGCCGATGTTCTTCACCGCGAGGTTCTCCGCGGTGACGAACTGCGCAGGAAAGCGGTCGAGCGTGCCCTGCTCGGCCGCCTCGTGCAGGAGCGTGTTGCCGAGGTCGGTCTTGCCGAGGACGATCTCGGCCGTGAGCAGGGCCGGGGGCAGCAGGTCGAGGTGGCCGTGGGCGGCCGCGACGTGAAAGACCGTGTAGCCCGAGTTGCTGCGCAGCGCGAGGCTGGCGGCGCTGAGGAGCTCGGCCGGGACCTGGTCGAGGTGGCCGCCGAGCGCGGCGTGGTGCAAGACGGTGTAACCGAGGTCGTTCTTGAGGAAGAAATGCGCCGGCTCGACGATGCCGGGCGGGAGGGTCCGCAGGCTGCCGTAACGGGCGGCGGCATGCAGGGGGGTGTTGCCGGAGGCATTGCGGGCGGTGATCGTCGCCGGCGTCAGGAGGCTCGGGTCTAGGCTGGCCAGCGTGCCCTCGCGCGCTGCGGCGTACAGGTCCGGGTTTGGCATGTCGGGTTCCGGGCTAGGGTTGATTATTTGGGCGGTGAAGCAAACCAAAATCAGTTGGCAAACGCCCCATGGAAATGGATTTGCCAAGGGCAGGCCGGATTGCACGCTGTGGGGCATGAGTGCTGCCGAATCGAAGCCCGCGCCTGCCGAGACCAAGAAGGATGCGATCCTTCTGATCGACGACGAGGTTTCGCTGCTCGACGTGTTCAAGGCCGTGCTCGAGCCCTATTTCGACGTCGCCACGGCGACGTCGGTGCGCGAGGCGGAGTTCCTCCTGCACAAGCGCTCGTTCAAGGTGGTCGTCGCCGACCACCTCATGCCCGGCGGCAACGGCATGAGTTTCCTCGTCCGCGCGCGGGAGGAGTATCCCCACATGCAGCGCATCCTCGTCACCGGCTACATGAAGCCCGAGCTGCTGCTGCGCAGCGTCAACGAGGCCGCCCTCTTCCGCTACCTGCTCAAGCCAGTCTCGTTCTCCGAGCTCATCAAGGTGGTGCAGGACGCGGCCAAGGCCAGCGACGCCAGCGGGGCGGCTTCCGCGTGAGATGAACGCACCGGCCACACCTCCGCGTCCGTTGGTGCTGGTGGTTGATGACGAGGTTGAGATTCGCTCGGCCCTCCAGCTGGGCCTGCAGGACGAGTTCCAGGTCGATTGCGCCAACTCCGCCGCGGAAGCGGAGAGCATGCTCGCGCTCGCCGGCTACGATGCGATCCTGTGCGACCACCTGATGCCCGGCGAGGACGGCCTGCCGTTCCTGATCCGGATGCACGGCAAGTACCCGCACGTGCACCGCATCATGATGACGAGCTACATCAACCCCGAGATTCTCTCCCGCAGCATCCCGCTCGCCGGACTCGCCGCCTGCCTGACCAAGCCGATCTCGCTCGCGGAGCTGAAGCGCATTTTGCATCAGGTGGTCGGACGGTAGGGATTTGTTATTGGTTATGGGTTATTGGTTACTGGTCATTGGCTATAGTGCCCTGCGGTAGAACGCGGCGGATTCCCGCGGTCCGCCAATAACCAATAACAAATAATCGATAACCAATAACCCATCCCTACCGCCGCAGCTTGGCGCGGAGGTAGGGCGCCGTGGGGCTGCGCTTCACCTTGAGGATGCCGGCCAGCGGTCCCTGGTAGAGCAGCTCGCCGCCCTCGGGGCCGCCGACCGGGCCGAGCTCGACGAGGTAGTCGGCCTCGGCCAGGAGGTCGAGGTGGTGCTCGATCACGACGACGGTGTGGCCTTGGTCCACGAGTGAATGCAGGACGCGGATGAGCTTCTCGCAGTCGCTCAGGTGCAGCCCGATGGTTGGCTCCTCGAGCAGGTAGAGGTTCTTCTCCACCACGCCGCGGTTGCGCTCGGTGAACGTGGGCAGCCCGCGGGCGAGCTCGGTCACGAGCTTCAACCGCTGGGCCTCGCCACCGGACAGGGTCGGCGAGCTCTGGCCGAGCGTCAGGTAGCCGAGGCCGCAGTCCACCATGAGCCGGCAGACCGCGCCGAGCTGGGAATGGAAGTCGAAGAACGCCGCCGCCTCCTCGAAGGTGAGCTGCAGCACGTCGCCGATGGTCCGGTCCTTCCACGTGATGTCCGCCAGCTCCGGCCCGTAGCGCCGCCCGTGGCAGGAGTCGCAGGGCAGGTAGGTGTCCGGCATGAAGGCCATCTCCAGCTTGATGCGCCCGGCCCCCTGGCAGGCCTCGCAGCGGCCGCCCGTGGTGTTGAACGAGAAGCGCGAGGCCGTGTAGCCGCGCATCTTCGCCTCGGGCAGGGACGCGAAGAACTGCCGGATGAGGTCGAAGATGCCGAGGTAGGTCGCCGGCGTGGACCGCGGCGTCTTGCCGATGGGGGCCTGGTCCACCTCGATGACCGAGCGAAAGCCGGCGACGCCGCTGAGCGCCGCGAACGGCGGCGCGTCACCCTCGAAGCCCGTGGCCCGCGCAAACTCGCGTCCGGTGAGACGCCCGCGCTTCGCCTTGATCGCATGGGTCACCGCCGGGTGCAGCACGTCGCGAAACAGCGTGGATTTCCCGGCGCCGCTCGGGCCGGCCACCATGATCAGTCGCCCGCGCGGCAGGCGCAGGTCGAATCCCTTGAGGTTCCGGAACCGCGCTCCGCCGAGCTCCAGCCAGCCCACGTCCGCGGCCGGGCGCTTCGCCGCCCCATGCGTCCGCGCAACGCCGACCGGCCGGTACTCGCCCCGCAGCGGATGGGCGATGCCGCGGGTGAGGAACACGCCGGTGAGCGAGGCGCCGGCCTGCCGAATCTCGGCCGGCGTCCCCTCGGCCAGCACGGCGCCGCCGTGCACGCCGGCCCCGGGCCCGAGGTCGACGATGCGGTCGGCGCGCCGCATGAGCTCGTCGTCATGCTCGACCACGAGGAGCGTGTTGCCCTTGGCCCGCAGCGCCTGGAGCGTCGCGATGAGGCGGTCGTTGTCGCGGGCGTGCAGGCCGATGGACGGTTCGTCGAGGACGTAGAGCACGCCGGAGAGGTTCGAGCCCAGCTGCGCCGCGAGCCGGATGCGCTGGGCCTCGCCGCCCGAGAGGGTCTCGGTCGGCCGATCCAGCGCCAGGTAGCCGAGGCCGACGTGGTCGAGGAACTTCAGCCGCTCCTCGATCTGGGGCACGATGTCCTGGACGATGAGCCGGCCGCGGGTGTCGAGGGCGAGCTGACGCAGGCGGGCGAGCAAGGCGGCCGGGGTCGAGCGCAGCAGCGCGGGCAGGCTCAGCGGCGGCGAGCGATCGCGGAAGTGCAGCTTCACCGCGCGGCTGACGCGGTTGAGGCGTTCGCCGTGGCACTCGGGGCAGGGCCGGCCCTCGCCGGGGAGGTCCTCCGCCGCATCGACCCCGAACGCGCGCAGCCGCGCCAGCGGATCGTCGTCCTCGTCCTCCGGCTCGAGCATCCAAGGCAGGATCCGCCCGTGACCGCGGCAGGCCGGGCACCAGCCGCGGGGCGAGTTGAACGAGAAGTGCTTCGGGTCGAGCTCCGGGAAGGACTCGCCCGAGTCGATGTCAGTGCGCGTCGTCGAGAACCACGACAGGATCTCGCCGGCCGGCGTGAGCAGGAAGCACGCGCCCTTGCCGAGCTGCAGCGCGGTGTCGAGGGCCGCGCCCGGCCGCGCCTCGGTCTTGAGATCGGCGACCACAACCTCGATGTCGTGCTCGCGGTAGCGGTCGAGCTTGGTGAAAGCCTCGGCGGCCAGCAGGCGCCCGTCGGCGCGCATGAGGGCGTAGCCTTGGTTGACGATCCAGGTGGCGATCGGCTGGTGGTGGCCCTTGCGCCCGCGCACGAGCGGGGCGCAGAGATAGAGGTGCCGCGCGCGCCGGGCCTTGGTGCCGTGCATGACGCGCAGCAGCAGGCGCTTTAGGGCCGCCGGCGTGAGGGGCGTCACCGGCTTGTCGGTCAGGGGATGGTGCTGCACGCCGAGCCGGGCGTACAGCAGGCGCAGGTACTGGGCGACCTCGGTGATCGTGGCGACCGTGGACTTGCGCGAACCCCGGGTGACGCGTTGCTCGATGGCCACCGTCGGCGGGATGCCGGTGAGCCGGTCGATGTCGGGCCGGGGCAGTTGCTCGACGAACTGCCGCGCGTAGGGCGACATCGATTCCATGAACCGCCGCTGGCCCTCGGCAAAGACGATATCGA
This sequence comes from Opitutaceae bacterium, assembly GCA_019634615.1. GTDB lineage: Bacteria > Verrucomicrobiota > Verrucomicrobiia > Opitutales > Opitutaceae > UBA2377. The sequence goes on from JAHCAZ010000004.1 coordinate 21,599, forward strand.
ACGCCAGGGTCGACTTGCCCGAGCCGGAGACGCCGGTGACGACCGTGAGCTGGTGGTGCGGCAGCGAGAGCGAGAGGTTCTTGAGGTTGTTCTCGCGCGCCCCGGTGATCGTGAGCTGCGGCTCGACCGTGAGGGGGAGGGTGGAGTACGGCGCGGCCTCCTCGGCCGCCACGGGCTCGGCGCGCCCGGGGGCGAGCGCCCCGTGCAGGAATCCCGCGGTGGCGCTGTCCCCGGCGGCGATCGCCTCGGGCGGCCCCTCAGCCACGAGCCGGCCGCCGGCGGCGCCGGCCTCCGGGCCGAGTTCCACGATCCAGTCCGCCGACTTGAGCACGTCGAGATTGTGCTCGATCACGATGACGCTGTGCCCGCGGTCGACGAGGCGCTGGAGCACCGCGAGCAGGCGCTTCACGTCGTGGCGGTGCAGGCCGGTGGTGGGTTCATCGAGCAGCAACAATGCTCCGGCCGAGGTCGGCCGGGCCTCATCCTGGCCCAAGGCTCCCAGATAGCGCACGAGCTTCAGGCGCTGCGACTCGCCGCCGCTCAGGGTGTTCAGCGGCTGCCCGAGGTTGAGGTACCCTAGGCCGACGGCCTCGAGCGAGGCCAGGCGAGATTGGATGGCGGGGTGGTCGGCGAACAGCGGCAAGGCGTCCGTGACGCTGGTCTCGAGGAGGTCCGACACGGACTGGTCGCGCCATTTGACCGCGAGGACCTCGGCCTTGAAGCGCCGGCCCTCGCAGATCGGACACGGCACAAAGACGTCGGAGAGGAACTGCATCTCGACGCGCTCGTAGCCGAGGCCCTGGCAATGGTCGCACCGGCCGTCGCCGCTGTTGAACGAGAACGACGAGGCGGTGAAGCCGGCGGCCTGCGCAGCCGGTGTCGCGGCGAAGAGATCGCGGATGAGGTCCCACGCCTCCGTGTAAAGCGCCGGGTTCGAGCGCGGCGTGCGGGAAAGCGGGGACTGGTCCACGAGGACGATCTCGGCAAAGGTCAGGTCGCTGGTGAGCGCCGCGATCGCGGCCGGATCCTCCGCCAGGAGGTTGCGCTGCGTGAGCAGGCCCTGATGGATGACATTGTCGAGCAGGGTGGATTTCCCCGAGCCGGAAACGCCGCTGAGGCAGACGAGGCGCTGCAGGGGCAGGGCGACCGAGAGGCGATCGAGGTTGTGCTTGGTGGCCTCGCGGATCGTCAACCGGGGAAGCTCGGGCGGGCAGGGACGCCGGTTGACGGGCGGGTCGAGGCGCTGGCGCCCGGAAAGATAGGCGCCGGTGATGCTGCGGTCATCGCGCAGTAGGGCCGGAATCGTGCCCTGGAAAACCACCTGGCCGCCGCGGCCGCCGGGCTCGGGGCCGATCTCAATGACGTGGTCGGCGGCGCGGATCATCGCCTCGTCGTGTTCGACCACGACCACCGTGTTGCCGGCATCCGTGAGCGAGCGGATGATCGTGATCAGGCGGTCGAGATCGCGCGGATGCAGACCCACGCTCGGCTCGTCGAGGACGAAGAGCGTGTCGACGAGCGACGTGCCCAGGCAGGAGGTGAGGTTGACCCGCTGGACCTCACCGCCCGACAGCGTGCGCGACGCGCGGTCGAGGGTCAGGTAACCGAGGCCGACCTGCCTGAGGTAGCCCAGGCGCGTGACGATCGACTCGAACGCCAGGTCGCGCTGGTGGGCGGCGGTCCTGCCGTCGGCGCCGGGGCGCGCGGACGAAGGCCCCGTCTGGATCAGGCCCAACAGGTCATCGACCGGCAGCTGGTACAGCTCCGGCAGCGTGCGGCCGCGCCAGCGCCAGCAGAGCGCCTCGGGCTGCAGGCGCAGGCCGCCGCAGGCCGGGCAGGGGTTGTAGGTGCGGTACCGCGAAAGGTAGACCCGCACATGCATCTTGTAGGTGTTCTTCTCGAGCCAGCGGAAGAAGCCCTTCACGCCGTACCAATATTTCGGCCAGGTCTTGCCGTTCTCCTCGCCGTAGCCCGGCTCGCCCTCGATCACGAAGGCCTTCTGCTCGGGCGTGAGCGAGGCGAACGGCACGTCGGTCGGTATCTTCCGTTTCCGCGCGAACAGGAGCAGGTCCTTTTTCGACTCGCCGTAGATGTCGCTTTCCCAGCACTTGATCGCCCCGTCGTCGATCGAGCGCGACTGGTCGGGGATCGCCAGGCGGTAATCGACGTCGATCACCCGCCCGAAGCCGCGGCATTGCGGGCAGGCGCCGAGGGGGGAATTGAACGAGAACAAGGCCGGCGACGCCGCGCGGAACGTGCGGCCGGTCTTGGGCGAATGCAGGCCGCGCGAGAAATGGCCGAGCTCGGCCAGGTCGTCCGCCGCGAAGGCGTGCATCTCGCCGCGGCCGAAATGCAGGGCCGCCTCGCAGGCCTCGACCAAGCGGCCCTGCTGGGCGGCGGCGAGGGCGAGGCGATCCTGGGCGACAAAAAGGTGGGAGACCCCGGCCAGCGGTTTCGGGTCCGCCAGGAGGTCGTCGAGGCGATGCACGGCGAGCGTGGGCCCGCGGGGATTGGCAACGTCCCCCGACACCAAAGCCCGCACGTAGGCCTGGCCCTTGAGGCTTGTGAGGATCTCGGGCCAGCTGAGGTTCGCGGGCCGATTGACGCGGAAGGCGACGATCACGGTCCGGCCGGGATGGGCCGCGTGGAGCTTGGCCCAGATACGGTGGGGCGTGTCGTCCTCGACCTTCTCGCCCGTGGCGGGGTCGAAGCACTCCGCGACATGGCTGAACCAGACCTTGGCGAAGTCGGTGAGCTCGGTCATCGTGCCCACGGTCGAGCGCGAGGTCTTCACCGTGTTCGTCTGGCCGATGGCGATGGAGGGGCGGATGTTCTCGATCGCGTCGACCCGTGGCTTGTTCAGGAGGTCGAGGAATTGCCGCGTGTACGCGCTGAAGGTCTCGACATACCGGCGCTGGCCCTCGGCGTGCAGGGTGTCGAACACCAGCGAGGATTTCCCGCTGCCGCTCAGGCCGGTGACGACGATGAACTTGCCCAGGGGCAGGTCCAGGTCGAAGCCCTTGAGGTTGTTTTGCCGGACCCCGCGGAGGCGGATGCAGGCAGGAGCCGTCAGGTTGGAAGACGCGGGATGTCGGTGGGAGGCGGGCACGCGGAATGGATAGCCTAGGCACGAACGAACGCAGCCGCAACCCTACCGCACCGTCCTGACAACGTCATGTCAGGAGCCGCCCAATCCTGCATCACCATCCGCCACTTCCGGCCCGCCGGCCGGCCGCGTGCGCGTCCTGCCGGTCAAGGTGAGGCGGGCGCCGCTGGCGTTGATGGCCTTGGCGACGGCGGGGGAGGGCCGGACGTCGGTGACGATCGTGAACCGCGGTTCGAAGGGCGTCGTGAGGCTGAGGGCCTTGCGGCCGAACTTGGAGTTGTCCAAGGCGAAGATCGTGCGCTCGGCGGCCGCGATCATACGTCGCTGGGCGGCGACGATCAGGGCGTTCTGGTTCCAGACCCCGTTCTCGGTGATGCCGGCGCCGCCGAGGATGGCGAGGTCGGCGTGGACCTGCTCGAGCGATTCCTCGCACATCGGCCCGAGCAGGACGCCGAGGCGGCTGTAGATGCTGCCGCCGGTGACGATCGTCTCGACGCTGCCGACCTCGCTGAAGAGGCTGGCGACGGGGAGCGAGTTGGTGATGACCTGCAGGCGCTTGTCGACGATCAGGCGCGCCACGGCGAACGTGGTGCTGCCGCCGTCGAGGATCACCGTCATCCCGGGCTGCACCTGCTCGGCGACGAGGCGGGCGATGGCGTATTTCTCCTCCGGGTGCCGCTGGTTGCGCGCGATGAAGTCGTACTCCTGCGAGACCTCGTCGGTCTCGACGAGGGAGGCGCCGCCGTGGTGACGGCGGACCATGCCGGCGGCTTCCAGGTGATCGAGGGCGCGGCGAACCGTGGAGATGGATCCGGCGAACTTGGTGGCCAGGGTGCGCAGGTCGGCGTATTTGTGCTCGCGGATGTATTTCGCGATGAGGTCGGTGCGCTGCTTGTTGGTCATGGCTCAGAGCTTGGTCAGTTTCGCGAAGAGGTCCAGATGGGCCTGAACCTGCCGGGGGGCCGAGAAGGTTTCACGCGCATAATCGCGCGCCCGCGCGCGGACGGCGGCATCGGCGCCGGCAAACCGCACGACCGCCGCGGCGAACGCCGCCGTATCGCCCGGCGCGATCACCGCCCCGGTCACGTCGGGCTGGAAACACTCGGCGATTCCCCGCGCGTCGAAGGCGACGGCCGGAAGGCCGTGCGCCTGGGCCTCGATCAGGAAATTCGACAGGGATTCGCTGCGGGAAGCGTGCACGGCGACGTCGGCCGCGGCATACAGCGGGCCGGGATCAGCCTGGAACCCGAGGAAACGCACCCGCGCGGCAAGGCCGAGACGATCGGCCAGGGCGACACAGGCGGAACGCTCCGGCCCGTCACCCGCGAGCCAAAGCTGCCACTCGAAGGTGGCCGGGAGCGCGGCGGCGGCCTGGATGAGCCCGGCCTGGTTCTTTTCCGGCCGGAACATCGCGGCATTGAGCAGCACGGCCGTGTCTGGACCGACGCCTTCCCGGGCGCGCAGCGTTGCCCGGTCGTCGGCCAGGGCGGTGGCGGGCCGATCGGGCGGGAACACCAGGGGATTCCGGATCAGGGCAATGCGGTCGGCGGGGACCGCGTGCTCGCGGAGCAGGACGTCCCGCGCGGCGGCGCTATTGGCAATTACGTGGTCGACCCGCTGCAGCGAGCGCCGGAAAAGCCAGGGCAGCCGCTTGCCCGTGCGCATGGTCGCGATCACCACGGTGTCGGGCCGCCGGTCCTCGACCCCGGACACGATCCGGCCCGCCAGGCAGTTCGCCATCCGGCCCATGCAGAGTATCACGTCGGGCTCGAGCACCTCGACGGTGCGGCGCAGGCCGGGCGCGTACCAGTCGAGCCGCGTGTCGAAACCCTGCAGGGCCAGCCGGTTGACGCCCGGCGCCACGGTCGATTCCAGCCGGCCGCCGGGTCGAAAGGTGACGAGCGTGACCGGCAGGCCGGCGGCGGCGAACGCGTTGGCGAGCAGCACCGTTTGCCGCTCCGTGCCGCCGTTGCGCAGGTAATCCTGGACGAGGAGGATTTTCATTGCCCGGCTCCGCGGGCGGTGGAGAGTCCACGACCACGCATGAACTCACCGCTCATCCAATTGCTCACCCGCTGGCTGGTGCTGGCGGTGGGCGTGACCATCGCGGCGAAGGTCATCCCGGGGATCGAGTGCACCGATGGCCTGACGCTGCTCGTCGTCGTGCTCCTGCTCAGCTTCCTGAATGTCATCCTGAAGCCGCTGCTGGTGCTGTTCACGCTGCCGTTCATCGTGCTGACCATGGGGCTCGGGATGATCGTGATCAATGCCTTGTTGTTCCTCTTCGTCGGCAAGGTTGTCGACGGTTTCCACGTGGGCGGATTCTGGTCGGCCGTGGGCGGGGCGCTGATCGTCAGCGTGACCAACCTCGTATTCACCCGCCTGCTGACCCCGGCCCCGGCGGCCCGGCCCGCCAAGCCGCGCAAGCCGGACGACGTGATCGACATCTGAGGGCAAGGCACCCCCGGGCGGGCGGCGCGGAATCGGTTTGGGAGTTGACGGTGGGCGGCGGTGTGCGACCGTTTGACCCAAATTCACACATCCACACATGGCTGAAACTACCGAATACGATCTGGTTGTCATTGGCGGCGGTCCCGCCGGTTACGCGGGCGCCATCCGCGCCGGTCAGCTGGGCAAGAAGGTCGCCTGCGTCGAGCTCGAGCGCGCCGGCGGCACCTGCCTCAATTGGGGCTGCATCCCGACCAAGGCCCTCCTCAAGAGCGCCGAGCTCTACCAGAAGATGAAGAAGGCCGAGGCCTACGGCCTCAGCGCGAAGGAGATCACCTTCGACATGGGCAAGGTCATGGAGCGCTCGCGCGGCGTGGCCGCCCAGATGGCCAAGGGCATCGAGTTCCTGTTCAAGAAAAACAAGGTGGAGTATTTCCTCGGCCGCGCCCAGGTGGCGGCCGCCGGGATGGTCTCGATCACGGAGGGCGAGCACAAGGGGAAGTTCCTGCGCGCGAAAAACATCCTCATCGCCACCGGTTGCCGCATGCGCCACATCCCCGGCCTCGAGTACGACGGCGAGCGTGTCATGACCTCCCGCGAGGCCCTCGCCCGCAAAACCCTGCCGAAATCCGTCGTCATCGTCGGCGCCGGCGCCATCGGCGTGGAGTTCGCCTATTTCTACAACGCCTTCGGCGCGAAGGTGACTTTGGTCGAGATGCTGCCGCAGATCCTGCCGGTCGAGGACGAGGAGGTCTCCCGCACGCTGCACCGGGCCTTCGAGAAGCAGGGCATCGCCCTCCACACCGGCACGAAGTGCGAGAACTTCCGCGTCGGGAAGGGCGGGGTGAAGCTCGACCTCGTGGCCGGCGACAAGAAGACCGAGCTCGAGGCCGAGGTGCTGCTGTCCGCCATCGGCGTCACGGCCAACATCGAGAACGTCCTCGCCCCGAACCTGCGCGTCGAGCTCGACCGCAATTACGTGAAGGTCGACGCGAACTACCAGACGAGCGTGAAGGGCATCTACGCCGCCGGCGACATCATCGGGCCGCCCTGGCTCGCGCACATCGCGACGTTTGAGGCCGTCAACGCCGTCAACGGCATGTTCGGCCACGGCCAGCCGAAGCGGGTCAAGAATTTCCCCGGCTGCACCTACTGCCAGCCGCAGGTCGCCAGCACGGGCCTGACCGAGAAGGCCGCGAAGGAAAAGGGCCTCAACTACAAGGTCGGCAAGTTCCCGTTCACCGCCTCCGGCAAGGCCGTCGCCTCCGCCGAGAGCGAGGGCTTCGTCAAGGTCATCAGCGACGCCAAGACCGGCGAGATCTACGGGGCGCACATCATCGGCTCGGAGGCGACGGAACTCGTGGCCGAATACGGCCTCGCCATCGATCTCGAGGCGACGGTCGAGGAGGTCCACCAGACCATCCACGCGCACCCGACCCTCAGCGAGGCCAACATGGAGGCGTCGGCCGCCTCGCTCGGCGAGGCGATTCATATCTGACCGCCGCCGGGGAATCCGCCCCGGCTTTGCACTGGACAGACCGACGCGGCTTTTTCAGCGTCGGACACCTTTCGCTCCTGTAGCACAATGGATAGTGTAGTGGCCTCCGAAGCCATTGATCTGGGTTCGACTCCCAGCGGGAGCACCACTTCTCGGGAGCCATGTCCCAACCCGCACGCCCCTTGCCCCTGCTGGCCTACGACACCTCGGCGTACGAGTTGAGCCCCGACCTGAACGCGGCCGCCGTGCCCTGGTCGCCGGCCGATGTCGCCGAAGCGATCCGCGCGCGCGCCGACGCCGAGCTCGCGCGCCGGGAACTGCTCATCGACTACTACCGCATCGGGACGCCGCTCGCGTACCCCCTGCCGGTGAGCCGGCGCTTTCGCATCGAGGAATTGCCCGTCGGCATCAGTTCGATCACCTACCCGTGGCTCATCTGGCAGGTCTGGGCGCTCGAGGAACGCTGGCGGATCCTGCACGCGGCCTGGCGCATGCAGGCGAACCCTGCCGCCGGCGCCTGCCTGCAGGCCGAGCTCGCCGCCCTGCGCGCCTGGGACTGCTTCAAGGAGACCAGCAACGAGGTCGGGCTCGTCACCGGCCACATCGCCGGCGTCCTGGCGCTTGCGCTCGATGCCACCGCGGGGTGGGGGGCCGCCGCCCTCGCGGATGCCCAGGCGGCGGCGGACGCGCTGCTCGATCGCGACGTCGCCCCGTGGTTCACCCGCCAGTGGCCACCCGGCGAGCCGCTGACGCCGCTGCGGCTCCACAACATCCCGGTGATCGCACTCGTGCGCGCCGCCCAGTTGGCCCGGGTCCGGCGGCATCCGTTCACGCCGGCCCTCGAGGCCCAGGCAATCGAGGCCCTCGAGTCATGGGTGCGCTACCGGACCGAGCAGAACCACACCGAGGGCACGTCCTACGACGGCTACCTGATGGATTCACTGACCGGCTGGCTGGCGACCCTCCCGCAGCGCGACGCCCTGTTCGGCCCGGCGCGCGCGGCCCTGCGCAGCCTCGCGGACCAATGGATGGCCCTCGCGCTGCCCGGCCGCCTCGACCTGCACGCCCCGCTCGGCGACACCGAGCCGCAGATGCCCTTTTGGTTGAACGCGCTCCAGCGCCTGGCGCGTTGGTACGACTGGCCGGATGTCGCCTGGTTCGTCAGCCGCGTGCCGCTGGTTCGCCTGCCGGCCGCTCTGCTGGCGGAGTACGCCGCGACCCCGGCGCCGGCGGGGCTGCCGCCGACCGGCTCGTCGGTCGTGGCCAATGCCGTCACCTACCGCTCGGGCTGGCAGCGGCGCGACCACACCGTCACCGTCAGCCTGCCGCGGGTCCCGCTCCATCACCTCCATCCCGACGCCGGCCATGTCATCGTGGGCTGGCACGGCCGCTTCTGGATCACCGATCCCGGCTACCAGCAATACCGTCCGGGTGAGGAGCGCGACTACACGATCGGCAGCGCCGCGCACAACGCCCCGGTGATCGGCGGCCGGGCGCAGTCGGACTTTGCCGCGGAGCTGGTCCGATGGGAGCACACGGACGCAGGGCTGCAGGCCGTCATCGAGCTCAGCCGCTGTTACCGCGACCTACCCGCGGGCGCGTCCGTCCGACGCACGGTGCAGATCGCGGCGGGCGAGGATCCGCACGTGACCGTCGCCGACGAATTCACCGGCTTTCAAGCGGGCGAAATCATCTCGTACCACTGGCTCGGCGGCGCTCAGCTGGCCTGGTCCGGCGTCGACGGCTGGGCGCGCCTGAGCGACGGGACGCACGCCCTTTGGCTCGGACTCGAGGGCGAGACCCTGTCCGCGTCACGGCTGGTCCGTCATCCCGGTTCGCGCGGCGCCTTGACCCTCACGCACGCGACGACCCTGCCAACGGGGCGCGGCGTTCGCCGCTGGGTGATCCGCGCGGGTGCGGCCGGCCGGTGGCAGCCGCCGGCGTCCTAGGTAAAATCCCTCACGGCGAGTTCCGCGAAATTGCTTGCCGGGCCCGCGCGACGGAAGGCAGCAATAGGACACCTTGAGATTCAAGCTCCCGGTCTGCTGCAGTTGGTTCATCCTGATGGCTTTGCTGGGTTTGCGACCGGGATTGGCCGCGGAGGCGGTCACGCGCCTGCGCATCGGGGTGCCCATGGATTCCGCGCCGCTGTCGTTCGTCGACAAGCAGGGCCGTGCGACCGGTTTCACGCCTGAGCTCCTGCGCGAGCTCGAGAAAGTCAGCGGCATCACCATCGAGCTCGCGCCGAACTGGTGGGCCGTCAACGGCAAGGCCTTCGATGCCGGTGAACTCGACGCGCTGAGCAACGTCGCCAGCACCGACAAGGACCTGGGGAAGTACAATCCCTCGATCGTGAGCGGCACGATCCAGGGTGTGACCTACACGCGGCCGGACCGGCCGGTGCCCCGGCGCACGTCGGACTTCCGCGGCAAGCGCGTCGGCGCCCTGCGCGGCACGGTTGCGCTCGTGCATGCCCAGAAGCACCCCGAGTGGGGCGCCGAGATCCTGCCCTTCGATTCCATCGACGGCCTGCTGCAGGCGACTTCCCGCGGCGACTGCGACATCGCCCTGTTCACGAGCATCCTGAGCCTGCGGGTCGTGGACCAGCTCGGCCTGCGCAAGGACTACATCGAGGACATCATCCACACGCACCACTTCATCTTCCGGAAGACCGACACCGCCAAGCTGGCGGCCTTCAACGAGGCCCTGGCCAAGCTGCGGCACAACGGCACCTACGACCGGCTCTTCGCGCAATGGATCGGCCCGGTCGAGCCGCGGCCGATCCGGCTGGCCGACCTGCGGCCCTACTACGTCCCGATCGCCGCCGCCCTCGTGGCCATCGCCGCGGTCATCCTCTGGCAGCGCCGCACCCTCGCGAACATCGCGCGCCACGCCGAGGCCCTGCGCCAGAGCCGGCGCGAGCTGGAGGAGACCAACCGCAAGCTGGAGGCCGCCATCGCCCAGGCCCGCCAGCTCGCGGCCACCGCCGAGCAGGCGAGCCAGGCGAAGAGCAGCTTCCTCGCGATGATGAGCCACGAGATCCGCACGCCGATGAACGGCGTGATCGGCATGGTCGGGCTCCTGCAGGACACCAACCTGACCCCCGAGCAGCGGTTCCTCGCCTCGACCGCCCGCCACAGTGCCGAGTCGCTGCTGGCCATCATCAACGACATCCTCGACTTCTCGAAGATCGAGGCCGGGCAGCTCCAGTTTGACGCGGTGCCCTTCGATTTGCGCGAGGTCGTCGAGGGCTGCCTGGTCACGCTCGCCGAGCCCGCCCACGCCAAGGACCTCGAGCTCGTGCACCTGGTGCAGGATGACGTGCCCACGCAGCTGACCGGGGATCCCGGGCGGCTGAACCAGATCCTCACCAACCTCGTCGGCAACGCGGTGAAGTTCACGGCCAGGGGCGAGGTCGTGCTCACCGTCAAGCGCGAGCAGGTGCAGGACCGGCGGGTCCGGCTGCGCTTCACGATTCGCGACACCGGCATCGGGTTGTCGGTCGAGGAACAGTCGCGCCTGTTCCAGCCGTTCACCCAGGCCTCATCGGGCACCACGCGCAAGTTCGGCGGCACCGGTCTCGGCCTCGCGATCTGCCGGCAGCTGGTCGAGAAGATGCACGGCGAGATTGGCTGCGAGAGCCACCCGGGCGCAGGCTCGGTCTTCTGGTTCACGGCCGAGTTTCCGCTCCAGGAAAAGCCGTTTCCGCTCCCGTCACCGCGGCCGCAGCTCGCCGGGTGGCGGGTCCTGCTGGTCGATGACAATGCGACCGCCCGCGAGATCCTCCACCGGCAGCTGGCCGAGTGCCAGGCCGAGGTGGTGGCCGCCGCGGATGCAGCCGCGGCCCTCGCCGCCGTGCGGGCCGCGGGCGCCCCGTTCGCCCTCGCCGTGATCGACCTGCAATTGCCGGGGCAGACCGGTGCCGAGCTCGCCCAGGAACTCCGCCGGATCCCGGCGCTGGCCGGCATGCGGACCATTTTGCTCACCTCGATCGGCCACGCCCTGAGCGAGGCGGATCTCAGCCGCACCGGCGTCGACCGGGCCCTGCCCAAGCCGGTGCGCGTGTCACGGCTGCACGAGGCCGTCGCGGCGCTGCTCGGCCCGGGCGAGATGCCGGCCGCGCCAGCCGCGACCAACGGGCACGGGGCGCTGCCCCTCAACGGGCGCCGCATCCTCGTCGCGGAGGACAATGTCGTGAACCAGAACGTGGTGCGTCTGCAGCTGCGGCGGCTCGGTTACGAGTGCGACATCGTGGACAACGGCCTGGCCGCCGTGGAAAGCGTCCGGCACGGCCGGTACCACGTGGTCCTGATGGACTGCGAGATGCCGGAACTCGACGGCTTCGAGGCGACGCGGCGCATCCGCGCCTGGGAAGCCGCCCGCCGGGATGCGGGCGAGGGGGTGCCGCCGATTCACATCGTGGCGCTGACGGCCAAGGCGATGAGCGGCGATCGCGAGGCCTGCCTCGCCGCGGGCATGAACGACTATCTCAGCAAGCCCCTGCGCGCCGCCGAGCTGACGGCGGCGCTGAGCCACGCCACCTACGTAAGCCCATAGGCGCGGCGCCCGCGGCGCCTCAGGCGGGCGCGGTGATCGCCGCGTGCACGGTCTGCAGGAGCAGGCTGGCGGGGTAGGGTTTGCCGAGGAAGTGGCGGACGCCGGCAGCGGTGGCCTTCGCCTCATTGGCGCCAATCCCGCTGGTCGCGATGATCCGGACCTGCGGGTTGATCCGGCGGAGCGCGGCAATGAGCGCCGGTCCGTCCATGACCGGCATGACCATGTCGAGGACCACCACGTTTACGTCACGCTGGTTAAGGGCGAACAGGCCCATGGCATGGGCCCCGTCCTCGGCCGTGAGCACCCGGTAGCCGAACGCCTCGAGGGTGTCCTTGGTGATGGTCAGCACGCTGGAGTCGTCGTCCACCATCAACACGAGCTGCCCGTCGCCCCGGGGCGATGCCACGGGCTCGGCGCTCGTGACCTCCGTCACGGGCGCGTCCGTCTGGGCGGGAAGGAAGACGCGGAACTTCGTGCCCTGGCCGACCTCGCTCTCGCACACCAGGCCGCCGCCGTGGCTGCGCTCAGCTCAGGGCCTTCTTGATCAAAGCCTCCGTGGAGGCGCTGGCACCCAGGGCGAGGGCGGCGCGGCGCACAGCCTCGTCGGCCGTCGCGGCCTTGTAACCAAGGGCGGTGAGCGCGAGCACGGCGTCGCGATGGCGGGTGTCACCGCCGGTCTCACCGGCCGCCGGCACCACCCCGGGTGCGGTCGCGGCGCTGCCGCCTCCGACCTTGCCCTTCAATTCGACCACGAGCCGCTCGGCGGTTTTTTTACCGATGCCAGGACACTTGGCGAGGGTGGCGACGTCGCCGCTGCGGATCGTCGACTCGAGGACGGCCAGCGAAAGCTTGCTCATGATCGTGAGCGCGCTCTTTGGGCCGATGCCCGTGACGTGCTCGATCATCAGGCGGAAGAAATCGCGCTCGGCCGCGGTGGCGAAGCCGTAGAGCGTCTGCGCATCCTCCCGGTAAATGGCGAGCGTGTGCAGCTTCACCTTCCCGCCGGGAGCGGGCAGCTTCTCGGCGGTCGTGACCGGGATGTTCACCTCGTAGCCGAAGCCGCCGACCTCGACAATGGCGTGCAGTGGCGTCGCCTCGGCGAGCGTGCCCTGGATGAAGGCGATCATGGCTTCAGGCCTTCAAGCCCAGCACGTCCTGCATGTCGTAGATGCCGGCCGGGCGGCCCTGCAACCACGCGGCCGCGCGGATGGCGCCGCGGGCGAAGATGCCGCGGTCGCTGGCCTTGTGCGTGAGCTCGAGGCGCTCGCCGAGCGCGGCGAACATCACGGTGTGGTCGCCGACCACGTCGCCGCCTCGCAGCGAATGGATGCCGACCTCCTGCGCGGTGCGCTCGCCGGTGATGCCCTCGCGGCCGTGCCGCAGGGCGGAGGCGTTGAGCTTGCGTTCCTCGAGGATGATCTCGAGCAGGCGCGCGGCCGTGCCGCTGGGGGCGTCCTTCTTGAAGCGGTGGTGCATCTCGACGACCTCGGCATCGTAGCCGGAATCGAGGACGCGCGCCGCCTGCTGCGTCAGGGCGAAGAGCAGGTTGACGCCGACCGAGTAGTTGCCCGACCAGACGCAGGGGATGCCGGCGGCCAGCTGCCGCAACTGGGCTTTCTCCTCAGCCGGGTGGCCGGTGGTGCCGATGACGAGCGGCTTGCGCAGCGCCACGGCGCGAGCGATCACGTCGCGGGTGGCGGCGTGCGAGCTGAAGTCGATGATGACGTCGCCCAAGGCGAGGCCGGCCGGGATGTCGTCACCGACATCAAGGGAGGCGGCGACCGCGATCCCGGCTTCCTTGGCGGCGGCGGCGATGGCCTGGCCCATCCGACCGCGACCGCCGACGATGACGATGCTCAGGCTCATGGGGATCAGTGCCCGAGGGCCTTGAGGGTTTGCTCCACGATCTTCCGGTTGGCCGCCCCCATCGCGCAGAGCGGCGGGCGCACCTCGTCGGACCCGATCAGGCCCGCGCGCTTGAGGGCGGCCTTGATCGGCACGGGGTTCGGCTCGATGAAGATCGCCTTGGCGGTCGGGTAGAGCTTGCGGTGGAGCTTGCCGGCCTGCGCGTAATCGTTGGCCAGCGCGGCGCGCACCATGGCCCCGACCTCACGGACGAGGAGATTCGATGCGACGCTGATCACGCCCTCGGCCCCGACGGCCATGAAGGGCAGGGTGAGCGAGTCGTCGCCGCTCAGGACGGTGATATCCTTGCCGAGGGCCTGCTTCAACTGGTCGACGCGGTCGACGCTGCCGCCGGCCTCCTTGATGTGGCTGACGTGGGCGTAGCGCGCGCGCAGGCGCTCGACGGTGCCGACGCCGATCTCGATGCCGCAGCGGCCCGGGATCGAGTAGAGCACGATCGGGCGGTCGGTGGCGTCGGCGATGGCGCAGAAGTGCTGGAACAGGCCTTCCTGGCTCGGCTTGTTGTAGTAAGGCGCGACGACGAGCATCGCGTCGGCCCCGGCGGCGTGGGCCAGCTGCGTGAGGCCGACGGCCTCGCGCGTGGAGTTCGAGCCCGTGCCGGCGATCACCGGCACCCGGCCGCGCACCGCGGCGATGGTCGCGCGGACCACCTCCATGTGCTCCTCGTGCGAAAGGGTGGGGGATTCGCCCGTCGTGCCGACCGGGACGACGCCATCGATGCCGCCTTTGACCTGAAACTCAACGAGTCGGCGGAGATCGTCATAGGCGACCTCCTGGCGTCGGAACGGCGTGACAAGGGCCGTGATGGTGCCGGTAAGCTTGCGGAGTTTCATGGTTGGAGAGGACGGTTAGCCAAAGTAACCTTGCTGAACAGACCACGGCGATTTACGGATTGCGCAACGCTTTTTTACCCGCGCCCACCCATGACTCCACACACCGAAATCATCAATGATCTGCTCAAGCTGGCCGTCGACAGCGGCGCGAGCGACATCGTCATCAAATCCAACAAGCCCGGCTACGTGCGCCTGGCCGGGCGGTTGAAGCCCGTGGACATGGACCCGATCACCAGCCCCGAGGCGCAGGCGTTCATCGAGGAGCATTGCCCCAAGGTGTTCCTGCAAAAGTGGGAGGACGAGGGCCAGGTGGACTACGCGTACGCGGCCGACGGGGTCGGGCGCTTCCGCGTCAACGGCTTCCACCAGCGCGGCCTGGTCAGCATCGTCATGCGGCACATCAAGAGTTCCGTGCCGACCTTCGAGCAGCTCGGCATCCAGGCCGACCCGCTGCTCAACCTCGCCAAGGCCAAGGACGGCATTCTCCTGATCTGCGGTGCCACCGGCTCCGGCAAGAGCTCCACCATGGCCGCCATGCTGAACTGGATCAACCAGAACATGGACAAGCACATCGTCACGATCGAGGACCCGATCGAGTACACCTTCCAGGATGACAAGTCGCTCTTCCAGCAGCGCGAGATCGGCCTCGACGTGCCGAACTTCGAGTTGGCGATCAAGTCCGTCCTCCGCCAGAACCCCGACATCATCCTGATCGGTGAGATGCGCGACAAGGAGACCTTCGAGACCGCGATCTCCGCCGCCGAGACCGGTCACCTCGTGTTCTCGACGATGCACGCCGCCACGGTGGCCCAGGCGATGACGCGCCTCTTCGAGTTCTTCCCGCCGGACCAGCAGGTCCAGGCCCGCCGGCAGATCTCCGGCTCCATCCGCGGCTTCATCTGCCAGAAGCTGATCCCCGCCATGGAAGGCGGCGGCCGCGTGCCCACCAACGAGATCCTCAATGCCGACGCCGTGGTGAAGAATCTCATCCTCGAGGGCCAGTTCGACAAGCTGCAGGGCATCCTCGAGGGCTCGGGCGATTCCAGCAGCTTCTCGTTCAACAAGGACCTCTATCGCCTCATCAAGGCCGGCAAGATCAGCAAGGCCGACGGCCTCCGGTTCTCGCCGAACCCGCAGGCGCTCGAGATGAACCTGAAGGGCATCTTCTTCAAATCCTGACGTGGGTTGGGGTGAAGCTTGGGCTCCCATGGTCCGTATTCGCCTGCATTTCCTGGTAATCCTCCTCCCGGTCCTCGCCGGGGCGCAGGAGCCGACCGGCCTCGAAAAGGCCAAGCAGGAGCTCAAGACGCTGCCGGCGGTCCGGAAGGAGTCGGACCGCAACCCGATCAGTCTGCCGAATCTCGCCGGCCCCACGCCCGCCGCCGATCTGCCGGCACCCCTGCCGCCGACACGGCATCCCGGGAGCGACCTCGACGAGGCCAAGAAGGGGAAATCGTCCGAGAACTGGCTCGTCGACGCCATGATGAAGGGCGAGGACCGCCGGCGATCCGGCACCGGCCGGAGCGATGCCGGAGCACGCGCCGAGGGGGGACTCCTCGATCCCGAGGGCGAGCGACGGGAGCGCGATCCGCAGCGCGACCTGGCACGGGACAAGGATCCGCTTCACGCCGGCCGCGACGGCGAATCGCCCCTGGCGGTCGTCAACCCGCTCGAGCCGTTCATGACCGACTGGATCAGCCGGCGGGATCACGCGCTCCTGTTGCCCAAACCCGCGCCCGGCCAGGGCATCGGCCCCGAAACCCCGGCGCCGCTGGGCGGGCCGGACGGAAGCGTCACGATCACCTTCCGCGGGATCGATGGCCGGCCTGACCCGATCGGCGCGGCGCCCCGGCCAGCCGCGGAAAACCCGTTCCTGCAGGCCCTGCAGGCACCGGCAGTTCCACCCCCAGCCATGGCGCCCCAGCCCCCGCCGCCCGCTCCGGCCGAGCGCGGCCCGGCCCTCCTGCCACCCGACAATGCCCGCGAAACCCGGCCACCCCCGCCGATCGACCTCGCCAAGCCGCCGGACGACAGGAAGTACTTCCCCCAGCTGAAGCGTTTTTAGGGCTTGGTTTTGCGCGGTGGCCCGATTCTCTTGTCCGTTTACACCATGGCATTGGCATTAATTTTCTCCGGTCAGGGTGCCCAAAAGGTCGGCATGGGGCGCTCGCTCTATGATCAGTCGCCGGCGGCGCGCGCCGTCTTCGACGAGGCCAACCGCGTGCTCGGCTGGGATCTCGCCAAGCTCTGTTTCGAGGGCCCGGACGCCGATCTCACCCAGACCAAGATCTGCCAGCCGGCCCTGTATGTGCATGGTTCCGCGTTGGTTGCCGCGCTGAAGGAGCAGGGCAAGCTGCCCGCCGTCAGCTACGCCCTCGGCCTCAGCCTCGGCGAGATCACCGCCTGCACGGCCGCCGGCGTGTTTGACTTCGCCACCGGCCTCAAGGTCGTCGCCGAGCGCGGCCGCCTGATGCAACAGGCCTGCGAACAGACCAGCGGCGGCATGGCCGCGGTCATCGGCGAGGAACGCGACACGGTCTACAAGCTCTGCCAGGAATTCGACATCGAGGCCGCGAACTTCAACGCGCCCGGCCAGATCATCATCTCAGGCGAGAAGACCAAGGTCGCGGCCGCCGTCGCCGCCGCCAAGGACCGCGGCATCAAGAAGGTCATCCCGCTCAACGTCGCCGGCGCCTACCACAGCCGCCTCATGGAGCCGGCTCGCGCCGCCTTCGCCGCCTACCTCGACACGGTCACGTTCGCCGCGCCGCAGTTCACCATTTTCACCAACACCACGGGCCGGAGCGTCAGCACGCCCGCCGACATCAAGGCCGCGCTCGTCAAGCAGGTCGTCTCGTCGGTCCTGTGGGAAGACTGCATGCGCAGCGCCGTCGCCGCCGGGGCCACGGAGTTCTGGGAACTCGGGCCGGGCGGGGTGCTCGCCGGGCTCGCCAAGCGCACCGACAGGAATTGGATCGTGAAGAGCTACGCGGAGTTCGCGGATCTCGCCGGGTAAATCATGGCCGCACGCTCCACCCGCAATTTCTGCATCATCGCGCACGTCGACCACGGCAAGACCACGCTGTCGGACCGCCTGCTCGAGTACACGAACACCGTCGAGCAGCGGGTCATGACCGACCAGCATCTCGACGCGATGGACCTCGAGAAGGAACGCGGCATCACCATCAAGTCGCACCCGGTGACGATGACGTACAAGGCGAAGGACGGCCATCGTTACAAACTCAACCTGATGGACACGCCCGGGCACGTGGACTTCTCCTACGAGGTCTCGCGCAGCCTTGCCGCCTGCGAGGGCGCCGTGCTCCTGATCGACGCCGCCCAGGGCGTCGAGGCCCAGACCGTCGCCAACGCGCACCTCGCATTCGGCCAGAAGCTCAAGGTCATCCCGGTCATCAACAAGATCGACCTGCCCAGCGCCAACCTCGAGCTCTGCCTCAAGCAGCTCGAGGACATCCTCGCGATCCCCGCCGAGGAGGCCATCCTCGCCAGCGGCAAGGCCGGCATCGGCATCGAGGACATCCTCGAGGCCGTCGTGAAGCGCGTGCCGCCGCCGCGCTGGACCGAGTACCCGCAGACCCGCGCGCTGGTGTTCGATTCGCTCTACGACTCGTACCGCGGTGTGATCTCGTACGTCCGCGTTTTCTCCGGCGCGATCAAGGCCGGTGATTTCATGCTCCTCATGAGCAACGGCGTGAAATCCGAGGTGAAGGAAGTCGGCGTGTTCATGCCGAAGATGACCAAGTCCGCCACGCTCGGCGCGGGCGACGTGGGTTACATCGTCTCCAACATCAAGGACACGTCTGAGATCAAGACCGGCGACACCATCACGCTTTCGTCCAAGCCCGCCGCCGAGATGCTCCCGGGCTACAAGGAGGTCCGCCCGATGGTCTTCTGCGGCCTGTATCCGGTCGAGACCTCCGACTACGAGAAGCTCAAGGCCGCGATGGGGCGCCTGCGCCTCAACGATGCCGCCTTCGTGTATTCATCCGAGAGCTCGGTCGCCCTCGGCTTCGGCTTCCGCTGCGGCTTCCTCGGCCTCCTGCACATGGAGATCATCCAGGAGCGCATCCGCCGCGAGCACGACGTGGACATCATCTCGACGTACCCGAGCGTCGTCTACCGCCTCAAGAAGCACGGCGGCGAGATGATCGAGGTCGACAACCCGATCAACCTGCCGGATCCCGGCACGATCGAGGAGTTCCTCGAACCGACCATCAAGGCGTCCATTCACATCCCGAACGATGCCATGGGCGACATGATGGCGCTCGTCATGGAGAAGCGCGGCACGCTCGATCATACGGACACGCTCGATGCGCACCGCGTGATGCTGACGTGCATCTTGCCGCTCAATGAAATCCTCGTGGATTTCAATGACCGCCTGAAGAGCATCACGCACGGCTACGGCTCCATGGACTACGAGCTCGGTGAGTACCGCGCGTCGGACTTGGTGAAGATGGAAATCCTCATCAACGGCGACCCGGTCGATGCCTTCGCCAGCATCGTGCACCGCGAGAAGGCCGAGGGGAAGGGCCGCGAACTCTGCGAGAAGCTTGCCGAGATCATCCCGCCGCAGATGTTCAAGGTTGCCATCCAAGCCGCCATCGGCGGCAAGATCATCGCCCGCGACAACGTGCGCGAGATGCGCAAGGACGTCACCGCCAAGTGCTACGGCGGCGACATCAGCCGCAAGCGCAAGCTCCTCGACAAGCAGAAGGAGGGCAAAAAGAAGATGAAACAATTCGGTCGCGTATCCATCCCATCGGATGCCTTTATCAAAGTGTTGAAGACGAATTGAAGCATGAACCCGCACCATCCCGAAGCTCCCGTAGCTACGAGCTCCCGAAGCTTCCGTAGCTACGAGCGTGAGCGAGTGGATCGTGCGTCTTTCCTCACCGGCCACTCGCTCACGCTCGTAGCCACCTGAAAGGAACTCCACCCGTGTTCGGAATTTTCGCCTCCCCGACGCGCAAGATGCGCGAAAACGCCGCCCACTGGCTGGAGCTTGCCGAGAAAGTCTATTGCTACCGTCGCGACCTGCTGACGGCCGCCCAGTTGGGGGAATTGCAGAGCCAGACCGCCGCGCTGCAGCGCCTGCTGAAGGACAAGGCGGAGCCGATGAAGCTCAAGCTGGCCATCGAGTCGCTCGAGGACGTGCTGCGCCGCACCGGCGGCACGCATTACCCGAAGAGTTCGCTGGTCGAGAACGTCGAGTTCTTCCTCGTCGCCGCGATCGTGATCCTCGGCTTCCGCACGTATTTCATCCAGCCGTTCAAGATCCCGACGAACTCGATGTGGCCGACCTACAACGGCATGACGCCGGAGGTCTTCCGCGCCAAGGCCGACGAGCCCGGCTACGTGCACCAGGGCGCACGCCTGCTGGCTTTCGGCGCCCGGCCGCGGCGCGTGGACGCGCAATCGGACGGCGAGGTCCTGATCCCGCTCATCGGCAACAACGACCGCGCCATCATCCCGTACCGCAATGTCCCGGGCCGAAGCTGGTTCGTTTTCCCGACGACCCACAAGGAATACACGCTGCTCGTCGGCAAGGAGCCCGTGACGGTCCGCGTCCCGGCGGATTTCGATTTCGAATGGGCGATCCGCGATGCGTTTTTCCCGGAGGCCCGCGACAACCATGAACCGGCCGGCGTGGACCTGGCGCATCTGCTGGGCAAACAGGCCAAGGTCCTGCGCGACGGCACCGGCCGGGTTCGCTTCCTGACCACCGGCAAGCAGGTCAAGGCCGGCGACCGCGTCCTGGCGTTCGACATCCTGACCGGCGACCAGTTGTTCGTGGACCGGATGAGCTACCATTTCGTCAGACCGACGGTCGGGCAGGGGTTCGTCTTCCGGACCGGCAACATTCCCGGCATCGGCCAGGACCAGTACTACATCAAGCGGCTGGTCGGCGTCCCCGGCGACGAACTCGAGATCAAGGACTACACGCTTTACCGCAACGGCCGCCCGATCACCGGCGCCGATGCGTTCACGCAGAACGGAAAACGCACCGGCAACTACGTCGGCTACCGCAACGAGCACGCGCTGACCGAGGGCCACGTGATGAAAGTCCCGCCGGAAAGCTACCTCGCGCTCGGCGACAACTCCGCCAACAGCCAGGACGGACGCTACTGGGGTTACGTTCCAGCCCGCGACGCCATCGGGCGTCCGTTGTTCATTTATTACCCGTTTACAAGGCATTGGGGCCCAGCACGTTGATTGCGTGTCTGAACGCACAATAAGCATTATGTATAATATAGGTTCGAAGCGAAAATGACTTCTCGGACTGAAAACGGAAGCAATTGTTGCGTGTTTTAGGAACCAAAACCTTCGGGTTTTGGGATTTACCCTCCCCTAAGGGGTTCATAATCAGGAAGGAAAACCTTCGGGTTGCCTTCCTCTACTTGCAACAGGAAGCAATTCTTCCGTTTCGTCTCACAGAGGGCCGGGTCCTACAAACGGCACCCGGCCCTTATCAATTTAGACGGGGCCCAAACATCTTGGCCCCGACCTCACCAACCTCACGTTGGTGAACCCACTCAACCACCAAGCCACCCTCTGCTGGCTTAACCAAGACAACGGGCAACGGAGTCTCTGGCACCATCTGGATCACTCGGCTGAGATTCTTCGTCCGCTGGACAATCGAATAACAAAAGACGAAAGACGCCTCCAAAACCGCTCGGAAGACCAGTTCATTCGCGGCTGCGAGATCCGCAGCGTGATAACCGGACGGCACCAACACCGTCCGAAAATGGGCCATCAGCACGGATTCGACGCTTTCGCCATCCCGGCCATCTGCCAGCGATGCAGTCGAATGGGCAGATTCCCAGAAGCACCGCCAAACGACGAAGGCCAGATCCCCCTGAGCCGGCGAACGCATCCCCTGAAAAGTCGAAAGCCACCTATCGAAACCTTCGGTCGGGATGCGAAGGCGATTGCCTATCTCCTCAAGCATCGATCGGTACACGCGCTTGGCACAAAAAGGAGCCCTATCTGGTTCAGTCTTCAAGACTCGCCGCCCACCCCAATAGCCATGGAGTGGTCGCCGCAACCCGCGGGGCGTAAAAACACCCGAGATCTCCGGCAGCCCTAGCCTCGCCCATCGCTCGTCATCGGCTCCCTGTACCCACCGCCGAAGCGGTGCGCCAGAGTTGGTGAACCTAATCGTCCGCTCAACGGTAGCAGCAGCCCAGCGCACTGCATCCTCGAAGCACTTTTCGCCAGGATGCGCGGTAAAACGCAGCTGCTTGGGGTCCCAAAGCCGACGGTCACACCGACTACACTTGAACGTCCGCGACGTTGCCGTCGGCCAACGATAGTCGATGACGGCACCGCAGGCACAGCGGTCCAACAGAGGTACGCCATGGTGTGGACATCGCGAGAACAGCGGAAACTGAAACAAGACCGAGTGAAACCCCTCCGCAGAACAAGCGGGGCAATAACGCAGGTGCGGGAACGCGAGGTCATGCAGCAGCGCCGTATCACTCGACAGGCATAGCCCGGTACCGTCCCTCAAGACCTGCGCGGAAATCCCCGTGAACTGAGAAAACCGATCAAAATCAAACTTCAGCCCAGTGATCAGGAAATTGGGCATCGCCCCTGAATTTCCCTTATTCACGGACCGATAGACGCGAACCCCAGACATCGAGTTCGCCCAGCAAACCTTCGAGCCCATGCACCACAGCGACTCCGTAACCCGGAACCGGCCCCCAAAGCCAGCCAACCTAAAATTGGAGCTCACGCCGGCAGGCCGTCTAACGTGAGTTTGACCTTCAAGTAGCCGGTATCAGTCACGATATCCTTGAACTGCTCCAAATCACTGGGGACCCCATCATTCAGCACCTGCCTAACGGCACGAATGAAGTAAGCCATCGGCACCTCGAAGTCCTGCATCGGCGCCACCTGCTTGAAACCCTGCCGGAAAAGATCCGCCTGCTTCTCAAGTCTGCCCCCCGAGCCATACCACTCCGGCAGGTAAAACTCGGTGATCGAGCCCTTCCCCTGCAAGAGGCTGCGATCGACATCAAACCGGCGCAGACACCGCTGAAAATGACTCAGGGTCCGCAAGCCCGTGAGTCGATGCTCGTTCGCGAAAAAACGCGAACGCACATGCTCATGGCGCTTCCCTGCGAGCTCCTGGATCCACTCCCGGAGATGGTACGAGCCCACCAAAAACAAGATCAGCTCAAACCCATCCTTGTTGAGGGCATTAAACAGATCCGCGAACCAGCCCAATTCCACCAAGACCAGGATTTGGGCTTCATCGACAAACAAAATGAGGCGCCCGGACGGACTACTCCGCGCCAAGCCCTTCACGTACTCATAAACCAAGTGGCGCTTCACGGATGGCGAGGACCTCAGCCCAGCGGCCTGATGGCCGAACTCCTGAAGCAGCCAGTCCCAAAACCCACCCTCGGACATTACGAGGCGATCCCGCGCCACCACCCACGCAGTCCCAGATTCAATCGGGCTGCGCGGCCCTTGAAACTGCTTCAGCTCCTCGACCATCAGCTCGATCGTCTTCGTCTTCCCGGTCCGGGTCGGAGCATAAAGCACCCCACCCGTGTGCCCGCCCATGATCAAACGCGTCGCCCACTCATACGCGTCCATCATCATCGGCGTGGAAAACGCCGTATTCCAGAGCTTCGTCTCATCAATTTGGCTCATGCCCATAAATCACCAATCGCCGCTCGCCTTCATCTTGTTGACGACTCGCTGACGACGCTTCGGAGCCGGCACGGCCGGAACCTCCGAGTCCTCCGTCGGAACCTTGGCCTCCTTCTCAAGCCGGGCTAGAGCCAAGGCTTCCCGCTTGTTGGCCGGAGCACTGGAAACCAACGAATCACGTAAGACCTCCGTCGGCGTTCGCCCCTCAGTCGGATGCATAACCTCGCCGCGCTTACGCTTAGCCACAAAATTCACCCGGGCATCCAAGCTATGCGGCGCATGCCAAATCCCACGGGCCCGCAGGGTATCGATCTCGGAACCATCCTTCGCATACAGCTTCGCCAAATGGGCCTCCGTCGGATTCACGACCAAGATGCATTCCTCGCCGGCGCGACTCCGCATAGCCGAGAGCCGAGGCCCCATGTAGTCCGCATACTGGTAGCGCACTAACGGCATGCGCCCCGACGCTACGTCACAGGCAATGCGGACAACCACCTGCTTCTCCGCGAGGGCAAAACCCTCACGCAACCCAACCGGGAGCTGGCGCAGCACCAGATTGTCGTCACGAACCCAGTTCTCAAACGCCTCAATCGGCGACCGACCCTTCAAAGAATTGAGCGGGTTCGTATTGAACCTCGCCACCAACATTTCGAGCAGCTGGTTGATGTGCTCGACCTCCAGCCTCAAAGCCACCGACGCAGCCTCCGGTTCAACCCGCCTCGTATCCCGAGGCCCAGTCCCCGTCGTACTGGCCAGCTTGCGAAACTCCCGGGCCAGATACGAATGCCAGCTCTCAATATCGCCGCGGGCTTTCGGCCGGCCAACGATACCAAACTGAACCGCACAACCTAAGCGCTCAGTGATCGCCCGGCGGTTCCCCTCCGAGAGATGAGCCTTAGAATTGTCCAACATCACCAAGGACGGAAGCGCCCATGCGCATCCGTCCAACTCCGACGAAAAACAGGACCGCGGGGGATACTGGAACCCGGGCACCGTGAACTCCATCCGCTGATGCGGACGGATTGACGCCTCCAGCGCCTCCAAGAAGTCGAGCGCATTGGGCTCCATCTTCAAAACCGCCCGGCAAACCACGATGTCCTTCGATCCACGCCTTCGGCCGCTGATCACCTTGAACCGCGCCATCGGCAACCACTTCTTCGACCCATTACGCTGGGGCACCCCAATCGTCACAAACGTGTCGATCGTGTACTCGTCAAAGACCCAGATGGTATGAGGATCGATCGACGTCGTAGCGGCACCCCACCCTCCGTCGAAATTCCTCGCAGCATCCGCACCAAACTTTTCCTTCACGAAGGCCCTCCCATGCGCATCCAAAAGCTGCTGGCGCCAGCGGGCCAATGAACGAATCCCGCCCTCCGCGGCGTTCAAGGGATACATCGTCGCCGTAAACCCAGCCTCGCGGCAAAGCTGCAACAAACGATTCCGGAGGTCGGTCAAGCCGACCCGCGCAGGGAAAGCCAACCGATTGCCACGCCGCAGCGCGAAATCACGCATCGCCTCCTCGATCCGAGGATTCTCACGAAAGAGTTGGCTCAGGAGCCCAGCCGTACCGGCACCAAAGGCTCGCCGCACATACTTGGCGACTCGGAAATACGGCAGGCAGGCGCGAAATCCGACCAAGCGACCATCACCATGGTCGAACGTACACCGTCGCACCAGCCGGTATAAAGAATCTGCGGAAATCCCGCCTAACTCGCACGCGACCTTCAGGTCGCGATGCTCCAGATAGTGCAGGATCGCATCGCGCTTCCGCCCGTAACGCAAAACAGAGTCTCCCTCCAGTTGAGCATCATTTACCGTTGGCCAGGTCGAGACATCGAGACGCCGAGCGTCAATCCGTTGCAGGAAGGCCCCCATCAGCCAACCCTCCTCACCAACGTACCCTGCCCAAACTTCTTGTCTTTGATGTCAGGCAGGAGAACGCGCCCGGCCAGATACGCCCGGACGATCACCGAAACGACCTCACCGGCGGTGAAGCCAGTCTTTCTGACCAGCACCTCAATCGATTGGTCCTTATCCTGATCCGCCACCTGCCCCATCACGGGCACCCGCACCTCCTCCGGCACCGCATGCAGCGGCCGGGCCCATGGCAACAGTGCGTGGCAGTTCTCCAAGTGAACCACGTTCACGCGAATCACATCCTCGGTTAAAACCTCGTACCCATAGCCCTGCTGGGACGCCCAGGCTCGCTGCACCGCAAACTGCGTCCGCGACGACTCCACCTGATCCTTAAACTTTACCTCGTTCACCACGACGCGGCCGTCTCGGTACCGGACCACCGAGTCCAGAATCGTCTTGCGGCTCTCACCCTCGACCTCGGCTTCAACCGCCACCTGCACGCTGTAGGTCTCCACCTCAGGATCACACTCGACGAGCACATAGTGCTCGAACTCCAACGAACTGGAGGCGACGAGCCGCTGCTCCAGACGCGGAGAATAAAACTCCCAACGGGTACCACGCCGACTGTGACCCATCACGGGGGAACTAGGAAAAAGGGAACCCGACATTTCCATCTCAACTACTAATCGCAAATGTCCGAAAAATCCTACACGAAATTTTCGGTTTCATTGCGTTCAAAAAACGCAAACGAAGACCTATCGGACTTTTGCTCTCCGGACCCCGTCAAACGAGCCAAAGCGTGGGCGAGCCTCTACCAAGCTAAAGGGACAAAAATCGCCGCCAATATCCGACGCCACGCACCCTGGCTCACCCGCGAGGAAGCCCGATCCCTCGTCAACGACGCGTTCATCAACGTCCAAAAATATACACCAGACCCCGCACGGGAATCGAACCCCATCAGCATGGTCTCGTCATTCGCGAGGCGCCGGGCCTACAGCCTCTACCGAAGGAAAAAGGCAAAGAAGCGGAACCAACCGACGCTGCCGCTCGACACGGTCCAACCGTCGCCCGAAACTGACCTCGGCGTCCCCTGCTCCTACCCAGAACCCTTCCTACCGGTCGAAATCCGCATCCGCATCGCCGACTACCCCCGTCTCCAGCGAATCATCGCCGCCGAACTCATCGCCTCCCCTGACAGCACCCTCGGCGAAATCGCCCGGGCAATCACCCCAACCCTCGGCCGCCGGCCCACCGAAGCGGTCGTCAGCCGCTCACAGGCTGTCATCCGCAAGAAACTCAAACCGTTCTCCAGGGTCATCCGCCGAGAACTAAGTCAGTAAGCCCATACCAAACGTGGCCCCCGGCAGGCTTCGCCTGCCTCGGCCACCCACAAGCCCACCTCTCCGAAGGCTTGCGCCATCATGCGCATACCCCCATCTTAGGCCCGATATACAATGAAAACCAAAGCAGAAGCCCACGCCCCAGAGCTAAGCACGCTCCAAGCTTCGCTAAAGCCAGCATGCCTGAAGCATGGCATCAAGGGCGTTGAGATCTTTGGCTCGGTCGCCCGCGGTGAAGCCGGACCTGACAGTGACCTCGACCTAATCATCGAATTTCAAGACCCAGACAGACAACTGAACTTCTCAGACCTTCTGGCCATTCAAGAAGACTTCTCAACTGCCGCAGGCATGGAGGTCCAAATACTCACCAAAGAAGATTACCTCAGGATCAAAAACCCATTTTTCTTGATCAGTGTAGACGAAGATCGTCGAGAGCTCCTTCGTCTTTAGCCATGGGTCAAATTTTCGAATACAAAGTTCTCTTTGACCTGCTTAACTCAGCAATCGTCGCAAGACAGCACATAGAAAAGTTGAGCGAAGAGGAGTTCAGAGACAGCGCTTTGGTGCAGGACGCAGTCGCGATGCGGCTCGCTGCAATGGGAGAATCGATTTCGGCGATCGGTGATTCAACCAAAGCCCACCTAAAAGGCATCCCCTTCCATAAGATCAGGGCCGTACGAAACGTCATCGCCCACAGCTACGAAGACGTAAACACCAAGATCATCTGGGACATCGCCAAGAACCACCTACCAGAAGTCATCGAAGAACTGACCAATTTCCTCGCCCTCAACACCGACTTCGAAAAAATTACAGCCAAGGTCCACTCCGGACCTCCGCTTGAGTTGCTCGCCTTCGCGAGCCAAAAAGGTTCTGCCTTAAACGTAATTCTCGATCGGGCAATCAGGCTAAATATCGCTAGTGCCCAAGAATTAAAGGCGACGCTCGAAGCCTTTTACGCCACTTTGAAGAATAAGGACGGAAGTAACCCCGAAATATCTCGGTAGTAGACTGAGTGCCCCGCCCTCCCAGACGATCCTTTGGACTCGATGAGCAGCAGATCAGTCTGCTCATCGAGCTCGTGGCCCCCAGCAGGCTTCGCCTGCCTCGGCCACCCCACAACCACACTTCCAAAATCGGGAACTCCTACTTAACCAATACCTCCGACTTAGGAGAAACCGGCCTACGAGGCACTCGGCAGGCCTTGCCCTCCGAGGACTTTTCACCCATCATTACAGCACGACCATGAGCGACATGCGCGGCAACTTCATCATAGAAACCAAGAGGGGCGGCCTTTTCGCGGCGGATAAACTCCAGCCGAGCGGCGACTGGATCATGGCAGAAACGGAAGGGCTGCCAATATCCTTCATGGTCGAAGACCTCGCCGCTATTTACGAAGTAGGAAGGGGTATAGCCTCAGTCGCAGAAATCAATCACGCGAACCACATCGCGGCGAGCATCCTCCGACTAGAAAAGCTCATCCATGAATTCCAGGAAACCCACCAAGCTTACGCGAAGAACCTCGAAATTGTCATCTGTGGCGCGGTGTCGCTGGCCCTCACAGTCCTACCAGATAGAACAACAAAAGACATCGATCTGGTCGCAAAAGGGACCTTCATCGAATTCCTAAAGACGAAAAATCGGAACGATACCAATCTAGAAATAGAAGTCTTAAATCCGTCTTTTCTCTTCTACCTTGGATTCTGGAGAGAACGTGCCGCTCGACTCACGGGCTACCAAGGGACGCAGTTCTTGGTGTTACATCCCTTGGACACTATCGCCCAAAAGCTTCAGCGCCTCCAAGCAGACCGGTTCGAAGCCAAGGACCAGCCTGACATCGACGCAATCATCAGCACCTTCCATCCGACGAGCAAAGCGTTGGTCGATATCCTAACGGAAAATCCAAGCCGATTCCGAATGGCTTCGGAAGAAGAAGAAAAAGCGATGACCAGAAACACCCACTGGTTCCTCAAAAAATTTCTTCCCAGTTACACCTTCCAGCAGATCAAGCGACTCGCTTTGGAACGCCGCAGCGATGAGCTACGCTCCGCCGGTATGGCGCCGCTCGATAACATAAATCTGCACACCAAACTCCCCCTAAAGAAAATCGGAGTTCCCGATGACAAATCCTAGTCGGCTCAAAGCAAAATGGATCTCCGGGGCGTCTCTTTCATTAAACGAAATCGCCTCTCTCCGAGAACTAAGTAGAACGGGGGAATCACTAGAACGCGAAGAAGCACGAGTGTTATTGCGATGCGTCGAGGGCAACGCGGGATGGGACGCCCACACGCGACAACTCCAAAGCAAACGTACGTTTAGGATGATGCAGGCCCGAACAGTAAAACTCGCCTGAATTGCCCCGCGCCGCTCCTGCACCCTCTCCGAGCAGGATGTAGGATCTGACCACTTGCTTCGCTCGCGAACCGTCGCAAGAAACTCAAACCGTTCTCCAGGGTCATCCGCCGAGAAATGAGTCAATAAGCCCATACCAAACGTGGCCCCCGGCAGGCTTCGCCTCCCTCGGCCACCCACAAGCCCACCTCTCGGAGGATCATTTACGCAAGTCCGCGCCTTGCGCCCTCTCTCCTTTTGTACCAAGGTACAACTACCGGAGGAGCCCCATAACCCCCGTTGAACATGGACTACGAAAAACTCACCAGAGAGCTACCTAAATCTCGAAATCGTAAACCACAGATGAAAACCAGTACAGAAGCCACAGCCCTATCGCTAAACCCACTTCAGGGTGAGCAGCATGCTGCGCTTCTCAAGGAACTCGCCGCAAAACACATCTGGTGGAAAACACCCGAAGAGGCAATGAAGTACCCCTCTCGAATTGTGGCCCAGACAATGGACCGCGGCAGCATCGACGACATCAACGCACTTTTCGAGGCTTTCGGCGAGGACTACCTCAAGAGCGTGGTAACGAAGGCTGAAGCTGGCCAATTCAGCGCAAGATCGTGGCACTACTGGCACTGCCGACTAGGACTAGCGTCTCACGAAGGCCCTCCACCACTACCCGTCCGGAAAATACCGTGAAAGACCTCCATCGAGGTCATCAAATCCCTTATCCCATGCCCGAACTGGAACCACCAAAACGCCCCATTATGATGCACCCCGACACGACTTTGCATCAAATCGAAAGCATCCGGGCGAAACTCGCCACACTCCAGATTTCGAAGTCAGTCCAAAACAACTGGGATGAGGCAGAACGCGTCCAAGGGGTCTTCTCCAGTAACGCGATCGAAGGATCAACCCTCACGCTCGGCGAGACCGAGGCAGTGCTGCGAGGCGCAACCGTCCCAGGAAAACACCTTCACGACCACATCGCGGCTGTGAATCTTAATCACGCATGGTTAAAGATGAATGACTGGGCGAAAGGCGCAGTCGATGAACGCCTGCTACTAGAAATCCATCAGATTCTGATGACCCGCATCAATGATGACGAAGCCGGCCGTTACAGAAACGTTCGGGTTCGCATCGTGGGCTCGGAGCATATCGCTCCGAACCCACTAAGCGTGCCGCAAAAAATGGCCGAAGCATTCAAAACCTTCGAGGAACTAAAAGGGAGGCACCCCATTGAGCAAGCAGCAGACTTGCATGCTTCTATAGTAACGGTTCACCCGTTCAGTGACGGGAACGGCCGCAGCGCTCGACTCATGCAAAACATCGCGCTCATCAAGACGGGCTACTGGCCAATTGTCATCCCGGTCACTGAGCGGGCTCACTACATTGACGCAACCTACCAGTCGAACACCGGCAATCTGGCACCTTACCGAAAATACATCATCGAGAAAGTCGCATTGGCCGGCATGGAACGCCTAACGATGATGGGCTAGACAGCCCCAACCCAACTCGAACAAACAAAACAACTTAGAATTCCTTGCAGAAGCCAAGGGCTTCGCCTAAAATCTAACCATGTCAATGACCGCCAATCAAATCATTCGAGAGATCGCAAACCTGCCCCCAGAAGAGCAGGCAAAAATCTCTCAATTTACGCGTAAATTGGACACTAAACGCCAACTCACGGGCGAGGAATTGGGCGCGCTCGCTGACCGCCTGGTAAAAGCCAAATCTAAAGAAGAAGCCGCTACCATCACCGACGAAATGGTTCGCGGATTTTACGGTAACGAGACCCATGCCTAAAATACGCCGCCGGAACGTACCCGAGGCGGTGCTCCGTCACCTTTACCAAAGAATCTACGAACGCAACATATCGAAAGAACAGCTACTGCTTTTTCTAGAATGGCTAAAAGAAGAGCCCGAGGTTCCCTCGGGCCCGTGGTTCAAAAGATTCCCAAACATGAAGGTTTGCGGAGAAGGGGATCTGGTTAAAACATTTCTAACCAGTCAGCAAATTCCCTTCGGACAAGAAATCCACCCCAAGAAAAGTTCGGATGCTCCTTCCCAAATAGCCCCGACACCAACCACAAAACCACCAGCTGCACCGCGTAGATATTCACCCCCAGATCCCAAAGCAAATGGTCCGTCAATGGACATGTGACCACTTGCTTCGCTGCGCCCCACTGGCCTAAAATCTGCGATGAAACAGCATCTTCCACCGCGACCTGCTCCTCCAGCTAATCTAGCGGACGATGCCGCCATAACTGAGTACAAAGCGGCACTTCGGGCATGGGACCGAAAAGTCCTAAAGGACAAAATCCTGTCGCCTCACGAACTAAACACGCTGAACACAGCCTTCCCTCGAAAAACCAGAACGAAGTTCAAAATCGTTAACTTCGAGGAGGCTCTGCAAAACCAACGGTAAGTGCCCCGCCCTCCCAGACGATCCTTTGGACTCGATGAGCAGCAGATCAGTCTGCTCATCGAACTCGCTCGGACGGAGGGCACCGCACCCCACATTCGGGATGCCGCGGTGATCCTGCTGGTCTCGATCGACACCCCAGCCTTCGAATCCGTCGCCAAGCTCCTCAACATCGACAAACGAGAAGTCGACCGCGTCCAAAAAGCCTTCCTTCGCCACGGCACCGCCGGCATCCAGTCATTGGAGCCCCGTGCCTGGGACAAATACAAGGAGCAGCTCGGCGAACTGCGCTCTTCACTGGTGTCAGACCTCCGCAAGAAGGTCACCGACCTCGACACCGCGCCTCGCACCCAGCGCGAACTTGCCGGCTCGGTTGGCCTATCGAAGGACCATGTCCGCCGGATCATGAAGACCGCCGGCGTGAAGCTGGCATCACCCTTCTCCAACGAGCGCCTCGGCAAGAGGCTCCGAGAACTGCTCAAGACTGAGCCGAAGAAAAACCCACGGTGGACCTACCAGGAAGCCGCCGAGATCCTCGGCGTCGATCGCGTCGCCCTGCCACGCTACTGCAAACAGTTCGGCATCGAGTTCCCTCGCAAACGAGGGCTCAACCTCAAGGCCCAGATCGTCGCCATCCTCAAAGAAGAGCCAAAACAAAGACCGTTCTGGACCTACGTCGAACTCGGCCACCGGCTCAAAATGAGCCGCGTGCAGGCCCAGAACCTATGCAAGAGCTTCGGGGTCACCCTGCCCCCGCATCCGCTCGAAGCACGCATCCGTGCCGCCCTGGCCACCCGACCCAAAGAATCCAAAAAGTGGACCTACCTCGAACTCGCCCACCAAGTGGGCATGAGCAGGACTTGGATCGAACAATTCTGCAAAAAGAAGGGCATCAGCCTAACAGGCTGACCACCGCGCCCCACTAGCCACCAATCGTCCACTCAGCTACAGCCCCCGCCCGATCAAGATCTGCGGTCATTCTTTATCTGGACTATGCAGCTTCCTGACCTGGTCAACAAATTGGGCTAGCTTCGCATCGTCCATCTCCGCGCCCCGAGCGGCACGAAAAAAAACTGGAAGGGCATTCAAAACCACTTCATCGGAGGCCAAGTCCTTCGGAATCTCGCGCCGAGAAATCGCAGCCAAATCCAAGAAGGACTGGGTTTCCTCCGCGCTCAACTTCAGGAACTTTGCCCACTTGGCCAATACCTCCTCCTTAGGCGCAGAATTGATCCCTCGCTCCAGCTTACTCCAATTACTTGGATCAACGCCTAGCGAGATGCTGCACTCCCGAAGAGTAAGTTCAGCTCGAATCCGATACTCTTTTAACTGCATTCCAAATGTAGCGTTCATGGGCTCTATGTGGTAAAAAATATACCACACGCCAAGACCTAAATCAAAGCCGAAGGTTATCTTAACGTATAGAACTAATAACCATCACCATACATAACTCCTCCTTGAACCGGGAAGCAGACCTACCTCGAACTTGCCCACCAAAAACTCCCGCCACATGCACACACCAGCGCGCAAACGCCATAAGCCAACACCCCAGGGCGGGCTGTGCCTGAGTCTCGCGGAATGGGAAAAGCTGGAAGCCAAACTCTCCGCTCCACCCAGCGCTGCACTGCGCCGATTCATGGCTACGCCATCAACGGTCAACGATGAATTGGAGGCAATCCTCCTAGAGCGCCACCGCGATCACGACTAAAATTTCACAACCTTGAACCGAGAAACTGAAGAACGTCTGGTAGACTTCGTCGTCAGCGAACACAAACAGTTCGAACCACAACGGTGGCTCGAACGCCCCCCACAAAACAGGGGCGTCGCCGGCCGAAGTAGCGGTAATAGCTCAGTTCCTCGCCATGACGACCTTCGGTCATGAGCGCCCACTACCCGCATGGTACGGTCACTATAAAACGCTCCTAGAGATTGCTGAAACTCTCGACCCGCTCGGAATACCAGGCGGAGAATCGATCCATGTTCGCGTCGAGCGAACCGAACTCCAACCGGATCGCTTCGCCAACATGGTCGCTGCGGTAGTCCAACGCACCTACCGCTCTTGGGAACCCAAAATGGATTTGGCTCCCGAGCCATCACCAAAAAGACTCGGACCCGACGACATCTCAATGTAAGATGCCTCACTTGCCACAGGCTCCCCTAATTACCATAGTGTAACCTAATGGCCTACCCTGTTCGCATGGTCGCAGAAGCACTCATCGGAGCGTACCACTCACGCTACGGGAAGACCCCATGCCCCAAACAATTGGAGAAGCTTTTGTACTACGCCGAAGGTCATCACCTCGCCACTACCGGGACTCCACTCTTCGACGAAGATATCCAAGCATGGGAACAAGGCCCAGTGTGCCCGAAAGTCTTACCGGTTTACGGTGGCGTAAAAAAATACGACCCGATCCCGTTGCCAAAAATTATCCCCGCGCTCCACAAGACCGCAATCGCCTCGATCGTGATTGCAGTCGCGCTATTCGGCAAACTAGATGCCGACATCATCGGTGAAAAAACCCACACCGAAGCCCCGTATGCCCAAACATGGGACGGAGGCCTCGGAAAAAACAAAGTGATTCCCGAACAAACGATGAGGGAGTTCTTCAAAACTCACGAAATCGTCACCACCCCCATGACTATCATCGACGACAAATCGTTAATCTCCCAGGGCGTCGCCATAGAACAATCAGACGTTGTGGCCGACTACCTCAGGGCTCATCCCCATTTGGAGCCCTTCCTCAACGAACTAATCCAACGGGCACAAACGGAGATCGCCGGGGCGAAAGAAATCACAGTCGAGGTATACCAAGACCCCGAAATCGACCATCGTTACCTCAATGTGCTAGTGCGACAAGCTGAGTGCACCGAACTCGGTACCGCACTCGACATCATTTGGGAGAACACCTTCAACACGCTCAAACCCAACTTGATGAACGGGACCGTCAACCTCATGACGGATTTTTGTCCCCCAAAAACCGTAGCTGCATAATCCGCCAGCACATGGGCTTCGATTGGAAGGGCTACCATGCCCAAGCAGACGACCTTTGCATAAACCACCTAGGCGGAAAGGAAGCGGCGTTACGCACCGCATGCAGTCGTTACTACTACGCAGCATTTCACAAAGTGCTGGAGCATTCGGTTAAGAACACCAACTTCACACCGGAGAGAAACGGAAACGATCACACTTCTCTCATCGCGCACATCCGATGGGTCCATCCAGGGAACGCCCGCAAACTCGACACACTGCGGCAACACCGCCAGAAATCCGACTACCACGGATCTCTTGAACTTGGGGTAATCGAAAACACAACAAATCACGCCAAACAACGGCGAATGATTTAATCGCGGCTTTTCCCTAGCTGTCATCCAAACCGAAAAAATCCCTTCCGTTTACGAGGGTAATGCTCAAAAGAGCATCATCGGTTCTGGAGTCCACCCGCGAAAACGACCGTTTCGCGGGTTTTGCTTCATGCCGAGCAAAACCCATTCACTAACCGACACCGGAAGCAAAACCTACCAAGAATATGCCCAAATCATTGGCAGTTAACGCTGGTAGCGAAAACCTAGCTCACCCGCAGGGATTGCTTCCGGTTCCACGGACCTCGAATCCCTCGCCGCTGTGGAACTGGTTGGACAGCCGTGCAACCGGGGTCCTGCTGCACCCTACCTGTTTTCCCAACCAGCAAGGCATCGGCGTGCTCGATGAATGCGTCGACGCCCTCTTGGGATTCCTGAAAGACGCCGGCATCAAATACTGGCAGGTCTGCCCGCTCGGACCCACCGGCTACGGCGATTCGCCCTACCAGTGTTTCTCCGCCTTCGCTGGCAACCCGTACCTAATCGACCTCGTCGCATTGCAGCGCGCCGGATTGCTGACCGAAGCCGACCTCAACCCGCTCCGCGCCCTGCCGGCCAACGGAATCGATTACGGCTGGCTCTACGTGACCAAGTGGCCGGTGCTCTTTCGCGCGTTTGAGAACTTCAAGCGTTCTTCCGCGCCCAAGCTGCCCTACGGCGATTTTACCGCGTTCTGCAAAGCCGAGCGCTCCTGGCTCGAGCCGTTCACCCTGTTTCTCGCCCTGAAGGACAGCTTTGGCGGCAAACCTTGGTGGGAATGGCCGGCGGAAGTCCGTTTCCGCGCCGCCGCCCGCAAGACCCCGCTCGCCAAGGCAGTCGCCGCCCGCGCCGAGGCGCATGCCTTCTTCCAGTACCTGTTCTTCGGCCAATGGCGGCAGGTCCGCGCCAAAGCCAAGGCGGCCGGCGTCGAGATCATCGGCGACGCCCCGATCTTCGTCGCGCGCGACAGCGCCGACGTCTGGGCGCACCCGGAATTATTCCAAATCGACCCGAAATCCGGCCAACCCCTCGCCGTCGCGGGCGTACCGCCCGATTATTTCTCGGCTGATGGCCAACTCTGGGGCAACCCTCTCTACGCGTGGGACCGCCACGCCGCCGACGGCTATGCCTGGTGGCTCGATCGTCTGCGGGCGAATTTCGCCTTATGTGACGTCGTCCGCATCGACCATTTCCGCGGTTTCGACACCTATTGGTCCATCCCGGCCGACGCCCCCACCGCCAAAACCGGCCGCTGGGAAAATGGACCCGGGCTCGATTTCTTCACCGCCGTCCAGCGCGCCCTGCCCACCTGCCGCCTGATCGCCGAGGATCTCGGCGAACTCCTGCCCTCGGTCCATACCCTGCGCCACGCCACCGGCCTCCCCGGCATGGCCATCCTGCAGTTCGCGTTCGGCGGCGGCAGCGACAACACCTACCTGCCGCACAACCTGCGCGCCAACAGCGTCGTGTATCCCGGCACCCACGACAACGACACGACCCGCGGCTGGTATGCCGCCACGAACGAAAAGACCCGCGACCACGTGCGCCGCTATTTCCGCATCGGCGGCGACGAGATCGCCTGGGACTTCGTTCGCGCCGGTTACGCCGCCGTCAGCAACCTTGCCGTCTTTCCCCTGCAGGACCTCATGAGCCTCGGCCACGAGGCCCGCTTCAACACCCCGGGTCAGCCCGTCGGCAACTGGCAGTGGCGCTACGACCCGGCCCAGTTGGCGGCGCTGCACCGCGACAGCGCGGCCTATCTGCGGGATCTCGGCGAGCTTTACGGCCGCGGTTGATGCCTTGTAGGGGCGCAGCTCGCCTGCGCCCATGACGCCTCACCGCGGATGACGCCCGTGGGCGCACGCGAGGTGCGCCCCTACAGGAAATTCGCTATCTTCGGCACCACTTCCGTGTTGGCGTCGGCCAGCACGTAATGCCCGGCGTCGGCCAGGTACAGGGTCTCGGCCTGCGGCAGCCGGAGCGTCCATTCACGGTAGAAGTAATCGTTGAAGCAGAAGTCCTTCCCACCCCAGACGATCAACGCGGGATGCGAACGGAACTGCGCCAGACCCGCCGCCACCGCCTCCAGCGTTGCCCAGGTCGGATGGCTCGCATCCATCGGGATATCCTTCACGAACGCATCCACGGCTACGCGGTTGGCCCACGTGTCGTACGGCCACAGGAATCCGCGGCGTTCGTCGACACTGAGCTTGCGGCGATTCATCGCCATCCACACCGCTGGCCCCGCGAATCCGTTGGCGCCGCGCACAATCGCCGTGCCCAGGCCGCGGGTCTTGCAGAGCGCGATGCGGCGCGGGATGTGCGGCGATGGGAAGGCGGCAGTATTCAGGATCACGAGCCGGCCGATGAGTTCGGGATGCCGCGTCGCAAACCCGAAACCGATCGCGCCGCCCCAGTCGTGCACGACGAGGTGAGCCTTGGTCAGACCGAGCGATTGCACGAGCGCCGCGACGTCGTCGATCCGCGTGGCCAGCGTGTAGGGATAATCCTGCGGCTTGTCCGAGAGTCCCATGCCGATGTGATCCGGCACCACGCTGCGCAGCCGCGGCGCCACCGCCTGCGCCAGCTCGCGGTAGTAGAACGACCAGGTCGGATTGCCGTGCAGCATGAGCACCGCCTCACTCCCCTGCCCTTCGTCGAGATAACTCATCCGCGCGCCCCGCGGCGTCGTGAACGACCGCGGCGAGAACGGATAAAGCGGCTTGAGCCAACTCGGGATTTCCACGGGAGACATCGTCAGGTCACCATTCCAACGCCAGCATCAGGCAGTTCAGCCCGCTCCCGATTCCGAGGAGCCCCACGCGGGTTCCGGGTTTGACCGCACCCGCCTCGATCGCCTTGGCCAGCGTCGCTGGCAGCGCGACGGAGCCTGTGTTGCCCAGGGTCTCGAAGGTCGAGAAGTCCTTCGCCAGGTCCAGACCCAGCGCCTCGTAGAGTTTCCGCCGGTGCGTGCTGCCAACCTGGTGGCAGATGAAGCGGTCCACGTTCGCCGCGTTCCAACCCGTCAGCGCGCCGAACTCACGCCAGGTGTCCTGCGCCAGCGCGAGGCCGGCCACGAGCAGCGCCTCGGAGTCGGTTTGCATCGCCAGCGACTCGGTGCCGTGCGTGTCGCCCTGGCAGAGCTCGCTGTGCACGGTCGCCGACCGCGCCACGCCGCCGAGGAGGCGGTGGGCGTGGCCCTTGACCAAATCGCGGCGACAAACGACCGCACCGACCGCACCCGAACCGATCGTGAGGTTGGCGAAGTAGGGCTTGATGCCGTTGCGGTCGAGCGGCTGATCCAGGAGCGTCTTGAGCGTCTGGTCCACAAGCGGCCGGCCGTTCTCGCCCGCAACGACGAGGGCGCAGCGGATTTGGCCGGACTCGATCATGCCGGCGGCGATGGTGAGCGAATTCAGGAATCCCAGGCACGCGTTCGAGACGTCGAAGATCTGCGTGGTCGGCGGCAGCCCGATCTTGCGGTGGGCAAACGACGCGGTCGCCGGCTCCAGCATGTCGCGGCTCACGGCGCTGTGGATGAAGAGCTCCACCTGCTCCGGCCTGAGCCCAGACTTGGCGAGGACGGCCTTGCCGGCGGCCGCGCTGGCATCGGACGGCCGCGTGCCGATCGGCCATACACGCCGCTCGCGGATACCGGTCATGAGCTCGAGCCGCCCCTCCGGCAGGCGCAGGCGCTCGTAGAGGGGACGCAGGCGGGTCTCGATCTCGACCGAAGTCAGGACCTCATCCGGCAGCGCCACCGCCAGTGATTCGATGCAGGTGTGGGCGAATTTCATGTCGCGCCGGCCGTCACGCCTTCCCCTGCTCCGGCCGCATGGTCAGGCGGATGATATCCTTGTCGTAGAAATTGCTGCCGAGACCCGCGTCCACGACCAGCGTCGTGCCGTTGAGCCCGCTGCTCCGCGGGCTGAGGAGGAACACGGCGGCATTGGCCACCTCGGCCGTGGACAGGTTGCGCTTCCGGAACGTGAGCTTCTCGGTGTAGAGGTAGCTCTCGAGGTAACCCGGGATGCCGGCCGACGCGCTGGTCTTGAGCGGGCCGGCGCCGACGACGTTGAAGCGCACCTCCGTGTCGGTGCTGAATGACTTGGCGAGGAAGCGGCTCGTGGACTCGAGCGCGGCCTTGATGGGCCCCATGTAGCCGTAGTTGTCGGGCGTGACCGTAAGCGACGAGATGCCGATCGTCACCACCGAGGCATCCTTCGCGAGCAGCGGCTTGAAGGCGCGCGCCAACTCGACGAGCGAGAAAGACGACACCGCCGACGCCTGCAGGTAGTCGGCGCGCTTGGTCTCGTGGAACGGCTTGAAGCCCTCGCTGTAGTTCGCGAACGCGATCGAATGCACAAGGCCGTGGATCGTCGCATGCCCCGCCGCCTTGATCTCCTGCGCCAGCCGGTCGGCCGCGCCCTCATGCTCGACATCGCACACGAAGACGGGGCGATTCATGAGCAGCGCCTCGAGCGATTTCTTCCGCGCCTCGGAACGAACGCTGTAAATTACCTGGGCACCCTGCTCCTCCAGTTCCTTCGCGATGAACCAGGCCACGCTCTTCCGATTGGCGACGCCAAAGACCACGAAGGTCTTGCCGGTGAGTTGGAGAAAATCAGGCATGGGAGGAAAGCTGACGCTCAGGTCGCAGCTGGCTGGCCTTCCGGGGTTTTCCAGGCGACCGAGAACTCCACGGTGAGCACGCGGGTGCCGTCGGCTTTCTTGACGCTGCCGCTCATCATGGTGAAGCCGCCCATGGCTTCCTTTTTCTTCACCTCGATGAGAGTCTCGTCGCCCGGGTATACGGGGTTGCGGAAGCGCACATCGCTGATCTTCGCGAGCAGCGGCACGCCCGCGCCCGGTTTGGCGCCTGCGGCCAAGGCCTGCTTGGCCAAGAAGATTGCACCCGTCTGGAAGACCGACTCACACAGGAGGACGCCGGGCGTGATCGGCGCGCCCGGATAATGACCCCGGTAGAAATCCTCGTCGGCCCGCCACTTCCGCCGCGCTACGAGTCCTTCGGCGCTTTCGCTAACTACATCATCGACAAACAAAAACGGCGGCCGATGGGGAATGAGATCAGTGACTGAGGGCATCGAACCGCGAGCCTAGAGCGAAGCAGGATGCGGTGGAAAGACAGAAGCTCGACCAAGGCCACCTAAACCGCGGACTTCACGGATTGGGTGTGGAGGGCCTTGTCGATCTTGTTGGCCGTGATGACGCCGTAGTTGATGGTGCCGAGCCAGCCGGACATGATGATGCCGACGCTGCCGGCGTGGTAGAGGCCGGGGAGCTTTTCGGGGAGGTCCATCGAGACCTTGAGACCCTCGAACTTGGTGCCGAAGGAGGTGCCGTTGAGGTGGGTCGTGTAGTACTCGATGGTCCGCGGCGTCGCCGCCTCCATCCAGTCGATCTTGCCGCGCACGTCCGGGATGAACTTCTCCAGCGCGACGAGCGACTCGTCGATCAGGCGCTGCTTGTGCTTCGCGTAATCCTCATCTGAGAGGTCTTTCCAATCCGGGTACTTGCCGTTGAGCGAGACCACCACCGTGTAGCGATCGGAGCCCGGGCGCGTATCCGGGTAATACACCGAGAACGTGCGGCTGGTCGTGTGGAAGTCCACCAGTTCGGCGCTGCTGTAGTGCGGCGCGGACGAGGTGAAGACGAGGTCGCCGATGTGCGGGATGGATTCGCCCTTGCGGATGCCGAAATACACCTGGCACGAGCTCGTGTTGATGCGCACGGCCTCGGCCTCGCGGATGTAGTCGGTCGGAAAATTCTCGGCGCCAGCGAGGCGGAAGATCGTGTTCTTGATGTTGGCGTTCGAGAGGATCGCCTTCGCGCGAATCACGCGTCCGCCCTTGGCGACAATGCCGCAGGCGACCTTGCGGCCGTCGCGCTCCTCCACGAGGACCTTCTCGACCAGAACCTTCTTTCGCACCTCGACGCCGTTCTTCTTGAGCTCGGCGACCATCTTCTCGATCAGCAGGTCCGAGCCGCCGCGGAAGGTGTACACGCCGGCCCCCATGAAATTGGAGAAGACGATGCCGTAAGTGATGGCCGGATCCTCGGGGGTGGAGCCGTTGGCGTAGGTGATCGGCTCCATCAGCAGGCGGTGCACGTCGGGCCGGCCCGGGAAGAAGCGCTCGAACATCTGCCCCGTGGTCTCGGGGTTATTGTCGTAGAAATTCATCGACCGCAGGTGGTCGTAGAACTTCTCCACCACCGCGGGATCCAGCTTGAACTGCTCGACGAGGACGCGGGTGTAGTCCTCGCGGGTGAACGTGGTCCAGACATCCATCTCCGGATTCACGAACCGGATGTCCTTCAGCTGCACGATCGAATCGGCGATCTCCTTGGACCAGTACTTGCGGCAGCTCTTGATCATGCCGCTGGGGAAGCCGTGCAGGGAGATGTCGAAAATATGCCCGCCCTTGCGCGTGAACCACGTGGCGAGGCCGCCGAACTGGTAGTGGTGCTCAAGGAGCAGCACCTTGTGCCCCGCCTTCGCGAGGTAGTTGGCGCCGGTGAGGCCGCCCAGGCCGCTGCCGATGACGATCACGTCATACTCGTCGGCGGCGCCTTTTAACCAGTCATAAGCCATGGGAGCGGCGAGTGAAACCGGGCAGCGTTACGGCGCAAGGGGGATTATTTACCCACCTTTCAGGATATGGAAATTGGCCATCGAGATGCCGCTGAGCATGGCGCCGACGATGCCCAGGAAGCCCTGGTCGGTGCCGCAGAGGTAGACGTTGTCGAGGGCGGTCCGGCCCTGACGGTGCTTCTGTGGCGAACCATAGATCGCGCCGCCGAAGTGGCCCGTAAACTTGGTGATGGTGCGCGGCGTGAACATGTCGGTCGTCACCGTCGCCTGCGCGAGCGTGTCGCCTGACGCCAACGGCGGCAGAAAACGCCGGGCACTCTCCTGCACCGCGGTGAACCAGCGGGCCTTGTCGGCGCGGTAGTCTTCCTCCTCGAGGTTGGCCCATTGGGCGTAGTTCGCGAGACACGTGCAGCGGAACCAGCCCTCGGCGAGGGTGCGATCCGCGCCGTAGTCGAAGTTGTTCGGAAAACAGATCACGCCGCTGCGCACGTCAACCTGGCTGGCCGGCTGCTCATAGTGGAACTCCTCGGAATCATTGAAGAACACGATCGTGTCACTTCCCCACCCCAGCGCCGCCGGTTGGCGGTCGAGGACCGTGATCGTCTCGACGAAACTCAGGCGCCCGACCGGCGTGGTGCAGACGTCCGACGGCTTGCCGACGGGGTCGAGTTGGTCGCTCATCAGGCGCTCGGTCTCGGGGGCGCCGATGGACGAGATGACGTGGTCGGCCGTGATCTCGCTGCCGTCATCGAGGATCAGCGCCGTGGCCTTGCGTCCATCCGCCACGATGCGCTGCACGCCGCATTTCATCCGCCGCTCGCCGCCCGCCTGCCGGTATTTTTCCTGCAGCACGCGCAGGATCACGCGCACGCCCTCGAAGGGCCGGGCGAAGCCCTCGAGGAAGAGGGCCTTGAACATGATCACGAACTGCCCGAACTCCATGTCCCGCTCCTGCGCGCTGCCGTAGTACATGACCGGGCAGAAGAGCATGTCCTCGAGGAGGCGGTGGTGGATGTGGTGCCGCACGACCTCGCGGGCCGACACGGGTTTGGCGTCGAGCGAGACGTCGTCGTAACTCTTCACCAACGCGACCAGCCGGCGGAATCCGTCGATCTGGGCCGGAAACTTCGCCGCGACCTCGGACTCGAACACGGCAAAGTCATTCGTGAACCGCAGACTCGTCTCGCCGCGCGGACCGAAGGCGACGCGACTCTGCTTCTGCTCGCAGAGCGCGAATTCGTCGCGATCGATGCGGAGCTGGCGCAGGAGTTTCGTGAGGGGCGTGCCCTTCACGCCGGGCTTTACGAAATTGGTCATCGCGTGCAGGCCGACGTCGTACTTGCGGCCGTCGAGACTGTAGAAGCTATTCAGCCCGCCGACGGCGTTGTGGCGCTCGAAGATGCAGACCTTCTTCCCGAAATGCGCGAGCCGGATCCCGGCCGCGAGTCCCGACATGCCGGCGCCGATGATCGCGACGTCGTAGTGGGTGCGGGTGTTCATAGGGGAATCGAAATCATGGACCTGTAAGGGTTGTGCGTCAGCAGAATTTCGTGAGGGCAACCAGGGCCGAAGGCCCGCCCGATAATAGCCTAGGGCAACGCCCTAGGTATTTGCCGAATCGTGACGAGGGCTGAAAGCCCGCCCGATGGATCGGGCCGTTGGCCTTCCGAACTCTGGCCATGATTTTCCTAGGGCGATGCCCAAGGCTGTTATCGCGGCGCGCCGTTGGCGCTTGGCGGAATTCGGAAACCGCCCCGTGCCGCCGCTGTCACTTCTTCGCGGCGAGGGCCTGGAACTTCGGCGTCAGGTACTCGGCGCTGCTGTCCAGCGACGCGAGCTGCATGTAGTCGGCCTCGGGGACCTCGATGCCGTGGCGCTTGCGCAGCTCCATGACGATATCGAGAAAATCCATGGAATCGAGCTGCAGCTGGTCGCGCAGGCGCACGTCGGGCTTGACGTTGCTCAAATCCTCATCGGGCGCGATGTCCGCGATGATGTCCAGCACCAGCTTCTTGCATTCGTCTTTGGTCATAGGTCGTTCAGTTCCGAGAATTAGGGGATAAACCTCTTAACAATCAATGTGGAATTTATCCCCAACATACCGAACGAGTTATTCAGGATCGTGTCCACTTTCGCGACTTTCTTGGGCTGGTTGAGGACCAGCCCGGGGAGCGCACACTGCGGGTCGAGGTCATCGACATTGATGGTCGGATGCACCGTGAGGTCGTCGAAGGACGGCAGGTTGCCCGCCAGCTCCAGCGCGCCGGCGGCGCCCATGGCGTGACCAATGTAGCTCTTGGTGTTGTTGATGTGCGTGTCGGGGCAGCCTTCGCCGAAGACGCCGCGGATCGCCTCGCACTCCTGGATGTCGCCCATCGGCGTGGCTGTGGCGTGGGTGTTGACGATGTGGATGTCGGCGGGCTGGAGGCCAGAACGCTTCAGCGCGGCGCGGATGCACTCGGCCTGGCGCGCAGGATTGGGCAGCACGTAGTCGCTCGCGTCGCTGTTGACGTGATAGCCGGCGATCTCGGCGTAGATCTTCGCGCCGCGCGCCTGGGCGTCCTCAAGCCGCTCGAGCGTGTAGAGCGCACCGCCCTCGGAGATCACGATGCCGTTGCGCGCCTTGTCGAACGGGCGGCTGGCCTTGTGCGGATCCTCGTGGGTGGCGAGCGCGTTCTGGCTCTTGAAGCCGGCGAAGATGCCGAAGGTGTGGATGCTCTCGCTCACGCCGCCGCAGATCGCAAAGTCCACCTCGCCGAGGCGCAGCATCTGCGTCGCATGGATGAGGCCCAGGTTGCCGGCGGCGCAGGCGGCACCGATCGTGTAGGCGGGACCCGTGGTGCCGAGGTTGAGCGAGGCCTCACCGGCCGGGTTGTTGGCGACGGTGCGGGGATTGTGGTAGTGAGACCAGTACTTGGTGTCGTAATTGAACTTCGAGATGTTGTAGATCTCGTTCTCGGTCTCGACGTTGCCGTGCTCGGTGCAGCCGATGTAGATGCCGACGCGGTCCTTGGGCAGCGTCTCGAGGTTGACCCCGCTGTCGGCGAGGGCCTCGCGGGCGCAGTAGATGCTGATGCTGCCGGCGCGCGTGCCGACGCGGACCTCCTTTTTCTTCTGGTACTTCAGCGGGTCGTAGTGGCAGACGCCGGCGAGTTGCGGCCCCATGTACCGGATCTCGATCCGCTCGATGCCGGCCTGGCCCTTGAGCAGGTTGGCGCGGAATTCCGCCAGGGAATTGCCGTTGGGCGCGGTCAGACCGACACCGGTGATGACGATACGGGAGGGCTTCATCGCAGATTGAAGGGGAAATCGCTAGCCATCATCGGGCCGAAAGCAATACAACGCTGGCACCATGAACGTACTTGTCGTCGGGGGTGCCGGCTACATCGGCAGCCATTGTGTCCGCCAACTCGCCGCCGCCGGCCACAATCCGGTGGTGGTGGACAACCTCGTCTTCGGCCACCGCGCGGCCGTGGCGTCCGACGTGCCGTTCTACTCGGTCAACCTCGGCAACGAGAAGGAAATGGGCAAGATCCTGCGCAAGGAGAAGATCGAGGTCGTGATGCACTTCGCCGCCTACGCCTACGTCGGCGAGAGCGTGACCGACCCCCTCAAGTACTACTTCAACAACGTCGCCGCCACGCTGCACCTCCTGCGCTGCATGCTGGGGTCGGGCGTGAAGAAGTTTGTCTTTTCCTCGACCTGCGCGACCTACGGCATCCCGGACCGAATGCCGCTCGTCGAGACCATGCCGCAGGCGCCGATCAA
This sequence comes from Opitutaceae bacterium, assembly GCA_019634615.1. Taxonomy (GTDB): domain Bacteria; phylum Verrucomicrobiota; class Verrucomicrobiia; order Opitutales; family Opitutaceae; genus UBA2377. The sequence goes on from JAHCAZ010000004.1 coordinate 66,328, forward strand.
CCCCTACGGCCAGACCAAGCTCGACGTGGAAAACGCCCTCAAGGCGATGGCCCAAGCCTATGGGCTGAGCTTTGCGGCGTTCCGCTACTTCAACGCGGCCGGCGCCGCCGAGGACGGCGCCATCGGCGAGCACCACGATCCCGAGACGCACCTGATCCCGCTCGCGATCGACGCCGCCACGGGCGCGCGCCCGCCGCTGCAGGTGTTCGGTACCGACTATCCCACGCCGGACGGCACCTGCCTGCGCGACTACGTGCACGTGGACGACCTCAGCCGCGCCCACATCGCCGTATTCGACAAGCTGGCCACGCCGGGCACCGCGCTCTTCTACAACCTCGGCACCGGCACACCCACCTCAGTCCTCGAGGTGATCCGCGCGGTCGAGAAGGTCACCGGCAAGAAAGTCCCATATGTGACTGCTCCCCGGCGCGCTGGCGACCCACCGGCGCTTTATGCTGATTCCACGAAGGCCCAGACGGAGCTCGGCTGGAAGATCAAGTTCGCCAGCATCGAGCCGATCGTTGAAACCGCGTGGAAATGGCATGCGGCGCACCCGAAGGGGTTTGCGGCGAAATAGGTAGCGTCCGGCCTCCGGACGGACGGTTGCGCTACCGCCGGCGGTCATCGCTCCGGCCGTCCGGAGGCCGGCCGCTACCCAAATGGCAGAGCCTCTGCCAGGGCTCGCTCAGCTTCCCCCGCCGATCAGTTCCCGCACCTCCGGCTGGTCCACGTACTCTTTCGTCGCCATGACGACGGCCGTATCGACCCGCTCGGGCACCTTCTCGCCGCGGAGGACCTGCACGACGTGCTTCACGCCAAGGTAGCCCATCTTCACCGGATCCTGGAGCACGAGGCCCTGCAGGTCGCCGGAGCGCAGGGCGTCGGCAAAGACCTCGCTGTTGGCGTAGCCGATGAGCTTCACCTTGCCCTTGCCGAGGCCGATGTTGTCGAGGGCGAGGAGCATGCCGGCGGCCGTGGATTCGTTGGGCGCGAAGATGCCGTTCACCTCGCGGCCGTAGCGCATGAGGAGATTCTGCGAGGCGGCGAGCGCGGTGTTGCGCGTCGCGCCGCCGTGCTGGTTGGAGGAGATGACCTTGATGCCGGGATGGTTTTCGGCGAGTTCATCGAGAAAGCCCTGCTCACGCGCCTCGCAACTGCCGGAGCCGACTTGGACGCGCAGGAGAATCGCGTTCCCCTGCCCGCCCAATACCTCCGACAATCGCTGCGCCGCCAGGCGGCCGCTGAGGTAATTGTTGGTCGCGATGGTGCTGACCGGTGCCTTGGAGTTGAGCGGCGCGTCGACGATCACGACCGGAATCCCGGCGGCCACGGCCTGCTCCACCGGAGCCACGAGCGCCCGCATGTCGAGCGGCGCGAGCACGATCCCGCTCACGCGTCGCGCCATGAAATTCTCGACCACCTGCACCTGCTGGTCGCGGTCATCCTCGCGCAGCGGGCCCTTCCAGATCAGCTCCACGTCGAGCCCCTCCGCCTGCAATTCAGCCTGTGCCTTCTTCGCCCCGGCATGGATCAGTTTCCAGTATTGGTGTGTCGTTCCCATCGGGACGACGGCAATCGTGTATTTCTCGGCCGCGCCGAGGATCGACGCGACACCCATCGCCAACATCAGGTAGCACAAAGCACGCATAGGGGTATTGGGGTTAGCAACCGCCCGCCAGTTCACCCGCCAACGCCGGCGCCGCAACCCTCAAGTTCGCGATTGCGGACTGCTGCGTCGGGTTACGTTGGCCTGCGTGCACATAAGCGTTGATCAGCGCCGATCAGCGTTCCTTCCTCTTCGCATGAAACCCACCCGCGCCGCCGCGGTGCGCGCCAAGGCGGTTCGCCCCGAGCACCCGCTCCAGTGGTTGGCCGAGCCCTTGCTGGACGAACCGACGTTCGTGCTGAAGTCATGGTTCAGCGGTCGCATGATCACGCACCACGGCCTCCATTGTCTGTTCCTCGCCGCCGGCGGTGAACCTTGGCAGGGGGTGCTGGTGTGCACCTTCCACGAGCACCAGGCCAGCCTGCGCGTGGATATGCCTACGCTCGTGAAGCATCCGGTACTGGGCAAATGGTTGTATCTGCCGGAAGCGTCCGAGTCCTTCGAGCGCGACGCCAAGCGCCTCGTACAGATGGTCAAGGCGCGCGACCCACGGATCGGGATTCCGCCGTCGGCAAAAAAGCGCAAGGTCAAGAAGGTCCGTTTTGGCGATAAGCTGTGACCGCCGCGCGCGGCGGAACGTTTAACGCTCAACGCTCAACGTTTAACGTTCAACGCTCAATCGAGGATGCGCGAAGGTCCGATGCATCCGGCAGGCCTACTTAAGCGTTAAGAGTTAAACGTTCAGCGTTGAACGTTTTCCCTTCTCCATGATCCGCACTCTCGAGCGCACCCAATTTCTCCCGGCCGATCCGGCCTCCGTCTGGGCGTACTTTTCCATGCCGCAGAACCTCAATGCCCTCACTCCGCCGGAGATGCATTTCGAGATCCTGAACGAGCCGGCGCCGATGTATCAGGGCCAGCTCATTGCCTACCGGATCCGCGTCGCCCCGGGCGTGCGCTTGAACTGGCTCACGGAAATCCGGCATGTGCGCGAGGGACGCTACTTCGTGGATGAACAGCGCCGCGGCCCGTACGCACTGTGGTACCACGAGCACCGCTTCGAGCCGACAGACGGCGGCGTGCTCATGACCGACCGCGTGACCTACGCCCTGCCGTTTGGACCGCTGGGCGACCTGGTGCACGCCCTGTGGGTCGGCCGGCAGCTGCGCCGCATCTTCGACTTCCGACGCGAGGCCGTGGCGAAGGTGTTTCCGAAATAGTCCCGTGGTACGACGCCGCGCGCCCACGGCCCGCCACCCTCAATCCACCCCGATCGCTCGGCCGCCCTCGCGCTTGTCGTAGCTGCGGAAGGCGAACATCGTCTCGCTGTCGACGATGCCCTCGACCTTGAGGAGGTGGTCGGTGATGAGGCTCTCGATCGCGTCGAGCGATTCGCTCTTCAGGATCACCAGCAGGTCGAATCGCCCGGAGACCGAATAGACATCGGTCACGCCCGGCAGGTCGAGGATCACCTCAGCGGTGCGGGTGACTTTCCGGTGGTCGATTTTCAGGAGGATGATCGCGGTGGGCATAAAGAGGAGATCGGTTGAGCTGACAGTTAACGGCGCGAACGACGGCAGGCAAACTGAACCGGTGACGACGGTGAAACGCTCAACGCTTAACTTTGAACGCTTAACGCCCAAGTTGGCCGAGGCGAACTTGCTCCTGCATCTGAAGGTTCAGCGTTAGGCGTTAAAAGTTGAGCGTTGAGCGTTCCCCATCCCCTCCCCACGCTCCCCGGCCAAAAACCCATGGCTTCCACCTCCGCCGGCGCGCCGGCCAATCCCGACCCCAAGGCACCCATCCCCCGCCAGATCCCCTACATCATCGGCAACGAAGGGTGCGAGCGGTTCAGCTTTTACGGGATGCGGAACATCCTCACGGTGTTCCTCGTCACCTCGCTGCTGAGCTACCTGCCCGAGAACGAGCGACCCGGTGCCGCGAAGGACGTGTTTCATACGTTCGTGATCGGCGTGTATTTCTTCCCGCTGCTCGGCGGGTGGCTGTCCGATCGGTTCTTCGGAAAATACAACACGATCTTCTGGCTCAGCCTCGTCTACTGCGTGGGTCAGTTCTGCCTCGCCCTCTTCGTCGACAACAAGGCCGGCTTCTACACCGGCCTGGCCCTCATCGCCCTCGGCTCGGGCGGCATCAAGCCGTGCGTCGCGGCGTTCGTCGGCGATCAGTTCGACCAGACCAACAAGCACCGCGCCAAGGTGGTCTTCGACGCCTTCTACTGGATCATCAACTTCGGCTCCTTCTTCGCCTCGCTGCTCATGCCGATCTTCCTCCGCCAACTCGGGCCGGCGATCGCGTTCGGCGTGCCCGGCCTGCTGATGTTCATCTCGACCGTGATCCTGTGGAGCGGACGAAAGCGCTACGTCATGGTCCCGCCCGCGCCACCCAATCCCCACTCGTTCCTCAACGTCTCCCGCACCGCGCTGGCCTCCGGCCGCCCCGGCCTGGTGCTCGCCGGATTGGGCGCATTGGCCGCCCTGGGCGCCCTCGCCGCCGCGCCGCAGATCGGCACCGTCATCGCCCTCTGCACCGCCTTGGTCGCCTTCCTCGCCTTCGCCGGCGCGGGCGTCTGGATCCAACTTGATGGCGCCCGCGGCCGTCACCCCGACGAAGCCGTCGAGGGCGTGCGCTCCGTGCTGCGCGTGCTCGTGCTCTTCTTCCTCATCACGCCGTTCTGGTCGCTCTTCGACCAGAAGGCTTCGACCTGGGTGCTCCAAGCCGACGCGATGACGAAGCCGTCGTGGTTCCAATCCTCCCAGATGCAGGCCCTCAACCCGGCCCTGGTGATGATCCTGATCCCGTTCAACAACCTCGTCCTTTACCCGCTGCTCAAGCGCCTCGGCTATGAGATGACCGCCCTCCGCCGCATCACCATCGGCATCGCCTTCTCCGGGCTGTCATGGGTGGTGGTTGGCGGCATGCAACTCGTCCTCGACAGCGGCCATGCCTTCACCATCGCGTGGCAGATCCTGCCCTACGCGCTCCTGACCCTCGCCGAGGTCCTCGTGTCCACGACGGGACTCGAGTTCGCGTACAGCCAAGCTCCGCAGGCGATGAAGAGCGCGCTGATGAGCTTCTTCAACCTCTCGGTCACGGTCGGCAACCTCTGGGTGCTCGTGGTCAATGGCGCGGTGAAGAACGGCGCCGTGACCGACTTCATCAAGTCCACCGGTTTCGGCATCACCGCGTTCCAGATGTTCTTCTTCGCCGGCTTCGCCTTCGTCGCCGCCCTCGCCTTCGGCCTCGTCGCCCGGCGCTACAAGGTGGTCGATCATTACCGGACCGCTTGATGGCGGTCCGGAACGCTGAACTCTGAACGCCGAGGTGGATCCCGCCGTTCGGCTGGTCAAAGTCGCCGTTCGCCGTTCAGCGTTCGACATTCAGCGTTTTCCGAACCCGCCGCGGGCGCGGCGGCTGGTTCCGGCGGCGCTCGATCGCGCAGGTCTCGTGGTATTGCACCAGATACTTCAGGTCCTTGAGCGTGAGGCCGGCGACCCACTTCTGGCGCTCGCTGACGGCCAAGCGCCGCAGGTCGTGCAAGGGACAACTGACCGGATTGGTGAGGTCCACCGGACAGTTGTCCGACAGGAACAGGGCGGTCTGCTCAAGCCGGGCCCGACGCAGGGCCGCGGCACCCAATGCCTTGGTTTTCATTTGGGGCGGGGATGGAAAGCGGGGATCCCAGACGCCGCGAGTATACGCCCGGTTGGCGCCGTTGGCTCCGCAGATCTTGCGAATTCTGCAAACGGCCGTGAGCGTTCCCACCTGCCGCAACATGATCGAGCCCGCCAAACCGCACCCATCTTCCCTCGTCGACCTGTCGGTCGATGAACTGGCGGCGCGTCTCGTGGCGGCGGGCTTCAAGGCCAGCCATGCCCCGCGGCTCCTGCGCGCCTGCTACGCCGGCGACGATCCGGCCGCGGTGCGCGGGCTGCCCCAAGGTCTGGTCCGGTGGCTGCAGACCCAACCAGCGGGCCACCCGGCCGACCTCGCCGTCCGCCAGGCCGCCGATGACGGCACGGTCAAGTTGCTGCTCCGGTTGGGCGATGGGCGGACGGTCGAGTCCGTGCTCATGCCCGATTTCCGCGCCGACCGGGCCGCCGGTTGCCTGTCATCGCAGGTCGGCTGCGCCATGGGCTGCGATTTCTGCGCGACGACCAAGACCGGCTTCGAGCGCAACCTCACCACCGGCGAGATCGTCGCGCAGTTCATCGCGCTCCGGCGCGAGGCCGCCGCGGCTGGGCGCAAGCTCCAGACCGTGGTGTTCATGGGGATGGGCGAGCCGATGCTCAACTACGCCGCCGTGATCGAGGCGGTGCGCCGCATCGCCGACAACACCCTCGGCGGGCTCGGCTGGCGGCAGATCACCGTGTCCACCGTCGGCATCGTCCCGGGCATCGAGGCCCTGACCGACGAGGGCCTGAACGTGCACCTCGCGGTCTCGCTGCATGCGCCCGACGACGCCACGCGGGCGCGGCTGCTGCCGATGGGGCGACGTTTCCCGATCGCGGACATCCTCGCCGCCGCCGACCGGTTCCAGGCGAGCCGCGGCCGACCCGTGACGATCCAGTACTGCCTCCTCGCCGGCGTGAACGACTCGCCCGACCATGCCCGCGCGCTGGCCGCCGTGCTCGACGGTCGTCGGATGCACGTGAATCTCCTGCGCTACAACCCGACCGGCCTGAGCCTCCGCGGGATCACCTACCAGCCGGCCTCGGATGAAACCGCCGCGGCCTTCGCCGCGGTGCTGCACGCCCACAAGGTGGTGGCGCATTTCCGCCGCTCGCGCGGCCCGGATATCGCGGCCGCCTGCGGGCAGCTGCGGGCCCGGAATCAGTCGCCCGTGTAACCCGGGATCTTCCGCACATCGACGGCGTCGATCTGGTGCGGGTTCATGAACTCCTTGGCGTAGCGCAGATAGACGCGGTCGCGGATGAAGATGTCGAAGAGGTCAGGGTCGATGTGCCCGGCGAGCTTCAGCTTGCCGAGGATCTGCAGCGACTCAGTCAGCGTCTTGCCCTCCTTGTAGGGCCGATCGCGGGCGGTCAGCGCCTCGAAGATGTCGGCGATGCCCATGATGCGAGCCTGCACCGACATCTGCTCGCGCTTCAGGCCGCGCGGATAGCCGGTGCCGTCCATGCGCTCATGATGGCCGCCGGCGTATTCGGGGACGTTGCGCAGGTGGCGCGGCCAGGGCAGCGCCTCGAGCATCTCGATGGTGACATTGATGTGATGATTGATGATCTCGCGCTCGGCCTGGGTCAGCGTGCCCGAGTGGATCGTAAGGTTGTGGATCTCGTCTTCGGTGAGGCAGTCGCCTTCACGGCCATCGGGTCCGCGCCAGCGGTACTTGCGGGCGATGGCGAGGACCCGCTCGCAGTCGCCTGGGTGCATGGCCTCGCTGCCGATGTTGCACCGGCGGAGAAAATCCCGGTCCTCGTCGATCGCGCGCAACCGGGCGGCGATGTCCTCGCGGCTCCCCTGCCCGCGCAGCGCCGCCAGCTCGGCATCACGCTTGATGACCTCGAAGCGCGTGTCGATCAGCTCGATGCGATCATGGATGGTCTGCAGCTTGGTGGCCTTGTCGACGATGTGCACCGGGGTCGTGACCTTGCCGCAGTCGTGCAGCAGCCCGGCGATCTTGAGCTCGTAGCGGTCCTTGTCGGTCATCTGCCAGCCGGCCAGTGGGCCCTTGGTCGTGGCGTTGGCCGCCTCGGCGAGCATCATCGTCAGCACCGGCACGCGGGCGCAGTGGCCGCCGGTGTACGGCGACTTTTCGTCGATCGCCTTGTTGATGAGGTTGATGAACGACTCGAAAAGGTTCTCCAACTGCAGGAGGAGCAGCCGGTTGGTCAGCGCCATCGCCGCCTGCGAGGCCAGCGACTCGGCCAGGTGGATGTCGGTCTCGCTGAACGCGACGACGGCCCCGGTGGCGCGGTCCTTGGCGTTGATGAGCTGGAGCACGCCGATGATCTCGTCCTCGTGGTCCTTCATCGGCACGGTCAGGAAGGACTGCGAGCGGTAGCCGGTCTGCCGGTCGAAGGCCTTGGTGCCGGAGAAATCGAACTCGCGGGCCGCGTAGGCATCGGCGATGGCCACGGTGCGCTCGTTCAGCACCGCGTAGGCCGCGACCATCGAGGTGTTGCCGCCGCCGGTGGCGTCCCGCAACGGGAGCGGCTCGAAGGGGATCTTCACGCCGGTGGTGCCGCCCATCGCGATGCCCAGCGTGTCGTTGCGGATGATCTCGAAGCGCAGGGCGTCCTGCGGCGTGAGGATGCGGCGATAGAGCGTTCCGCCGTCGGCATTGGTGATCTGTTTCGCCGCGAGCAGGATGGCCTCGAGCAGGCGGTCGAGGTTCTTCTCCTGCGAGAGCGCGATGCCGATCCGGTTCAATTCCGCCAGGCGACGAACCAGGTCATCCGTCGGCTCTGGGCGGGGGGCGGCATCCATGAACGGCGACTAAAACAGGCGTCGGCCGGGATTCAATCACGCTTCCGTGGGTAGATGTACGGGTTCATGGGTAGCGTCCGGCCTCCGGACGGACGGTTTGTCCACCGCATGCGGTCATCGCTCCGCCCGTCCGGAGGCCGGGCGCTACCCAAAAACCAAGCAAGGGCGCGGCGGCTAGTCGCCGACCTTCAGGAGTTCGGGCACCAGTAACTTTGCGACCAACTCATGGCCCGCGTCGGCCGGGTGCAGCAGATCCGGGAGCAACAGTTCCGCGGGGTTCGGGTGCGCCGCGTAGGCGGCGTTGACGTCGACGAGGGGCACCTGCTCGTTGGCGGCGATCTCGCGGATGAGGTCGTTGTAGCGGTCGAGATGCAGCCGGTTGAAGCCCTCAGGGTCGTTCACGTCGTAAGGCGGACGCCCATAGAGATCGCGGTAGGTCTGGCTCCAGTAGATGCGGTTGGTCGTCATCAGGACGACGGCCACGCGGCGACGCCGCAGCTCGCGCACCATCTGCCGCAGGTTGGCGGCAAACTCGGCCGGTGGCACGCGCGGTCCCGCGGCTGGCGGATCCTGCCAGACGTCCACCGCGGCATCGTTGATGCCGAACTGGAGCACGACGATGCGGGGACTGAGCGCGAGCACGTCGCGCTCGAAGCGGGCGAGCGCGTTGCGGGTCGAGTCGCCGCCAATGCCTTGGTTGGCGATGGCCAGCGTCGAACCCGCTTCCTCCAGGGCCTTTTGCACGCGCACGGAATACGGCTCCTTCACGAGCCCCGGCCGCCGCGCGGTCGTCGAATCCCCGAACATGATCGCCACGGGCGGCACGGGGATGGAGCCGCGCGGCAGGTCCGCCTGCGCGAGGCGGATCCGCACGTCGCCCTGCATCGTGGTGATCCAGAACTCGCCCGGGCGCGGCTCGAAGAGATAGGGGTATGCCACCCGCCACCAATGGTTCGCCGGCCGGGCCTGCGGGTAGTCGGCGGCGACGATGCATGCCGGCGACCAAGTCCGGGCGTCGTCCGTGGAGATCGCCAGCGCGAGCTCGTCGCGCTTCGCCGGGTCGCGCGGGTCGTGGCGCGGCGGGGCGTTCCAGAGCAGGGCGACCGCGCCGTCGGCCAGCCGGTAAAGCTGCGGGCAGCAGGTGACGGTGGGGATCGTGGTCGCCTGGAAATCCGTCCACGTCAGCCCGCCGTCGGCCGAGACCGCCTCGTACAGGAAGCCGGTCTCATTGCGGATGAGCAGGTAAAGCGAGCCGTCACGCCGCTCGAGGACGGTGCCCTCGCAGGACCCGGCGTGGTCGTGGCAGCCCTGCCCGATGTCGAGCAGGTTGCTGCGCTGCCAGGTGACGCCGTCGTCGTCGCTGACGAACGTGAAGGTCGCATGCCGCCACGTGGGCGCGATCTCCTGCGCCACGAGCACGAGCCGGCCGCCGCGCAGCTGGATGAACGAGTGCAGGCACCCGCACCAGACCCGGTTCAGCAACACCGGTTCGTCCCAGGTGCGGCCGCCGTCATGGCTACGGCTGACATACGTGGGCAGGACCCATTGCGCGAGCTCTGGCGCTCCCCCGCCCCACTTGAAACCGGGCGGGTGCCGCATCTCCACGCGATTGACCCACGCGGCGATGATCGTGCCGGCGCGCGTGCACAGGAGCGCCCGCTCGATGCTCGTCTCGAAGCGCGCCGGTTCGCGAAAAAGCGGATACGCGGTCCACGTGCCCCCCTCATCCCGGCTCACGTGGGCCTGCCGCGCATCGAAGCAGACAATCGCGCCGGTCGGGTGGCGCACGAATGGACCCTGATGATCGAACGGCAGCCGCGTCGCTGCCGGGTGGAGCTGGACTTGGGGCATGGGGAAGACAGGCGCAGGCTCGCCTCGCCGCACTCGGTCAGGCGAGCAGCTTTTTCAAGGCGGCCTTGGCCACGCCGAGCTTCTGGGCGGCCGCGGCCTCGTCGCCCTGCGCGGCATCCAGCGCGCGCTGCGCCAGCTCGCGCTCGACCCGGGCAAGCAGCGGGGCATCGCCGGCCGACAGCTCGGCAAAGACAAAATCGAGCGCGGCTGCAACCGTCAGCGCCGGCGCGCCGTTGCCGGCCGGGGCCGCGGTCCCGCCGAGCTCGGCGGGCAGGTCCTTCACGAGGATTGCGTCGCCCTGGGCGATGACGGCGCTGCGATAGATCGTGTTCTCGAGCTCGCGCACATTGCCGGGCCACGCGTGGCGCGTCAGCAGGGCCATGGCCTCGGGTGAGACCTTGCTCACGCGGGCCTTGCGCTGCTTGACGAGGTTCTGGAGGCAGAAATCGACGATCTGCGGGATGTCGCCGGCGCGCTCGCGCAGCGGCGGCATCTTGATGCGGACGACGTTGAGCCGGTAATAGAGGTCCTCGCGGAAGCTCTTCGCCTTCACCATCGCCTCGAGGTCCTTGTTGGTCGCGGCGATGATGCGCACGTCGACCTTGATCGTCTCCGTGCCGCCGACGCGCTGGATCTCGCCCTGCTGGAGGACGCGGAGGATCTTCGTCTGCGTCGCGAGGGCCATGTCGCCGATCTCGTCGAGGAAGATCGTGCCGCCGTCGCAGAGCTCGAACTTGCCGAGCCGCTGGCCGGTGGCGCCGGTGAAGGAGCCCTTCTCGTGGCCGAAGAGCTCGCTCTCGATCAGGTTGTCGGGGATGGCGGCGCAGTTGACGGCGATGAAGGGCTTCGCCGCGCGGTGGGAGTGCTTCCAGATCGAGCGGGCGACGAGCTCCTTGCCCGTGCCGCTCTCGCCGGTGATCATCACGGTCACGTCGCTGGCGGTGACCTGGCCGATGATCTTGAACACCTCCTGCATCACGGGGGCCGAGCCGACGATGCCCTCGCGGTAGTCGTCGGCGTTGATCGTGGGCTTGTAGTCGCCGACAGCGCGGAGGTCGGCGTGGGTCTGCAGGGCCTTCTCGACCAGCGCGAGCACCTTCGCGGGGTCGAAGGGCTTCATGATGTAGTCGAAGGCCCCGTACTTCATCGCCTCGATCGCGGTCTGCGCCGTGCCGAAGGCGGTCATCAGCACCACGAGCTGCTTCGGCTGCGCGGAGCGGATGTGCTGCAGGGCCTCGATCCCGCCCATGCCAGTCATGCGGACGTCGAGGAAGACGAGGTCGGGCGCCGGACCCTTGCGGATGGCGGCGACGCCGAGTTCGCCCGAGGCGGCCTCGGCCACGGCATAGCCGCGGGAGGTGAGGACGCGGGAAAGCGAGTAGCGCACCTCGGCATCGTCGTCGATGAGGAGGATGGTGGGCGGCCGTGGCGAAGTGTCGGGCATGCGTTGGTAGTCGCGGCGGTCCCGGCAAATTGGCTCTGGCGAAACCGCCTGCGCCGGCTTTGTTAGGCCACATGCTCGCGTGGTCAATGAACTTGTTCCGCATCCGGGGGATCCAACTCGCGGTGCACTTCAGTTTCTTCCTCCTCCTCGCCTACGTGGGCTTCGAGGGCTGGCAGGAAGAAGGCCTCGGCGGCCTGGGCTGGAACGTGGTCACGCTCGTGGCGTTTTTCACCTGCGTGGTCCTGCACGAACTCGGGCACTCGTTCGTCGCGATGCACTACGGGATCGGGGTGCGGCGCATTCTGCTGATGCCGATCGGCGGCATGGCGGAGATGGACGGGATCCCGCGGCAGCCGCGACGCGAGTTTCTGATGACCCTGGCCGGGCCGGCCGTGAATTTCGTCCTCGTCGGCCTCCTCTGGCCGATCGTCCAGACCCTGCCCGACGAGGTGCCGCTGTATTCCCTGTCGGGCCTCGTCTTCCAGCTCTACATCGCGAACATCGTGATGGGCGTCTTCAACCTCGTGCCGGTCTTCCCGATGGACGGCGGTCGCATTTTCCGCGCGCTCCTGGCCACGCGGCTCAACTACCTCCGCGCCACGTGGTGGGCCGCGACGGTCGGCAAGGTGCTCTCGCTCGCCGGCATGCTCCTGATGTTCTTCTGGCTCGAGCACTACCTCGGCGCCCTGCTCTTTCTCTTCATCTTCATGGCCGGGGACGCCGAGTACCAGGCCGTCCGTCGCCGCGAGCTCGAGGACGCCCACTGGCGCGCGCTGCTGGCGCGGATCTACGGCCCGCCGCCGGTGGAACCGCCGCTGCTGGACGGACGCCGGGAGTACTAGCGGCGCCTTCAGCGGTCGAGGCCCGGCAACGCTGGCGACCAAGCACCGTTGTGCTGGACCAGGACCGTGCCGAGTCCGCGGCGCACCCGCCAGAGCTGGCGCGGCTCCCGGCGCGCGGCGGCCACGATCGCCGCGATCTCCCGCAGGGTGCGGCCGCTCAGGTCCCGGCCATTGAGGCCCAGGAGGACATCATGGGGCAGCAAGGCCGACTCGGCCCCGGCCTCGGTGGCGATGACGCGCAGCACCCGGGCCTCGATCACCGGATCGTCGCACGGATCGAACAGGCGGGTTCCGCTGAGGATAAACCGCACCTCGATGGTCGCATCCGCGGCGCGAACCGTGACAGGCGCGAGCCGGACAACCGGCTCCTCCACCCTGCCCGGCACCGGCAGCGCGCCGGCGAGCGCGATCGTCACTGCCATGAGCAGACGAGGGAGCCGCCATGGGAGATTCGAGACCGGGTTCATGTTTCCGAGGGGTTCTGCACGATGCGCGCAACCGCGCCGTCGACAAAAGTGATGGCAAGCGTGACCGGCGGCACGTCCGGTTCGCCGCCCGTGCCGGAAGGGCGCACCGGCGCAGCGGTTGAGCCTGCCGGATCCTGGCGGAGGCTCGCGGATCTTGGGCCCGTGAAGGCCGGTTCGCTTGAACCAAAGACCCGGCCGGCCGCCGCGCCGGGCTGATGGCGTGAACGCGTGGAATAGAGCGGTCGGCCATCCACCTGCGCGCTGAGGTAAAAGTTCCGATAGGTCCAAAGGCATTCGTTGCCGTCGGCTGACGCCTCGATCGAGTCCGGCCGGCCCAGCGCGATATAGACCATTTCCAGCGAATAGCCCTGGTCGACCAAGCCCCGGCTGATGTCTGCCTGCTGCGCGGACGGCAGCCGCGCGAACGACGCGGCGCGCTCCGCCGCCCGCTCGGCCTGGGGCGTCGTCGTGCAGCCGCCGCCCGCCAGAGCGGCCAACGCCAAGGCCACCGTTGTGCGCAGGGATCCGCCTGTCTTCATGGCGCCGGTGCCGCTGCTTCAGCCAACGCCGTCAGGAGGCGCTCGAAGCGCTGGCGCTCCTTGGCGTCGGTCGCGAAATCGAGTCCCTTCTCCGCCAACGCCTTGGCCTCCGCCGGGCGGCCATGGAGGGAATTCAACAACGCGGCCGAGTAACGGAGCCGCAGGTCGCGGGGAAAACGGCGCAGGCCGGCCGTCAACACATCGAGCTGCGCCGGGGTGAGGCCGCCGTCGGTGCGGAGCCAGATGTCGGCGATAAGCTCATAACCCTCGGCGAGCACTGGCTTCTGCCGCAGCGCCGACGCGAGGGGCCCGAGCACACGCCCGGCCTGCCCGGCGCCCAGGCGGCCGTCGCCGGCCTCGGCCAGCACCTCCTGGTAATAAATGCGCGCCAGTTCGTAGTAGGCTCGCGGATGGATCACCTTCGCGGCCACGGCGGCCTCGAGGAAGGGCCGTGCCGCGGGATCGTCGCCGGCTTCGCACTCGGTCAGGCCGAGTTCCGCGAGCAGCCGGGGATCGCGCTCGCCCTTGTCGTAGGCCCGGCGGAGCGTCTGCCGGGCCTGCGCGAGATAACGCGGCGTGAGTTCCGGGCAGTTGCGGCGGACAAAGGGGATCTCCATGCGGTCGAGGCGACCTTTGAGCCGGCCGATCTCCCCACCGCTCGCGTCGCGCAACTTGGCGGTGGGCGGTTCGTAAACCGTGGGCGTGCTCAGGTAACACTGCCGCTTGATCGCGACCTGAAGGTAATCGCGCAACATGCCCTCCATTTTCCCGTAGCCCGAACCGAAGCACGCCTCGAACCGCGCCTCGGTCGCCGGTTCCGCCGTTGTTTCCCGCACAAATCGCCACAGCGCCTCGCGCCGCGGGTGCGCGCCGTCGCCGTCCAGCGCCCAGCGGATGAAGAGCGCCGCCTGGGCCTGCCACCGCGCCACCTGGGCCGCGTCGCCGCCCGCCGGCGGCCCGGCGAACAGCTGGGCCAGCGGCAGGAACGCCACCTCCTTCAACGGATCCTTGCGGAGCTCCTCGGTCTCCGCGGGCGAGGACCAAACGACCGGCCGGAGCGCGATGACGCCCTCGGGCAGCGGCGGATCGACAACCTCGCTCATGGACGGCGAGCGCCCGGGCGGCGCCGACTCGAGGATCGCTTGGTCGTAGAGGGCGCACATCCCCTCGACGAACCACGCCGGGGGCGTCGGCGTGCGCGCACTCACGAGGTAGCGGAAGTACTCGGGCGCGATCGTGAGCCGGCCGCGGCTGAAGTTCAGGTCGTCGATGATGAAGAACATCGCCACGGCGTCGCGATCGCTGAACCGGTAGTTCGAGAGGCCGTTGATGACCCAGTTGTCCGCGCCGGCGCGGTGCTTGTCCAATTCCTTGGTCAGCTCGCGCGCCATCCCGGGTTGCAGCGACGCCTCGAAGAGCACGTAGGTGATCGGGAGGTCGAGCTGGACCTGAAACTCCTCCGGCAGCAGGACGGAAAGGGTGTTTCGGAGCCGGAAGTGATGATTGAGGAGCAGGCGCGTCGAGGCGTCGGAACAGAGCGAGAGCACCTCGACCCCCGGCAAGGCTGCGTACTGCCAGGGCAACGGGATGTTCGGCGCCTCCACGAGGTACGGCGGGAGCTCCACGACGTAGTCATTCCGGGCATCGGCCGGTTTGACCAGGAGCGCACCCGTCTGCGCGTCGCGCACTGCCACCAAGCCCGAGCCGGTCAGCATCGCCGTCAGGGCTTCGAATGGCCGGTACTCGCCCTTGACCGCCTGGGTGTGGACGCCGCGGATCAAATCGGTCGCGAAAACGGCGGGCTGGCTTGATTGCCGTGCGAAGCGCTCCAGCGTCCGCTCCGCCCGGCCGGCCGGGATGTCGAAGGCCTGGACCGCTTCCTGCGCCGCGAGCGAAGCGACCCAAGCCAGCAGGAATAGCATGAGACAAAGGCCGGACCGGTTGGCCAGGGGGCGGACGAGGCGGAAAGACATGGCGTTTGATATCTAGACCGACGGCGCGAGGCAAATAGCTACAAGAATTGCAGCCGAGCCGCCACCGTCCCCGTCAGGGCCCAAGTCCGCCCCGCCCCCTGGCGAATCATTCCCGGCGAAGCACCACCGTGCCATCGGGCCTGCGCTCGGCCTTGATCCCAAAATGGGTTTCCAGCACGTGCACGAACCCGTCGGCGTCGTCGAGCCGGTAGATCCCGGTCAACGGCATCCGCCGCAGAACCGGATCGGCCATCTCGATCTGGGTGCGATTCTCGCGGTTCAGTGCCGCCACGGCTGCTTCGAGTGACGTGTCCGCCAGCTGCATCCGCGGCTGGCGCCACTCGAGGCGGCGCTGGATCGCGGACTCCGAGAGGCGCTCGGGTTGCACGGCACGGTCCCACGCCGGTGCTGCCGGTGCGAGCGATAGCTCCCGGCCGGCCTCCACCAAGACCGGCACGACCGGAGCGTCGCCCGCCGACCGGCGAACGTGGGCCGTATCCGCCGGCGCCACGGCCACCCGGCCTTCAGTGACGAGCACCGCCAACGCGTTCGGGCCCGCCCGCACCGCGAATGCCGTGCCGACGGCCCGCACCTCCACCTCGTCGGCGATCACGATGAACGGTCGAGCCGGATCCGGCTCGACCATGAAAAGGGCCTCCCCCTGGCGCAAGCGCACCTCCCGCCGGTCGGCGGCAAAGCTCACGGAGATCTCCGCACCCGTATTCAGCATCACGCGCGACCCGTCCTCCAGCCGGCGTTCGTCGGCGCGGACGATGATCGGCGCCGCGGCTTCCGTGCGGGCAGCCGTTTCCGGCGACCTTGAACCGAACACGATCAGGATCGCCACGCTGGCGGCGAGCGCGAGGACGCTGCCCGCGACCGTCCGTTGGCGCCAGCGGCGGCGCCGCCGCTGCGCCAGCTCGCGCACAAGATCGTCCGTCGCACCCGCGGCGCGGACCCGATCGAGCGCCGTGAGCGTCACGCCAACCTCGTGCCAAGCGGCCGCGTGCCGCGGGTCGGCGGCAAGCCAGGCGTCGAACTCCGCCTGCTCAGTTGGCGTCAGGCCGGCACCATGGCGCAGGCGCCAATCGGCCGCAGCCGTGAGGGCGGGAGCATCGCTTTGAAGCGGTTTCATGGCCGGCCCTCCTTGCCGACACCGTGCTTTCGCAGGTAGACGGTGCACTTGCGGAGACCGCGGACAATCTGCGCGTGCACGGTCTGGATCGAAAGACCGAGGCGGTCGGCCGCCGCCTGATGCGAGCACCCTTGCAGCTTGACGAGAATGAAAACCTCGCGGCAGCGCCGGGGCAGCGCATCGATGGCATCGAGCAGCACCGCGGCTTCCTGCCGCGCGCTGACCTGATTCGCGGTGTTGCTCGTCTCGTCCGCCACGGACGCCACCTCGCTGCCCTCCAGTGATCCCAACGGGACGACGCGCGAGCGCTGGAGGAGATTCCGCGCCAGGTTGCCGGCCACCGCGAACAGGTAGGCCTTGGTGTTGGCGATGGGGCCCCGATGCCGCGCGCCCAGCATGCGCACAAAGCTCTCCTGCACCACGTCGTCAGCGTCGCGGACCTCGGGGAAACGCTGGCGCAGGTAAACGCGGAGGGCCGTCTCGTGCGGCTGGACTTCCTCGGCAAACCAGCGGTCTTGTTCGGGAGGCGAAAGGTTCACGCGGTTCTGGCCGGCAGCAGGACCGGGAAAGCCGCGTCACGCAAGGCCGGCGTGCGCCGCCGGTGGCTCAGCGCGCCACGGGCTTGGCGCCCTTCGTGGTATAGGCGGCCTGCGCGAGCTCGGCGACGATCGCGTCGGCGCGCGCCTCATCCACCTCGACGCGGATCGGGAAGCGGACCTTGCCCTCGCGCACCACGTGATCGCACCACGCATCGACGAGGGCGGAGACCACCGCCGAGTCGGAGGAACCGTAGAGCGCGTGGATCTTGTCCAGGCGCGCGCGCTGCTCTTCCGTAAGCCGCACGCCGACGCGGGGTTCCTTGGGTTCCGAGGTACGTTTCGCCATGACGACGTCCAAGGACACTCTTTTGGGTGATTGTTCAACATTTTGCTTGTATCACGCGTTTCCCATGTTTCACACGGTGGACATGATTAATATCTCTGACAATTCCAAAGCGCGCCTCAGCAGCGCCAAATCGGTCGGCTTCCGGGCGGGACCCGGCCTGCGGCGGGAGCTCGAGCAGCTCGCGCGGCGGCTGTCGCGCCCGGGGGCGACGGTCACGATTTCCGACATCCTCCGCGAGGGCGTCACCGCCTACTGGCCGCAGATCCGGAGCTACATCCGTGCCCAGGCCCGCACCGCGATGATCGAGCCGCGCACCTATTACTCGATCGTCGCCGCCAGCACCCGCGCGCACCGGCTCGGCCTCTCGTCGCGCGAGATCAGGTCCGTCCTCACCCAGGCGGTTGCGGCCAAGGCCAAGCTTCCACGGGCCCAGGGCCCCCGGTGATGCCGCCATGCCTGCCGAGATCATTCCCCTGCCCCACGCCCGGCGCGGGGCGCAGGCGCGCCTGACCGGCGACGCCGCGTGCCGCATGGTGCGGTGCTACGAGGCGGCCATCGCGCTCGGGCACCGCGCCGAGCTCCACACCGCGCTTGGCGACCACGCGCGCGCCCACCGGTGCCGTCGCGCGACCGGGCGCCTGCGCCGGATCGCCTTCGCCTGCTGCCTCGCCCTTCTCCCGCGCGAGGAACTCCCGGCCTTCACCGACCGAATCCTCGGCCCCGGGTCACCCCGGTGACGCCCGGTGATGGCCGGAACCAGCGCGGGCAGGCACGCCGCGTACGGGTTTGAACATCGCCCCTATCCAATGTAGGGAACACGTAACCTTTCCTCCCGTCGCCACCCATGCTGACGCTGATCCTCGACGAACCCGGTCGCCTCGCCGCCCGCGACCTGCCTCCGCCCGCCGCCCCCGGCCCCGGTGAAGCTCTCGTGCGCGTGCACCGCGTCGGGGTCTGCGGCACCGATCTGCACGCGTTTGCCGGCAACCAGCCTTTTTTCACGTACCCCCGCGTCCTCGGTCACGAACTCGGCGTCGAGGTGCTCTCCGTCGGCGCCGGCGTGACCGGCGTCCGCGCGGGCGATCGCTGCGCCGTCGAACCCTACCTGCACTGCGGCACCTGCATCGCCTGCCGCGCGGGCAAGCCCAATTGCTGCCGCACGCTCAAGGTGCTGGGCGTGCACGTCGACGGCGGCCACCGGGCGCGGATCGTCGTGCCGGCGGCGAAGCTGCATGTCTCGACCCGGCTGAGCTTCGATCAACTGGCGTTGGTCGAGACGCTCGGCATCGGGGCGCACGCCGTGGACCGCGCGGCGGTGCGGCCCGGCGAGCACGTGGCCGTGGTCGGCGCCGGCCCGATCGGCCTCGCCGTCATGCAGTTCGCCCTTGCGGCCGGCGCCCGGGTCATTCCCGTGGATGTCAGCACCAGCCGCCTCGCCTTCTGCCAGGAACGCCTCGGTCTCCCCGATGGCGTGGATGCACGCGGCGATGTCCCGTCCGCGCTCGCCCAGCTCACCGGCGGCGACCTGCCCACCGCCGTGTTCGACGCCACCGGCAACGTGGCCTCGATGAACGCGGGCTTCAACCTCGTCGCGCACGGCGGCCGCCTGATCCTTGTCGGGCTCGCGCAGGCGTACGTGACGTTCAACGATCCGAATTTCCACCGGCGCGAGCTCACCGTCCTCTCAAGCCGCAATGCGCTCCCGGCGGACTTCCCGCGGATCATCGGGTTGATCGAGGCCGGCCGGATCGATACCGCGCCGTGGATCACGCACCGGGCGCTGCTGGCGCAGGTCCCGGCGGTCATCGTCTCGTGGACCGAGCCGGCGTCGCGGGTGATCAAGGCGATGATCGAAGTGCCGGACGCCTGAGCGCGGTGCCGCTTTTGGCCTGTTTCCTGAGCCAAGCGCCCACACTTGGCAGCGACGGACGCCCGGGCAGGCTGGCCGGCGTTCCCCCAACCCACCACCCCATGAGCGAATTCCCCCTCGACGAACTCAAGACCCGCTACGATGCCGACGGCTTTGTCGTCATCCGCGGCCTGCTCCGCGGCGCCGCGCTGCACGACCTGCAGGCCAACCTCGACCGCTACATCCGCGAGGTCGTGCCGACGTTGCCGAAGGACCAGGCCTTCTTCGACGACTACCAGCGACCCGAGACCCTGCGCAAGATGCAGTCCCTGAACCGGCACGACGCCTGGTTTCGGAGTTTCATGAACGAGGGTCCGCACGTGGCGATCCAGGCCCACCTGATGGGCGACCGCTGCGTGCCGCAGGGGCTGGAATGGTTCGACAAGCTGCCGTTCGACCAGAATCCGACCCCGGCGCACCAGGACGGTTTTTACTGGAATCGTAAACCCGACATCGCCTGTGGCGCCTGGATCGCGCTCGATCCGGTCGACCGGGAGAATGCCTGCCTCTGGTATGCCCGAGGCTCGCACCGGCTGGGGATCCAGCCTCATGCCGCGAGCGGCGTGCTGGGCTTCAGCCAGGGGTTCGTCGGCTTCGATCCACGCCAGCACGACGCGGTGCCGATCGAACTCCAGCCGGGCGATGCCGTCCTCCACTCGAGCGCGACGATCCACTGGACGGAGACGAACCGCACCAACCGGCACCGGCGCGCCATCGCCACCTTCTGCTATGGCGCCTCGACGGTGCGCGACGAGGCCGGGCACCAGCGTTACCTCGCCAGCCTGAAGTCGCAGCTGGCCCAGCGCGGCATCGCCACGTCGTGAATCCCGCCGCTGCTCAGGTCAGCCGCTGCAGCGCCACCGGCGCCGTTCGCCCGCGCGCCGGCAGCCGGCCGGTCGCGCAAAACGATTCCGCCAGCGTGACGAGGTGACCAAGGATCGCGGTGATGGGCCACGGGTAATGCAACCAGGGCTGAAAGACATGGGCCGCCTCCGCGACATGGAATACGCCCGCCAACCGCACCTCCTGCGGCACCTTCCAACCCCGTTGCGCCACGGCCTCGGCCACCATGCCCACCGGCAAGGGGGCCGCGACGACGCAGCCGGTGCCCGGTGCCAGGCCCGCGACCAGGCGTCGGACCGCAGCCTGCAGGGAGGAGCGATCGAGCGGGCTTTCGATCATGCTGATCGGGACCGGCTGCGCGGGCCACGCCGCCGCGGCTTGGGCAAAGGATTCGCGGGCCCGTTCGAGGCCCACGGCCTTCATCCGGATGTGGATGAACACCAGGCGACGGCAGCCGTCGCGCAGGAGCTGGAATGCGGCGTGCCGCACGGCTCCGGTAAAATCGGCATTCACGTACGGCAGCGCCACGCCGGGCGCGACTTCACCCAGGACCAGCGCCGGTCGGCCCGAGCGGGCGAACGCCTGCTGGATGGTCGGCGGCACCGAAGCCAGGAGACAAAGCTCGCCGGCCGGCGCCGGGCTCCGGGCGATCTCGAGGAGGCGGGCGATCGTGCCGGTTTCCCAGGTCACGCGGATGCCTTTCAGGCGCATCCGCTCCTGGAGGCGGCCGGCCAAGCCTTGAAAATTGGCCGCCGCCTGGTGCGGATCGTTGACCAGCAGCCAGCGCACGCGCGGCGCGACGACCGGTTTGGCTGCCGGGCGAATCGCGGTGCGCAGCCGCACCCCGCGGGGCGCCACCACCACGATCCGCTCGGCCACGAGCTGCCGCAGCGCGGCGTCGAGCGTGCTGCGGCTCACGCCCAGCTGGTGGCTCCACAGCCGCGTCGGCGGAAACGGCGGACCAAGTTCGCCGCGGGCAATCGCCTCCCGCAGGTACCGCGCCACGGATTCGGCGCGGGTGCCGAATCGCAATGCCGCCTCGACCGGGGTGAGGTTGCCTTTGCCGGGTTTCATGTGCGGTCAGTGCCGCGCACCATGGCCGCGATCCAGCGGCGGTGCCAAGCTGTTTTCACCTCGACTCACCAACACTCACCCCATGCCACCTGACACCATTGCGCGTCCCTTGTGGGTCTTTGCCTCGCTCTGGTCGCTGCGCCGTTATCCGAACGCGAAGCGGGAATGGAGCTGGCGGCGGAAGTTCACCGCCATCGCGGACGGCGGTTTCGCGGGCGTGTTCTCGCCGCCGCTTCCGGCCCTGGCCAATCGCGGGGACCTGCGCTACCTCGCGGTGACGAGCCTCGGCCGCCCGGCCGAAGTCAAGCCGGCCCTGCGCGCGGCCGTGGCCCTCGGCGCCCTCGCCATCGACGTGCAGCTCGGCGATTTCGACACCCCGTTGCCGCAGGCCGTCGCCCTGGCGCGGCGGATTCACGATGTCGCCGGAGAATTCTCCCTGCCCTACGCGATCGAGACCCATCGCGACACGTTCACGGAAACCCCCGAGGCAACCCTCGCGTTGTGCCGCCGCTTTCAGGCGGAGACCGGGGCGATCCTGCCGCTCTGCCTGGACCACTCCCACTTTGCCGTCGTCCGCCACCTGGCGCCCGAGGCGTTTTGGACTCGCCTGCGCGAGCCAGCTGCGCTCCTCGCCGCCGCGACCCAGTTTCACCTGCGACCCTTCAACGGCCATCATTGCCAGCTGCCGGTCCTCGACCGACGCGGTCGACGGACGCCCGAGTATCGTGAATGGCTTGCCTACGCCGGCGCCCTCCTCGACCACCTCGGCGCCCTGCCCCGCCGCGATCCGGTCCTCGCCGTGGCCGAGTTGGGCCATGCCGCCCCGGCCTACCGCCTCAGCTCCTTCGGCGACACGTGGACCGACACGCTTGCCGTGCACCGCGACCTTCGCGCCCTTTGGCGGCGGGGCGGGCGCGCCGTGAAAAACCATCCCACCGATGAAGATGACCCCGCGTGAACGTCTGCTGGCCACCTACCGCGGCCAGGGCGCCGATGCCGTGCCGGCCCTGGCCGACCTGTCCTACTGGTACGCGGGCAACGGCGGCGGTAAGTTCATCCCGGGCAAGACCGACGGCTCCAACCAGGACAAGGTCGAAGCCCTGCTGAACCTGCATCGCCGGACCGGAGCCGCGATTCATCTCAACCTTGGTACGTTCTATCGGGAGATCCATGGGGCAGGAGTGCGGGCGACGTCCGGCATTCGCGGCGAGCAGTATTTCCATCGGTTCGAAACCCCGGTCGGCACCGTGGAGGAGCGGCGGGAGTGGTCGGATGTCAGCTTCAGCTGGCCGATCGTCCACCCCATGATCCAAGGCATCGAGGATCTGAAGGTCATCCGTTTCGTCTTCGAGCGCATCGCCTACGAGCCCGACTGGGATCTCTTTCGCCGCCTGGATGCCGCGGTGGGCGACCTGGGTTTGCCGCTGGTGCAGGTGCCCTACACCGGCATGGGGTTCCTGATGAGCCGCTATGCCGGGATCGAGCAGACGGTGATGTTCTCCCTCGATGCGCCCGATGAGTTGCGCGCCACGCTCGACACGATCAACGCGGCTCACGCCAAGGTCTGCCGCCTCATGGCGGAGGGGCCGTCGCAGGTGCTGATCCACTCCGACAATCTCTCGTCCGACGTGCAGAGCCCACCCTGGTTCCTGCGCTACAGCGCCGACCACTTTCGGCGCATGGCCGCGATCGCGCACGAGCACGGCAAGCCGATCATCACCCACATCGACGGTCGCCTGCGCGGCTTGCTGCGCGCCACCCGCGACTGCGGCATCGACGGCGCCGACGCCGTGACACCGGCGCCGTGGGGTGACCTCAGCCCGGCCGAATGCCGCGCCGAGGCCGGCCCGCGTTATGTGCTCTCGGGCGGCGTGCCGCCGGACAGTTTCAATCCGCGGGTGCCACTCCGCACCTTCGATGCCCAGGTGGATGCCTGGCTGGCACTGCGGCACTCGAGTCCAGCCCTGATCATCGCCCCCGGCGACCAACTGCCGCCCGATGGCGATCTGAACCGTGTCACCCGGCTGGTCGCCGCCGCCGAGGCCGCGAAATACAACTAACGCCGCCGCGCCCTGCCCAGCAGCCGACGCGCATAGGCCACGCTGCGGCGCACGCATCGGTCCTCGTGCGCGAGCGCCGCCGTCGCGTTGCCGGTCGCCTCGATGGGAAGCTCGAGCACCAGGCGATCGAGGCGTCCCACGGCTTGGATCAACTGCAACGCCGCCGGCAGATCGATGCAGCCCTCGCCGAGCGCCACGCCGACGATCTTGGCCCCGTAATTCGTCTGCTGCACGGCGTAGTCCTTGAAATGCGTGGTGACCGCGTGCGCGGCGAGCCGGCTGACGGCGGCCAGCGGCTCCTCCAGCGTCAGCATCGGATTGCCCACATCGAGGCAGACCCCGACCCACGGGCTGGCGACGCGATCAATCACTTCCAGCAGTTCGTCGGTGGCAAGGTCGCCGTGATTTTCCACCGCCAGCCGCACCCCGTGGTCGGCGGCCAGGCCAACGACCTGCCGCAGGTCGGCCGCGGCGCGCCGGATGGCTGCGCGCAGGTCGGTGCGCGGATCATGCCGGTCGCACCCGACGAAGGTGCGCAGCACCGGTGAACCCAGCCGGGCCGCGACGGCAATCTCGCGCGCCAAGCGGCGTGGCGCAGTGCCCATCGTCCCGTACTCGACAAAGAGCCCTCGCTCCCGGGCCGCGGCGCGCACCTCGTCCAGGTAGCGGCGATCGCGGGCGCCCAGGTGCATCGGGTCAATCTGCACACCGTCGAGGCCGAGGGCCGCGGCGCGCTCGATGAAACCGAGGAGCGTCAGGCGGCGGCGCGGCGTGAAATCCGGATGCGCGCCGAACGCGAGGTGATAGCTGTAGCTGTCGAGTCCGAGTTTCATGCGGTGGGCACCATCACGGCCTTGATGATCTCGCCCCGGCCGACGGCGGCCACGGCGTGAGCGTAGCCGGAAAAATCGAGTCGCCGGCTGATCAGCGGCGCGGTCCGGATGCGACCCGTCTCGATCAGGCGGACGACGGCGGTGAGGTCATCGTTCGTGAGCCACTTCGAATTATGAATCGTGAGCTCGTGGTCGAACAGCGGCCAAAGCGGCACCTCCATCACCCCCTCGGAATAGCCAAAGATGATCACGTCGCTCCGGGCGGTGCGACAGGCGGCCGCGTAGGCCGCCTTGTGGCCCGAGCATTCGATGGCGATGTCGACGCCGGCGACCTCCAGCGAAGCGGTCTCGGTGGCGTCAATTACTCGATCAGCACCCAACTCCCGCGCCAGGCGGCGGCGCTCCGGTGAAATGTCGATGCCCACAACCTGCCCCGCCCCGCTGGCCTTGGCCAATTGGATGGCCGCCAGGCCCGCGGCGCCGCAGCCGAAGACGGCCACGCTGCGACTGGTGTAGTCCGCGACTTTCCGGACCGCCCGGTGGACACAGCCGAAAAGCTCGGCCATGGCGACCTGCTCGAGCGGAAGATCCTTGGCCACCTTGGCCACCTGGTCGGCGCGGCGGGTGACAAACTCCGCATAGAGCGGGGGCCCGCCCAGGCCCGACATGACGACGTGGTCGCCGAGGGCAAAACCAGTCACGCCGGCCCCGAGCCCGACCACCTCGCCCGCGCCCTCGTGGCCGGGGAATCCCGGCACGCCGTATTCAAGGTAGACATTGTCGCGGTAGCCGCCGCGGTTCACCTTGAGGTCGTGCTGATTGCACAACGCGGTGACTTTGATCTGCACGAGTAGCTCGCCAGCGGCGGGCTTCGGCTGGGGCACATCAACCAGGCGGCAGGAGCCGGGTTTTTCGATGAGGATGGCGCGCATGGCAGAGAGAAAAAAAACGAAGAATCGGGAGTTAAAGTGGTCGACCCAAGCGGAGTTGCACGGTCACAAGTGAGAGACTACACCGGGCGCCAGGCGAAGGTCTTGATCTCGAAGGGGGCGAACTTCACGCGTTGTTCACCTTGGGCGGGGACCACGGACCCTAGGGGACGCTCCATCAGGTCGCATTCGGTCAACGTGCCCTCACCGAGATTCAGCGCCAGCCCGGTCTCAACGGGTTCCGCGCTGACATTCACCAGGCGCAACGCCCAGCCGGTCCCCGTCTCCGCACGCTTCAAGGCGGCGAGTTCGATTGCCGCGTGACCCAGGCGCAATACCGGCGGCAGCGGGGCCGCGGCGGGGTCGACCTTGGGGCCACAGGCCAGGGGCGAATTGAAGCAGCGCGCGGCCTGCGTGATCCGTACCGGGTCAAGCGGGCTCGCATGCGGAACCAGCGCGTAGCGAAACTCGTGGGCACCGAGGTCCGTGAACTCGTCCCGGGACACGTCGGTCCCGGTCAACCGCCCGGCCGTGTTGATGTTGGGATGCGGCACGCTGCGGATCAGGCAGAGGTCGAGCGTATGGCCCTTCACCCGATGCCCGTACTTGCAGTCGTTGAGCAAGGCCACGCCCGCATCGGCGCCGGATAGATCGACCCACTGCTGGGCCGCAACCTCGAGCTGCGCGCGCTGCACGAGCGTATCCTCGCGCGTGGAGCGGCGGATGTGGCCGAACGGGATCTCAAACGTCGCTTCCTCGGCG
The DNA here is from genome assembly GCA_019634615.1 of Opitutaceae bacterium. Lineage (GTDB taxonomy): Bacteria > Verrucomicrobiota > Verrucomicrobiia > Opitutales > Opitutaceae > UBA2377. The sequence continues at coordinate 91,948 of JAHCAZ010000004.1, forward strand.
ACCACGGCCACGGGAAAGCGCACGCGGAGCATGCAACCGGTGTCCTGCCAGTCGACCTGAGTGGCGAACTCAAGGCGGTCGGACCCGGCTTCAAGGCTGATCGTCTGCCAGATGCGCGACTGCCCTACGGTCCATTCCTGCACGACGGTGGCGCATGGCCCATCCACCGCGGCGGTCGCCTTGGCCAATTTCGGGCGCGTCGCGGGTCTCGAGAGATACTTCCACACGTCCTTTCGCTCGTAATCGGTCTCGAAGTCCCACGCGTCGCCAATGTCCTGGATCGCCACGAATTGGTTCACCGTCTCGCCGGCAGCCACGTATTCGCGCCCGCTTTGGCGGTCGCGAATCGAGGCGATCGTCCCGTCAGCGGCAAATGTCACCGTGAGGCGTTCGTTTTCCAGCCCCGCCGTGTCCGCCCGCACTGCGCCGCAGTCGCCCGCGGCGGCCGGGCATACCGCGCTGCCAAACGCCGGCACGTGGATCCGCCGCCAGGCGCCGTCGCATTTCAGCCACTCATCGCGCGCCCACGCCAGCGAGTTGAAGACCAACGGCCTCCCGGCCGCACCCGATCCCGGCAGCGCCTGGTAGGCCTCGGCCTGCATGGCGGCGAGCCGCGCGATGATCTGAGCGTAGCGGGCGTAGCACTCGTCGTAGACCCGCTTGATCGAGGACCCCGGCAGGATGTCGTGAAACTGATAGAGCAGGACTTCCTTCCAAATCCGGTCCAGTTCCACCGTCGGGTAGGCCCGCCCGCCGTGGATGCAAGCGAGGAAGCAGGCCCACTCCACCTCGCGCAGCGCCAGCTCACCCTGGCGGTTGAACCGCTTCATCTGGGCCTGCGTCGTGAGGGTACCCTGATGGCGCTCAAGGTAGAGTTCGCCCTGATGCCGCGGGAATCGACCGGCCTCGGGCATGAACCGGCGGAAGAACTCCGCGGCCGGCTCGACCACCGTGGCCGGCAAGCCCGGCAACCCGGGCGCGCGGCGCAACCGCTCGAGGTGCTCGGCGTCGGGTCCGCCGCCGCCGTCGCCGATGCCGAAGACCATCAGCGCATGGTGTGAGACGTCCCGCTGGGCGTATTCGTCGCCGATCTTCTTGAGGGAATATGCCGAGGCCGGCCCGTTGTAGGTCTCCTCCGGCAGGAGGTGCGCCAGGATCTCGGTCCCGTCGATCCCGGCCCAATGGAACGATTGCAGCGGGAAGCGGTTCACGACGTTCCAGGAAATCTTCTGCGTCATGAACACTTCGAGGCCGCTCCGCTTCAGGATCTGCGGCAGCTGACCATGGTAGCCGAACACGTCCGGCTCCCAGCAATAGCGCGGCTCGATCCCAAACTCCTCGCGGAAAAAGCGCGCGCCATGGAGGATCTGGCGGACGAATGATTCGCCGTTGGGGATGTTGCAGTCGACTTCCACCCAGAACACGCCCTGCGGCTCGATCTGCCCGCGGGCCACGGCCTGCTTGATGCGGACGTAGAGCTCCGGGTAGTGCTCCTTCATCCAGGCATAGAGCTGCGGCTGGCTGGCGCCGAAGATGTACTCCGGAAACCGCTCGAGGTTGTAGAGCACCGAACTGAAGGTGCGCGCGCCCTTGCGGATCGTCTCGCGGATGGGCCAGAGCCACGCGAGATCCATGTGCGCATGGCCGACGGCGCTCACGCGCAGCTCCGGCTTGGCGCTGGAGCGGAACCACGCCGCCAGCCGGCTCCGCGCCGCCGCCACGCTGGCCCGGTCCTGGCAGTCGAGGGTGCGCGCCACGGTGGCGAGATCCGTCTCCAACTGCTCCGCCAAGGTGGCCGGCACGGCCCCGCTCTCGCGGTAGTGGCGCAGCGTCTCGAGATCGTAGTACAGGTCGCGCAGGTCCTCGCGGCAGCGGGCAATCTCGGCGAGCACGACCCGCCCGCCGTTTTGCACGACGCCGAACAGATCGTTGCAGCCGGCATCGCCCCAAAGCTCGACCGTCGGGCGGGCCAGCAGCGCCGGGGGCAGCCGGTAGATCGTCTTGGCCGGCGAACCCAGGCGCGGGTCGTAGTTGGACTTGATGGTGGTCAGGCCTCGCACCGGCACCCCGGCGTCGTCGACCAGGCACAGCTCGCCGCTGATGTCGATGCGGGCAACCAACGGGTCACCGGTGGCCGCTCCCGGCGGGAGCTCAGCGCGGAACCGCATCCAGGCGCAGTCAAACAGCCGCTCGGACCAGGGTTCGCCCACGCGAGGCGTGAAGGCGCGGCCCGACTCGCGGGCGGCGAAGGTCACCGGCTCCTGGGTGAGCCAGCCTGAAATCGAGAACGGCGCGACCGTGGTGTAGATCGCATCGTCCACTTTCCGGATCAGTTCGTTGAGCACAGGTTCAAAGAATCCCGTCGCGGGGGCGCGGGCAATGACTGAACGCGCCGGCAGGAACGCCGCCGTCTAATATTCAATGGGATGCAACATGGATGCAGTCGGCCTGCTACCTCAGGTGACGACGAGCCCGCTCCAAGACACGGTTTACCAATGAAAAAGAAAAACCCCCGAAGAATCGGGGGTTAAAGTGGTGGACCCTAGCGGAGTTGCCCGTTTACGAGTGAGACTCTGATTATGGATGCTGCTGGATGCTGTCTACTGTGTAGGAATCCCCCTCCAAAGAGACAAAAACCGACCCCAAACGACACCTCGAAACCTACCCCTCCCGATCGAAGCGAAGGCGAGACAGGCGCGCAGGAGTTGTATCTATGAGGTAGGGTCATGGTAAGTCAGAATTAGGCTAACCCTTGCGAGTAGCTACCCAAAAAGCGTGCTCGGGGCAACACTACGGGGCGGAGTCAACCGACCGATAGCTTCCGCCTTTGGTGTTACCCAAATTTGGCCCAACTCGTCCGGGCCGGACCGGGCCTGGGCTTGACCGCCATTTCGCTATTAAGGTCGGGCTGGCTCGGACTCTTTGAACTAGTGCCCTCCCGCTGGGTTCCGTAAATACGCCAGTCCGCGCTGACACGACGTGGAAACCATGGTGATGTCCAAACTATAGGCGAGAAATCGGTAACCTTCCTTGAGCAATCTCTCCGCTGCTTCGGGGTCAGGCTGCACAGCATGAATTCCGGGCACAATACGGTGGCGCGCGCAGGCCGAAAGGACCTTGGCTCTCGCGGCCAGGTATTCCGCATGGGAAAATTGCGCGGGGATCCCCATCGAGGCAGTTAGGTCGTAGGGGCCGATAAAGGCTGCATCAATGCCTGGCACGGAAAGGATCTCATCGATCGCTTCAACGGCATCGATGTGCTCGATCTGCACGGCGACGAGCACTTCCTCATTCGCCCGCCGGAATTCCTCCTCGACTCTCAAACCGTATCCATTCGCCCGGCAAAATCCGACTCCCCGCATGCCGACCGGAGGATACTTGCAGGCTTGCACGAGTTGCCTAGCCTCGGTCGCACTTCGGACCAGCGGCGCGATTACACCATCGGCGCCAGCATCTAGGTACCGTTTCACAAGGGCGTAATCAACGCCGTGCAGTCGAACCAGAGCCGCACAAGCGGTGTTGCCGGAACGGATGGCCTGAAACAGGCGCTGAGTTTCCGAAAGATCGACTGCTGAGTGTTCGGCATCGACACACAAGAAATCGAAACCACAGGAAGCCATCAATTCCGCCAGCATCGGGCTCCCGCTGTTGAGCCAACTGCCCAAGATCGAATCGCCCGCGCGCAGGCGGCGCAGCAGGTTGGGCTGAGCAGGGCTAGAATTCATGGCGAACCGGCTGGCTGAATTCCTCCACGGGGATCTTGACGACGAGCTTAAGGACTTCGGTCGCACGGGCATCGTACCTTATGCCGCCCCGATGGGCATCCAATGGCGTGAAGATCGAAAAAACACCGGGCTTTGCGATCACCCTACCCAATGGGAAACTCCCAAAGTAAAAGCACAAGTCCCTCGCCTCCTCATAATCGCCGTCTGCAATCAGCAAAGCCCGGGGCGTCCACTCCAATGCTTCGCAGCCGGTCAAGGTGTACTGCAGGTCAATAAAGCGCCGATGGGTTTCAAAGCGCCCCGTTGGCTCGGTGGCGGTCGGATACCTGATAATCAACGCGCGCAATGCACCCGGCAAATCAAACGACCCTTCGCTTGGATTCGCCGGCAGCGAGCGTATCCATGCCACAGCCTGCCGGGTGGCAGGGCCCAGAGTCTCCAGGCCCAAGGCCTCGAAATCGCATAATTGGCCGCAAATCATGTTAGGTTCCTCCGAAAAAGTTGCGCGCGGACATGACCGCACCCGTTGCTGCCACGACAAAGGCCATCAGCAGCCCGCCCGTAAGCCACTTCCCTACCCTTGGGTCCTGCGCACCATTCCGATTGAGCTCTCGCAGGAAGCCTCCCACCACCAGAAGCGGAACAAAAAGCTGGGTGGTCTGCCCAGCCAAACGGTGCCAACCAAGGATTCGCTCACCATAGGCAAGCCCACCCAAGGCCATGAATGCAGCCATCGCGATGAGTGCGATCGAGACGCCGTCCTGCAGACAGACGTCGAACCCGCGGCAGTCGGCTACCAGAACCGGAATCGCAATGATCATTGGCAGGATCGAGGTAAATCCGGCGGCGAGCGCAGCCAGCACCATGAACCCGCCCGCGAGGCCGTCGCCAGACGCGAACAGGCGCCGCGCAAGTGTACCTGCATTGCCGCCATCCGAACCGATACCCAGGACCACCATTGAAGTCAAAACGCAGAGCGCGAGAAACACGCCGGCTCCGATCACGGCATCGCGTTTCTGAAAAATCGGATCGCGGATCCGGTTACCCAGCAGCCACGGACGCACCAGAAAGGTGGGAGTCGCGAGAGCTATGCCAAGCAGGGCCAGATGTGTCGGGTGACCGAGCGGGGATCCTCCAGAGCGGGGTTCCGGCCACGTACGCTCCGAAAAAACCAAGGCTCCAAGAAGCCCGAGACCAAGTACGAGAGTCATGACCAGGAGGACCTTCAACAGGCGCTCCCGTTGGCCGGGCAAAAAGCAAATCACCACACACCCCAAGAGGCCACACGCCAACCCCGACCGGGCCACGGTCTCGGATCGAGGCAAGGCCGGCCACGCCCTCTCGAGCGCGATGTGCAGGAGTCGGGTCAGTTGGTCAGTCAAGACCGACAGGCCGCTCCACTGAGCGACGGCGAGGCCAATAATCACGATCACAGCGACGCTCACTCCGGCTGGACCCTGCCGACACCATGATCTCAAGACCGAACCTCCCGTCGCGTGGGCCAGTCGGTCGGATGCAGCAAGGAGCGCCCAGAACGCCAGTCCAGCAACCGCGATGAAACCAGACGAGCGCCAGTCACCGGTTGCACTCAGCTTGGCGATCGATCCCAAGCCAAACGTATACCCAACACACGCGATTCCAGGGGCGACCGTAGCGAGCCCCAAGGGCCATCCGACCGCCGATTCTCCGCGGGTGTTCACGTCTCGCTGGCTCAGTTAGGACGATTCTGGGAGAAGCCAATCGTATCCGTAGAGGAACGCCCTGTGGAGCACGAAGCGCACCTTAACTGCCTCGGGAGGCGCTTGATCGCCTCCCTTCCACTCGAAGGCGGTGCGTGCATGGTCACCGGTCAACGGTGTGCAATCGCCAACCGTAAAACCGGCGCAGGCTTGGCCGGAAGCATCAAGGAGTTCGGCGCGCAGCGAACCGCCCGGTTTGACCACGGTATTCACAACTAGGCGTCCTTTGGCTGGACGTCCTGGTCGAGTGACGGCCTCGCCAAGGGTGACGCCGCCCGCCGACGGCACCAAGGCATAAAGACGGCCGAACTCCCAAGTGGCTCGGCACAGTGCCGTGTTGAAGGGCAATGTTGGCGTCTGGTAGCCGATCACCGATTCGTTTCCAACCTCGATGCGTGGCTGGAATCGGGTGTCGAATATCTCGCCGTGAACACCCTCGGACCCGGCATAGTAGACATGCATCTTTCCGGCTTCGACGATCGGATGGTGCATCTGCCAAATCATGCCACCGCCGTAGTCGCCCAAAGGGGGATTGGGCAGTGCAGGGCGGCGATCGGGCCGCCACCAGCGGAGCCCGTCCCGTGAGGCTGCGAGCTGGAGCGACATCGTCTGGATGGCGGCATCGTAATAATTGACTAGGGCGATATAGCCGCCATCGACCCGGACCGGGCAGATTTCAAGGAACTGAGCAAAATCCGGGTCGCGCCAGTCGCGGGTCAGCACGAGCGTTTCGTCGCCCCATTCGCTGCCATCGGGGCTGGAGCGGCGCGCTACGCTGCGCAAACCCCCGCGCGGATTGTTGTCGTAAGTGATGATGCGATCCCCGACGCGTGCCTTGGGGTAAACCTTAAAATACGAATAATAGGGACCGCTTGGATGGTCGCGATAAACATACGAAACGTCGCCGCCACCACCAGTCGCTGGATGGATCGGCCCCTCCTTGAGTGTCCAAGCTTTGCCATCCTTCGAGAGATACCGGTAAGTGCCAAGACGCTCCTGCGGCCCGGGAAGGTGACCGACCCGATTCTCCTTCATACCACCGTAGAGGGGACCCCGCATGACAAACATCTCATAGGGCCACTCCCGATTTGCGGGATCGATCAGGACTGAGGCATAGACCGACGTGCCACCGGAATCCAAATCAAAGAGGATATTGGTCGCCTCGTGACCCGGCCAACGGACAAAGGACAGCGCAGGCCGGTTCCAGTGCACGCCGTCCGGGCTTTCAAGGTAAGTCAACCGGCGCTGGTGCTCGTGGTCCGTCTTCAGGCCATCAAGCTTAGCTTCGCCGGGGGTTGAAACCTGCCATGCCTTCCAAAGTCCATCGATGGGATCGTGGACGACCGTTCCATGTGCCATGATGCCGCCCGAGTCCCAAGGCATGCCGGGTTCAAGCAGCGGATTCCGCGGGTCAGGTTGGCCGACCTCAACGCGCCATCCGACCAAATGGAGCGACTCGAAGTCGTCCGGCATCAGCAGAGGGAGCCTTGCTTGCTCGCCCTCCGCCGCCAATGCCAGACAGGAAAGACAAGCGCCGGCAAGCATGCGCCAGCAAACAACGATACGGGAGACGAAAATCATGACACGAAAAGTCAATGTGGGAGCGGCGCAACGCTTGGAGCCTCGCGCCGCTCCCGGGAACACGGATTGGACTACACCTCAGAACTTACGCTCAAGCGAGAGCACAAAACGACGCGGTGAGGTGCCGCTATTGGCGGTACCGGTGATGATCCGGTCATCCAGCACATTCTGGACGCGGAACTGCGCATCCCATGAACCCCGCTCGACCTTGCGCAAAATCCGGACGCCAATATCCCAACGGAAACTCGCGCTCTGCAGCACGATATTATCGGGGTTCAGCACCACGTCATCGGTGTAGCCAAAGGCGTTCTGCACGTAGACCGCCCAGTTGAGATCACGGTAGGCCAGGTAGTTACCCATGAAGTTTAGGCGCACCGGCGTGTCGCCGCGCTGGCGGCGTTTGATGACTGACTGGTCAGACTGAACGGCAAAGATGGCCGTGTGGGCGAATGCCCCTGAGGCGTAAAAGGACAGTCGATCGGTTGGCGCTCCCGAGAATTCCACCTCTACGCCTTCGGCCGTCGCATTGGGATCGACTACGTTTTCGCGCCAGTTGTACAGGGGGCTAAGTTCGTCGTTTCGATTCGTCCGGAAGTTGACTGAGCGAATGTCGCTACCCTCAAGAATCTTGTAGTACGACACGTTGAAGGTGTACTTGCCGCCGAAAAGCTCGGACTTGATACCGATCTCATCGAGCTCGACCGTGCGCGCCGCGGAAACGCGGGCATTGGGATCGCGACCTGCAACGCCAAAGGTGCCTTCCGGATACCGCAGGACGTTGCGTTCGGGATCCTGCTGCTCCGCGTGAACGGCAAAAAGGTTTGCCCAAGAGAAGACACGATAACCGGCACCTACACGCCAAGTCTTGTCGGTCGGCTCCGGCCGTGACGCCGTAAAGGTGTTATTCCGCAGGTTATGGATGTCTTCTTCAATCTCGTCATAGCGCCAGCCACCGGTGACCTGCAATTTGTCGTCCCACGTCTTCAACGTGTGTTGCACGTAGTACGAGGTTTCCTGAACGTCTCGGGTCTCAGCAGTGGAGACAGCTTGGGCCGGCAAGTCGCTGCGCTTAAGGTTGAGAAACGCCGTGTTGTCGAGAATACGGAAGATGCCACCCGTGTTGGCTCGCTTGAAGCGGTCAAAAATGTCGCGCTTGGTGAACTCATAGCCCAGCAACGTCTGGTGCGACATCCGCGCGAATTCGTATTCCAGCAGGAAGTCACCCTGATAGGAAACAAACTCCGTGTCACGCTCCGTGGTGTCGTGCCGGAGGGCCATGGTCCAGTCGATGGGCTGTCCAAGTGGATTCGCCGGATCGAAGATATAGCTACCAAAACCGCGCAGCCGCGTCAGCTCGCGATCCACCTCCGTCTTGACCCAGAGCACGCCCTGCCGTGTGGAGAACCAGTCGCTGAACTTGTGGTTCGCCTGAGCCATCACCTCGTAGGCCTGGGCATCAGGATCCACCCATGATGCCGTCTGCGGCGTATCCTGCGGAAGCATGCGCGTCTTGTGGAGGGCACCATCTTCCGGGAACGTGCGAAAAACTTGGCCCGTAGGCGCCCGGTAGAAGAACTGCATCTCATCCTGGATCTCGAAAAATTCGGCCGATGGCGTGCGACCCGACTGCAGGCTAGCCTCCACGAGCAGGTCGGTGCGGTCGGTGAACTGTACGTGCACCGAAGGGAAGAACGCGATGGTATCGTAGCGTTCGTTGGGCAGGTAAATCTCACCGCCGGTGTAAGAAGCTATCGCACGGTAAAGCACGCGGCCGTCGGCTGTGAGCGGTCCAGTCGTGTCGACCTCGGTCTTGTTGTAACTGAAATCGTCGATCGTGAATCGAACCGACGTAGCCTTTTTCTTTTGAGGCTTCTTCGTCACGAGATTCACGACACCGCCGGCCTCGCCTCGGCCAGTTGTGGCGGACCCCAAGCCCTTGATCACCTCAATGCGGTCGATGTTTGCCATGTCCTTGCGGAAATGAAGCGACGACCCCGAGGTGTACCGGAAACTGTTGCGGAATTGGCTGAAGACGTCGATCGATCGCACCTGGAACTGGTCTTGGCCACCGTTACGAACCGTGACGCCAGGCAAGAAAGCCACTGCCTCGCCCAAGGTCGGCGCCGCCAGTTCCTTGATCATACGCTCACCGGCGATGTTCACCGTCTGGGGGATGTCGCGGAGCGGCGTGTTGAGTCGTGTGACCGAAGTCGCGGAGGTGACACCGTAACCGCTGGCATCCTCTTTCGCTTCGACCGAGAATGGGGTAAGCGTGATCACTTCTTCCTCGTCGGACTTCGGCGCGGGTTTCGTTTGGGCCGCTCCCTGTCCAGCAAGAAGAATCGAAGCCGTCGCCCACGCGACACTGGTAGCTACAAGGCGAGGCAGTCGCCCGAAGGTAGGGGTATGAGGTCTCATGATGTTGGAGTGGTTACCGAGCGAGCGCCGCGAAACTAAGAGGGGAACGACGCTGCACGGTTGCCGCACCATGCGAAACGGCAATTGACGCGCAATCAGTCCGACGTGTTATGATAACGTGGATGAGCACACGCAACCAGGAAGGAGCTAGTCTTCATGCCGTTGCTGCGGCCTGCGGCGTTTCCGCCATGACGGTCTCACGGGTCTTGCGCAATCACCCCTGTGTCTCTGCCGGGACCCGCCGCCGTGTCTTGGGTGCCGCCAAGAAGCTCGGTTACGCCCCAGATCCTTATATGGCGCGGCTCATGGCCCGCGTTCGCAGTCACCGGCATCGCCGTGCCGAAGCCGTCATTGCTGTCGTGAGGGACAACCACCAGGGCGATGACCTGCTTGATACCGCCTATCATTATGCACCCTTGAAGGACATAAGCGATCAGGCCGCCCGCTACGGCTACCGTGCCGAGGAATTCCGGCTTGATCGGGCCAAGATGTCGCCGACCCGACTCCGCCAAATCCTAGAGGCCCGAGGTATCGAGGGCGTCGTCGTCTCTCCCCAGTCCTCGCAAAGCATCGGCCGCGAGGTGGACTATGCAGGCTTGGCCGCCGTGACCCTAGGCTACGGGCTGACACAACCTCCCCTTCATCGCGCCAGCACAAACATGACTCGCGGGATCCTTCAGGCCACCCGGGAGCTCAGCGCCCGCGGGTATCATCGGATCGGTCTCGCCGTGTCGGAGTGGATCGATGCTAGGTCTGACTACACCTATACCGGAGCTATGCTCAACTACCAGCGCCGGGTGGCCGCACCCGACCGCGTGCCTCTGCTGCTTTTTCCCAAGAACAATATCGCCGAAGACAAGAAATACTTCTGCGCTTGGTTTCGCCGGCACCGGCCCGATGTGATCATCTCCTTTGACACGTATGTGCCGGATTGGCTGCGGAAGGACTTGCGAATCTCTATCCCTGAAGAATGCGGACTTGTCATTCATGACTGGACTGAGCGTTGCGCCGATTTTGCGGGCATCGACCACCGACGTCCCCAGGTGGTGGCAGCGGCCGTGGATCTGCTGGCCACCCAACTCCTGAACAATGAGCGCGGCGTACCCGCCGTCGCCCGGCAGGTCTTGATTGAGCCGGCATGGGTTGAAGGCCCCAGCATCCGGGCGCGATAAAGTTTCAAGCGATGTTACCATAGCATAACAGGTGGCATTGCCAATGTCCCTGCGGCGGGAATTTCCTCGTCTCCGCTCGCCTATGCCTAACCGCACCCCCACCAGGATTGGCCGTCGCTCTCCATCGCCCTTGGTCCTTGTGACCTCGGCCGCCCACCCCGAAGAGCTTGCCCCCTTGCGCAGGGTCGCGCGCGTGATCCTCGGGCCGGAGGGAGGAGACACGATGCCGCGCGCCACGGTGCTGCACTGGGCCCCGCAGGTCGACGCGATCATCAGCCAAGGCGAACTGCTCGTCGATCGCGAACTCCTCGACCGCGCACCTCGTCTGCGCATCGTTGCCAGCGCCTCGGTTGGCGTCGACAAACTTGACCTACCCTTGATGGCCCAGCGTGGCGTCTATGCGACCAACGCGCCCGACTATTTCGTCGAGGCGACCGCCGATTATACCCTCGGGGCAATCATCGCCCTCCTTCGCCGACTGCCCGCCGCCGACCAGTATGTGCGCGCCGGTCGCTGGCAGCGCTTTCAGCCCGGAGCCTGGGACGGCGTTCTCCTTCGGGGCAAGGTGCTCGGTTTGATTGGATACGGCGCGATTGGGCGTGCCGTCGAACGGCGGGCGGTCGGTTTTGGCCTGAGCGTGCTACATTACGCCCGCACCCCGACGAAACAGAAGGGCTACACTCCGCTCCACCAATTACTCACTCGCTCGGACATTGTCTCACTGCACGTCCCCCTGAACCCAGATTCCCGCGAACTGATAAACAAAGCACGGATCGCACGCATGAAGCGGGGCGCCTATCTGGTCAATGTATCACGCGGTCCAGTGGTAGACGAATCCGCCTTGGTCGAAGCACTGCAATCAGGACACCTGGGGGGCGCCGCCCTCGACGTCTTCGCTAACGAGCCACGCGTCTCTCCAGCCCTGCGGAAGCAAAAAAACACCGTATTCACCCCCCATTTGGGCGGTGGCACGATTGAGAGCCGCCACGAATCGCGCCTCACTTGCGCGAAGAATGTCGCGAGGGTCCTAGCCGGGCAAATACCGGATAACCTCAAGAACCGACCTACCGCGAAAGCTCTCAGCAAAGTACGTTAGTCGCATCAACCATCGCCCCCAAAATGCAAACCCCAACCGTCAGCGAATCAGAAACAATCCGCCGAATTAGCGTCCGGCTGCTGCCGTTTCTGATGCTGCTGTACCTCATCGCCTACATTGACCGAGCCAATATCTCGGTCGCTGCACTGCAAATGAACGCGGACCTAGGCCTCAGCGCGAAGATGTACGGACTTGGGGCGGGCCTCTTCTATGTGACTTACATCCTCTTCGAAGTCCCGAGCAACGTGATCTTGGCTCGCGTCGGGGCCAGACGTTGGATTGCACGAATCATGGTCACCTGGGGCCTGGTCGCGACCGGCATGGCCTTCATCCAGACTGCAGGACAACTGTACACGATGCGCCTGCTCTTGGGCGCAGCGGAAGCCGGATTCACGCCTGGCATCATCTACTACTTGAGCCGTTGGTATCCTTCACGGCATCGCGCGGGAGCACTGTCATATTTTTATATCGCCGCTGCGCTGGCCTCGGTGGTCGGTCTACCCCTGTCCGGAGCACTCCTCAACCTGCATGGCTGGCATGACATCGCCGGCTGGCGTTGGCTCTATTTTCTCGAGGGCATTCCCGCCGTGCTTTTGGGCATCGTGGTGCTCGTTTACCTCCCGGATAGGCCGACACATGCACGTTGGCTTCCCGCTGCAGAGGCAGATTGGCTCGAAAAGAAGATTGCAGCCGAATCCGCCTCCGCACCGAGCGTCCACGCGCATGCCGGCGGCTGGCGTCGTGCCTTCGCTGACGGTCGAGTCTGGCTGCTAAGCCTTTTCTGGCTCCTTCAAGCCTTCGGCACCATCGGCGTCACACTCTTTCTACCCCAGATTCTCAAGAGCCTCTCCCAGGCAAGTAACTTCATCGTGAGCCTGTATTCTGCCCTGCCTTTCATTTTCGCCTGTGTCTTCATGTACACCAACGGCAGGCACTCCGACCGGACTGGCGAGCGCCGTTGGCACCTCGGCCTACCTCTCATGGCCTCCGGTCTACTCCTTGCTGTGGCCACTTATAGCAACAACCTAAGCCTAGCTTACGTCCTGCTTGTACTCGCCGTTGGCCTCAATTGGGCGGTCACCCCGGTATTCTGGGCCGTGACCACCGAATACCTTGCAGGGGGCGCCGCCGCGGCAGGTGCAATTGCTTTGATCAACTCCGTCGCGAACTTGGCGGGCGTTGGTCTGCCCCCGGCGATGGGCTGGATGCGGGATCAAACCGGCACGTACCAGCTTGCACTCCTGTTGATCGCCATAGCGCTCTTTTTCGGCGGATGCCTCGGCCTCGCTCTGGCGCGGCGGGAACCGGCGAGGGCAAATCCATGAGTAGGCTGATCATCCACCAAGCCGGCCCCCGATACCGGCATAGCCATATCGTGCTCACGTTTTTCATTTGTGCCTGGTTCGCGCAGCCAAGCACGTTTCTTGCGGCAACAACGCCGCAAGGAAATCCGCGTCTCATGCAGGGCCCCATGGTCGGGTCAATCCGAGAGGACGGCATGCAAATCTGGGTCCGACTCAGCGGTCCCTTCCCTGCATTCGTCGAATACTCCCCCGAGGCCGATTTCAGTCATTCACTCAATACGCCTTCGCTTACAGCAGCTAAAAGCGAAGACTACATCCTGAAGTTTGCGCTCACCGATCTGAAGCCGGCGTCGCCAATTTATTACCGAGTTTGGGTAGCAGGCAGACTCGATCCAACCACCGGCAACGGGGCCCCGTTCGTCGTAAATACCGCACCAGTCGGGCCGGCTCGATTTCGCGTGGCCTTCGGTTCCTGCGCGAAGCTGCGCGGGCAGGCGGTGGATGCCATCTGGGCGACGATTCCACCGTGGAATCCGGACCTGTTCTTTTGGCTGGGCGACAACATCTACGGTGACGCACTTGATCCGGACATCCTGGCGGAAGAATACCGCCGCCTGCGGGACGCCTCCGGCCTTGCCCGCGTTTGGGGCTCCATGGGACACCTCGCCACCTGGGATGATCATGACTTCGGACTCAACGACTCTGATCGCACCCACCCGGGAAAGGCAGCAGCATTGGAGGTGTTCACGAGGTACTGGGCCAATCCAAGGTTTGGCCTTGAGCACACCCCGGGCGTCTTCTTCCAGACTTCGTACGGTGGCGTTGATTTCTTCTTCTTGGATGGCCGCACCTACCGCGATCCCAACGATTCGCCCGACTCACCCGAAAAGACATTCCTGGGGGCGGCGCAAATGGCTTGGCTACGCAACGGCCTGCGCGCATCTCGAGCACCTTTCAAGGTCCTGATTTCTGGGAGTGGCTGGTCCACTGCCAAACTCAGCGGAGATTCGTGGGGTGCATGCTTGCATGAGCGTGACGCCCTTTTCGATTTCATCCGGGACGAGAAGATTGCCGGCGTCGTCCTTCTTTCCGGCGACACCCACTCCGGCGAACTAAACGCCATCCCCTGGTCCGAACGGGGCGGCTACGATTTCTACGACCTCGTTAGTTCCCCACTTGTCCAAACCTCCCGGCACACCTGGGTCGATCGCCGCCCGGAGATCAGGGTCCGCCAAGCTTTCGACGCCACTCCAAACTTCGGCCTAATCGAGTTCGATCTCATCGCCGATCGTCCATCTCTCCGTTTCCAGCTGATAAACCAGACTGGGAAACCCGTCTGGAGCCCATTCGTCGTCTACGCCGACGAATTGGTAAATGGCGTCGAAAGCTGGCCGGCCAAGATCGACGCCGATTCCCGGCAACGCCTTGAACGCGAGCGTTCAGGCCGCCCGTACTACCGCTGAGTCCAGCTTCGTTGGTGCATGAAAATCACCCGACTTGAAACCTTCCATGTCCGGCCACGTTGGTTGCTGGTTTGTGTGCATACCGACTCAGGACTCTGCGGTTGGGGCGAGGCGACCCTGGAGGGACGCTCGCTCACCGTGGAAACGATGATACACGAGATGGGCCAATGGCTGGTCGGACAGGATCCTCGTCGCATTGAGCACATTTGGCAGCACCTCTATCGCGGGAGCTTCTACCGGGGAGGCCCCGTGCATTGCTCCGCCCTTGCCGGGATTGATACCGCACTTTGGGACATCCTAGGGCGGCACTTGGGCGTCCCAGTCTACCAGCTGTTGGGCGGGCGCGTGCGCGACAAGATACGCATCTATGCCTGGACGGACGCTGGTACGGCCGACGACTATGTGAACTCGGTTCGCGACCTGCGGGATCGCCGGGGCCTTACCGCCTTCAAATACAACGCCACCGGGCCGATGCGCCCCGTTTCGGCCCTACCAGCAATGGAAGCGGCCATTGCCCGCTTCCGCCAGCTCCGCGAAACCGCGGGAACCGGGGTCGACATCGCGGCCGACTTCCATGGGCGCCTGACCTTCGCCGATGCTAAGCGCCTCGTTCACTACCTGGAGCCTCACCATCCCTTTTTTATCGAGGAGCCCGTGTTGCCTGGCGACGTCGAAGGCATGCGCCTCATCGCCGAGTCCACCGCCGTGCCGATCGCCGCAGGCGAGCGCCTGTTCTCGCGCTGGGATTTCCAGCCACTGTTCGATCGCCGCGCAATCAGCATCGCCCAACCCGATTTGGCACACGCAGGCGGCATCTCAGAAACGCGACGCATCGCGGCCTTAGCAGAGTCGCGCGACATCCTCGTGGCGCCCCACTGCCCCTTGGGCCCGGTCGCCTTGGCGGCCTGCCTGCACTTAGACGCCGCCTGTCCGAATTTCCTCATCCAAGAGCATGTGACCCTCGGCGAATCCCTCCTCCGTGCGCCGTTTGTCGCCGATGCCGGATTCCTGCAGGTTCCCGCAGGTCCGGGCCTCGGAATCGAGATCGATGAAGGCAAATTGGAGACCGAAAGATTCGACGGCGTCTGGCACAATCCACGCTTCATCGCAGAGGACCACGGGTTCACCGAGTGGTAATATATATGAATCGAGACTCCCTCCTCCTCCTTTCCTGCGACTGGGGCACCTCCAGCTTCCGCCTGCGCTTGGTGGAGCGCCGAAGCCGGCGCGTCTTGGCCGAGCACACCTCGCCCGAGGGCGCGAAGACCATCGCCGCCGCGCATCGACCCGGGCCCGGGCGCAGATCCGCCTTCGCTGCGGTTCTCCAGCGGGGCCTGCAGACCCTCAATGTCAGTACGCGGTCAAAGATTCCCTTGGTCGTTTCCGGCATGGCCTGCTCGACGATCGGCTGGTGGCCCCTGCCCTACGCGTCGGTGCCGGTCCAACTCGACGGCACCAACTTCGTCTCCGTCGACCGGATCATCCAGGGCCGCACCGTCCGGTTCATCTCGGGTCTGCGAGCCGCGTGCGACGTCATGCGCGGTGAAGAGTGTGAGTTGGTCGGCCTATTTCAAAACCCCGGACGACTGGCATTGGCCAATGACTGCTGTGTAGTGCTCCCCGGCACGCACTCGAAGCACGTGCGCTTGCACCGCGGACGAATCATTGGGTTCTCGACCCACCCGACAGGCGAGTTGTTCGCACTCCTGTCCCGGCACAGTACCCTCTGCGAAAAGCTTGCTTCTGGATTCACCACCACGGCGTTCCGCGCCGGCGTGCACGCCGCCCGCCAGCTGGGCCTTGGTCCCGCGCTCTTCCGGACGCGGGCGCGAAGCGTGCTGGGTCTCATGCGCCCGGCCCATGCTGCCGACTTCCTGAGTGGAGTCCTCATCGGCTCAGAGATCGCCAGCCTGCCAAAGCGAAGTCGCGTCATCCTCGCGGCCGGACCCAACCTCGCTCGCCGCTACCGCCTGGCCGTTGGTATCATACACCCCAAGGCAACTGTGACGGTGATTCCTGCCGCGGAATCGGCCCATGCCGTGGTCCGCGGACACGTACACTTGGCAGGAGACCTCTGATGCCCGCGAACTTCGACATCAACCGATTCCTCGGGCTGCCCCTTATCGCTATTCTCCGCGACCTGCCGGCAGACGCGGTCGTACCCGCCGCGCTGGCGGTCCGGGATGCCGGCTTTACCGCCCTAGAGATCACAATGAACACCCCAGCGGCAGATCAGCAGATTCGCGCCGCCCGTGCGAGTATCGGCGCAACCGCAGACGTAGGAGCCGGCACCGTGACCAGCCTGGCGGAGCTCGACCAGGCCGAGGCGGCAGGGGCCTCTTTCGTGGTCACCCCGGCTGTCGTACCCGAAGTTATCACGGCAGCCGTTCAAAGGGGCCTGCCTGTATTTGCCGGGGCGTTTTCGCCCACCGAGGTACTGGCAGCGCACCGGTTGGGCGCCACCATGGTCAAGCTGTTTCCGGCTCACCGCCTGGGGTCGGACTACCTACGCGACTTGCGCGGGCCCTTTCCTGGCATCCGGCTGCTTCCGACTGGGGGCATCACGCCGGAGAATCTCCCGGCCTATTGTGCGGCTGGCGCCACCGGCTTTGGCGTCGGCGGATCGTTGTTTCCTGCCGATCGCGTCCGGGCGGGCGACTGGGGTTGGATCAGATCACGGGCCGCGAGCTATTGCACTGCCTTCAAGCAGGCCCGACTCGTTAATTGGCGAGCGTCACCTCACTGATCGCGGACCCCGTCGCCTACGACCTGAACGGTGCGCGCCTCACTGGTGCGCAAGGAGAGGTAAAGCAACCCCGCCACCAACGCCGTCGCCGCTAGGAAGGCCAAGGCCGCATTCCAACTGAACCGCTCGGCCAGCACCGGCATGACCAGATTGGCACTCAGTTCTCCGACCAAGTATCCGGAAAGACCCACAAAGCCGACCGCCACTCCCGCCGCGCGCAGGGGCACGAGATTGAGCGTAAGGATATTCACGATCAGCTGCGGTCCGTAGACTAGCATGCCCATAAGGCCTGAGGTCACGAGGAGTAGTGCATAACTCCGGTTCCCCATGTAAAAGAGAATCAGCCCGGCCAACGCTGCGAGGCCGACGCACCCCACTAAGGACTGCCGATTGGGCAGTTTGACGGAGAGCCAGGCAAAAAAGAACGAGCCAGGTATCGCGATCCACTCGAGCGAACTGAATGCCATGGAATACTGAGCCTGCGAAAACCCCATTTCTGTGCCCAGAAAGGCAGGCATCCAATTGAGGATGCCAAATCGCAAAAAGTAGAGTGTAGCGTTGATCGCCGCCAATGTCAGGATCACCTTGCTGGTGAAGACTTCCACTCGCACCACCCGCCAGTAGGAGTCTGTGGACGCATGTTGGGTCTGGGGAGTTCCCGCGACCCCATAAATCGCGTCGAGCGTTCCAAACCCTTCTTTCTCCGGCCGGTCTCCCCCGATTCTCCAAAAGAGCGCGCTGACCAAAAAGACAATCACGCCTGGGACCCAAAAGGCATACGCAACGTGCCCAGGACCCGTCCAGGCCGCCAACCCCGCGACGATTAGCGGGAGGCCAGCGCCACCGAGATTCTGCGAGGTGTTCCAGATGGCAATGCCCGAACCGCGGGTCTTGTTCGGGTACCAGTTCGCGATCATCGTCATCGAGGCGGGAGCCAAGGCCCCTTGAATCATGCCAAGGAGCAGCATCGCGCCGAAGAGCATCGGCAAGCTGCGAATGAATCCGATCCCAATGCACAAGATCGCACTGAGGCCCAAGGCGAACGAAAACGTCCGCCTCAAGCTCGTCCGGTCGACTACCACCCCCATGACGAACTTGCCGAAGCCGTAGGTGATGGTGAAGGCCGTCAGAACCAAGCCAACCTGGGTCAGCGACCAGCCGTTTTCGATGCGCAGCGTCTCGCTGGTCAGCTTAAAATTGTTGCGCACGAGATAGGCACAAACGTATCCCACGTACGCGACGAAAAACACCCACTTCCGACGAGCGAGATAGCGCGCAAACGTCTCAGGATGCTGTTTGCTAAACTCCTCTGATGTGTCGTACCCGGAGGGTTCCGATCTAGGCATATGGTCGGTAATCACGTTGCGTCTACTCGCTCGCCGGCCCGGTTCGGGTGACCCGGCCCGTCACCACGAGACGCGAACCCTTAATGATCATGTGCACCACTCCTGCCTCAACGGGATCCCACGCAAAGGCCTGACCTTCCGCCGTCACCGGTATCGTTGCCACCCAGCGCAGGGTCGAACCCGAAGCGGGGAACTCAAGTACGCATAGCGCCTTCTCGTCGTGCCCGGTCACAAACAGGTAACCATCCGGACCTAATGCCCCGCCTGAGATACCAAAGCCGCGTCCGCCAAGAAATGTGATCAGTTCGGAGGGGAACACCCAACCGCGACCAGTCGGCCGCCAGGCATCATCGAACTCGCTGAGGCGCGACCATTCCGGCCCCCGCCCCGGCTCACCACCACGACCACCATAGTGCACAAAGCAGGCGATCCACCGACCTTCGCGGCGATCAATCCAGGTGATGGATCCATCGGTCCGGCCGAGGCTTATTGCTTCAACATGGTGCAGGTCCGCCGGATCCCAGACCTCCACCGAACTTACATGGGGGACCCCGGGATAATTCGAGTGAGCACAGTAAAGGCGGTTCTCGAAAACGACTCCTGCATTAACGTGTGTCAATGGCTCACCCTTTGGGCAGCTCCAAGTGGCGGAACGAGTACCCGTGACTTTGGAGTACTTCGCAAGGTCGTTATTCGAAATCACGTAAAGAAACTCGCTGTCCGCTGCGACCCCCTGACGTGCCTCTGGTGCCGAGAACCGGCGCAACTCTTTAAACTCCCAACCGTTCGGCCCGGGATTCGCCTCGCCGGCAATTGTGTTCGAAAGTAAACCAACTGCCAACGGCAGCCAATAGAGCGTCAAGGCCGGACGGCTTAGGATACAACGAAAAGACCCTATCTCGGAATAAGTGTGCATGCGAATTAGGATAGGACTGGGGTGATTTCGGCGTCGAAACAGGCCACGCGGGATCTCAAACAACCTTCGTCTTTGGGTGCCGGGTAACGCAAAGAAAACATGTTGTTATGATAGCAACCTGCGCCCTTTCCTTTCTCGTCTAATCTATCTTTCGGTAAATCACTGCCCCACCAACTTGAGCCGCGGCCAGCGCGGCATGAAGGCCACCAACGCCGGCGTCGCCGAGTTTCTTTCGCACACCTGAGCCCAGCCGCCGGCCGGTTCGGGCCTAGAGCAGTCCGTCGCGGTTGCGACGGACTGCCGCTCTCCTGGTAATTACTTCAATGCTTCGATTCCGGCCCCGAAGTTGATGTGGTAGGCCACACCGTGCAGCACAAGGGCCGGCACCGACTTCACGCCCGAACCTTCGGCCTCGGCCACGCGCGACTTTTCCGTGCCGAGGTGCACGATTTCCAGGTTGAATCTCCCGGCATCGAGGGCGTTGGCGACGTTTTGCTCGGCCGCGACGCACACGGGGCAGCCGGCATGGTAGAATATGGCCTTGGTCTTCATGGGTATGGTATGGGTTGGTTGAATGGGCCAGCGACGTCCTGCCGTGGCGCCTGATTCCATTCTGCCACACCTTCCGATTTCGGGTAGAAGGCACCTTTTGGTGAATGGGAACCGATTTGTTCCCTCGTGCCAAGGACCGTGAACTCATGATAGGTTCGCCCCCATGAAACGTGCCGCCTCACACCTGAGCCTGTCCGACCGCTCCGCCTACCGCCGCCTCGAGGATGTCGTCGGCTGCAAATGGTCGGCCGCCGTGCTCGCGGCCGTCGGGCGGGGCGTCACCCGGCCGGGCCAATTGGAGCGTTTCATCCCCGGCATCTCCAAGAAGGTGCTGAACGAGCGCCTGCGCCGGCTGCTGGATTATCGCCTGATCACGCGGCAGGAGATCGCCGGCAAGGTACTGCGGGTCGAATACGGTCTCACGCCGACCGGGCAGGCCCTCTCCGGGATCATCGATCAGATCCGCGACCTGGATGAAACGCACGCGCAAGGACGGCCCGGCCGCTGAACGACCCAGGCCGCTCGCGCCTAATCCATCCCCAACTGCCGCCGCCCGGACTCGGTCAGCATTTCCGGCGTCCAGGCCGGATCGAACACGAGCGCAACCTCGACCGTCTTCCCGGCCGCCACGCCCTGCAGCGCCGTTTTCACACCCTCGTAAATCCACTCGCCGGACGGACAGTTCGGCGTGGTGAGCGTCATGGTGACGGCGATGCTATCCGCGTTGCATTCGACCTGATAGATCAGGCCCATGTCGACGATGCTCAGGCCGTATTCCGGATCCGGAATCGTCCGGAGCACTTCCCAGATGACCTCGGTTTCAGGTGTCGTATCCATAGGATTCATCGCGGCATCGGGGCCGCCACCGCCGGTCGCGCCCAGAGGTGGCGCAGCACCCGGAGCATGTCGGTCAGGAACAGGCCCACGCCGGCGGTCAACACCCAGACGCCCACCTGCAGCCAAAACGCGGAGGAGGCCCAGACGCCCCAGATCAGGATCACGGCCGACGCCTGCAGCAACCCGAGCCCCCAGCTCTCGAGGTGCGGGTGCGTCAGGGCGTGGGCCGCGGGCGTCGGGCCGCGGCCGACCCGGGGGCCATAGGCCCGCATCCAGGTCAGGAACGGCACGATCTTGCACATCATGCCCGCCACGCACGGCACCAGCCCGCCCAGAAGACCGAGGACGGCGTAGGCCATGCTACCGGTGATCACGTCCCGCCCCAGGCCGGGGAAAGCCAGGACCGCGCCGACGACCGCGGCCACGCAAAGCCCCACCCCGCCCCGCAGGAAGGCGGTCAGGCCCGGGTCCAGGCGCCGTTTCTTGCGCGTCCGCAGCGCCCGCCCCAAGCTGACGGCGCTGCAGCCCAAGCCGCCGCCGATCATCAGGGCCCCCGCGAAGGCGAGCGGCTCCAAGTGCCAGGCCAGGGCCGGCGCCAGCGCGAGCAGGCCGACCTGCGTGAGGCCCAGGCCGGCATCGGCCAGGCGCCAGTCCCGGATCTCGCCCAGGGTGAACATAGGCACCAGTTGGAAGCTCACGCCCTGCAACAGGGTCAGAAAGAAGCCGACCAGCCCCAGGTGCGCATGCGTGCGCAGCAGCGCGACCGGATCGAGGGGAATGAAGTGCCAGAAACGGTTGGCCGCCAGGAGGAGTCCCAGCGCGACCGTGAGAAAGAGCCAGGCCGCCATGAGCCAGAGCGAACGGGCGACCGTCCCGCGGCGGCCCGCGGACGCGACGGTGCGCCAGATATTGAAACTGAACAGGGCCACGCCGATGCCCACTGCGGCACCGAAATGTCCCAGCAACGCGAGATCCCACTGCCAGAATGAGTACACCATCCCGGGCACGCCCACGGCATGCAGGGCGAAATGCCACCAGCCCTGCCGCTCGCTGCGCAAGGTGGCGCCGAGGGCGATCGGGACCAGTTGGTAGGCCGCGCCGCAGGCCACGGTGACAAGAAAGCCCAGGACCCAGGCATGGGTCAGGGCCACGACGTGGGGATGGGGATGCGGGAGGCCGAGCAAGGTCGGCTGGACGGCCAGCAGGACCGTCGCCGCCGCCAGCCAGGCGAGCCCGAGCCCCATGAAGGCGAGCGGCAGCCGGCCCTGGGCGGCCAGCGCGCCGCCCGGCGCCGGCGGGCGCGCCGGCGCGGCGGGCGGGCCGGAAACCGCCTTAGGCACGGGTGAGGACGGTGATCCAGCTCCCATCGGGCTGCTCCTTGCAGTCGTGGCGGAAACCGCGCTGCTCCGCCTCGGCAAACAGGTGGCAGGGCTCACGGTCGGTGTGGGCGCGAAGCGTGTTCCCGGCCGGAAGCGACTCGAGGGCATCGAGGATGCGGACCAGCGGCTCCGGCGGCTCGAGGCCGCGCACGTCGAGGTCGCGCGCCGACCCCGCGTTCGTGGACGCGGGCAGGCCGAGCGGGCGGGGCTGCGGCGGGCGGGTCGCCACCGAGCCGTTGACCGCCCGGAGCTTCGTGATCTTCACCCGGAACTCCTCCGGCCCGCGCTCCAGGTACTCCCAGGTAAAGGCTCCGGCATACTCGCCCGCGAATTGATAGTACAGCGGCACCGGGTCGTGATCGTTCAGGAGGACGAAGTACTGGCCGACGGGCAGGTCGAACCAGCGCTGGAAGATCTGCGCATGCTTCACACGGCCGGGGATCGGCCGCACATCGAACTCGGCCGACGCGTCGGCCGTGGTGGAGGACTGGGTTGGGTGTGGGTTCATGGTTGATTGGCATTCACGGGCGGAGGGGCGAGCCGCTGCCAGTACGCCGGGAGGTGGTGATGACAGCGTCGCGCCGGCTCCCCGGCGGGAATGTGCACCCAGGCTAGGCCCGCGGACGGCGGGCGCAAGCTAATTATGTATTTGTAATACATCTTTAACCGGTTTCCTTTCCCTTGTCCGCAATCCCTCTCATCCCATGGCCAACAAAAATGACCGCCTGTCCCAGAACGTACCGGGACCCTGGTACGTTGATTCCACCTGCATCGACTGTGATCTTTGTCGGGAGACCGCTCCGAACGTGTTTCGGCGCGACGATGAAAACGGCAGCAGTGTCGTCTACCATCAGCCCGACACGGCCGACGAGCTGGCCAGCGCCCGCGAGGCGAAGGAAGGATGTCCCGTCGACGCCATCGGCAACGATGGCGACGACGCGCCGACCAAGGACCAGCCACCGGCCACCAAGGACCAACCGCCGACTACCTAGGCGAGGCCACGGGCCGCCCGCGCCCGGCCCTTCACACTCTTTCAAGGCTCCTCGGCGCGGACCTCGCGGTTCCCATAGCACTGGGGGACCACGCCCGACGGGGAGGACCAGGCGTCCCAGGCCCCGAACTCCGGGCAGCAGGAACCGGCGACCGAGATGCAGTCGGCACAGATCCAGCGGTCCCCCATGAGGAGGGCCTCGTCCCGGCCGCACGCTTCACAGACCGGATCGGAGGCTCGCTTGACTTGCAGGGGCAGGTTCATCGGTGGTGAAGACACGGTGCGCGCCATTTAATAGATTTCAAATACATCTTTAGGGTTGCCCGCGCTTTCCCTCCGGATAAAAATGAGGGCATGCTCCTCAGCACCTACTCCGACTACTCGGTTCGCGTCCTCATGCATGCCGCGCTGCGGTACCCGAAGCGCGTGACCGTGGACGAGGTCGCCTCGACCTACGCCATTTCGCGGAATCACCTGGTCAAGATCGTGCACGACCTTGGCAAGAAGGGCTACCTGCAAACCCGGCAGGGCGTCGGCGGCGGGTTCACCCTGGCGATGCCGGCGAAAGAAATCGGACTCGGCGAAGTCGTGCGGTCGGCCGAAAAGCGGGAATCCGTCATCGAGTGCACGGACAAGGCTGGCTGCATGTGCCGCCTGCTGCCCGCCTGCCGCCTGAAGGTCGCCCTCGATGAGGCGGCAACGGCGTTCTTCCAGGTGCTGGACTCCTACACGATCGCCGATCTCGTCCGGCAGCCGAACCGCCTCCGCGCCCTGCTCGGCATGCAGGAACTGCAATGACCGCGGGCACCTCCCTCGCCCGCCACGAGCCCGTCGCCTCGTCGCGGCCGTGGGGCGAACTCACCGACCTCGAGGCCGTCCACGGCGTCGTGGATGGGCACCGGGAGATGTTCGAGATCATCGTGCGCCGCTACAACCCGCGGCTCTACCGGGTGGGCATGGCCTATCTCCGCAACCATGCCCAGGCCGAGGATGCGATGCAGAACACCTATCTGAAGGCCTTTGTGAACCTGGGCCATTTCGAGGGCGCGGCGGCGTTCTCGACCTGGCTCACACGGATCATGATCAACGAGTGCCTGATGATGATGCGCCGCCAGAAGACGGCCCCGCTCGGCGTGTTCGACCCCGACCGATTGCCGGCCGACGAGGAATCATTCGCGGCGCCCGCACGCGACCTGCTCGACACCGAGGAGTTGAAGGCCCTCCTCGAGCAGAGCATCCAGACGCTGCCCCGGGCGCACCGGGCGGTCTACATCCTGCGGGAAATCCAGCAACTCAGCACGGCCGAGACCGCCGCCTGCCTGGGAATGTCGGCCGCCAACGTCAAAGTGTCGTTGCACCGCGCCCGCGAGGGCCTCAAGGCCCAGATTCTCAAGACGGCGGCGGGGCTGGAGCTGTTCGATTACTCGGCACCCTACTGCGATCCCATGACCGCACGGGTGATGGCCGCGGTCCAGGCGCTGGCCTGACGCCGCGGGCCGACCGGGCGCGTAAGGGTGTAACCCTGCGCCCGCCGCCGCATCAAATGGAGTGAACCACAACCACCTCACTCCCATGCTTACGACCACCATTGTTCTCTTCATCGTCGCCGCGCTCCTTGGTCTAGCCGTCGCCCGGCAGATCCTCAGCAAGAAGCCCACCGCGAAGGGCGTCGTCATCGCGCACGGCGCTTTCGGCGCCGCCGGCCTGATCGCGCTGATCTTTCACGCCGCGAGCAACCCGCACCGCCTTCTGACCACCGCCATCATCCTCCTGGTGGTCGCGGCCCTCGGCGGGTTGATCGTCTTCGTCAACGACCTGCGCGGCAAGGTGGGGCCGCTCGGCCTCATCGTCGTGCACGCCCTGGTGGCGGCCGCGGCGGTGGCCCTCGTGCTGGTGGTCGCCATCAAGTGACCCGGCCATGCGCATCCTCGGTCATCCCGGGCATGTGATGGTCGTCCACTTCCCGGTGGCGCTCTGGCCGGCGCATGAAGGCCTGCATCTTTTCGCCTCGCACCTGCCGGCCGGGGCGGCCGCCAGCGTCGGTTTCTGGCTCCTCGCCGCCGGCACGGCCCTTGGCTGGCTCGCGGCGCTCCTCGGCCTGAGCGACCTGATGGAGCTGGCGCGGGAAAACGACGCACGACTGTCGAACGGCCTCATCCATGCGATCGTGAACGGCAGCGTCCTCGTCGGCTTCACGGCGATTCTCGCCCTCGAATATCGCGCCTTTCCCGCCATCGCGCACGGCCCCGGTTTCCTGGCCGGCGAAGCCGCGCTGATCATCGTGATGTTTGCCGGCAACTACTTTGGCGGCGCCGTGGTCTGGTCCCGGCCGGCGAAGGCGTCGTGAAGGGCTGGGGCGATCTTATTGCTGCATTTGCAATCTATCTTTAATGGGCCCTAGTTTCCCTGCCGCGCGGCTCGGCCGCGGCTGAGCCGCCCGCGGCTTCCCTCTTATGAACCAAGACAGACTGTATCTCCTCAAGCCCGACTTTGCCGACCAGGGTCGGACGTATTACTGCCCGGGTTGCGCGGAACTGCTCGGGGTCCTGGAATTCTATCCCAAGCTGAAGCGCCAGATCGAGATCCGCTGGGTGGACTTCCCCCGCCCCCGGCCCGAACTCGCCGCACTGCTGGGCAAGGACTACCAGAGTTGTCCCGTGTTGGTCCTGCACGCCGTGCCGCAGCAACCGCCGTCGTCGCTCAAGGTGCAGTTCGCCAACGGCCATTCCTTCGTGTCCGGCGCCCGCGAGATCGGCGAATACCTGGCACACATGCGCGACATTGGCCTGCCCCATTGAAATACCTACCTCGACCCGGAACTCTCCTCCGAGGGGGTTAAATTGGGCGTGCGTTTTTAGCGGAGCAGCGTGGCGGCGTCTTGGACGGACATCGGCATTGCGCGTTCGCTGTCCGCTGGACGGGTCTCAGCGTCCTCTGTTGGCGAGGTTTGCTTGTAATGAGTGTAGAGCGAGCGGACGTGCTTGAGATAGTCTCGCTGCGTGTCGGATTTTTGAACATCCTCGAGGCCGTCCAGCCAATCCTCGAGCATGCGGGGGGTGATCTCGTCCAGTCGGCTGATGGCAAAGGCTTCCTTGAATCGATCCAACTTCACTCGTTTCTGCCGGAGCGTGTTCTTCTTGATCAGCTTTCGATCAAAGCGCCGATTTTGCTCGGTCATGAAATCGTCGACTGCTTTTCGCACCAGGAGATCGCAAATCGGGCGCCCTGCGGATTGCCGCCACTGTTTCCAACCGTCCAAGATTACGAGCGGTGGCACACTGCCGGCGGCTTCTTTAAAAACACGCCACTCGCGCAACTCGTTTGGCGTCGGCACATCCGTAAGGGTGCCGTGACGGCGCGCCGAGTTTAGCTCGATGACTTTTGCTTCGAGTTTCTCGAGCGAGTTGAACCACTCGCTCGTCCGCTGTCCTTTGACGCTCCATTGGACACCAAATTTTTTCTCGCGCAGCGGACGGACCGGAAGCAACTGGACTCCCCGCACCGGCTTCGTGCGGATCGACGGCCTGGGGAGTTTGGGCTCCCGTTTACGCTTCCCTTGGGAGGGGGCAAACCCGTTTGGCAATGGCTGTTACCTATGAAAAAGGAAACCCCCGGAGTTGCCGGGGGTTAATTGGTGGACCCTAGCGGGTTCGAACCGCTGACCTCCTCAATGCCATTGAGGCGCTCTACCAACTGAGCTAAGAGCCCAAACTGCTGACTGAGAGGTCAAAAAATCAGTGTTCCGCCACCGAATGCAAGGACTTTTTGTCGGGGCGGCTTAATGCCGCGAACGGGGGCGCAACATCGCGGCATAAAGCCGCTCCTACTCCTCTTCCTTCATCTTGAAGGTCACGACCCAGACATCGCTCTTGTTGTTCGGGGTCGGGCCGATGGAGCGGACGCGGGCGAAGGCCTCGAGGACGCTGCGGTCGAACTCGGAGGAGCCCGAGGAGCGGACAATCTTCACGCCGGACAGCGTGCCGTCGGCGGCGATGCGAAACTCGACCTCGGCCTCGAGGAGGTCGCTCAGGCCGGACGGTTTCTCGTGCGCGGCGCGCAGGCGTTGCAGCAGGAGGGCGATGTAGCTGTCGAGGGCGCTCTGCTCGGCGCGACTCAGCGCCTTGCCGCCGGCGCCACCGGTCTTGTTGTTGACCGAGCCGCCGACGACACCCTTCGCGATGCCCTCGGCGTCGATTCGCGCGACCTTCGGATTCACGGCGCCTCCTTTGGGCTGAGTCTTGCTCTTGTTGAGCTTGTCGAACTCCGCCTTGCTGATGCGTTTCGCCTCGGCCTCGCGCTTCTTGCGGTCGGCCTCGACGAGGCGCTTCTCGCGTTTGCTGGCGATGCGGAGCACGTCCTTCGTGTAATTGGGTGTCTTGGTCTCGACCGGCTTGACCGCGGCCTTGGGGGCGGGCTTCTCGGGGGCGCGCTCGATGACCGGCTCGGGCGGCGCCGGCTCGGGCTCGGGGGCGGGTTTGACCACCGGTGCCGGGGGCGTGGGCACGTTGAGCTTGATGCCCGGGGTGCCCAGCGCGGGCGCCTCGGTGGCCATGTAGTTGTCGCCCTCACCCGCGACGAGCTCGAAGATCTTGGGCTGCTCCTTCACCTGCGTGTGCATGGCGAAGGTGAAGAACAGGACGAGGGCGACGATCGCTCCGTGCAGCGTGAGCGACAGCATGAACGCGCCTGGTGAATTCGCCCGCATCGCTTCAGTCCGTCGTCTGGGTGTCGAACGTGATCTTGCTCAGGTTGTGCTTCTTCAACTCGTCCATCACCGTGATGACCTTCTGGTACTGTAGCGTCCAATCGGCCCGCAGTCGAATCACCGGCGGCTTTTCCTTCTTGGCGGCCTCGGCGAGGAGCTCGGAGAGATCGCGGAAATCCACCCGCTTGCTGCCCCAGTAGTATTCGCCGGCCTTGTTGATCGAGATGGTCTGGAAGGTCAGGTCCGGATCGGGCTTGTCCTGCTGCCGCTTCGATTCCGTCGGGAGATTCACCTGGATCGTCTGCTCCTGCTGGATGAGCGGCGTCGCGATCATGAAGATGATCAGCAGCGTGAACGCCACGTCGATGAGATTGGTGACGTTGAGCTCCGAGAGCGGATGCTGAACGTGGCGCCGTCTGAAAGTTCTGGCCATGGGTCAGCTCCCGTTCACTTGCTCTCGAGCTCGAGACGGTCGGCGAGCGCGCTCGCGTAGTTTTCCAGCTCGGTGATCAGGTTCTTGGTCGTGCTGAGCAGGAAGTTGTAGCCGAAGAGCGACGGGATGGCGACGAGGAGGCCGGCGACGGTGGTGAGCAGCGCGGCGGAGACGCCGGGGGCGAGGGTCTGGATCGTGGCGGTCTGCTGCATCGAGACGGCGCCGAAGGCCTCCATGACGCCCCAGACGGTGCCGAGGAGGCCGAGGAACGGGGCGCCGGTCACGATGGAGGCGAGGAAGATCATGCTCGCCTCATAGCGCAGCGTCTGGCGCGCAAGTGCGCGCTGCAGCGCGTTCTCGGCGTGCTCGAGGCGGGAGCGGCTCGTGTCGGTGCCGCGCTCCTTGTTGATCGCCGCGGCGCGCCAGTAGCTCTCGACCGCGTCGGCGAACAGGTCCGCGTACGGGATCGAGCGGCGGTGCCGGAAGGATTCCGGCAGGTCGAGGAGCGAGCGCTGGTCGCGCAGGTGGCCCTCGAAGGCGTAATTGAGCGACTGCAGCCGCTTCAGCTCAAAGTGCTTTCCGAACATGATCGTCCACGCGATCAGGCTGAACACCGCGAGGCCGACGGTGATGACCTGGCCGACGATGTCGCATTGCAGGAAAACCTGGATGATGTTGACGGTGGCGAGCAAGGGGGAGGCGGGCAGCACGGACATGGGCTCCACAGTTGGGGCTTTTATTAAACGCATTCAACGGAAAATGCCGACCGCGGCGCGCGAATCTGGTTGCCGGCGCCGGCCGGTGAATTTTCGCTGGCCGCCTTCATCCATGGACTTCAAAACCCGCACGCTGCAGCAGCTCCGCGAACATCGCGCCGCCCGGCAGGGCAAGCGCGCCCTGGTGGGCTTCGACGGCTTCGTCGACACCATCGTGACGCCCGTGGCGCTCCGGGCCGGCCAAGGGGAGAATTTCACGCCCATCGGCACCATCGCCGAGTTCGGCCAGCGCATCACCGCCGCCGCCGGCAAGAGCACGAACCTCGAGTTCTACCCCCGCCTCGACAAGCTGGGCGGCAACGGCCCGATCATGGCCAACGCCCTCCTCGCCCAAGGGGCCGCGATCACCTACGTCGGCGCCCTCGGCAAGACCGCCATCCACCCCGTCTTCCAGGAAATGGCCGCCCACGCGACGACCGTCTCGCTCTGCGACCCGGCGCACACGACCGCGGTCGAGTTCACCGACGGCAAGCTCATGCTCGGCATGATGCGCAGCCTCGACGAGATCACGCCGGAGAAGATCCACGCGGTCATGGGCAGCGACCACTACCGCGCCGCCCTCGGCGCGGCCGACCTCATCGCCGTGGTCAACTGGACGATGATCCCCAATCTCACCGCCGTGCTGGTCGACCTCGTCCAGCACGTGCTGCCGCAGGTGCCGGTCAAACCCGGCCGCCGCTTCTTCTTCGACCTCGCCGACCCGGAGAAGCGCTCCGCCGCCGACCTGGTCTATGCCCTCGAGACCATCGGCAAGTTCGAGCAGTTCGGCCGCGTCACGCTCGGCCTCAACCTCAAGGAAGCCCAGCAGGTGTTCACCGTCCTCGGCTTCGGCGTCGAGACGGAGACGGAGAGCGGCCTGCGCGCCATGGCCGAGAAGATCCGCCAGCGCCTCGACCTGACCACCGTCGTCATTCACCCCAAGGAATCCGCCGCCTGCGCCACCCGCGAAGGCACCTCCTGGGTGCCAGGTCCCTACGTCGCCCAACCACTCATCACCACCGGCGCGGGAGATCATTTCAACGCCGGCTTCAGCGCCGCGCAGATCCTCGGCCTCTCCCCCGAGTGCTGCCTCACCGCCGGCGTCTGCACCAGCGGCCATTACGTGCGCACCGGCCAGAGCCCGACCGCGGCCGATCTGGAAACCTTCCTCGCCAACTGGAAATAACCCGCCAAGCTGACGTGATGCCCCTCAAACAGAAACCGAGCGGCCGCCTGATCTCCTTCGAGGGCTCGGAAGGCAGCGGCAAGTCCACCCAGATCTCCCTGCTCGCCGCCCACCTCCAGAAGGCCGGGCGCGATGTCGTGACGACCCGCGAACCGGGCGGCACCGAGATCGGCGAGCAGATCCGCAACATCATCGTCCACAACTCCCGCGGCGACGAGATGTGCCCGGAGACGGAACTCCTCCTCTTCACCGCCGCCCGCGCCCAACTCGTCCGCCAGGTCATCGCCCCCGCCCTGCTCGCCGGCAAGTTCGTCCTCAGCGACCGGTTCCTCGATTCCTCGACCGTCTACCAGGGCATCGCCCGCAACCTCGCGCCCGATCCGGTCAACCAGATCAACCGCTTCGCCGTCGGCAACGTCATGCCCGACGTCACCGTCGTGATCGACGTCCCCACCGAGGTCAGCCTCCAGCGCCTCAAGCGGCGCGTCACCGACCTGCCCGACCGCATGGAGCGCCAGAACATCGATTTCTACACGAAGGTCCGCGAGGGCTACCTCCTGCTGGCGAAGAGCATGCCGGAACGCGTGATCCTCGTCGACGGCACGCACTCCACCGAGGTCGTCGCCCAGACGATCTGGGAGCACGTCAAGGTCCGCCTCTTCGGCTGAGTTCCCCATGTCGCCCCGGGTTGAATGGCCTGCCGCCCTCGCCGGTTCGCCCGCGGTCTCGGTCATCGAGGCGGCCATCGCCAAGCAGCGCCTCTCGCACAGCCTGCTGCTCCACGGTGACGACCTGCCGACGCTCGTCCTGATCGCGCAGGCCATCGCCGACCGGCTCCTCAACCCGCCCGGCGCCAAGGCGCAATTCGGCCCCGCGCAGCACCCCGACTGTTTCAGCCTGCGCCCGGCCGGCAAGATGCGGCAGATCGGCGCCGAGGCGACGCGCGCCCTCATCGCCAAGGTCCAGGTGTCGGCCAGCGTCGCCACCCGCAAGGTCGCCATCCTGCACGAGGTCGACCGCATGAATCTCGCCGCGGCCAACATCTTCCTCAAGACCCTCGAGGAACCCCCGGCGCACACCACGCTGCTCCTGCTGACGACGCGGCCCTACGCGCTCCTGCCCACGATCCGCAGCCGGGTGCTGCATTTCCGTTTTCCGTCGGCCGCCCTGCCGCTCGAGCAGCCCGGCCTGCAGGCCTGGCTGGGCGATTACCGGGAGTGGCTCGGCCGCCTCGCCGAGGGCGTGGGCGACAAGCGCAATGTCGCCGACCATGTGTTCACCGTTTACGGCCTGGTCGCACGCTTCAATGCGCTCCTCGACGCCGCGACCGCCGCGGCGTGGGAAACCGAGAAGACCAAGCTGCCGCCCGACATCGAGGAGGACGAGCAGGTCGCGATCGAGACCGGCCTCGCGAACGGCCTGCGCGCGCGCATCTTTGCCGAGCTCGAGCGGGCCACGCGGGAGTTCGCCCTGCCCCGCCTCAAGGCCGGCGACGCCGCGACGCGCGCCGCGTTGATCGGCGCCATCGCCCAGCTCGAGCATGACGTCGGCCTCCTGCGCCTGAACCTCAACGAGGCCGCGGCGCTGGAGCATTTCCTGCTGAGTTCGCTCCGCCTGTGGGCGAAGCGGTGAGCTGAGGTCTTTGCACTGAAAGTGCAGCCCATAACAGCCCGGGGTGAAACCCCGGGAATTGGCACCCGGTTTGATGCGAGGGCTGTAAGCCCGCTCCATAGGTCGGGCTTTCAGCCCTCGCCTTCATTCCCACGGATTTCCTGGGGCGTTGCCCCAGGCTGTAATGGGGCGCGCCGTTGGCGCTGGTAGAGGATAGCGCACTGAAAGTGCATTCCATAATAGCCCGGGGTGAAACCCCGGGAATTGGTACCTGATTTGATACGAGGGCTGTAAGCCCGTTCCATGGGTCGGGCTTTCAGCCCTCGCATCCGAACACATCGGATATCCTGGGGCGTTGCCCCAGGCTGTTATGGGGCGCGCCATCGGCGCTATTACTCCACCCGCAGGATGTAGCCGCGCAGGTACTCGCTCTCCGGCATGGTCACGAGCACGGGGTGGTCCGGCGGTTGATGGCAATGCTCGAGCACGTGCACTTTGCGCTTCGCATCGGCGGCCGCCTGCGCCAGGACCTGGCGCAGCTCGGCATCCTGCATGTGATGAGAGCACGTATATGTCGCCAGCACGCCACCGGGATTGAGCCGCTGCATCGCGCGCAGGTTGATCTCCTTGTACCCGCGCAGGGCGCCCTCGAGCGCACCCTTCGACTTCGCGAACGGCGGCGGATCGAGCACGATCACGTCCCACTTCGGCTCGCCGGCGCGGACCGGGTCGTTGAACCAGTCGAAGACATTGGCGACGGCAAAGGCGGCCTTCACGCCATTGCGCTCGGCGTTCACCCGCGCCTGCGCCACGGCCTCGTCGGCGCTGTCGAGCCCGAGCACCTCGGCCGCCCCCGCGCGCGCCGCGTGCAGCGCAAAGGAACCCTGGTTGCAGAACGCATCGAGCACGCGCTTGCCCGCGCAATGCCGCGCCACGAGCGGATGCTGGAAACGCTGGTCGAGATAGAAACCGGTCTTCTGCCCGGCCTGCAGGTCGAGCCAATAGTCGAAGCCCTCGATCTGCTGCCAGCGCGGCGTCCACGCCTGACCCGAGCGCGTGTGCACCTCGACCGGCAGGCCCTCAAGGCGACGCAGGTTCGAATCATTGCGAAAGACCACCTCGCGCGCGCCCGTGAGCTCCGCCAGCAGGTCGCCGAGCAGGGCCGCCCGCTTCTCCATCGCGAGGGCCTGGATCTGCAGGACCACGGTGTCGCCGAACTGGTCGGCCACGACGCCCGGCAGGTCGTCGGACTCGGTCCACACCAGTCGCCGGCAGGCTTCGGCCCTGCGCCGCGCGAGCGCACGTTCCAAGGCCCCGCGGAGAAACGACCCATCCAAGGCGGCCCGTTCGCGGCTGAAACGCCGCCAAACGATCATCGACTTCGAGTTGTAGATGCCGCTGCCCAAAAACCGGTCCGCCCGATCCCGGCACTCCACCACCTCGCCATCGTGCGCCGCCGGCAACAGGGCCTCGACCTCGTTGGCGAAGACCCAGGGGTGTCCGTGCAGGACACGCGCCTTGGCGTTGGGTTTGAGTTTCAGGCTGACGCTCATCCCCGTGATCATCCGCCGTTTGCCGGGACAGGGAAGGCGAAAAGTAGGGCGGGTCTCCGACCCGCCCTGATGGGGCCGCATTCGCGTATGGATGAATACAGGGCGGGTCAAAGACCCGCCCTACCTCGGCCAGCAACTTCGCGCTTCCCTCGCCCGGCCATTCCCGTTTCCCTGAACCCCTTTTCGCATGTCACCCGCCCAGGAAATCGCCCGCCGTCGCACCTTCGCGATCATCTCGCACCCCGATGCGGGCAAGACGACGCTGACCGAGAAGTTCCTGCTTTACGGCAACGCCCTCCACCTCGCCGGCTCCGTCACCGCCCGCAAGAACCAGCGCGCCACGGCCTCCGACTGGATGGAACTGGAGAAGCAGCGCGGCATCTCGATCAGCTCGACGGTCCTCCAGTTCGACTACTCCGGCTACGCGGTCAACCTGCTCGACACCCCCGGCCACAAGGACTTCTCCGAGGACACCTACCGGGTCCTCACCGCGGTCGACGCCGCCCTCATGGTGATCGACGCCGGCAAAGGTGTGGAGACCCAGACGCGCAAGCTCTTCGAGGTCTGCCGCCGCCGCGGCGTGCCGATCTTCACGTTCATGAACAAGTGCGACCGGCCGACGCGGAACCCGATCGACCTGCTCGATGAGCTCGAGAACATCCTTGGCCTGCAGTCCTCCCCGGTCATCTGGCCCCTCGGCAACGGCCCGTCGTTCAAGGGCGTCTTCGACCGCCGCACCCGCGAGGTGCACCTCTTCGAGCGCGTGCCCGGCGGCAAGTTCCAGGCGCCCGTCTCCGTGAGCTCGCTCGACGATGCGGGCGTGCGCGACAAGCTCGACGACTACACCTACAACGAGGTCCGCGAGCAGCTCGAGATGCTCGACGGCGCCGGTCACCCCTTCGACCTCAAGGCCGTGCAGGCCGGGCAGCAGACGCCGGTTTACTTCGGCTCCGCCGTGAACAACTTCGGCATCCAGCTCCTGCTCGACGGCTTCCTCAAGGACTCGGTGCCGCCCGCCCCGCGCCGCTCGGTCAGCATCGCCGTCAACGGCAACGCCCCCGCCGCGGAACCCCGCGTCATCCCGGTCGATGAGCCGAAGTTCTCCGGCTTCATCTTCAAGATCCAGGCCAACATGGATCCGAAGCACCGCGATCGCATTGCCTTCCTGCGCGTGTGCTCCGGCAAATTCGAGCGCGACATGAACGTCGTCCACCAGCGCACCGGCCGCACCGTGCGCCTCTCCTCGTCGCACAAGCTTTTTGGCCAGGAGCGCGAGACCGTGGACGAGGCGTGGCCGGGCGACGTCATCGGCCTCGTGGGCCATGATTCGTTCGGCATCGGCGACACGCTCACGGCCGACAAGTCCATCCGCTACGACGAGATCCCGCGCTTCCCGCCCGAGGTCTTCACCTACATCTCCAACCCGAGCTCCTCCGACGCCAAGAAATACCGCGCCGGCCTCGAGCAGCTCCTGCAGGAGGGCGTTGTCCAGTCGTTCACCCCGAAGAACTGCCCGCCCGGCGCGACCCTCCTCGCGGCGGTCGGCCCGCTGCAGTTCGAGGTCGTGCAATACCGGCTGCAGTCGGAGTACGGCGCCGAGTCGCGCCTGGCGCCGACACCCTGGACGATCCTGCGCTGGCTGGAGCCGCACCCATCGCTCAAGGACACCTCGTCCCTCATCGTGGCCACGGGCGTGAGCTTCGGCACCGACAAGTTCGACCACCCGGTCGTGCTCTTCCCCAACGACTGGACGATGCGCTACTTCGTCGAAAAAAATCCCGAGCTGAAGCTGCACGACCTGCCGATCGAGCAGACCACCGGGAGTTAACCACTAATAAATCCGGAATTTCATGGGAATTTTGGGAATTCAGCATTCCGAAGATTCCCCTAAGATTGGGTATAAATTAGTGGTTCATACATGAACGTACGCGTCCTCGTCTTCGCAATCTTGGGTCTGATTGCCACGGCGACCTTGCACGCCGGCGAGCCGGTTGCCGCGGACACGAAGCCCGTGCTCGTCAGTGTCCACGGCGCGTGGGCCGGCGGGTGGCAGATGAAAAAAGTCGTCCCGCTCCTCGCGGCCCGCGGGTACGAGGTGCACTGCCCGACCCTGAGCGGGCTCGGCGAGCGGTTCCACACCGCCACGCCCGACATCGGCCTGGAGACGCACATCCAGGATATCGTGAACTACATCCTGTTCGCCGACCTCCATCACGTGATTTTACTCGGTCACAGCTACGGCGGCATGGTCATCACCGGCGTGGCGGACCGCATCCCCGAGCGCATCGCCCGCCTCGTGTATCTCGACGCCTTCCTGCCGGAAAACGGCGAGAGCGCCCTCGGCGTGCGACGCGGCCTGCCGGAGCTGTTCGCCCAACACACCCGCGATGGCTTCATCCATCCCTGGTGGCTGAAGCCCGACAAACCCTTCCCCCGCGACGTGCCGCATCCGCTGAAGACGATGACCGATCCGATCGTGCTCAAGAATCCGGCCGCCGCCGCCATCCCCGGGACCTACATCCTTACCGTCGAAACCGGCAAGGCGCCCGCGGACGATGACTTTTACCCCTTCTACCAGCGCGCCCAGGCCCGCGGCTGGCCGGTCATCGTGATGGAAGCCGACCACGTCCCGCAGTGGCGCAAGCCCGCCGAGACCGCGGCGCTGCTGGCCACGATCCGCTGAATCGGAACCATTCAGCGGGGAACCGCGAAGGACGCGAAGGTGCGCGAAGAACAGGCCCGAGCCATTTTACAGGAGGCAACGGAGGAAACGGAGAGGAAGGCATCGATCCAGAATCTCCGTTATCTCCGTTGCCTCCTGTAAGAATGGATCGGGGAATTGTCTTCGCGCAGTCGGCGGTTTTTCGCTCGCACCGCGCGGAAAAGTCCACTCGCTGACGCGCATGACTTTTCTGCGCCGCGGTTTCGCCTCCCTCACGCTCACGCTGGCCCTGCTGCCGGCGGTTTTTGCCGCCAAGGCCCCGGTCAGCGACGACGTGTACAAGGGCGCGATCATCATGGATGCCGCCACCGGCCGCGTGTTGTTCGAGGACAATGCCGACCTGGTGAGCCCGCCGGCCAGCATCACGAAGCTGATGACCTTCCTGGTCGTCCACGAGGCCATCGCGGCCGGGGCCCTCACCCTGCAATCGCCGGTGACCGTCACCGCGGCCGACTCGAAGATCGGCGGCACGCAGGTCTGGCTCAAGCAGGGCGAAACCTTCCCGGTCGAGGAATTGCTCTACGCCCTCATGATCCAGTCGGCCAACGATGCCGCCTACGCCCTCGCCCGCACCACGGCCGGCACCGTGCCGGCCTTCGTCGAGCGCATGAACGCCAAGGCGCGCGCCCTGGGCCTGAGCCATACCACCTTCCGCACGCCGCACGGCCTCCCGCCGGCGAACCGCAAGTTGGCGGACAGCGACCTCACCTCGCCGCGGGATCTCGCGCTCCTCAGCCGGCACCTGCTGGCGCAGACCGACATCCTCAAGTACACCTCGGTCAAGCTCCGCCCCTTCCGCGACGGCCAGCCCACGGGACGCATCGAGATGCGCAACCACAACCATCTCCTGGGGCCGGTGGCCGGCGTGGACGGCCTCAAGACCGGCTACACGGCCGGTGCCGGCTTTTGCCTGGCGGCGACGGCGCAACGCGACGGCAAGCGCATCATCGCGGTCATCATGGGCTCCGCCGACCGCAAGACCCGCGACCTGAAGATGGCCGAACTGATCGAGCGCGGCTTTGCCGACGCCCGCCTGGCCGCCGGCGCGCCCGCCGCCCCCGTGGCCGCCGCCAGCGATGCCTCGCCCGTCGCCCACGCCCCGCTCACGCCGGCCGAACGCGCGCCGACGACCAGCGGGGGCGACGCACCGGTGATCAAGTTTTCGATCCCGTGGCGCTAGCGCCCGTCAATGCGCGTGCGCGTGGCCGTGCTCCAGGAACAGGAGCATGAAGCCCAGCACGATGAAGATCATGCCGAGCAGGCCGGCCTCGAACTGCTCGAAGCTCTTGAGCTTGAACCGCTCAAACCCGACCAGCGTGAGCCAGGTGAAGATCATCATGCCGGCCAAGGTCGCCACGGCCAGAATGAGGCTGAGGACCACGAAACCGCGCCAGCCGAACTGGACGGCTGACAGGTAAACCGGCAGGAAGCCCTCGCAGGGCGAGAAGGTGAGCATGACAAAAAGGCCGCCGATCGCCGCCCAGTCGCCGCTGCGGTCGGAGACCAGCTCCGTGCCCTTCAGCTCCTCGTCCCAGTGGCTGTGCTCGTGCTCCTCGTCGCAGGCCTCGCTCGGCTGGTGATGTCCGCCGGGCGCGTGGTGGTGCAGCACGCCGTGGCCGCGCAACTGGCGCCAGCCGTAGTAGATGCCGATCCCGAGGAGCACCGCGCCGGTGCCGCGGGTGAAGATCTCGCCCAGGCTCTCATCGAGTTGGAAACCGAACCAGGCAATGCCCAGGCCGAGCAGACTCGTCAGCAGCACGTGCCCCATCCCGGCCAGGGCCGACACCGCCAGCGTCTTCGGCCGGCTCCAGCGCCGCGCCCGTGCCACCAGGACAAAGGGCAGCCAATGCGTCGGGATGGCGGCGTGAAAAAAGGCCACCGTGAAGCCCGTGAAGGCAACGGTGGTGAGGATCGGGTCGTTCATCGGTGAGTGGACAGGCACCGGCATCAAACCCTGACCCGGATCGCGCTGTCGAACGCGAACTGTAGCAAAGACGTCAAGGGGAGGTCACCCGACCTCCCCAACTTGGACGTTGAACCCGTCCCCCGCCTCGTTGGAAATGGCGGCGATGACATCCCGCGAAC
Organism: Opitutaceae bacterium; assembly: GCA_019634615.1. Taxonomy (GTDB): domain Bacteria; phylum Verrucomicrobiota; class Verrucomicrobiia; order Opitutales; family Opitutaceae; genus UBA2377. The sequence goes on from JAHCAZ010000004.1 coordinate 130,263, forward strand.
GCTTCCTCGCCGCCTGCGCCTGCACGCCGCTCGACCGGCCGCCCCTCTGGGTCATGCGCCAGGCCGGCCGCTACCTGCCCGAATACCGGGCCCTGAAGGCGAAGTCCTCCTTTCTCGAGATGGTGAAGACCCCGGCGCTCGCCACGGAGGTCACCCTCCAGCCGCTGCGCCGCTATGCGCTCGATGCCGCGATCCTGTTTTCCGACATCCTCGTCATCCCCGAGGCCCTGGGCCAGGCCTACACGTTTCGCGACACCGGCGGCATCGCGATGGCCTACCGCCTCGAGACCCGCGCCCAGATCGACGCCCTCGCCCCGGCCGAGGCCGTGCCCGAGCGTCTCGCCTACGTCGCCGAGACCCTGCGCCTCCTGAAAAAGGAGCTCGGTGGCCAGAAAGCCCTCCTCGGCTTCGGCGGATCGCCGTGGACGCTGGCGACCTACATGGTCGAGGGCGGCAGCTCGGAGGACTTCGAGCGCATCAAGCTCCTGTTCTACACCGACCGCGCCTTGTTCGACGCCCTGCTCGAAAAACTCACGGCCGCGCTCATCACGTATTTCAAGATGCAGGTCGCCGCCGGGGCCGATGCGATCCAGATCTTCGATTCCTGGGGCGGCATCATCGCCGGCCCCGACTACGAGGCCGCCTCGCTGCGCTGGATCAAGCGCATCGTCGCCGCGCTGCCGAAGGATTTCCCGGTCATCCTTTACGCCAAGGGCACGTCTCCTCACCTGACGGACCAGGCTTTCTCGGGCGTCCGCGTGCTCAGCGTCGACTGGACCAACGACCTGGCGATCGTCCGCCGCAACCTCCCCGCCAACGTCGCCGTGCAGGGCAACCTCGACCCGGTGCTCATGTGCACCACCCCGGCGATCGTGCGGCAGGAGGCGACGCGCCTGCTCGAGTCCATGCGCGGCACGGCCGGCCACATCTTCAACCTCGGCCACGGCATCACCCCCCAGGCCCGCCTTGAATGCATGGAGGCCCTGGTCGCCACGGTCACCGGTTGGCGGTGAGCGCGGCGCGAATCAGGCAAGAAATGCGCAGACGGCGCCGGGATCCCGAACTATACTGACCCCGTCGTGAATCCAGCCCCGACCCGCTCCATCGCCATCATTGGCGCCGGCATCACCGGCCTGACCGCCGCCTTCCGCCTGCACCAGCGCGGCTTCGCGGTGCAGGTCTTCGAGCAGGCGGCCTACCCCGGCGGGTCCATCCGCACCATCCGCGAGGCCGGTTACCTGATCGAGGGCGGCCCCAACACGCTGATGCTCGGCGCGGCGGAGGCGAAGCAGCTGATCCGCGACGCCGGCCTGGAGCCAACCCTGCAGGTCGCCAACACCGCGGCGAAGAAGCGCTTCATCGTGCGCGACGGCCGGTTCATGCCGGTGCCGATGGGGCCGGGCTCGTTCTTCACCACCAAGCTGTTCTCCGCGCGGACCAAGGCCGCGATCTTCGGTGAGCTCCTCGCGCGCCGCCGGCAACGAAGCGAGGACGTGAGCCTCGCGACCCTCGTGGCCGAGCATTTCACGCCCGAGCTCGTGGACTACGCGCTCAACCCGCTCATCGCCGGCATCTACGCCGGCGATCCGGCCCAGCTCTCGGTGCGGCATGCGTTCCCGACGCTCCTGGAGGCGGAGCGGTCCCACGGCTCGCTCCTGCGCGGCCTCATCGCCGGCGCCAAGGCCCGGAAGGCCAGGGGTGAGACGCGGGCGCAGCTCGTTTCCTTTCCCGACGGTCTCCAGGCCCTGCCGAACGCCCTCGCCGCCAAGCTGCCGGCCGAGGCTGTGCATTACGGTGCCGTGGTCGAGGCCGTCATTCCCGGCCCGCCGCATCGGCTGGTGTGGACCCGCTACGGCCAGACCAGCGAGGCCGCGTTCGACGACGTCATCCTCGCCCTCCCGGCCGGGGCGCTCGCGCAGCTCGTGATCGGGACCGCACGCGAGCGGCCACTGGCCGTGCTCAACGACGTCCTGCAACCGCCGGTGTCGTCGCTCTTCCTCGGCTACCGGCGCGAGCAGGTCGGGCACCCGCTCGACGGCTTCGGCGGACTCGTCCCTGCGATCGAGCGCCGCTCGGTGCTCGGCATCCTGTTTTCCTCCACTCTCTTCCCCGGTCGCGCCCCGGAGGGCCACGTCGGCCTGACCGTCTTCGCCGGCGGCATGCGCCAGCCCGAGCTGGCCCGGCTCGATACCGACGCCCTCCTGGCGCAGATCGCGCGCGACCTACACGACCTCGTGGGGGTCAGCACGCCCCCGCTTTTCGTGCGCCACAGCTACTGGCCGCGGGCGATCCCGCAGTACACCTTGGGTTACGAGCGCTTCCTCGGCGCCATCGAGCGCCTCGAGCAGGAAGTGCCCGGCCTCCACGTGGGCGGAAACGTCCGCGACGGCATTTCCCTGCAGGACTGCATCAAGGCCGGCGAGCGCCTGGCGCGCAGCGTGGCGGGAAAGTAGGGCAGGTCTCCGACCTGCCCTGAGCGCCTTCCGGAAGCGCGAACTCCCCCGGAGCGGGTCGGAGACCCGCCCTACCTCTGCCCCGCTGCCCTCGCCTCTTGACTACCCCCTCCGCTCCGGTAGCCTCCCGCCCTTTTGCTGAGATGGCTACCGACCTGAAAGACACTCTCCTGCTCCCCAAAACCGATTTCCCGATGCGGGCAAATCTGGTCCAACGCGAGCCGGCGCGAATTGCGCACTGGGAGAAACTCGGGCTCTACGAGCGCATCCAGCAGCGCCGGGCCGGCGCCCCGGCCTTCGTCCTCCACGACGGTCCGCCCTTCACCAACGGCGACGTCCATATCGGCACGGCGTTGAACAAGACGCTGAAGGACATGGTGAACCGCTACAAGTCGATGCGCGGTTTCCGCACGCCCTACGTGCCCGGCTGGGACTGCCACGGCCTGCCCATCGAGCAGAAGGTCTCCCGCGAGGTCCAGGAGCAGAAGCTCACCCTCAGCACCGGCGAGCTGCGCGCCCGCTGCGACGCTTTCGCCGAGACCTGGATCGAGCGGCAGAAATCCCAGTTCAAACGCGTCGGCGTCCTCGCCGACTGGAAGCACGAATACAAGACCAAGGCCCCCGCCTTCGAGGCCGACGTGCTCCGCACCTTCGCCGCCTTTGTCGAACAAGGCCTCGTCTACCGGAGCAAGAAACCCGTTTACTGGAGCATCCCCTTCGAGACCGCCCTCGCCGAGGCCGAGATCGAGTACCAGCCGCACGTCAGCCCCTCGATCTGGGTCAAGTTCCCGGTCCCGGCCGCCGAGGCCGCCAAGTTCGGCCTGCCCACCGACAAGCCCCTCTTCGTCGTCATCTGGACGACCACGCCCTGGACGATCCCGGCCAACCTCGCGATCGCGGTCCACCCGGAGGTCGAATACGCCGTCGCCGATCTCGGCGCCGAGCGCATCGTCGTGGCCTCCGCCCTGCTCGGCTCCGTCGCCGCCGCGGCCAAGCTCGAGACCCAGCCGGCGGTCGTGAAAACCATCCGCGGCGATGCCCTCGAGCAGTTGCAGCCGCGCCACCCCTTCATCGACCGCGCCGCGCCGGTCGTCCTCGCCGACTACGTCACCACCGAGAGCGGCACCGGCTGCGTGCACACCGCCCCCGGCCATGGCGCCGAGGACTACCAGACCGGCCTGAAGTACAAGCTCCCGATCTATTGCCCGGTCGGCGACGACGGCAAATATCTCGACGACGGCCAGATCCCGGCCGACCTGGTCGGCCTCACCTGCCTCGAGAGCGTCGAGGACCTGAAGGCCAAGAAGACCTCCCCTGCCAACATCGCCGTCCTCAAGAAGCTCGACGCCGCCGGCGCCCTGCTCGCCAAGCAGCGCTACGAGCACAGCTACCCGCATTGCTGGCGCTCGAAGACGCCGATCATCTTCCGCGCCGTCGACCAGTGGTTCGTCTCGCTCGACAAGGCCGGCCACCGCCAGGTCGCCCTGAACGAGATCGCCAAGATCGCCTCGGCCCAGGGCTGGATCCCAGCCTGGGGCGAGGCGCGCATCCGCGGCGCCGTCGAGTCGCGCCCCGACTGGTGCATCAGCCGCCAGCGTTCCTGGGGCGTGCCGATCATCGCCTTCTACGGTCCCGACAAGCAGGCCTACCTCGACGCCGGCGTGATCCGGGCCGTGGCCGAAAAGATCGCCACCCGCGGCACCAACTTCTGGTACGATTCCACCGCCGTCCAGATCCTCGACGGCGTGACGCTGCCGGCCGGCTGGCCGGCGCCGGCCGACCTCACCTGCGGCCGCGACACGCTCGACGTCTGGATTGACTCCGGCTCCACCCAGGCCGCCGTGCTCAAGCGCGGCCAGGGCGGCACCCACTGGCCGGCCGACCTCTACCTCGAGGGCAGCGACCAGCACCGCGGCTGGTTCCAGTCCTCGCTCTGGTGCAGCGTCATCGCCTCCGGTGGCGCGCCGTACAAGGCCGTCCTCACCCACGGCTTCATCGTCGACAAAAACCGCCAGAAGATCTCCAAGAGCTCGACCTACCAGAAGCCACAGACGGCCGACGCCTACATCGCCCAGCACGGGGCTGACGTCATCCGCCTGTGGATCGCTTCGCAGGATTTCCGCGACGACATCCCGGTCGACGACGAGATCCTGAAGAACGTCGGCGAGGCCTACCGTCTTTTCCGCAACACCTTCCGCTTCCAGCTTTCGACCCTCTTCGACTTCAAGGCGGCCGAACATGCCATGCCGGTCGCGGAGATGGACGCGCTCGACCGCTGGGCGCTGCACCAGGCGGCCGGGCTCATCGACGAATGCACCAAGGCCTACGAGGCCTATGAGTTCCACCGCGTGTACCAGCTCTGCAACCAGTTCTGCTCGGTCACGCTGTCGGCGGTCTACCACGACATCCTCAAGGACCGGCTCTACACCCTCGGCGCCAACCATCGCCTGCGTCGGTCGTCGCAGACCGCGATCCACCACATCTTCCGCGCCCTGGTCCGTCTCCTCGCCCCGGCCATCACGTTCACGGCCGACGAGGCCTGGAGCTACGCGACGGCCGGCAGCGAGTACACCGAGGATTCCGTGCACCTCCAGGACTGGCCGGTGGCACCCGCCGATTGGCGGAGTCCCGCCATCGACGCCGAGATCGGCGCCCTGCTCAAGGTGCGCGCGCTCGTCAACGAGCGCCTCGAGCCCGCCCGCCAGGCCGGCACCATTGGCAAGTCCCTCGACGCCGCCGTCACGCTGCAGGTGCCGGCCGGCGACGCCCTCGCGCTTACGCTGGAGCGCCACCGCGATTTTCTGCCGGAACTGTTCATCGTCTCCGCGGTCACCCTCGCCGCCGCCCCGGCGGGCGCCCTCAACGCCACCGTGCAACCCTGCGCCGAGCTCGGCCTGCACCGGTGCCCGCGCTGCTGGCGCTGGGTCCCGGCGCTGGAAGAAAAAGCGCCGGAGAAGCCATGTCCGCGTTGCGTAAAGGCGCTGTCCCGCTAGGCTTTCTTACCCACCCAAATCTCCCCATGGCAAAAACCAAACCAAAGAAACCCGCGAAAAAGAAGACCCCTCCGCCCGCCAAGGCTGCGCGGAAATCTGCGCCGGCGCCGGTCAAGAAGGCCGCCCCTGCGCCCGCGGCGAAGCGTTCACCTGCCATCATGGAAAAACCCACCAAGAAGACCGCCCTGCGCGCCAGCATCCTGAAGCGCAAGGTAGCCTCCAAACCCATCGCCTTCAGCCTCGACGAAGTCCGCGCGATCGCGAAGACCGTCGTGTCCAAGTCCGGCAAAGCCGCCACCCAGGCCCCGGCCAAGCCCGTCCATGCCGGCGGGAAGGCGGCACCCGCCCTGGCCAAGCCGGCCAAGCCGAACCACATCAAGGCCGCCTCGCTCGCCGACATCCTGGGCTTCAACCCCAAGAAGCGCGCCGCGATGGACCCGAATGACGACAAGGACATCCCCGAGAAATTCCGCCGCTTTTACCGGCTGCTGATCGGGCTGCGCAACCACCTCACCGCCGGGATCGAGCTGCACTCCGAGGAGACCCTCAAGCGCTCCGCCAAGGACGACGCCGGCGACCTGTCGTCGTACGGCCAGCACATGGCCGACGCCGGCACCGACACCTTTGACCGCGACTTCGCCCTGAGCATGGTCGCCAGCGAGCAGGAGGCGCTGTCCGAGATCGATGCCGCGATCAAGCGCATCCACAACGGCACCTACGGCATCTGCGAGCACACCAGCAAGCCGATCCCGAAGGACCGCCTCCTGGCCGTGCCCTTCACCCGTTTCACCGCCGAGGCCCAGAAGGAAATCGAGCGGAACCGCCATCGCTCCCGCACCCAGGCCGGCCTGTTCGGCGAGATGGGCGACGAGGCGGGCAAGATGATGGACGAAGGCTCGGACGACTGAGCGCCCGGCGATGGTGGCTGAAACTCGACCACCCGAACCGGCCGCGTCGCCGTCCGTCCCCGCGCCGCCACCACGCACCCGCCTGCAGCGGATGCGTGACTACCGCCTGCTGCTGGTCCTGCTCCTCGTCGTCTTCGGCCTCGATCAGGTCACCAAGACCTGGATCAACGCCCGCCTGCCGCTCGGCAGCTACGGTCCGTACGCCGGCATCGAGGTCATCCCGGGCTTCTTCAACCTCGTCCACGTCGGCAACACCGGCGCCGCCTGGAGCATGTTCAGCGGCAAGGGCTTCTTCCTCGCGATCCTCGCCTGCGTGACCCTGCTCGCGATCTACATCTGGCGCCGCGCCCTCGGGCTCCGCGCGCGGCCGACCCAGGTCGCCTTCGGCCTGCTCTGCGGCGGGATCATGGGCAACCTCGTGGACCGGTTGCTGCATGGTCACGTGATCGACTTTCTCGATTTCCACTTCGGCAGCTACGTTTACCCGACCTTCAACGTCGCGGATTCCGGCATCTGCGTCGGCGTGATCCTCTACATCTGGCACTCGCTCCGGCACCCGGAGTAGGCCTCCGCCCTACTCCACGTTCGCCATCTGCTCGCGGATGCGCTCGAGCTCGTTCTTCAGCTCGATCACGGCCTTGGCGATCGCCAGATCGTTGGCCTTGCTGCCGATGGTGTTCACCTCGCGGCCGACTTCCTGGAGGATGAACTCGGCCTTGCGGCCGATCTCCTGGTCCGTGCGCAGCAGCGCGCCGAATTGCTCGAGGTGGCTGCGCAGCCGGGTCAGCTCCTCGGTGATGTCGCTCCGGTCGGCGAACAGCGCCACCTCGCGCAGCACGCGTTCGTCGGACACATCGAGGTCCAGCCCGGCCTGCCGCAGCCGCGCCAGCAACTGCTCGCGGTAGGCGGCGGGCACGGTCGACGCCCGGGTGGCGATCAGGTCGATCTGCCGCTTGAGCAGCTGCAGCCGCGGGAGGAAATCGATCAGGAGCGCCTCGCCCTCGCGGGCCCGCATGGCCGCGAAGCCGCGCAGCGCCTCGCCGACCACCGCGAGGACGGCCGGGGCCGCCTCCTCGGGATCGGGCATCGCGGCCGGCTGCCGCTGCGAATTGACGACGGACCAGATGAGCTCGGGCGTCGGCTTGAACGTCACGCCGCGGCGCTCCGCGAGCTCCGCCAGGCGATCGAGGGCCGCATTCACCGCCGCCTCGTCCCAGGCGAGCTCGGCGCTGCGGGCCAGGCCGCTGAGCTCGATCGCGACGCTGACGCGCCCGCGGGCGGCGACCTTGCGCACGAGGTCGCCCACGGCCGCCTCCAGGGCCTCCCAGCCGGCCGGCAGGCGGATGGTGAGGTCGAGGCTCTTCCGGTTGACGGAGCTGACCTGCACCGTGACGGTGGCCGCGCCGAGGGCCGCGGTGGCGCGGCCGTATCCGGTCATGCTTTTCATGTCTGGTGTCCGAGGATCTTGGCGACCTGCTGCACGTCCTTGTCGCCGCGGCCGGAGAGGTTGACGATGACGATGCGGTCGCGGGCCAGCGCCTTGGCGCGCTTCAGGCCGTGCACGATGGCATGCGTGCTCTCGAGCGCGGGGATGATCCCCTCGAGGCGGGCGCAGAGCTGGAAGGCCTCCAGCACCTCGTCGTCCGTGGCGTAGGCAAACTCGATCCGGCCCCGGTCGCGGTAGAACGCGTGCTCCGGGCCGACGGCGGCGTAGTCCAGGCCGGCCGAGACGGAATGCGTGAGCTCGATCTGGCCGTCGCCGTCCTGGAGGATGAACGTCTTGCAGCCCTGCAGCACGCCGAGCCGGCCGCCGGCGAAACGTGCCGCGTGCTCGCCGCGCTTGATGCCGTGCCCGCCGGCCTCGACGCCGAACAGGCGCACGCTGGGATCCTCGAGGAACTCGAAGAAGAGGCCGATCGCGTTGCTGCCGCCGCCGACGCAGGCGACCAGCTCGTCCGGCAGGCGGCCCTCGCGCGCGAGGATCTGCTCCTTCGCCTCGCGGCCGATGACCCGGTGAAAATCGCGCACCATCATCGGGTACGGATGGGAGCCGTAGGCGGTGCCGAGGATGTAGTGCGTGTGGCGGACATTCGTCACCCAGTCGCGCATCGCCTCGTTGATCGCCTCCTTGAGCGTCTTCTGGCCAGCCTCGACGCCGCGGACCTCGGCGCCCATGAGGCGCATGCGGAACACGTTCAACGCCTGCCGCTCCATGTCGTGCGCGCCCATGTAGACGACGCACTCGAGGCCGAACTTGGCGCAGGCCGCGGCCGTCGCGACGCCGTGCTGGCCGGCGCCGGTCTCGGCGATGATGCGTTTCTTGCCCATGCGCTTGGCGAGCAGGGCCTGCGCGAGGGCGTTGTTGATCTTGTGCGCGCCGGTATGCAGGAGGTCCTCGCGCTTGAAATAAATCTTCGCCCCGCCGCAGTGCTCCGTCAGGCGGCTGGCGAAATAGAGCTCGGTCGGGCGGCCGGCGAACTCCTTGAGGTGGTGGCGCAATTCCGCCTGGAACGCGGGATCCGTGCGGACCTCCAGGTAGGCGGCCTCGAGCTCCTGCAGGGCCGTCATCAGGGTCTCCGGCACATACACGCCACCGTAGCGGCCGAAATGGCCGGCGGTATCCGGCAGGGAATCACGGGCGATGGCGGCGGCAGTGGACATCGTCCCAATGGCTAGGGCGCGCGCCGCCCGAGGCAATGTCCAATTAACGCCGGCGGCGCGCTTCGGCATCGGCGACGGCCAGCCGCTCGCGGACCGACGCGGCGACCAGCGCGAGGATCGTCTCCCGCGGCAGGTCGGTCGTCGCGAGCAGGAACCGCAGGCCCTTGGGATCATCCGGGCGGTTGGCCAGGAAATCGAGCGGGGCCGCCATCTTCTCGCGGTCGCTTTCATTCCAGCCGAGGCGGGTCGCGATCGCCCGCACCCGCGCGAAATCGCCGCCGACCCGCGCCGCGGTGAGCAGGGCGACCAGCGCCTGGGGTTCGCGGGGGTGTTTCTGCACCTCGGCCCAGAGCTGGCCGAGCGCGGCCTGGTCCCGGGTCGCGATGAGAAGACCGCAGATGCGATCGACCAGCAGCGGGTCGCGCGCGAAGGGCAGCAGCGCCCGGAAATCGCCGTGCGCCAGCTCGCGGTCGCCACGCTGCCAGGTGATGAGGTATTGCAGGTAGGCCCGGTCGAACTCGGCGATCTCGTGCCCGTGGGCGTAGAGGCTCAGCTGCGCCGGCTCGATGGCGTTCATCCGCACCATTGCCTGGATCGCGGCGACGTAGAACCACGAGCCGTCGGCGGGGCGAATCGCGGCCAGCGCCGCCAGGGCCGCCGGCTGCTTCCCGGTCTCGGCGAGCGCATGGGCACGCAGGAGACCGCGGGCGCCGGCCGGCAGGCGGGCGATGACCTCGGCCCGGTCGCGCTCGAGGTCGGAGGCGAAGCGGCCTTCCGTCGCCACGAACACCAGCAGGCGAACCCACGGCAGTTTCGACCGGTCGGGATGGACCAAGCCGGCCAGGCAGAGGTCCGCCAGCCGGCGCAGGCGCAGGCTGCCGAGGAGCTGGTCGTGGAACGCGACCGCCGTGCGCTCGTGCTCCGCCGGGAACTCATGCCGGAGGCGGATGAACAGGCTGTCGCTGTAGGCGTAGTTGCCGGCGTAGGAGGACAGGATCGCGAGCGCAAGGCCGCTCGGGTAATCCGGCGCGGTCGCCATCGCCGTGGCGTAGGCCATCTGCGCCTGCCGGTAGTCGCGCCGCCGCAGCGCCTCATCGCCCAGGGCGCGGTAATAGTGCGCCTGCACGACCTTGAAGCGGCCCCAGTTGCCCGGCCAGATCACGTCGGTGTAGCGCAGCTGGTCGTAGCCCGCGCGGTGCAGCAGGCCGAGCGCGGCCAGGCTGCCCGCGATATAGACGGCCAGGCCCAGCAGCGCCGTGACGGCGAGCACCCGCCCCCAGAAGGGTCGCACCTGCGCGGGGGCCGCGCGGCAACACCAGCCGTGCTCGGTCGACACGAGCAGCGGACACACCCGCCGGAACCGCGCCGGCGAATGCCAGTGCAGCACGGCGAGGCAGCGCGTGCGACCCGGCGCGCCCGAGTCGCTCGGGTCATGGCAGGGACAATGCCCGCGGCGACCGCGCACGACGTACCAGGTCTTGACGGTGTTCCAGTGCAGCGCCGACAGCGGCAGGCGCAGCAGGTCGGCGAGCCAGCCCCGGCCGGCGTGCAGGCGATGGGCCCAGTCGAGGCTGGGCGGCGGCGACGACTGCTCCATCGCGTGAACCGGGCGGGATTACGACTGCAGCGCGCGCCGGCGCAGGCGCCAGCGCCGCACCAGCAGGCCCGCACCCAGCAGCGCCCCGAGTTGCGCGTAGGTGGCCGGCTCGGGCACCGGCCGGCCGCTGCCACTGCGGTACTCGGTGAAACCGCCGCCCTGGTTGTAGGCGAGGTCGCCCCACTGCGCGCCGGTCGCGGGATTGGTGCTGGTCAGCTTCGGGATGCCGTAGACGTCCTGGTTCACCGCGTTGCCCTGCGTGGACGAGAACGCGACATAGGCGAGGTAGGTGTAGTTCCAGTCGATCGTCGTGCCCGTCTGCGCGCCGAGCACGGAGGCGAACGTCGAGAACGGCAGCGCGAAGGTCAGCCACATGTCGGGGTTGGGCTGGGCAACCTTGTTGGTGTGGTACTGCGAGCCGTCCGGCGCCTGGAAGTAGCTGAAGTTCGTCGTGTTCGTCGCGATCGATCCATAGACGGTGCCGAGCGCGCTCGTGTTGGGCGAGGTGTTGGCGTCGGCGGCCGTGCCGGTCGGGTTCTGGAAGACGATCGTCGGCACCTGGCCCTGACCCGTGCTGATGCCGAAATAGAGATCCACCTTGCCGTCCATGTTGCCGTCGACGCCGAGGCGCAGGTTGCCGGTGAAACTGGACGCGACCGCGTTCAGCCGAAACCGAAACACCATCGTGTTTTCCGCCCCGCTGCCGAAATCCAACTGGGTCGGCGCGTAGTAGAAGCCATAGAAGCCGCCGGTGCCGTCGCCGACGTAGTCATCCGCGCCCTGCCCCGTCTGTTGATCGTAGGTCGGGTCGCTCATCGGCGAACCGGTGATCGCGTTCGGCACGCTGAACCCGGTCAAGGTGGTCTGCGACACCGTGACCTGGGCGGCGACGGTGCCGGCCAGGCAAGCGAGCGCAACCATCGCAGCGAGCGTCCGCAACGTGGCCAGGGAATGAACTGCGCGATAAACCCGGTTACTTGTCATGCATTCGGGATAAGGTATAACCCCTATGCCGATGCAAATACGCAGAAGTCTATGTCTGTCCTGACCTAGATAGGCCTTATCCTACCTATCCCGCCTTCCGACTACGTGCGCTTGATCGCAACCAGCGTGAGATCATCGCGTTGCGGCGCGGCTCCGGCGAACCGGTGGACGCTCTCAAGGATGCCATCGTTCAGCTCCCGGGCGCTGCGGCCGTGCAAAGTTCTCACCATATCGGCCAATCGACTACCGGAAAACTCCTTATTCTCCTCGTTGGGTGCCTCGGTGATGCCGTCCGTGTAGAGCACGAGGTTGTCGCCCGGGGCGAAGGGCTCGGTGCAATCGCCGATCACGGCCGTGAACAATTCATCGGGCACCATGCCGAGGGCCATGCCCTCGCTCCCGACGTAGCTGATGTCGGGCACACCCGTGAGCGGGTTCCGGCGCGAGAAAAGCGGCAGTTCGTGGCCGGCGCGGGCGAAGGTCACCCGGCTCGCCGCGGTGTCGACCACGGCGTAGAGCATCGTGATGAACATGCCGCGCAGGTCGGTGCCGAGCGCGCGGTTGAGCTCGGCGAGCACGGCCGCGGGCGACTCGTGGCGGGCCGCGATCTGGCGGAGGTTGGTGCGGCAGATCGCCATGAGGAGCGAGGCGGGAATGCCCTTGCCGGAGACGTCGGCCACGGCGACGCCGAGCCGGGTCGCCGACAGCGGGAACACGTCGTAAAGGTCGCCGCCGACCTTCTGCGCCGGGGCATAGCGGGCATCGATGTCGAGGCCGGCGATCTGCGGCGCCTCGCGCGGCAGGAGCATCTGCTGGATGCCGCTGGCGAGCGAGAGATCGAGGTCGAGCTGGCGCTTCTCGATCTGGAAGCTGAGGAACTCGGCATTGTGCAGCGCGAGCGCCGCCTGCTCGGCGAGCGACTGCATGAGCGAGAAATCGGAGGTCGTGAACGGGTGGCCGTCGGCCGAGTTCGCCACGGCCAGCACGCCGAAGAACCGGTCGCGGAACTGGAGCGGCACCGCGATGAGCGAGCGCACGGCCAGGGCCGGATCCTCGTGGACCACGACGCGCTGGTCCGCCACCGCGTCGGCGATCAGCTGGCCCTTGCCCGTCTGCACGACGGCCCCGACGATGCCCTCGTGGTCGGGGAAGCTCTCGGACTTGAGCACCTGCTCGATGAACTTCGCCCGGGTCGCGAGCTTGCCGCGGACGGACGGCGGCAGCGGGCGGTGCGGCGGGAAGATGCCCTCGACGGCGACGCTCCGCATCTGCCGCTCGCCGGTGCGCTCGAAGATGCAGGCGCTCAGCGCGCCGGAGCAGAGGATCGCGGCATGGACGATGCGCTGGTGCAGTTCCTGGCGGGTGAGCCCCTCGCCCAGCGCCTCGGCCATGTGGTGCATGAAGTCGACCACGAGCTGCCGCTCCTGCGAGACCTGCTGCCGCTCCTCGTCGATGCGCTCGGCCTCCTGGCGGGCCCGGTAGAAGGGCACCAGCATGGCGGCGGCGCCGAGCAGGATTCCGAGGACGAGAAGCAGCATGATGGAGACGGTCTCTGTGGCAGACGCGCCGACGCGCGGCAATGGTTATTGCGGGCACAAAAAAGCGGCAGGGTCCGAACCCTGCCGCGGGGCGAAAAGGCCGCCTGGGCCCGGTCAGTATTTGACCGAGCAGCCGTAGGCCTGCGTGCTGGCGGTCTTCACCGGCTGGCCGGCCTTCAGCGCCGCGAGCGCGGAGTTCACGTAGTTCTCGGCCTTGGCGATGTCCGCCTGGCTGGCGGAGCGGATGCTGTCGATCGCGCCGTTGTAGACCAGGGTGCCGTCCGCCGCGATGACATACAGGTGCGGGGTGGTCTTGGCCCCGTAAAGCCGGCCGACCTTGCCGTCCTGGTCGCGGAAGTAGGCGGTGTAGGCGGCGCCATGGGCCTTGGCCCACTCGGCGACGCGCGCCGGCTCGAAGTCGCCCTGGGCGCCGGGGCGGCCGGAGTTGATCGTGAGCCAGATGACGCCGTCGGCCGTCGCGGCCTTCTGGGTGGCGGGCAGGTTGCCGCTGGCGTAGTGCTTCACGACGAAGGGGCATTCCTGGTTGACCCACTCGAGGACGACGATCTTGCCGCGGTAGTCGGCGAGCCGGTGGGTCTGCCCCGTGATGTCGGTGAGGGTGAAATCCGGCGCCGGGCGGCCCACGTCCGCCGCCGTGGCCCGGTTGATCGCAAGGAACAGGGTGGCGCAGGCCACCGTCAGGGTGAGGATTCGTTGGATGGGTTTCATGGAGCGCCGGAGACTAGCCAATTTCGCCGAATGCGCCAGTGCCGCCGTCATTTCCGTTTGCGGGCCGCCCCACCCCGCCTAGGCTTCGGCTGCCGCGCTGCATGCCGTCCGCCACCACCCAACCCCTGCCCCTCGCCGTCCGCCTCAACCTGGGCCTGCTCGCACTCGTGGTGGTCGCGCTGACGCTGGTGCTCTGGCCGCAGTGGTCGCACAACCCGGACCTGTCCCACGGCTATTTCATGCCGGTGCTCTTCCTGCTCCTGCTGCACGAGGCGCGCACCCGCGGCACCCGGCGCTACCTGCCGCCCCGCGAATGGCGCGGGGCGCTCATGGGCGCGGCGCTGGCGGGCTCGCTGCTTTGCCTCGCCGCCGCGGGCCTTTACGCCGCGACCATCGGCTGGGCGCACGCGCTGGTGGGCTTCGCGCTGGCCACCGCCGGCGTGCTGGCCCTCGGCGCCGGCCTCGTGGCGTTGTCGGCCGACGAGGTCCGCGTCGTGCCCTTCAACTGGACCGCGCTCACGGCGCTGGGCCTCTGGCTGCTGTGCGCCCCGATCCCGCCGGGCACGTATTCGCGCCTCACCCTCGCCCTGCAGCTGTCGGTTTCGGAGCACGTCCTTGCCGCCCTGCACTTCCTCGGCGTGGCGGCCAGCCGCAACGGCAACATCATCGAGTTGGCCAACACGTCGGTCGGCGTCGAGGAGGCCTGCAGCGGGGTGCGCAGCCTGATCTCCTGCGTCTTCGCCGGCTTTTTCTTCGCGGCGACCCTCGTGCACCGGGCCTGGGCGCGCGGGCTGATCATCCTGCTGGCGGCGCCGCTGGCGCTGGTGATGAATTTCCTGCGCTCGCTGGTGCTCACGCTGCTCGCCAACCGCGGCGTCGATATCACCGGGACCTGGCACGACGCGACGGGCTTCGCCGTGCTCGGCGTCACCGCGGCGATCCTCGGCGGCCTGGCCCTGCTGCTCGAGCGCCCCGGCGCCGCCACGGTCGCGCCCCCGGCGGCACCCGCGAGCCGGCGCGGGCCCGCGCGCGAGTACGCGCTCACGGCCGGCCTCGCGGGCCTCTTCGCGCTGGCGGGATTGTTCGCCGTCAAGACCGCCGGCGCGGAGCGGTCGGGCCGGCCCGCGCCGGACCTGATGGCCATCCTGCCCGCCGCGGCGGAGGGCTGGCGGGTCGAGACCGATGCCGAGATCTTCCAGTTCAGCGCCCAGCTCGAGACCGAGTTCCTCGCCCAGCGCACTTATTTCCGGCGCACCGATCACGGCGAGGTCCAGCTCACCGTTTACCTCGCGTACTGGCCGGCCGGCCAGTCCTCGGTGAGCGGCGTGGCCGCCCACACCCCGGATGCCTGCTGGCCGGGAGCCGGATGGACGCTGGCGCCGATCGACGCGCCGCGGCAATACCTCGCGGTCGGCAACCGCGTGCTCGCGCCGGCCGAGGCGCGGCTGTTCCGGATCGGCGATTACCCGCAGCATGTCTGGTTCTGGCACCTCTACGACGGGCGCCCCCTCGTCCACACCGACCCGCGGTCGTGGTCACGCCTCCTCCGGCTCGGCTGGGAAGACGGTTTCCGCCGGGACGGCGACCAGCTCTTCATCCGCGTCTCCAGCAACCGACCCTGGCCGGAGCTGCAGAACGAGCCGCTCCTGCAAGCCATCTTCAGCCGGCTCCAGCCGCTGGGCCTCTAGCATGCCGCTGCGCGTCACCCGCCTCGAGCAGCGCATCCTCACCGCCATCGCGGCGGTGGTCGTCCTTGGGCTCATCGGCCTCGCCGTGCTGTGAGGCCGCGGCCGGGCCCGCGCCGGCCCGGGAGTTATCCGGTTGATTTGCAGGGAGATTTTCAGAGCATCCTTCTGCGACCGCCGCACGTATGTTAGGCAAATGTCTGCCATCACCGTCTGCATGTCCTTCCCCGGCTCCTTGGGATCCGGCGGGGCTTGGCAGCGCGCCCGCATGACCGCCGAGCCCCCAATCCCGGGCGGCAAAGGGCCGGACGAATTTGGCCCCGCCGACTATGCGCCCCTGATGCAGGCCATGGCCGGCGGCGACCGGGCGGCATTCGCCACGTTGTATGACCGGCTGTCCCGCCCCCTCTTCGCCACGGCGCGCCGCATCCTCAACGACGAGCGCGAGGCCGAGGACATCGTGCACGACGTCTTCCTCGCCCTCTGGGAGAAGTCCGCCGACTTCGACGCCACCCGCGGCAGCGTCTTTGCCTGGGCCGTCACGCTCACCCGCAACCGCGCGATCGACCGGCTCCGCCTGCACCGGCGCCGGGCCGAGCTGCTGAGCGCGAGCGCCCCCTCCGACCTCGGCTACGACCAGGCCGCGCCCGGGGTCGATCCGGCGACGGCCGAGACCGCGGCAAGCGTGCGCGCGGCGGTGGCCCGCCTGCCGGCCGAGCAGCAGCGGGCGCTGGAACTGGCCTTCTTCAGCGGCCTCACCCAACAGGAAATCGCCGAGCGCCTCCAGGAGCCCCTCGGCACCGTCAAGGCCCGCATCCGCCGGGGCCTGATTAAACTGCGCGACCTGCTCGCGCGCCCCGCATGAGCGCCGACCACAACGAGGAACTGGCCGCGCTGCACGCCTTCGGCCTGCTCGAGGGCGAGGAGCTCCGCCAGCTTCAGGCCGAGACAGACCGCGACCCCGGCTTGCGCGCGACCGCCGCCACCATGGCCGCGACCGCCTGCCTGCTCGCCCACTGCTCCCCGGATGCGGAACCGCCGCCCGGCCTGAAGGCCCGACTCCTGCGCGAGATCGCCACGCCGCCCGGCCGGGCGCCGAAACCGGCGCCACGCCCCCTGACCTTCTGGCTGCCGCTGGCCGCGGCGGCGGCCGGCGTGGTCACCACGGTCTGGTTCGCCCAGCTCCTGTTCGTCAGCCGCAGCGAGAACGAGCTCCTCCGCCAGGAGATCGCGCTCGCCGACGCGATGCTGCGCAGCGCCCGCCAGCAACTCGAGGCCGAGCGCCTCGTCACCGGGCGCGAGTTGCAGGACGCCGCGGCCCGGGTCGCCCGAATCGAGGGCGAGATGCGCGCCCAGGGCGACCTCGCCCGCTTCAAGATCGCCACCCTCGCCTCCCTGTTGGGCAATTCGCCGCAGGCCCTGGCCGTGGCCGTGTGGGACCCCAATGCCCAGGAGGGTATTCTCAGCGTCGAAAAGCTCCCCGCCCTGGCGCCGGACAAGGATTACCAGCTTTGGGTCATCGACCCGCAGTATCCGATCCCCGTGGACGGCGGCGTCTTCTCGGTCGACCCGCAAACCGGCGTCGCGCGTTACCAGTTCAAGGCCGACAAACCCGTCAAGACCGCGGCCAAATTCGCCGTCAGCCTCGAGCGCAAGGGCGGCGTCCCCAAGGCCGAGGGACCGATGGTCTTGATCAGCCACTGACGCCCGCCCCGGGGGTGGCCGGGGCTGGAAATCTTTCCTCGACGAACCCCCACGGCCCCGCCGAAACTCCCGGCCGCATGATCATCAAACCCAAGGTTCGCGGATTCGTCTGTGTCACCGCCCACCCCGAAGGCTGCGCCGCGCATGTGCAGGAATGGATCCGGCATGTGCAACAGCAGGGCCCGATCGGCCAGGGACCGAAGAAGGTCCTCGTGATCGGTTCGTCCACGGGCTACGGCCTCGCCTCGCGCATCACCGCGGCCTTCGGTTCCGGCGCCGCCACCGTGGGAGTCTTTTTCGAGCGTCCGTCCGAGGAGGGCCGCCCCGCCACCCCGGGTTGGTACAACAGCATCGCCTTCACCCAGGCGGCGCGCGCGGCCGGCCTCTATGCCCGCAATTTCATGGGCGACGCCTTCACCAGCGAGATGAAGGCCCAGGTCGTCGCCGCCATCAAGGCCGACCTCGGCCAGGTGGACCTCGTCGTCTACTCGCTCGCCGCCCCCCGCCGCACCCATCCGGTCACCGGCACCGTGCACAAGTCCTGCCTCAAGCCCGTCGGCGCGCCGTACACCAACAAGACGGTCGACACCGACAAGGGCGTCGTCAGCGACGTCACGATCGACCCCGCCACCGACCTCGAGGTCGCCGACACCGTCGCCGTCATGGGCGGCGAGGACTGGGAGATGTGGATCAAGGCCCTGCGCGACGGCGGCGTCCTCGCCCCGGGCGCGCAGTCGGTCGCCTACTCCTACATCGGGCCCGAGGTCACCTGGGCCATCTACAAGAACGGCACCATCGGCCTCGCGAAGAACGACCTCGAGCGCGCCGCCAAGGCCATCGACGCCCAGCTCAAGCCCGGCGGCGGCCGCGCCTTCATTTCCGTCAACAAGGCCCTCGTCACCCAGGCCAGCTCCGCGATCCCCGTCGTCCCGCTCTACATCTCGATCCTCTACAAGATCATGAAGCAGGCGGGCACGCACGAGGGCTGCATCGAGCAGATGTACCGGCTCTTCGCCACGCAGATGTACAACGGCCACACGCCCCGGCTCGACGAGGCCGGCCGCGTCCGCGTCGACGACTGGGAGATGCGCCCCGAGATCCAGGCCGCCGTGGTCAAGATCTGGCCCAATGTCACGACCGAGAACCTCGCCGCGCTGACCGACATCGCCGGTTACCGCGAGGAGTTCCTCAAGCTTTTCGGCTTCGGCCTCAAGGGCGTGAACTACGACGCCGACACCGAGCCGCACGTGCCGATGGTGTAAGGCGCGCACGCCCATGCGTGCCGTGGTCCAACGCGTCAGCTCGGCCAGCGTCTCGATCGACGGCCAGACCGTCGGCGAGATCGGGCGCGGGCTGCTCGTGCTGCTCGGGGTGGCCAGCGGCGACACCCCGGAGGATGGCGCGTGGCTGGCGCACAAGGTCGCCGCGCTGCGCGTCTTCGCCGATGCCGATGACAAGATGAACCTCGCGGTGACCGAGGCGGGCGGCCGCCTGCTCGTGGTCAGCCAGTTCACCCTGATCGCCAGCACCCGCAAGGGCTCCCGGCCCTCCTTCAACGATTCCGCCAAGCCGGACGTCGCCATCCCGCGCTACGAGGACTTCGTGCGCCAGCTCGAGGCCCTCACCGGCCAGCCGGTCGCCACCGGGCGCTTCGGCGCGATGATGCAGGTGGCGCTGGTGAATGACGGTCCGGTCACCCTCGTCCTCGACTCGCGTCTCCGCGAATGAGATTTCGCTCCCATGTCCCGCCTGCTCTGGTCCGTCCTCACGCTCGCCGCCGCACCGCTGGTGGCCGGCGAGCCCACCCTTGACCTCAATCTCCGGTTTTTCCGCGACCTCGCCGAGACCCGGAGCTTCTCCCTCGGCACGCCGGTCGGCGCCCAGCTGACCCAGGACGGCCGCACGGTCTTTTTCCTGCGCGGCGGGCCGCGCGACCCGGTGCTGCGCCTCTACGAGTTCGACGTCGCCACCGGGCGCGAACGCGAGCTGCTCACGCCCGCGCAGCTGCTGGGCAGCGCCGAGGAAAGCCTGAGCACGGAGGAAAAGGCCCGCCGCGAGCGCGCCCGCGTCACCCTCAAGGGCTTCACCAAGTTTCACCTTTCCGAGGACGGCACGCGCCTCCTGGTCACCCTCTCCGGCCGCCTCTATGTCGTGAACCGCGGCGACCTGTCGGTCATCCCGCTTCCCGGCAGCGGCTGGATCGATCCCCGCTTCTCCCCCGACGGCACCGCCGTCGCCGCGGTCAGCGGCGGCGAACTCCACGTCATCGAGCTTGCCACCGGCACGGTCAAGGCCGTCACCCAGGGCGCCTCGGCCACCGTGACCAACGGCGTCGCTGAGTTCGTCGCCCAGGAGGAGATGGACCGCTCGCAGGGCTATTGGTGGTCACCCGACTCGCAATGGCTTGCCTACCAGCGCAACGACGAGTCCGAGGTCGAGACGCGCTACATCGCCGACGCCCTGCATCCCGAGCGCCCGCCCGTGCCGTTCCGTTATCCCAAGGCCGGCTCGACCAATGCCAAGGTCGAGCTCGGCGTCGTCGCCCGAGCCGGCGGGGCCACGCGCTGGATCAACTGGGACCACGCCGCCTATCCCTATCTGGCGCGCGTCGCATGGTCCGAGCCCGGCGCCCCGCTATGCTTCCTCGTGCAGAACCGCGCCCAACAGGAGCAGATCCTGCTCGCCGCCGATCCGGTCAGCGGCGCCACGCGGGAGCTCCTGCGCGAAAGTGATCCGGCCTGGCTCGACCTCGACTCGCGGCACCTGCCCCTCTGGCTCGCCGGTGGGCAGCAGTTCCTGTGGACCACCGAGGCGCGCGGCTCCTGGCAGGTCGAATTGCGCGCCGCCGACGGCGCGCTGGTGCGCGTGCTCACACCGCCCGAGTTCGTTTACAAGGGGATCATTCACGCCTACCTCCCCGAGCAGGGCCTCTACGTGGCCGGGGGCGGTGACCCGCGCGAGACGCACGTCTGGCGGTTCCCGCTCGACGGGGGGCCCGGCGTCCAGCTCACCCGCGAGCGCGGGATGCACGGCGCGGCCGTCGCGAAGAGCGGGCGCGCGCTGGTCCACACCTACAGCCTGCTCGACGGCCGCACCGGGCGCGACGTGCTCGACCCCGACGGCCGCGTGCTCGCCTCCCTGCCCTCGGTCGCCGAGATGCCGCCCCACGTGCCGAATGTCGAGGTCACGCGTACCGTCGGCGGGGATCGCGCGTTCAACGCGGCCCTGGTGCGCCCGCGCGACTTCCAACCGGGGCGCAAATACCCGGTGATCCTGGACGTCTATGCCGGCCCCCACACCACCGTCGTCACGAGCAGCGCCCGGGCCTATCTCATGGACCAATGGACGGCCGACCAGGGCTACATTGTCGTCCGCCTCGACGGCCGGGGCACGCCCTACCGCGGGCGCGACTGGCAGCGGGCCGTGCGCGGCAACCTGATCGATATCGCCCTCGAGGACCAGATCGCCGGACTCGAGGCGCTCGGGACGATGTACCCGGAGCTCGACCTCACCCGCGTCGGCGTGACCGGTGGATCCTTCGGCGGCTACTTCGCCGCGATGGCCACCATTCGCCGGCCCGACATCTTCCGCGCCGGGGTCGCCGTGGCTCCCGTGGCAACCTGGGAGAATTACGACACCTATTACACCGAGCGCTACCTCGGTCTGCCGCAGGCCGACCCGGAGGCCTACCGGGTCAGCAGCGTCCTGACCTACGCGGCGGATCTCAAGCGTCCGCTCCTGCTGATCCACGGCCTCACCGACGACAACGTCTACTTCCAGCACACCCTGCAGCTGGCCGATGCGCTGTTTCGTGCCGGTCGCCCCTACGAGCTCCTGCCGCAGCTTGGCACGCACATGCTCAGCGATCCCCTGCTGAAACTGCGCCAGGAACAGCGGGTGATGGAGTTCTTCGACCGGCACCTGCAGGACCGCAATTGACCGGATGAGTCGCGAAACCTGCTACCGCTGCTTCTGGCCCAAGGTGCTGTGCTGGTGCGGCTCCATCCGCCCGATGGCCACGCGCACGCGGGTCGTCCTGCTCATGCACCCAAAGGAGTTCAAGCAGGAGAAGGCGGGCACGGGGCGGCTCACGCATCTCTGCCTGGCGAACAGCGAGATCCACATGGGGCTGGAATTTGACCGCGACGAGGCCGTGCAGGCCCTGATCGCCGACCCGGGCAACTACCCGGTGCTGCTCTATCCCGGCATCCAGGCGCGCAACCTTTCGCGCGGCGACCTCACCGCGGCGGACCTGGGTGGGCGGCGGCTCGTCGTGTTCGTCCTCGATGCCACCTGGAGCGGTGCGCGCAAGCTGCTCCGGTTGAGCCCGAGCCTGCAGCGTCTCCCCCGCATCATGTTCACGCCCTCGGCGCCGAGCCGCTATGTGATCAAGCAGCAGCCGCAGGAGGGCTGCCTCTCGACGCTCGAGGCCGTGCACGAGCTGCTGACGGCGCTGGATCGCAGCGGCCTGGATCGGTACGAGGACCGCACGCAGCTGCTCGACCTTTTCCAGCGCATGCAGGATTACCAGATCAAGTGCGCCGCCGACCCCAACCGCGGCGGCTACCGGCGCCACCCGTACAGCGACCCCACCACCCGCCGCATCGCCACCGGCCGCAGCGGCACCCGCAGCCGCTACCTGCGCACGCCGGAAGATTGATGGCTCAGGCCGGCACCGACAGGGACTTGCCGTTGTCCTTGGGGCCGAGCTGCAGAATGAACGGGGCGGCTTTCTCGGCCCACGCTTCCGCCTTGGGGTGACCCTCCGCGCCGTCGGCCCAGCAGGAGCGCAGCATGTCGGTGTCGATCACGCCCGGGTTGAGCGGGATGGCGGCCATGCCCTTGGGCAACTCCTCAGCGAGGGCTTTCGTGAGGCCCTCGATGGCCCACTTTGACATGCAATAGGGCGCGACGTCGCGATCCACGTGACGGCCCCAGCCGGAGCTGAGGTTGACGATCACGCCCTTCTTCGCCGCGACCATGGCCGGGACGAAGTGGCGGATGACGTTGGCCACACCGCGGATATTGGCGTCGACGAGTTTGGTGAACTCGCGGTCGTCCTGCTCCCAGAGCGGGGCGAGGCGGTTCATCACCGCGGCGTTGTTGATGAGCAGGTCGGGCGGGCTCGAGCTCTCGAGGACCTTGGCGGCCCAGATGGCGACCTTGTTGTCGAGGCCGACGTCGCACACGGAGAAATCATGCGGCGCCCCGTGCGTCATGCGCAGGTCGAAGATCGCCTCGCCGCTCCGCCCGCAGCCGATCACCGTGTGCCCGTCGCGGATGTACCGCTCCGCCAGCGCCCGACCCAGCCCGCGCGTGACCCCGGTGATGACGATCTTCATGCGGGAACGGTGCGCCTCAACGGCTCTGCAGGCTGAACTTGTTCAGTCCGGTCTTGCGGCAGGCGTCCATGACGAAGGCGAGCTTCTTCAGCTGCGTCGTCTCGTCGGCCATGATCAGGACGGGGATGTCCTTGTCGATGTTGCGGACCTCGCGGAGGAGACTGAGGAGCTGCTCGTCGGTCACGTTCTTGTTGTTGAACGTGACGACGCCCTCTTTGTCGATGCCGATGGTCACCTTGCCCTTGAACTCGTTCTTGCCGGCGGTCTCGACCTTGGGGAGCGTGATGTTGAGGGTGGCGGCCGACTTGAACTGCATCGTGACGAACGCGAAGAAGATCAGCATCACGAGCACGTCGATCAGCGGCACGAGGTTCATCTCGGGCCGCTTGCGCCGCTTCTGTTGGAGCAGGCTCATCAGCGCGTGCGGTTCAGGATGCGCTCCAGGAGCACGTCGAGCTGGGCCGCGTAGTTCTCGACCTTGCGCTGCAGCCAGCCGCTGCCGACGAGCGAGGGGATGGCGATGCAGAGGCCGATGACCGTGGCCGAGAGCGCGAGGGCCACGCCCTTGGTGAAGGCTACCGGGTCGGGCAGGCCCGTGTCGGGCGAAATCTGGGAGAAGACCTGCAGCAGGCCGGTGACCGTGCCGGTGAGGCCGATCAGCGGCGCGGCGGCGTAGATGACGTCGAGGTACGGGATGCCGCGCTCCATGCGGTTGACCTCGAGGCGGGCGAAGGCCTTGACCGCGCCCTCGTCGTTCTTGTGCTGCTCGGCGAACTCCACGATCCGCGCCAGGACCGTGTGCTTGCCGCCCATGAGGGGCTTGCCGGCGATCACGGCGTCCACGAGGTCCTGCGGCATGACGGCCGCGCGGCGCAGGGCAAAGGCCCGCTCGCAGATGATGAAAACGGCGGCGGCCGAGCAGACCGCCAGGGGATAGATCAGGACGCCGGCGCCCTTGAAGACTTCAATTGCAGCGAGGAGCATGGGATGGATTCGCGGATGTGACGCCGGAAAAGGCCAAAAGGTTCATTAAAAAATCAAAACCGGGCCTGAAGATAGGGCAAGCGCGCGCTCACGGCCTGGACCGAGGCGGATCCCTCCAGCAGTTCGGCGATGGCATCCCAGCGGCCGTTCACCAAGGCATCCCGGGCCGATTCCCGCAGCTGCAGCGGGACCGCAGCGGAACCGTACCGCAACTGCTTGGCGACGAGATCCACGGTCAGTTCGAGCGCCGGATCGGCCGCCACCGCCGCGGCGACCTTCTGGATGTCCTCGCGCGCGGCGCTCACGCAGGGCAGGCCGAGATTGGTGGCGTTGCCGAAGAAGATCTCGGCGTAGCTCTCGGCGACCACCGCGCGGAAGCCGAACTTCATGATGGCCTGCGGGGCGTGCTCGCGCGAGCTGCCGCAGCCGAAATTGGCGCCCGAGAGCAGGATCGCGGCGCCGCGGAAACGCGGGTCATCCAGCGGGTGAACGCCGCCGGCGGCGCCGGCGGCCTTGCGGTCGTCGGCGAACAGCCCCGCGCCGAGGCCGTCGAAGGTGACACATTTCAGGAAGCGCGCCGGGATGATGCGGTCGGTGTCGATGTCATTGCCGGCGACGTGGACGCCGCGGCCGCTGACGTGGGTGATTTTTTGCAGGGACATGAACGAAGGGCGATGGGTGCCGGGTTATGGGTTATGGGGTCACGCCGAAGACCTCGCGGGCGTCGGCCACGGCGCCGGTGACGGCGGCGGCGGCGACCATGACGGGGCTCATGAGGAGGGTGCGCCCCGTGGGGCTGCCCTGGCGGCCCTTGAAATTGCGGTTGGAGGAACTGGCGCAGAGCTGGTCGCCGACGAGCTTGTCGGGGTTCATCGCGAGGCACATCGAGCAACCGGCCTCGCGCCACTCGAAGCCGGCGTCGCGAAAGACGCGGTCGATGCCGAGCTCGGCGCAGACCTGGCTGACGATCTGCGAGCCGGGCACGGCGATGGCCTTCACGCCGGGCGCGACGCGGCGCCCCTTCAGGTGGCGGGCCACCTCCTTGAAATCGGAAAGGCGCGCGTTGGTGCAGGAGCCGAGGAAGGCGACGTCGATCTTGGTGCCCTTGAGCGGGGCGCCGGGCTGCAGCTTCATGTAGGCCAGCGCCTCCTCGATCGAGGCCCGCTCGTCGGGCGATTTCGCGTCGGCCGGCGCCGGGATGTTTTCCGCGATGCTGATGCCCTGGCCGGGGTTGATGCCCCACGTGACCGTGGGCGGGATGTCCTCGCCGCGGATCGTGACCACGTCGTCGTAGGTGCAGCCGGGATCGCTCGCCACGGCGCGCCAGCGCGCGACCGCCTCGTCCCAGGCCGCGCCCTTGGGCACGTAGGGCCGGCCCTTGAGGTAGGCGAACGTGGTCTCGTCGGGGTTCACGTACCCCACCCGCGCGCCGCCCTCGATGGACATGTTGCACACGGTCATGCGCTCCTCCATCGAGAAGCGGTCGAAGACCTCGCCGCCGTATTCGTAGGCGTAGCCCGTGCCGCCATTGACGCCGAGGACGCGGATGAGGTGGAGAATCACGTCCTTGGCGTACACGCCGGGCGCGAGGCGCCCCGTGACATTGATGCGGCGCACCTTCAGGCGGCCGAGGGCGATGGTCTGCGTGGCCAGCACGTCGCGGATCTGCGTCGTGCCGATGCCGAGCGCCACGGCACCGAAGGCCCCGTGCGTGGACGTGTGCGAATCACCGCAGGCGATCGTCGTGCCCGGCTGGGTGATGCCCTGCTCGGGGCCGACCATGTGCACGATGCCCTGGCGGCCGGAGTTGAGGTCGAAATAGGTGATGCCGTGCTCGGCGCAGTTGCGGCGCAGGGTCTTGATCATCTCGTCGGCCAGCGGGTCGCTGAACGGCTCCGTCCGCTGGTCCGTGGGCACGATGTGGTCGACGGTCGCGAAGGTGCGGTGGGGCATGGCCACCTTGAGGCCGAGGTCGCGGAGCATGCCGAAGGCCTGCGGGCTCGTGACCTCGTGGATCAGGTGCGTGCCGATGAGGAGCTGGGTCTGGCCGTTGGCCAGGGTCCGGACGGTGTGGGCGTCCCAGACCTTCTGGAAGAGCGATTTTGCCATGGGAAAGGCCCGAAACTACCAGAGGATTGCCATGCCGGGAAATACTTATTTGGCTCCCGGTGATGCCGCGTGAGTATCAGTTCGATTTCGAGCTCCGCCACCTCGTCTATTTCCGCGAGCTGGCGCGGCAGCTGCATTTCCGCCGCGCCGCGGAGACGCTGGCGGTGGCGCAGCCGGCGTTGAGCCGGGCCCTGGCCCAGCTGGAGGCGGCGCTCGGCGTCGACCTGCTGAACCGGACCCGGCGCGGGGCCGAGCTGACCCCGGCCGGCCGGCTGCTCCTCGAGCGCGTCGAGCCGCTGCTGCGCAACCTGGAGTCCGTGCGCGGCGAACTGCGCGAGCTCAGCCAGGGCGCGGTGGGCCACCTGCGGATCGCCTTCACGGGCCTCGCCATGGCCACGGTCCTGCCCGGGATCCTGCGCGAGTTCCATCGCCGGCACCCGGGCATCCGCCTCGAACTGAACGAGTCGCCCACCTCCGCGCAGCTCGCGGCCCTGCAGGCGGGTGAGCTCGGCTGCGGGTTCTTTCACCCCGACAGCCCCACCCCGGGCCTGAAGACGCACCTGCTGCTGCGCGAGCGCAACGGCGTCCTGCTGCCGGCCAATCACCCGCTCGCGGCCGCGCCGCGGCTGCGCCTGCGCGACCTCGCGCGGACGCCGTTCGTGCTGTTCCCGCGCACGCACAACCCGGGCTTCTACGACCGCGTCCTCGCCGCCTTCGCCGCCGCGCGCGTGGCGCCGCGCATCGCCGAGGAGGTCTGGCCGCGCGCCAACGGCATCGGCCTCGTGCGCGCCGGCCTCGGGGCCACGTTCATGACGCCGTCGGAGGCCCGGAACCTGGCGGCCGATGTCGTCTTCCACACCCTGTCCGGCCCGGCACCGGAAAGCCGGCTGGTCCTCGGCTGGCGCCAGCCCCCGGCGCCCGACGCGATCCTGGCCGCTTTCCTCGCCGTGGCGCGCGGGGAGGCCGGCGCGCCGAACAGTTGACCCCCGCCGGGCAAACCCTTGGGCTGGGCGGCGTTCCATGGTGAGTCGCCCATCAGCCCATGCCCCCCTCCCGCGCCGGGATTGGCGTCGCCTGCGGCTGGGTGCGCTCGGCCCGATGCTGGCCTGGGCGATCGGGTCGGCCCTGCTGGCGACTTCCGGGCGGGCCGACACGGCGGGCTGGTTTCACCCCGAGTCGGGCCGGCCGGTCCTGAAAAACTACCGGCCGACCGATTACGTCGGCCACCCGCAGGTGTTCAGCGTCGCCTTCACGCCCCAGGGCCACGTGCTCCTCGGCAACCAGGGCGGCATGCTCGAGTTCGACGGCGTGCGGTGGCTGCACCATCCCGCGCCGACGCCCCACATCTACGATCTCAGCGTCGGGACCGGCGGCCGCATCTGGGCCGGCGGCAACGACGAGATGGGCTGGTACGAGCGGCAGCCGGATGCGAAGTGGCGCTACACGTCGCTGGTGCCCAACCTGCCCGAGGACTTCAAGCCGTGCGGCCGCACCTTCGCCGCGATCGAGTTCGAGGGCGCCGCGTTCTTCGCGAGCTCCCGCGGGATCACCCGCTGGCACGACGGCGCCATGCGCGTGTGGCCCGACCGCAACGGCCGCTGGACCAGCTTCTTTGTCCTTGGCTCCCATCTCTACGTCCATCGCGGCCGCTCCGGCCTCTGGCGCTACGCCGACGGCGACTTCGCGCCCGTGTGCCAGGCCGCCGAGATCGCGCAGGACTGGGTCCTGGTCCCGCTGGGGCTCGACGGTGACCGCCTGCGCGTGGCGATGAGCTTTTCCGGCGTCTTCACGATCGACCTCCGCAGCGGCGACCTCGTGCGCGAGGAGGGCCCGCTCGACGAGATCGCGCAGACGACGCGCCTCAACGGCGGCCAACGCCTCGCCGACGGCAGCTTTGCCCTCGCCACCAGCGGCAAGGGGCTCGTGCTGCTCGCGGCGGACGGCAGGCGCCTGCGCCTCTTCGATCGCTCCACCGGCCTTGCCGACAACGTGATCCTGAGCCTTGGCGAGGATCGCGAGGGCGGACTCTGGCTGGGGTTCAATTCCGGGGCGGCGCGCCTGGACCTGGCGAGCCCGGTCAGCGTCTTCGACGCCGGCAACGGGCCCACGCCGGGCACGGCCGATGTCTGGGGCCGGCATGAGGGCCGGCTTTTCCTCGGCACGTTCGACGGCGTCTATGAGCTCCGCCCCGGCGACCCGCAGCAGGGCACCGGCGCCCGCTTCGAGCGCTTCACCGAGGGCATGGGCAACGTCTTCGGGCTGCTCTCGGTGGATGGCGAGTTCCTCGTCGCGCACAGCCAGGGCCTGTCGCGCCTGAATCCCGACCACAGCTTCGACCTGCTCGTCGACACGCGGCCCAACAGCCCCTACTGGCTGACCCGCTCCAAGCTCCGGCCCGAGCGTTACTACCTCGGCGGCCAGCGCGGCCTGACCGTGGTCGAGCGCACCGCCGCCGGCTGGCGCAAGGTCGGCGAGCGCCTCGATCTCGGCGACGTGCACAACCTCGTCGAGGAGCCCGACGGCACGCTCTGGATGTCCACCTACAGCCGCGGCTTCTGGCGCCTGCCGCAGGCCCATGCCGTCGCCGACTGGAAGGCCGCGGCCTACGAGCAGTACCACCGCGACTGCGGCCTGCCGGGCGACTTTGTCTGGGCCACGGTCACGCCTGGCCTGTTCGGCCCGGTGTTCTTCACCGACACGGGCGGGGCGCGCTTCGACGCGGCCAGCCGGCGCTTTGAGCGGGAGGCGCGTTACGTCGTCGACGGCACGGCCGGCGCGATGCTCACGCCGAGCGTGGTCGACTCCGGCGGCAACGTCTGGGCCTCGGTCTTCGTCGGCAACACCCTGACCGCCGCGTCCGCGCTGGGGCGCTTCCCCAAGGCCGGCGGCGGGCTCATCTGGAAATCCGCCCCGGCGGGCGCGCTGCAGGAGATCGGCTTCTCGGGTGCCGCCGTGATGTACGTGGACGCCTCGCCGGCCGGCGAGTTGCTCTGGGCCCGCGGCTACGAGAACATCGTGCGGCTCGACCTCGCGCGGCTCGACCGCGACCTCCCGGCGTGGCACGCCAGCATCCGCCAGATCCGTTCCGGCTCACGCGTCCTGTCCGTGGGTCTCGGCCAGCCCGGCGGCCCGCTCACGCTCCCCTACTCACGCGCGCCGCTGACCTTCGCCTTTGCCGCCCCCCGGTTCGCCGCCCTCAACGGCCTCACCTTCCAGCATCGCCTGCTCGGCTACAGTGACGCGTGGTCGGACTGGTCGCCGGAGCCGCAGGTCACCTTCACCAACCTCGAGGGCGGCCCCTTCACGCTCGAGGTCGTCGCGCGCGACGCCACCGGCAGCCTGAGCGCGCCGGACCGCTTCACCTTCGCCATCGAGCCCCCCTGGCACCGCACGATGGCGGCCCGCGCGCTTTATGGGCTGGCCG
The DNA here is from genome assembly GCA_019634615.1 of Opitutaceae bacterium. GTDB lineage: Bacteria > Verrucomicrobiota > Verrucomicrobiia > Opitutales > Opitutaceae > UBA2377. The sequence goes on from JAHCAZ010000004.1 coordinate 159,374, forward strand.
GTTTCGGCGCCGTCCTCGGTTTCCTCCGCTGGCGGCTGTCCCGGGCCGCCCGCGAGCAGCGCCGCCTCGAGCAGGTCGTGCAGCAGCGCACGGCCGAGCTCGCCGTGGCCAAGGAGGAGGCGGAGACGGCCAACCACGCCAAGAGCATGTTCCTCGCGAACATGAGCCACGAGCTGCGCACGCCGCTCAACGGCATCATCGGCTACGCCCAGGTGCTCGGCAAATCGCCGCACCTCACCGCGACCGACCGCGAGCGCCTGGAGATCGTCGGCAACAACGGCGAGCACCTCCTGCGCATGATCAACGAGGTGCTGGACTTCTCGAAGATCGAGGCCGGGCGCCTCGAGTTGCGCCCGGCGCCGTTCCACCTGCCGCAGCTGATCCGCGACATCGAGGCCGGCATCCGCGGCCGCGCCGCGGAGAAGGACCTCGCCTTCGCGGTCGAACTGCCGCCCGACCTGCCGGCGACCGTCGTCGGCGATGCCCAGAAGCTCCGGCAGGTGCTGGAGAACCTCCTCAGCAACGCCGTGAAGTTCACCGCGCGGGGCGAGGTGCGGCTGGAGGTGCGCCGCGAGGGCGACACCACGCATTTCCGGGTCCGCGACACCGGGGTCGGCCTTGCCGCCGCCGACCAGGCGCGCCTGTTCGAGCCGTTCCAGCAAGCCGTCGAGGGCCGCCCGGCGGAACCCGGCACGGGCCTCGGCCTGGCGATCAGCCGCCGCCTCGTGCAGCTCATGGGCGGCGACCTCGCCGTCAGCAGCACCCTCGGCGCCGGGAGCACCTTCAGTTTCACCGTCCTGCTGCCGGCGCTCGCCGGGAACTCCCGCCCGCCCCTCCCGCCGAGCCGGGTCACGGGCTACACCGGCCCGCGGCGCCGCCTGCTGGTGGTGGACGACGTCGAGGTCAACCGCCGGCTCATCGTCGACCTGCTGGAGCCGCTCGGGTTCATCGTGGCGGCGGTCGATTCCGGTGAGGCCGCCCTCGCCGTCGTGCCGCGGCAGCCGCCGGACCTGATCTTTCTCGACCTGCGCATGCCCGGCATCGACGGCCTCGAGCTCGCCCGGCGCCTGCGCGAGGGGAGGCCCGAGCTGCCGGTCGTGCTCGCCACCGGCGCCCCCCCGCTCGACGCGGCGACGCGGCTCGGCCCGCGCGACGCGCTCCTCGAGAAGCCGTACACCCCTCGCCAGCTCCTGGAGGCGACGCGGCAGGCCCTCGCGGCCGGGCCGCCACGAGCAAGTCTTCGCGGCGACGGAACTTGACCTCACGCCCGCCCCCGGAGCGCGTTGAAGCCGGGGGACGGGGGCGCTAGGATCGGCGCCCTCCAGGAGGGGCGAGATGCGCGACCGGATCGAGGCGATCGGAGACATCCTCCTCGCCGCGGCCCACGCCGACCACCACGTCGAGGCGCAGGAGATCGACCGGATCGAGGAGATCCTCCGGTCGATCTGGCGCGGCGAGGTGGCCTCTCCGCGCGCGCTCGTGGAGCAGGTGGCGCACCTCGGCGAGGGCGAGCGGCTCGCGCCCGAGGAGGTCGAGCGGATCGGCGGCATGCTCGGCCGCCTGCAGCCGAGCGACGAGCTGCCCGCCGACCTCGTGCAGCGGCTCGCCGACTTCGACCCCACCCGGTTCGACATGGACGAGGCCGTCGGGCCGTTCCTGGCCGAGCCGCACGCGACGAAGCGCAAGCTGCTCGAGCTCGCCTACTCGGTCCACGAGAGCGACGGGGAGCTCGACTTCGCGGAGGACACGTTCATCCGAGAGCTCGGCTACAAGCTCGGCCTGTCGCTCGACGAGTTCCGCGACCTCGTGCTCGAGTTCGAGGCCGACGCCGACGCCCCGAGCGACGACGACCTCACGGCGACCGGGGCCGGGGGCGAGGGCCCGGCCGTCCCCAGCTTCGGCCGGCGCGAGGAGCCCGAGGGCGGCGCCGCCGCGGGCTGGGGGAGCTCCAAGGGCCCGGCCGACGCCCCGCGGTCCGGCCCGGCACGGGACCCCGACACGGAGGTGCTCGAGCCGTTCGTCCCGGGCGGCCTCGCGGAGTCGGGGCACCACCCGCGCGGGACCGCGTCCGCCATGGCCGAGCGCCTCACGCGGACCGCGAAGACAGAGCAGCGCCCGAAGCCGAAGGCGCCCGCCCCGAAGGCGCCCGCCAAGGCCGCCAAGAAGGCGCCCGCCGAGGATGCCTCGACGAAGGCCGCCAAGAAGACGCCCGCCAAGGCCGCCAAGAAGGCGCCCTCCAAGGCCGCCAAGAAGGCGCCCGCCAAGGCCGCCAAGAAGGCGCCCGCCAAGGCCGCCAAGAAGGCGCCCGCCAAGGCCCCGAAGTCGAAGAAGAAGGCCTTGAAGAAGTAGGTCTGCCAGCCGCGGGACGACCGCGCCCTCGCCACGCAGACGGCCCGCCTTCCCTCCGACACGACCCACGCGGCCCGCGAAGGACGACCTTCGCGTCTCAGCGCCTCTGCGTCTCTGCGTTGAAGACTCCGTCTGCCAGCCGCGGGACGACCGCGAGCTCGCCGCGCAGGCGACCCGCCTTCCCCCCGTCACGACCCGCGCTGCCCGCGAGGACGACCTTCGCGGCCCCCGACGGTCAGTGGTTCGTCGCGTACTCCGTCGTGTTCAGGAGCGCCCACAGCAGGTCCGACATGACCGCGGCGCGGGCCTTGCCCGGCTCGCCCTCGGCGCGCGCCGCGGCGAGGCGCTCGACGTAGGGCGCCGCCTCGTCCGGGTCCGGGCGCCGGGCGAGCGCCATGAGGAAGGCGGCCTCGACGGCGGCGGCGTCCGTGGGCGCGAGCGCGGGCAGCCGCGCGGCGGGCCCGAACGGGTCGTCCGGCTTCGTGCGCTCGAGCACGACCGCGCCGTTGAGGAGCGCGAGCCGGTCGAGGAGCGTCGCGGGCTCGGGGCGCTCGGGGTCGCCGCGGTCGCCGCGGCGCTGGAGGAAGTCGGCGCGCTGCCCGGCCCGGATCAGGCGCACGAGCGCGAAGCGGCGCGCGTCGTAGGTCCAGAGCGACGTCGCCTGGAGCAGCCCGTGCGCGAGCGGCTCGGCCCGCAGCGGCTTGACCGGGTACGCGGCGAAGGCGGCGACGGCGGCGGCCTCGTCCTGACCCGGGCCGACCGTCGAGGCCGCGCGGTAGGCGCGCGTCGACACGATCGCGCGGACGAGGCGCTCGAGGTCGAACCCGCGCGCGCGGAGATCGCCCGCGAGCGCCTCGAGGGCGCGCGGGTTCGCGGCGACGCCCGTGTCGAGCTCGTCGGGCGGCTCGACGAGCGCGCGCCCGAACAGCCAGCCCCAAAGCCGGTTCGCGACGGCGGGCGCGAACCACGGGTTGTCGGGGTGCGCGACCCAGCGCGCGAGCGCGGCGCGACGCCGCAGCGCGCCGCGCTCCTCTCCGAGGCCCGGCGCGCCCGCGGGCAGGAGCTCCGGCGAGAACGGCACGGCCGGGGCGACCCAACGCCTCCCGGGCGGCGGCCCGGGGTGGGCGCCGACGCGGCCCACGGGCGCCATGTCCGCGGGCGTCATGCCCGCGGGCGCCATGCCAGGAGCCGGCGCCGCGTCGCGACCCGTGACGTCGCCGCGGTACGCGAAGTCGTCGAGCTCGAGCTCGCCGCGCGGTCCCTCGCGGACGAAGGCGTCCTCCGGCGTGACGCGGGCGAAGAACGCCGCGAGCCCCTCGAAGTCGGCCTGCCGCCAGTCGGCGAACGGGTGGTCGTGGCACTGCGCGCAGTCGATCCGCACCCCGAGGAAGGCGCGCGCGGTCCGGCCGGCGAGCTTCACCGGGTCGCGGTCGTGCGCGACCGTGAAGTTCGTCGCGGGGGTCCCGGTCGAGAGCCCCTCGGCCGTGATCAGCTCGCGGACGAGCGCGTCCCAGGGGCGCCGACGCGCGAGCTGGGCCGCGAGCCAGTCGACGAGCCGGCGGCGGCGGTAGAGCAGGTCGTCTCGCTTGGCGTCCGGGCCGCCGACCACGACGCGCGCGAGCTGCTCGGCGAACGTCCGCGGGAAGCGCGGGTCGCGGAGCGCCCGCTCGATCAGCGCGGCCCGGCGCTCGTCGGCCGTCCCGGGCGCGGCCTCGATCGCCCGCAGCTCCTCGAGCGAGGGGACGGTCCCGAGCAGGTCGAGCCAAAGCCGGCGCGCGAAGGCCAGGTCGTCGAGCTCGGGGCCCGGCGTGAGCCCGCGCCGCGCCCGCGCCTCGGCGAGCGCGAGGTCGAGCTCCGACGTGAGCGCGGCGGCCTGCGCCCGCTCCGCCGCGGAGGCCGGGCGCGCGCGCCGGTCGCGCCCGTCGTCGGCGGAGGCGACGAGGAGCACCCCGATCGGGACCGCTGCGAACTGCCAGCGCATGCGGCACAATGGCACGCCGCGGCGTCGTGGACAACGCGGGCGAGGCCGCGGCGGTCGGTCACGGAGGTCCTCGGGCGTGAGCGGGGGGGACGGGCGCGACGAGGCCGCGGCGGGCGCGAGCGAGCGCCAAGAGGCCCGGGCGCCGGGGCCCGCGCCAGCCCCCGGTGGTCACGCCCCGGCCGGCGAGGGCCAGACGGGCCACGCCGT
>JAHCAZ010000040.1 GCA_019634615.1 Opitutaceae bacterium
CAGGACTCGGAGGGACAACCTCCTGAAACTTCACACCTAGGTTTGGTGCCCGGCTCCGAACCGAGGGCTGAAAGCCCGCCCATCGATCGGGCCTTCAGCCCTCACCGCCATTCGCAACACCTGCCCGGGGCTGCACCCCGGGCTATTATGAGACGCACCTGCGGCGCTCCAACCCATCACCCCTACCCCATCACCCATAACCTATCGCCCATGACCCTACCTTGCCTTGCGCCCCGCCCTGCGCATCGTAATTCGTAAATCGTAATTCGTCCCTCCCACCATGTCCCTCACGCCTGAACAAAAACAAGCCGTCGCCGCCTGGGTCGCCGCCGGCGACAACCTCTCGGCCGTCCAACAGAAGCTCCGCGAGCAGTTCCAGCTTTCGCTGACCTACCGCGACGTGCGCTTCCTCGTCGACGATCTCGACCTGACGCTCAAGGACCCCGCGCCCAAGGTGGACGCCTCCGACGTGACCAAGGCCCAAGCCCCCGCCCCTAAGGCCGGCGCGGGCGAAAAGAAGGGCTTCCTCGACAAGGCCAAGGAAAAGCTCGGCCTCGGCAAGGCCGGCGCCGCGGAAGACGAGGACCTGCCGCCCGAGGACGAATTTGCCGACGAAGGCGCCGACGACCTGCCGCCGGCCGGTGCGGGCGGTGTGACCGTCGAAATCGACAAGGTCACCCTCATCCCCGGCGCCCTCGCCAGCGGATCGGTCACCTTCAGCGACGGCGTCACCGGCAAGTGGATCGTCGACCACCAAGGTCGTCCCGGTTTCACGCAGATCAGCCAGCCCGGCTATCGCCCCTCCGCCGCCGACGCCCAGAGCTTCATGCAGGAGCTCAGCCGCGCCTTCCAGGCCCGCGGCATGTGACGGAACCCAAGTCGGCGTTTTTTTAAGAGCAAAGACGCTAAGGCGCAAAGTTCTGAGCGAAGTAACTATGCCTATGTTCCGACCTTAGCATCTTTGCGTCTTTGCGCTTTTTAGTCCCCATGCCCACCCCCCAAGCAATCAAGAAGGCCTTCGACCGTGACGGTTATTATTTCGCGCGCGGCGTTTTCAAGCCCGCCGAGATCAAGCACCTCGAGCGTGAGTTCGATCGCATCGTGCGCCAGCTCACGCGCGCCGGCGACCTGAACAACGCCCAGTGGGGCGGCGAGCGCCAGAAGCAGATCGGCGGCGAAAAGAGCATGATCACGCACACCCACAATGTGCAGTGCTACTCCGCCGCCTGGCTGCAGGCCATCCAGTCGCCCCGCTTCCTCGCCATCGCCGAGGCCATCCTCGGGCCCGACATCATCCTGCACCACACGAAGCTCTTCCAGAAGCCCACCGAAAACGGCATGCCGTTCGGCATGCACCAGGACTGGTCGTACTTTCCCTCGGTGAAGGACACGATGATCGCCGGCATCATCCACGTCTCGCCCGCGACCGACCAGATGGGCTGCCTGCGCGTCTACCCCGGCTCCCACAAGCTCGGCCGCGCCGCCCACACCGGCGGCCAGGAACCCTGCGCCCTGCTGGATCAATATCCGCTGGAAGGTGCGGTCGCGCTGGAGGCCGAGCCCGGCGACGTCCTGTTCTTCCACTACTTCACACTGCACGGCTCCAAGCACAACCGCTCCCGCCGCCTGCGGAAGACAGTCCTCGTGCAGATGCACGCCGGCGACGACGAGATCGAGCCCGGCAACGGCCACCCCAACGCCCGCCTCACCCTCCGCGGCTGGAACCACCGGATGAACCGCGCCACCGCGAACACGATCCAAGGGTGATCGTTTCGATCCGTACTTACAGGAGCCAACAGAGGGAGCGGAGGTTTTGAGTCAGGCTCTCTGTTCTCTCCGTTGCCTCCTGTAAAAAGGTTCGGGATCAAGCTTCGCGTCCCTTCGCGTCCTTCGCGGTTTTCCCTCTGCTCCGGATTAGTGTTTATTCGTGTCCATTAGTGGTTACCTCCCATTGATCCGCTTTCGCTCCCCATGCGCACTGTCCATATCATCCTGAACGCCCACCTCGACCCGGTTTGGCTCTGGCCCTGGACCGCCGGCGTCGACGAATGCCTCAACACGTGTTACACGGTGTGCAACACGCTCGACCGCCATAAGGACATCATCTTCACGCGCGGCGAGGCCTGGGTCTACGAGCAGGTGCGGCGCCACGATCCCGCGCTCTTCCGCCGCATCGTGCGCCACATCCACGCCGGGCGCTGGTCCGTCGTCGGCGGCTGGTGGATTCAGCCCGACTGCAACCTCCCCGGCTACGAGAACATGAACCAGCAGATCGCGCTCGGCCGCGCCTGGTTCGAAAAGCACCTCCTGTTCTTCCCGCGCATCGGTTACAACGTCGACTCGTTCGGCCACACCGCCGCGCTGCCCGACATCATGGCGGCGCACGGCCAGCACAGCTACGTCTTCATGCGCCCGATGGCGCACGAGACGGTACTCCCGGCCCGCGTGTTCCGCTGGCGCGGCCGCCCCGGCGGCGCCGTGATCAACACGTTCCGCATCGCGCACGGCTACTGCACCGTCACCCCGCCCGAGCTGCGCCTGGTCGAGGGCGCCCTCGAGGGCCTGCCCAACGGCGTAACCCACACAATGTGCTTCCTCGGCGTCGGCGACCACGGCGGCGGCCCCAACGAGCACATCATCCAGTGGGTCCGCGACCACCGCGACGCCATCCCCGGCGCCCGCCTCGAATTCTCCTCGCCGGAGCGCTTCTTCAAGGCCCTCGCCCCCGAGGTGAAACACCTGCCCCTCGTCACCGGCGAACTCCAGATGCATGCCATCGGATGCTACGCGGCGCACCGCCCGGTGAAGCTCGGCGTGCGCCGCGCCGAGAACCAGCTGGCCCAGGCCCGCGTCGCGCTGGCCACCGCCCCGCGCCGCGAGCGCAAGGACGCCGCTCCCCTCCTCGAGGCGGCGTGGCAGAACCTCTGCTTCAATTCCTTCCACGACACGCTCGGCGGCACCTGCACGCCCAGCGCCGCCAAGGCCGCCGACGACCAACTGGCCGGCGTCAAGGCCACGGCCGAGCAGATCCTCAGCGAAACCTTCCGCCGCCAGGCCCACGCCACGCCCAATGACGAGCGCCAGCGCCTGGTAATCGCCAATTACACCGAGACCCCGTTCCGCGACTTCCTCGAGCACGAACCCTGGCTCGAATGGACCCACTGGCAGCCCGACTGGTGCCTCCTCGACGAGCGCAACCGCCTCGTGCCCCACCAGGTCATCGAGCCCGAGACGCTCATGCCCGACACCGTGCGGCTGCTGTTCCCGCTCACGATCGAGCCGGGCACGCTGCGCACCGTGCGCATCGCGCACAACCGGACGGGCAAACCCGCCGCGCTTCCGGGCGCCGATCCGACCTTCCGCCTCGCCGTGCAAGCCAACGGCACCGGCGCGCTGCAAGCCACCGAGGGCCCGGCGGTCGCCCTGCCCGAGTTGCGGCTGATCGAGGACAAGTCCGACACCTGGTCGCACAACCTCGACCGCTTCGCCGGCCCGCAGCTCGATCACGCCCACTGGAGCGAACCGGTTCTCGTGGAGTCCGGGCCGGTGCGCCACCTGTGGCGCGTGGACGGCCGCATCGGCGAGAGCCGCCTCTGCGCTGACTGGCGCCGTTACCGCGGCCAGGATTTCTACGAGCTTCGCCTGCGCGTGAACTGGCACGAGCACCACCGCCTCCTGCGTCTCTCGTGGGCGCCCGGCGCCGCCATCACCAGCCGCGAGGACGGCATCCCCGGCGGCGGTCTCCCGCGCGCGAGCGACGGGCGCGAGCTGCCCCTGCGGGATCGCTCACTGCTCCTCCTCGCCGACGGCACCCGCGCCGGCGTGGTCGCGCCCGAGGTCTTTGCCGTGAGCGGTGACGCCAAGGAGGTCCACCTGACGCTCCTGCGCTCCTGCCCCTACGCCCATCACGACCCGAAGATCCTGCCCGAGAAGCTCGAGCACTACGCCTGGCAGGACCAAGGAGAGCACACGTTCATCGTCCGCTTCTTCCCGGCCGGCAAAGTCGCCGCCAAGGACCTCGACCGCCACGCCCTGCACCTGCAGCAGCGCCCCGTCATCGCCGACCTCACCCGCGGCATGCCCGGCCGGCCGTTCAAGGACCAGATCGATTATCCCAGGTAAGTCGCATATCCCATGAGGGAAAACCACTGATGTACACTGATGGTCACTGATCGGATCGGATTCCCCTCATTTCAGTGAACATAAGTGTTCATCAGTGGTTAATCCCCTCCGTCCGTCCGGAGGCCGGAGGCTACCCCTTCAGCACGCCGGCGACCGCCGTGCGGAATTCCTCGATCGCGAACGGCTTCGGCAGGCACGTGCGGCCGTGGCGGCGGAGAAAGTCGGTAAATGCATCGTTGATCAGATCCCCGCTCATGAAGAGCACGCGCTTGGCGGTGTTCGGATCGCTCGTCGCGAGGTGCTCGTACAATTGGAGCCCGTTCATGCCGGGCATCTTCCAGTCGGTGACGACCACGTCGAAGGCGCAGCGCCGCAGGACATCGATGGCCGCCTCGCCGCTCGCGGCCGCGGCGACGGTGTAGCCGTCCTGCTCGAGCAGGGCCCGCGTGAGCTCGCGGATCCACTCCTCGTCGTCCACGACCAGCACCGATTTCCCGGCACCCGAGGGCCGCGGAGCGGCGGGCGCAAACGGCGGGGCGCTGTCGGTCCTCACAGCTGGCGTCTTGTCGGCCGCCACGGGCAATTCGATGGTGAACACCGTGCCGCGACCGACGGCGCTGTGGGCCGAGATCTTGCCGCCATGCTCCTGGATGATGCCGTAGGACAGGCTGAGACCGAGGCCGGTGCCCTTGCCCACGGGCTTGGTCGTGAAGAACGGGTCGAAGATGCGCGTGAGGTTCTCCGGCGAGATGCCCGGCCCGTTGTCGGCGAACTCCACGTGCACCGTCTCGCCCGAGGCGAAGGTGCGCACCGTGATCTCGCCGTCCTGCCGGTACGGCTGCAGGGCCTGGCGGGCGTTGCTCAGGATGTTGACGAAGACCTGCTGCAGCTGGTGCGCATCCGCCATGATCGGCGGCAGCTTCGGGGCGAACTGGGTGATGACCTTGATGTTGGAGGTGCGCAGGTCGTAGGCCATGATCTCGAGCACCTCCTCGATGACCTGGTTGAGCTTCACGAGCTTGCGCTCGGGCGCGTGCTGGCGGGCGAAGCTCAGGAGGCTCTGCACGATCTTGTGGCAGCGGTGGGCGCTCTTCGCGATGAGCTCGAGATGCGGCCGGGTCTTCTCGTCGTTGGAAACCTGGGAAAGGAGGTCGGCGAAGCCGATGACCGCCGTGAGCGGATTGTTCAGCTCATGGGCGACACCCGCGACGAACTGGCCGACGGCTGAGAGTTTCTCGCTCTGCACCAGCTGCGCCTGCGTGCCCTTGAGCGTGGTCACGGTCTTCTCGAGCTCGGCCCGCGAGGTCTGCAGGTTCTCGGTCATGCGGTTGAACGCCTGCGCGAGATCACCGCACTCGTCGTCGGAGAAACGCTGGATGCGCCGGGAGAAGTCGCCGCGGCCCACGGCCTCGGCCGACTCGGCCAGGTCGCGCAGCGGGTGCGTCACGCGGCGCACGAACCAGGCGACCACGATGCCGCTGATCAGAATGCCCGCCATGCTGAGGCCCACGACCGTGCGCCGCGTCGTGATCATCGCCTGAAGACGCGCCTCGTAGGACGACATCATGACGTAGCGGATGCCCGGCTGCCGCGGGCTCACCGGGCCGAGATCGCCCGAGCGGGCCATGAAGTGCTCGCCGGCCACGAGGGTGCGCCGCGCATCGGTGGCGCGGCCGGCCGGGGCGACCTCGTCCAGCAGGTTCTCCGGGAGGGCGCTCGTCGCCACGGTGGAGACCACCACGCGGCCATCGGCCACCAGCAGGGTCTCGGTGCGGGGCAGCTTGAGTTCCTGCACCGCGTTTTCGCCCAGCACGATGGCCACGGTCAGGACGCCGACCAGCGGCCCGCGATTCGAACCCGTCACCGGCAGGGCCAGCACGGAATACACCCGGCCGTCGTAACCGACGACGCCCGCGCCGGCCTCGCCGGCCTGCGCTTTCTGCCTCAGGTCGGCCGTCGCGGCCGCCAGTTTCTCGAGGTCGGTCGCGGACGAACGCCGGCGCCCGGTGACGAATTCATCGCGGTCGTCGAAGTACAGCAGCGCCGCGTGATCCTCCGGCGAGTCCTCAAGGACGCTGAGCAGCAGCCCGTCGATCGTGCGCCGGTCGGCCAGCTCGGCCGTGACCTTGAAGCGCGCCTCCTCGACCACCGTGCGGTAGCGCTCGAGCAGGTTGCGCGAACGGTTGTCGAGCGACTTGAGAAACACCGCCTCGGCGGTGGCGAGCGTCTGCCGCGCCTCGTCCTCCATCTGCCGTTCCATGTGACCATTGACGATCCAGAGCGTGACGACGGGCAGGAGGACGAGGAACCCCAGCACCGCGACCAGCACCTTGGCCTGCAGGCTGAGCCGGAACTTCGGTTGCGCCGCGGCCATGGTCAGGGCTTGGGGAGGTTCGCGAGCCCGAGCACGAAATCGACCTGCACTTCGCCCTCGGCGGGCACGGTGACTTCGAGGGTCACGCTGGGCAGGCGCTCATGCCAGGCGCGCAGCTTGTAGGTGCCGGGCGGGACGTCGCGGATGACGAACCGGCCCTTCGCATCGCTCAACGCAAACCACGGGTTCGGAAGCACGAGCACGATGCAGTGCATCTTCGTGTGGATGGAGCAGAACACGTCGACCCGGCCCAGCTTGTCGAAGGTGATCGCCGGCGGCGCGTCATCGGCGCTGTACAGGCCGAGGTTGAATTCCCGCGGCTCCGACATCGAGAAGACGTTGTGGTAGATGTCGTCCTCGTTGGGCCAGAGCACCGTGGTGCCGACGGCGACCGGCAACACGCGGGGCTCGAACGTCGCGTCTTTCTGCACGACCGTCGCCTTGGCCGGCGGCGGCGGCGTGGCCGGCACCTGGTCGACATAGACCACGAAGTCGGTGAGCTTGGCGTAATCCACGCGCTCGACGAACTTGTAGCGCCGGCTCGCGTATTTGTCGCCGCCCCCGCCACTGGCGGCCGCGGGCGCGCCCTCGGCGCGGACGGTGCCGGTGATGGTGCCGGCGGTCGCCGGCGCCACCACGAGGAGACCGACGAGGAACAGGAGCAGGGAGGAACTCGGGGGGTGAAGTTTCATCCGGTCAAAAGCGCACACCGATTTCGGTGGCGAAAAGGTCCTCCTGGTTGCGCGGCTGGCCATTGATCATGCGGCCGTCCTCCCAGGCGTACTCGATCTTGAACACGAGCGGATCGCTGAAGCGGTAACCCAGGCCCAGGCTGAATCGCTCGAGACCCTCGGCCAGGGGCAGTCCGCTGTAGAAAAAAGTCCCGGGACTGCCGAGGCCCTGCAGCGGAAAGCCGCCCTTCTGCACGCTGATCTCGCTGTAGCGAATTGCGCCGTAGAGACCGCCATTGATTCGCTGCACGAGCTCGACCGCAAAGTGATCGAGATCGCGCCGGTTGTCGGCGGCCGTGTCGTTGTCGTCATACCGCGCGGCGCACACCGCGGCGGACAGGTGACCGCCGTCCCAAGTCGCCCGCGCATCGGCCTGATACAGGGTCGCCGAGAACCCCTGCGTCGTCGCCGCCGCGCCAATCGACCGGAAAAAACCGCCGCCGATCCAGATCTCGGAGAGAAAGTCACCCGCCACCGTCAGATCGCCGGTGCGCATCGCGCTGCCGCTCAGGTGCAGCCAAGCCGTCGGATCAAAACCCACCCGCAGGGTCACGGCCTTGTCGGAGTCGAAATCGCGCAGGGTCTTGTGGCCGCCATTCTGCACCGCGAAAACGTAACTGAGGCGCCCGGCCGAGCCGTAAAGCTCGACGCCCTCGTCCACCCCCCACGGGTCGGCCACCGAGTGCGTGATCAGCGGGTTGTCGAGCACGCCCCGGTACAGGTACTCCTCGCCGAAGGGGATGTCGAACCGGCCGATCCGGAGGTTGAGCAACCGGTCGGGCCCGCCCAGCCGACCCGAGACGTTCTCGAAATCGACATAGACCTCGCCCATGTGGAAGAACTCGTCGTTCACCTCGCGCGTCACGAGGTCCAGCTCGGCGAAGAGGTAGGTATCCCGCCACACCGGTGTCTCGAGGTAGATCTTCACGTCGTCGGCGCGGAATTCGCCATTCGGCCACGCGCCACGCGGGCCGCCGTCGAAATAGGCCAGGCCGGCCTCGCCGCTCAGCCGGATGTCGCCGACCGCATCGCTGCGCGCGGCGGGGCCGCGGTCCGCGACCTGGTCGCGCAGATCGTCCAACACCCGCTCCTGCCGCTGTCCGGCCGTAGCGATTGCGTCGAGCCGCGCCCGCAACTCGTCCAATTGCCGCTGCTGCGCGGTCACCTGCTCCTGCAGCCGGCGATTCTGCTCGACGAGCTGGCGCACGTCCTCGGCGGAGATCGCTTCACCGGTCGCCGCCTGGGCGATGACGGACAGCCCCAAGGCGACCGCTGACACGATCAGGCTGGTGATAGGATTCCTCACGGACACGGGGTAGTGAGGGCATCATGCCGGCCGACGTTGGTCATGCAAGCCTTGGGCGGTCGCGCAAGGATGGCCGAAGCGAATCAGGAAGGATTGGCCTAGTCCACGCCCGGCCCGAGCTCACGCTCGAGGAACGACACCACGGCCTTCATGACCTCGAGGCGCTTGGCCTCGGGCGCCATGCTGTGCGCCATGCCGGACACGAGCAGGCTCTCCGGCTTTCGGCCCGCCCGCTCCAGCGCCGAAATCATGCGCTTGGCTTGGTCGAGCGGCACGCGCTTGTCCTGGCGGCCCTGGATGATGAGGACGGGGGCCTTGATCTGGTCGGCAAAGTTCACGGGCGAGATCGCCCGCAGGCGGGACTCGTCGGTCTCGGGGTCGCCGATCTGCTCCCGCCAGTGGCGGCGCGCCTCCTTGTACGTCGTGGCATCGCTGTCCTCGTAAATCGCCAGCCAGTCGGTCACGCCGGCGATGGACACACCGCAGCGGTAAAGATCCGGGCTGCGGCCAAGCGCGAACAGGGCCGCGTAGCCACCGTAGCTCGCCCCGACGATCGCCACGCGCTTGGGGTCGGCGATGCCGGCCGCGATCGCCCACCGCGTGCCATCCTCGATGTCCTGCTCGATCTGCCCGCCGATCTGCCGGCGCGCACTGCGGAAGAGCTCGTCACCATAGCCCGTCGAGCCGCGGTAGTTCATCTGCAGCACCGCATAGCCGCGATTGGCGAGCAATTGCACGAGCGGGCTGTAACCCCACACATCGCGCGCCCACGGTCCGCCGTGCGGCATCACCACCAGCGGCAGTTGCTTCGGCTCATGGCCGACCGGCACGGTCAGGTAGCCATGGACGATGAGGCCGTCGCGGGCCGGGTATTTCACCGCCAGCATCGGCGCCATCTGCGTCGGCTTGATCCAACTCATGCGCGTGGCCAGTTTTCGGAATGAGCGCTTGGTGCGGTCAAAGAGGTAGTAAGAGCCTGGATCGCGGTCGGAGAAGCCAAACCACAGCAGCTGCTGCCCATCGAGGGACTCGTCCACCAGCAGGTTGACGGTGTCGGGCAGCGCCCGGTCCACCGCGACCTGCAACGCGGCATACTCCTTGTCGAACCAGCGCACGCGCAGCGATTCGGTGTAGTGGCGCACCCCGGCCAGGGTCTGCTTCCGTCGCGAGAACCACGTGCCGGCGAGGTCGATGCCGCCGGCCCCGGTGATGCCGCGGTCCGGCACGATATCGTAAACCGGATCCGACATCAGCGCCTCGCCGATTTCGCCGGTGTCCGGATTCAGCGGGTAGATGGCCCAGCGGCGTTCCGGGTTGAGCATCGCCACCAGAATGCAGCTGTTCGCCGCGTCGAAGCCCACGATGCGCATCTGTCCGCGCCGATTCGCGAGCGGCAGGATCGTCTTCCATTCGGACTTTGCTTCGGACCGATAGATCGCGCCCGACAGATCGCCGTGCGTGAGCAGGCCAAAGCGGGTCACCCCGTCGAAATCGACGCCCCAATACGCCACCTCGCCGGGATTCTTGACCACTTTCAGCGACAGGCCGCTGCGCGTATCAACCGACAGGACATCAGGCCGGCGACTGCTTCCCGGCCCGCCCTCGTGCCGGTCGAGCATGAGGACTGTGCCGTTCGCATCGAACGACCGATAGATGACCTCGCGGGCAAACAGGCGGCCGCCCTGCAGCGTGATCCGCTCATCCTCGTAGCCACTGATCGGCACGGTGCGCGCACCGTCGCGGTCGGTCGCCATCACGCCGTAATGCATGTCCCACACCGTGGTCGTGACCAGCAGGCGGTCGGCATTCACCCAAGTGAAGTTCGCGACCTCTTTCGGGGCGTTCTCCATGAGCGCCGCGGGATCGAGGCGCAGCCGGGTGATTCCCTTCCCATCCACGTCGGCCACGTGCAACAGCGTCTTGCCGCGGTCGTCGCGCAGGAAGGCGAAGTGTTGTCCATCCGGCGCCAGCCGCGCCCCGGTGGTTTCCGGCTCGCGGGCAAATTCCTCCACCGGCAGGCGTTCGATGGCGAAGGCGCCGGGCAACAGGCAATATAGGCCGGCGCACAGCCAGCCAAGGGGCGTTTTCATGCGGGGAACGGGAAGGCCGCAGTCTAGCGCGCCGAACCGCCCAGACGAGGGCAAAGCGGATGGACGGTCAGAATCGCGGCGCTCACCGCAACCTCTCGAGCATCTCGCGGGCCGGCGGAAAATCACCGGCAGCCACGAGGTGACGCCGGCCTTCTTCCATTCGGCCCAGACGCAGCAGTGTGACCCCCAGATTGAAGTGAGCCGCTGGGTAGTTCGGCCGCAGCTGCAAGGCGCGCTCGTAGCTCGCGACCGCCGCAGCGAGGTCGCCGCTCTCCGCCAGCACGATCCCGAGATTGGCGTGCGCCTCGGGGAGTGGCGGACGCTGCCGCGCGGCCGTCTCCAGTTGCAGGCGGGCCTCCGGTAGCCGCCCCGCCTGCGCCAGCAGGACGCCGAGGTTGAGCCGGGCCTCGCCGTGGTCATCGCGGTACCGCACCGCGGCGGCATAGGCCTCCATCGCCGCCGGAGTCCGCCCCGTCTCCGCCAGCGCCTGCCCCAGCGTAAAGTAGGCCTCGGCCGGCTCCACCAGCCGCGCAGCTGCCGCCTGAGCCGGCGCGATCGCCTCCTCCGCCCGCCCCAGTTGCAGGAGCAGCACGGCCCGACGCCACTGCGCCTGGCCGAAGTAAGGCAAGATGCGCTCCGCCTCCGCGAAAGCCGCGATCGCCTCCGCCGTACGGCCGAGAGCCTCAAGGGTCAGGCCGCGGTTGTAGTGGGTCTGGGCCGAGGTCGGCTCATGCTGCAGCGCGAGCTCATAACGGCGCAGCGCGTCGGCGTATTCGCCCCGCTGGAAATGCAGCCGACCCAAATTGTTCTGCGCCTTCGCGCTCGCGGGCCGCTTCGCCACCGTGTCCTGCCACAGCGTGAACTCGTCCTGGTAAACCCGGTTCCGCGCCACGGTCAGCCCGCCGGCGAGCACCGCCAGCACACCGCAGACAGTGAGCGCCCGGCGCCCCGCCAAGACTACCGCCCAACCGACCAGCAACGCCACGACTGCCGCCAGCGGGACATACATGCGGTGCTCCACGATGGTCTGCGTGACGCCCGGCATGAGGCTCGTCGGGGCCAACACGAGGAAGAACGCCGCCCCCAGGAATCCGGCCACCGGCCGGCGGGCCAGCGCCCACAGCGTCGCCGCCCCCAGCGCCAGCACCGGCAACGCGTACGGTAATGCCGCGGTCCAGCGGACGTCCCGAGTGACGCCGTACTCAAAGATCAGTGGCGACGGCCAGACCGACAGCCATACGTAGCGCGCGATCGCCTCGAACTGCGTCAGCCAATACGCGCCGAAGGCCGCCGGTGTCAGCGCATACGTGCCACCCCGGTCGCCGCCAACCGACAGCACCAGCCAACCCAGCAGCAGCCAGGTTGCGCCCAGCGCAAGATACAGTCCGCGCCGCTGCACCCACGCACCGCGCAGGCTCCCCGCGAGAAACGTGCGATCGTAAAGCAGCGCCACGAGGGGCGCCGTGACCATGACTTCCTTCGTGGCCATGCCGAGGGCGCAGGCCGCCACGGCGACCACCGGCCACGCGCGCGACGCGGGGGTCGTCGCCGACCGCAACACCGCGTAGAGCGTGAATAAATAGCACAGGCCCATCAACGACTCCGCGCGCTGGATGACGTAGGTCACCGACTCAGTCTGGAGCGGATGCACCGTCCAGAGGAGCGCGACGGCCAGCGCGACCGGCAGCTCCCGGCCCGCTAAGGCCTTGGCCATGATCGGCTGCTGCAGCGTGCGCCGCACGAGTCCGAACAGCGTCAACCCAGCTGCGGCATGAATCAGCAGGTTCAGCGCGTGGTAACTCCAGACCCCGGTGCCGCTGATCGCGTAATTCAGCGCAAGACTGAGGTTGAGCACGGGCCTCCCGCTTACGGTGAATCCCCACCCCGTCGGCGGCTGCAGCGCCGTCGCCAAGCTGCGGATGCTCGGGTTGTGCACGATCGACTGTTCGTCATCGAAGACGAACGGCACGCCGAACGTGTTGTGGTACGCGGCCAGCGCCGCGAGCGCGATCACCAGCCCGGCGAGCAGGACCGAGCGCTCAGCCTTCATCGAGCAACCGGAGCAGCCCGGCCTCGTCGAGCACCGGCACGCCCAGCTCGTGCGCCTTGGCCAGCTTCGATCCCGCCTCGGCGCCGGCGACGACGTAGCTGGTCTTCTTGCTGACGCTGCCGCTGACCTTGCCACCGGCCGCCTCGATCTTGGCCGCCGCCTCGTCGCGGGTCATCGTCGGCAACGTCCCGGTGAGGACGAAGGTCTTGCCGGCGAACGCCGTACCGGTCGGCGCCGCCTTCTCCGGGGCGACTGGCGCCAGCCCGAGCGCACGCAGCTCGTCGATCAGCGCCCGGTTCGCCGGGTCCTGAAAATGCCCCACGATCGCCTGCGCCATCGTCTCGCCGATGCCCTCGATGACGCTCTGCTTCTTCTCGCGGATAAAGTTCTCGAGCTTGGCCGTCGCCAGCGCCTCGAGGCTGCCGAAGTGCTTCGCCAAATCCTTGGCCGCCGCCACGCCGACATGGGTGATGCCGAGGCCGTGGATGACGCGCCAGAGCTCGGCGCGCTTGGAGGTCTCGATGGCGGCGAGGAGGTTGTCGGTGGATTTCTCCACGCTCTTCCCGAGGGTCAGGAGGTCCTCGCGGCGGAGTCGGTAGATGTCGCTGACGCGCCTGACCCAACCTTTTTCGACGAGCACGTCCACCATCGCCCCGCCCAGGCCGTCGATATCCATGCAGGCCTTCGAGGCGAAGTGCCCCACACGGCGGCGTACCTGCACCGGGCACTCGCGATTCGGGCAGCGCAGCGCGACCTCGCCCTCGAACTGCACGACCGCGGTGCTGCACGCGGGGCAGCGGTCGGGAAAGACGTACGGCACGCATTCCGGCGTGCGGCGTTGCACGTTCACTGCGACGACGGCCGGGATGATTTCACCGGCCTTCTCGACCTGCACCCAGTCGCCGATGCGGATATCCTTGCGGGCGATCTCGTCGCGGTTGTGGAGCGTGGCGCGCGAGACCGTCGTGCCAGCGAGCTGCACCGGCTCCAACTCGGCCACGGGCGTGAGCACGCCGGTGCGACCGACCTGGATCGTGATGGCGTTGAGGCGCGTCTCGGCGCGCTGCGCGGCGAACTTGTAGGCCATCGCCCAGCGGGGCGCCTTGCTCGTGCTGCCGGCCTCGCGCTGGAGCTGCAGCGGGTCGAGCTTCACGACCGCGCCGTCGGTCGCGTAGGCAAAGGTGTCGCGCAGGCGGTCGAGTTCCTGGACGGCGGCCCAGACGGCGTCCACGCCCCGCACCGACCAGAACTTCTCCACCGTCGGCAGGCCCCAGGCGCGCACGCGGCCATGATACTCGGCCTGGGTGGCGGGCAGGGCCGACACCGGTTCGCAGAAACCGAGGCCGTAGAGCACGATCTCGAGCTTGCGACGGGCGACCTCGGCGGAGTCGAGCTGCTTCACCGTGCCGGCCGCAAGATTGCGCGGGTTGGCATAGAGCGCCTCGCCGGCTTCCTCGCGCTCGGCGTTGATGCGCTGGAACTCCGCGAGGGTCATGAAGATTTCGCCGCGCACCTCGATCACGTCGGGGATGGGCGCGTCAGCCGACGCCTTGAGCTGGCGCGGGAGGGTGCGGATCGTGAGGGCGTTGGCGGTGATGTCGTCGCCCTCGACGCCGTTGCCGCGGGTGACGGCGCGGACGAGCCGGCCCTTTTCGTAGGTCACGCTGACGGCGAGGCCGTCGATCTTGGGTTCGACCACGTAGGCGAGGTCCTCGCGCTCGAGCAGCTTGACGAGGCGGGCGTGGAATTCGCGCAGCTCGGCCTCGGAGTAGGTGTTGTCGAGGCTCTGCATCGGCTGGCGATGCCGGTAGGTCTGAAATCCTTCCGACCGGTCGTCGCCGACCTGTCCGGTGGGCGAGGCCGCGGAGGCGAATTGCGGGAACTGCGCCTCGAGGTCGGCGAGTTCGCGCTTCAGCCGGTCATAGTCGAGATCGCTGACCTGGGGCTGCGCCTGCCGGTAGTAGAGCTCGTCGTGGCGGGCGACCTCCGTCCGGAGCTGGGCGATGCGGGTCTGGGCCTCGGCGGGGGTCATGCGGCCTCATTTGGGACCAGCGGGTCGGGCTTTTCAATCCGGCGTTGGCGACGCCAGAGGGGCCGCTCCAGCCAGGCGCGGGCGCGCGGCCAGCGCACGTAGATCGTCACGGCTACGATGGCCCCCAAGGTATCGGCCACCCAGTCGGCGACCTCGACGAAGCGCCCGGGGGTGACGCTCTGGTGCCATTCATCGGTGAGACCGAAGAGCGAAACCGCCAGCACGGCGACCCAGGCCCGGCGCGGCGTGAATCCGTTGCGCACGACCAAAATCGCGAGGAGGCCGAACACCCCGAAGTGGGCGACCTTGTCGATTCCCACCACACCGGGCGCTGCCACCTCACTGCGCCCGGAAGCGATCACGATCATCGTAGCGAGCGAAAACGGCCAGAGCCAGGGAAGCAGGCGTTGGAGAGCAGGTTGCACCGGCATCCAAAGTCACCGTCCCGCCCATTGCGACAAGCCTATCCTGCACCAAATCCAGCCACCGTAGGCAGCCCGCTCGCGGGCGCTCGTTTGGTTTCCGCCCTCCGATCCGAGCGCGAGCAAGCTCGCGGCCTACCCTCATTGCCATCCTTGCTTTCTAGCCAACAAAAGGACTTGCGTCGGGCGAAACTGTGCGGCTTGTTCACCCTTCTCTTGTTCGGGCCGTAGCGTAGCCTGGTAGCGCGCTTGCATGGGGTGCAAGAGGTCGTGAGTTCGAATCTCACCGGCCCGACCATTTGAGGAGAAACGCAGGGTTGGACTTGAAGCGTTTCATTTCGCTTAATCGCGAGACTTTCAGGAACTTGCATGGAATCGCTGCACGCAACGCCGTGTCCACGCGCGGCCGCTGGCGACCGGAAAAGACCAAATGAAGTGCGCGTCTTTTCAATTCTCCCCGAGCACCCGCAGCGCCACTTTCGCGCCCTCCTCGGTCGCCAGCGTGGCGAACGCGGCGCAGGCCGCTTCCGATTCACCGCGGAGGCGCATCTCGTGGAGCGCCGTGTTGATGAGGGAGGTCCTTTGGGCGGTGGGAACCCGCAGGACCGCCAAGACTTGGTTGCGGAATGCCGTATCCTCGTTCGCCGCGATCAGCAAACGGGCCAGCGCTTCGCCGGGATCTTCTGCGGGGTTCATCAAGGCCTTCCAGATCTTTGCGACGACATTCATTTTTGAAGAGTTCAGGTTTTGACCGCTCACCCCGCGAAATCCACCCACGCCTGCACGAGGCGCACCGCGGCGGCCTTGATCTCCGGAAGGGGCAGGACCTTTTGGCCGCCCGTGTAGTGGGTCGCCAGGTCGGGCGGCTGGCCGCCGGCGTATTTGAAGACCCAGCCGTCGATGCTGAGGCCCAGGGCACCGTAGGTGCGCACCGCGGCGCCGGCGGCGAGGCCGACGGACTCGAAGGAGTCGTAGCGGATCTGGGGGAACTGCTGTTTGATGCAGGCGAGCAGGCGCTCGTACCGCTGGGCCTGCGCCGGACTGAAATTGCCCGGCGGTAACACCGGCGCGGTCCAGGTGCCGTCCCGGGTCGAAAAACCATGGAGGTCCACGAAGGTGTCGACCGCCCGGCCCTGCGCGCGCCAGGCGTCGAGGGTCTGGCGGATGCTGCCCACGTCGATCACCGGGTCGGGGCGCTCCCATTCGCGGTTCAGGTTGCGGCCCGAACGGTGGATCCGCCCGCGGCCCTCCGCCACGGCGTCCACGTTGACGATGGGGATGAGCTTGAATTCGTATTTCCGCCGCGCCACGGCGGCGAGCGGACCATCAGACACCAGGAACTCCGCCATGCCCTCGATGCCCCACCCCGCCCCGAGCTCGGCGCAATGCTGCAGGCCGGTGAACCACGCCGCCTGTTTGGCCGCCGGCGGCACCGCGGGGTCGGTGATGCTGAGCAGCGGGATGTCGCGGCCCTCGGTGGATCGTCCGGCCGATTCGACGCGGACAAAGGGCGAACCGGCCAACCGGTCAGCGAAGCGGCGCAGGCGGTCGGTCGTGTAGGGATACTGGTACGAAACCCACAGCGTGTCCTGCCGGCAGCTGTGCTCGGCCACGACGATCCTTTCGTCCGCCAGGCCACTGCCACCAAGCAGCCGCTTCCGTGGCACGCGCTCCCAATGATCGCCGTCGTCGCTGACCACGGGGAAATCCGGGTTGGCATACACCACCGAGACGTCGTCGGCCTTGAGCCGCTCGTGCACGACATGGATCCGCAGCGTAACCGTCTGGTTCAGACAGCCGTCAAGGCGGAACAGGAAGCTGAAGTTCGCCCCGTCGCGCGTGTCGCCCGGGCCATCGAGGCTGCGGAGCGAAAAAAATCCGTCGCAATACTCCTCTGCCAGGTAAGGCCAGCAATCGAAGACATTGGGCGCCGTCTCCTCGACCCGGGTCAGACCGCCGCCGGCGAAGTCGGTGCTGAGGCGGATGCGCGTGCCCTGAAAAGTGAATTTCGTGCTCATGGGCTGCGGCAGGACGAGGACCGTAGTGTCACCATCGCAAGGCCAAGCTGGTCCGGCCGGCGCCCCGCCACAACCCATCGTTTGCGCCTACCGGTAGGAATCCAATGCGTTTGACGCCGCCAGTAGCCGCGCGAATACGTGAGGACGGCGCACGCCGCCGTCTCCCCCATGCAACTCGACCCCAATGTCACCGCCCGCGGGCTGGTCAAACTGTGGAATTATTTCTCGCATCACATCATCGCGAGCCCGGGTGCGGCTCATCCGATGCAGGCGTGCTTCGAGGAATCCTATGTCGTCATCGGCGCCGCGCGCGCGATGGACCTGATGAGCGATGCGCGGATGACGGCAATCTGCCGCCGCTTCAACCTGCGGCAGATGGACTACCAGGGCGTGCATTATCCCGACATGCTCGACATGGGCTACGGTTACCGCCGGGACGCAAAGGACATGGTCGCCTGCTCCTGCGTCGCCGACAATTCCTCGACGGCCAACGGCATGCTCGAGGGCATCGCGCGTTTCCCGCACCTGCCGGAGAACCCCAAGGTCCTCGCCTGCCTCAAGCGCTTCATCGACCACTGCCTCACGCACTACCTCACCAACAAGGGCGTCATGGGTGTCGGTGTGCTCAACCACCAGGTCAACCCTCCCGGCATGGAGGAGTACTGGTGCGCCAACGCGCTGTTCGCCACGACGCTGATCCGTTATGCGACCGTCACGGGTGAGACAAAGTACTTCGACGCCGCGGTGCCGCTGGTGGAGTACATCAGCACCTACGACTACAAGCACACGCTCTGGGAAGAATGGTCGAAGAGCGCGCCGCAGCAGATCCTGATCTACACGTCCGAGGGCCTGATCGCCGCACTCGCCAGCCCGGAGATGGAAAAGCGCCTGCGCACCCCGCTGCGCCACGTCATCCAGCATACGCCGAAGGCCGACCCCGAGGCGATCGTGCCCGCGCAGGCGCCGAACCTGATGAAGGTCGAGCTCGCGGGCGCGAGCCAGACGCTCGGCAACACGATCTGGGACCGCCTGGTGGCCCGCTTCGCCGAGTTCACCGACTGGTTCCACCAAAACCAGATGGCTGACGGCTGTTTCGAGCACCCCGCCAACGACCACTTCCGCTGCTACGAGCCCCTCGTCGCCGGCCTCCTCCTCGAGGCGGCCGTGCACACGCCGGGCCGCGCCTGGCTCGAGCCCATCGCGGCCAAGCAGCTGCGCTTCATGGCGACGAACCCGGGCAAGCTTTACTACGGTCTTTACGCCAATGACTTCGCGTCCGGCATGGCTTTCTACTCCTTCGCCACCGCCGGCGAGATTCTGAAAAAGCGCGATCCGCAGGCCTGGGACGCCGCGCTCCGCGGTGTCTTCGACCGCGGCGAGGACCTCTGGTAACGCCTCCTTTCCTCGCCCTTGTGCCATGAAGCTCAATCCCGACGTCGTCGCCCGCGGCCTGATCAAGCACTGGAATTACTTTTCCCATCACATCATCGCGAGCCCGGGCATGGCCCATCCGATGCAGGCCTGCTTCGAGGAGGCCTATGTCGTCATGGCGGCTGCGCGCACCATGCCGCTGCTCGACGACGCCCGCATGACCGCCATCTGCCGGCGCTTCAACGACCGCATGATGAAGTACCAGGGCGTGCATTACCCGGAGATGTTCGACATGGGCTACGGCTACAAGCGGGACGCCAACGGCGTGCCCAACTGCTCCTGCGTCGCCGACAACGCCTCGACAGTGAACGGCATGCTCGAGGCCGTCCGCTGTTTCCCGCACCTCCCGGAGAACCCGAAGGTGCTCGCGAGCATCAAGGTCTTCCTCGACCACTGCCTGAAACATTACCGGACCAGCAAGGGCGTCATGGGCGGCGGCGTCTTCCTGCACCAGATCGGCGGGCCGGGCTGCCAGGAGTACTGGTGCGCGGACTCGCTGTTTGCCGCCAACCTGATCCGCTACGCCAACCTGACCGGTGAGACCAAGTACTACGACGACGCCGTGCCGATGATCGAGTACCTGGCGACGTTTGATTACCGGAAGACGCACTTCAAGGAGTGGACGCACGCGGGCCCGCAGCAGATCCTCATTTACTCCTCCGAGGGTCTGCTCGCCGCGCTGACGAGCACGGAGATGAAGCGGCGCCTGATGGTCCCGCTGCAGCATGTCATCCAGTTCGGCCCCGCGGCCGAGCCGGAGGCGATCGTCCCGGCGCAGGCGCCCAATCTGGTCAAGGCCGAGCTGGACAGCGCCCGCCAGGCGGTGGGCGACACGATCTGGGAGCGGCTCGTCGCCCGCCACGCCGAGTTCGCCGACTGGCACCACCAAAATCAGCTGGCCGACGGCACGTTTGAGCATCCGGTTGACGATCATTACCGCTGCTACGAGCCGGCGCTGGCGTGGCTGCTGCTCGAGGCGGCGCGTGGCGTCGAGGGTTGCGCGTGGCTCGAGTCCATCGCCGCGAAGCAGCTGCGTTTCATGGCCGGCGACGGCGGCAAGCGCTACTACGGCCTGTGCGCGAACGACTTTGCCTCCGGGCTGGCGTGGCTCTCCTTTGCCACCGCGGGCGAAATGCTCGCGCAACGCGATCCCGAGCGCTGGGAGGCTGCGATCCAAGGCGTCTTCGACCGCGGCGAGGAGATTTGGTGAACCGCTGTGCGGTTCACCAAATCGCAGATCGGAGTTTGGAGATCGAAGTCGGAATACTACCGAGGCGATTGAGTCCGGTCAGCGGCGCTTACCCATCTCCCATCCTCCAACTGCCATCTCCCAACCTGAAACTGAGCACGGCGAGAGAGGATCGCCGTGCTCAGTTTCAGGTTTACAAGCCGATCCCCTGACCTAGGTTTCGCGACGCATCACGCGCCCGGCCCGGGTGGCGGAATTGGCAGACGCAGTGGACTCAAAATCCACCGCCCTCTAAAGGCTTGTGGGTTCGACCCCCACCCCGGGCACCAGTTAGCGGCAAGCGAACCGGATTATTTGCGGCCTTTGCCCTTGTCGCCGTCCCGGTCGCAGTCTTTGTCCTTGTTCCGGTCCTTGTCGTCGTCGCGGTCTTTGTCCTTGCCGCGGTCCTTGTCGTGATCCCGGTCGCGGTCGTCGTCGCGGTCGCGGTCCCAATCGCGGTCGTTGTCACGGTCGCGGTGGTCGCCGCAATCGCCGCGGTCATTGCCCTTCTTGCCCTTGGTCAGCAGGTCCTTGGTCCCGAGGACCTGGAAGGAACCGTCGGCCAGCGGCCGGTAGACCTCGATGCGATAGCGGTGCACGCCCTTGGCGGTGTCGAAGTTGAGCTGGTAATGTTGCCCGTTGATGGCGTAGTCCGGCGGGTTCGGATTGCCGTTGGACCCGTACGGATAGATCACGGGCTCACCGAAGGAGCCGTCGGCAAAAATCTCGTAGATCGCGATCAGCACCGCGGTGTCGCGGACGAAGCAACCCTTGCAGGTCAGGGTGAACTTGATCGGCATCGTCGAACCGCCCTCGATGGTGTTGTCGAGCGAGATGGGCGGCAGCCAGTAGAGATTGCGGCAGACTGGAGCGGGGGCCTGCTGGATGCTGAAGGTCGTCGAACCCGAGGCCGAGCCATCGGCGTTCATCGCCGTCACCGTCAGGGTGTGGCTGCCGCCGGCCGTGTAGCTGATCGTGCCCGTGCCGGTGACGTTGGCCGTGCCGCCGCCGGTCAGGACCGGGGTTTGGGTGACGCCGTCGATGGCGACCGCGACGGCGGTGATGGGGCCGGAGGCGGAGGTGGCCGCGAAGCTGTAGTTGACCACGGTGGCCGGGTCACCCTCGGTGCGGGAGAAGACCTGACCGACGGTCGGGGCCAGGATGCTCACCACCGGCAGAACCGGCGTGGGAGCCTGGGTCCGCACTTTGATCTGAACCGCGACCGGCGTGGCCGCGCCGTAGTCGCTCGCCGCACTGAAGACCAGCGTGTAGTCACCAGCCACCAGGTTGAGCGAAGCCGAGGACGTGATCGTGGTGCCCGGTCCGCTGGAACTCAGGGTGATCGGGGTGCCGTCAAGCGTGGCCGCGACGTGGGTCACGTTGCCGTAGACACTCGTGGCGGTGAAGCTGACCGGGACCGTGGCGGAGGTGCCGCCGGCCGGGTAGATGAACTGGGCGCCCGCAGTGGGTGAGGCGACGGTGATGCTTGGCGGGGGTGCGGAGACAACGACGGTGACGTCGGCGGAATCGTAGCCGGTGCCATAGATGTTGGTGGCCTCGACACTGATGGTGTAGATGCCCGGCGCGGTGACCGTCGCGACGGCCGTGGCCGACGCGCTGAGAGTATTCAGCCCGGTTTCCGTCAGCGACAACGGCGTGCTGCCGAGGAACGCCTTCATCGAGTCGACCGGCGCCCCGTTGTCACCGACCTGGGCTTCAAAGAGCACCGGGATCTCGAGCGGGCCCACCGCCGGGTAGTAGGTCAGCGTCTCGCCATTGCTGGGATCCTGCAGGTTGACCGTCGGCGGGGACGTGTCGACTGTCGCGTTCGGGGTCACACGCATGTTCACCGTCGTACCGGCATCGGTCACGTTCAGATTGGTCGGCCAACCCGTCGTCTTCAGCACGTAGGCGTAGTCGCCGGCAAAACTGCCTTCGGGCACGGTGACCGTGATCGTCACCACCTTCGTCTGGCTCGGTCCGGTGACGGTCAACGTCGAGGGACTCACCGCGATGAATGAAAGCGCCGTTGCCTCCGAAACTCCCGACGGCGCGGAGGAGACCGTGATGCTGAAGCCGATGGTGAGGTTGGATCCGGCGGCGACCGAGTTGGGCGTGGTGATCGTGACCGGGTAACTCTCGCTGAGAGGTTGGTTGCCTTGGACGGTCTTGTTCTTGGGATTGTACTGCACGCCCGGCGACGGGATGGCGTGGGCAACTCCGGCGCAAAGGACAAACGCACTCAGGACGGACGCGAAACGACGGAGAATAGTTTTCATCGGATGCAGGCAGCTAGGGCAGGTCGGGGCTGTGGCTGAAACGGGTGGGAGGGAAAGGAAGCGACTTTCTTTAGGATTAGGTGGTTATACCTAAAGAAGGAGGCCCATACAGGCGTAGTCTGAGCAAACGCCGACAAGGAAATCCACGACAAACTTCGGGTAATAACACCTATGACTACGTATTATTGCCCATCCGATAGGCAGCTCTTCACCGGAGAATAAATCGTAAGATATTGTTTATCAATTTTTAGTGCTGATGCACGCTCCCATTTTTCATGCCGTGCGCTTCCGTTCTGGGGCTAAACACCCATCGCGGGCCTGATTTTGGGTTGGCTGTAGGGGGGCAAAAGGGATTACTTACACCCTACCAGATCAGCTGGCGAAGATTGACCCCCACCGATCCGCCATCCGCGCCATGAACCGCCGACAAAAACCGCCGCCGACAACCGGATACCCCGGGAGGGTATTCCGCTGGCTGTTGGCATGGGCGTTCGTGGTCGCGGCCTTCGGGTCGACCCGGGTGGAAGCGGCCACGATCGTCTGGCGCAATACCGGCACCACCTTCAGCACCGGTTCGAACTGGGTGGGCGGCACCGCGCCGGCCAACAACACCACTTCGGACATCGGCTCGTTCCAAGCCGGCACGGTTACAGCCAATCCCAACCTTACCGCCAGCCGCTCGATTGCCGGTCTGGAATTCACATCGGGTTCGGCGGGATGGACATTCTCCGGATCGGGGGGCATCCGCACTCTGACGATCGGCGGCTCCGGCATCGTCAGCGATTCGTCGAACACCCAGACCTTCAACAACTCCAACCTCGCGATTGCCCTGGGTGCGGCGGCGACTTTCACGAGCAACGGCACGGGCGCCCTCTATTTTGGCAACGGCCTGAGCAGCTTCAACAATGGCGGTTACCTGTTGACCCTCTCGGGCACCAGCACGAACGCCAGCAACCTCATCGCCGAGGCCATCGCCGGCACCGGCGGACTGACCAAGACGGGGACGGGCACCTGGACGATATCCGGCGCCAACACCTACGGCGGCACGACCAACATCGGCACGTCGGGCGGCTCGAGCGGCGGCACCCTGATGCTGGGCGCCAACAACGTGCTGCCCGGCACCACCGTCAACATCTACGGCGGCACCCTCGATATCAATTCGCGCACTGACACGATCGGCGCCCTCAACCTTGGCGGCGGCGCCGCCGGCACGACGGCCAACATCACCGGGACGAGCGGCACCCTGACTCTCGGCGGTTCGCTCACGTACGTCTCCACGAACAACGCCGACGGCGCCGTGATTGGCGCCAATCTCAACCTGGGCGCCGCCAACCGCACGTTCACCGTCAACAACAGCACCAACGCCGCGACCGATCTCACGGTGAGCGGCAACATCAACGCGGCCAACCGCTCGCTCACGATCACCGGCGCCGGCAACACGCTCATCAGCGGCAACATCGCGACCGGCACCGGCGCCCTCACCAAATCGAGCACCGGCACCCTCACGCTTTCCGGCAACAACACCTATTCCGGCACCACAACCCTGTCGGGCGGGACGCTCAACATCGACAGCGCCACCGCACTCGGCACGGGCACGTTCTCGATCGGCAACGGCACGACGATCGACAACACGAGCGGCGGCGCCGTCACGCTCAGCAACAACAACCCGATTACCCTCGCGGGCAGCTTCACCTTCACGGGCACCAACGATCTCAACCTCGGCACCGGCAACGTGAACATGGGCGGCGCCAACCGCACGATCACCACGACCGGGGGCAATCTCACCATCGGCGGTGTCATCAATGAATCCAGCGGCAGCCGGCGCCTCACCAAGGCGGGCGCGGGCACCCTCACCCTCACCGGCGCCAACACCTACGCCGGCGGCACGACCATCAACGCCGGCACCCTCTCCGTCAGCTCGCTCGCCAACGGCGGCGTAGCCAGCAACATCGGCAATTCCGCCAACACGGCCAACCGGCTCATCCTCGGCGGCGGCACGCTCCAGTATACCGGCGCCAACGGCAGCACCAACCGCAGCTTCACCCTGACCGCCGCCACGACGAGCACGATCGAGGTGACCAATGCCAGCACCAACCTGACCATCTCCGGCGCGAGCGCCAACACCACCGGCAGCCTCGTCAAGACCGGCGCCGGCACGCTCACGCTCTCCGGTGCCAACCTGCACACCGGCTCCACCAGCGTCGGCACCGCCGGCGGCGCCAGCGGCGGCACCCTCGCCTACGGCGCCAACAACGTTCTCAGCACCGGCGCCGTCAACGTCTACGCCGGCACCCTCGATATCAACACCCGGACCGACACGATCGGCGCCCTCAACCTCGGCGGCGGCGCCGGCGGCACGACCGCCTCCGTCACCGGCACCACCGGCACCCTGACCCTCGGCGGCAACCTCGCGTACAGCGCCGCCAACAACGCCAACGGCGCCACCGTCTCCGCCAACCTCAACCTCGGCGGCGCCAACCGCACCTTCACCATCAACGACAGCAACGCCGCTGCCACCGACCTCACCATCAGCGGCAACGTCGGCGCCACCAACCGCAATCTCACCGTCACCGGCGCCGGCGACACGCTCATCAGCGGCAACATCACCACCGGCACCGGCGGCGTCACCAAGCAGGGTGCCGGCACCCTCACGCTCTCCGGCAACAACACCTACTCCGGCACCACGACGATCTCCGCCAGCGGCGGCACGATCCTCGCCGCCAGCAACAACGCCCTCGGCGCCGCGACCGGCGCCGTCACCGTCAACACCGGCGGCACCCTCGCCCTCGATACCGGCGTCAACGTGACCAAGTCCACCGGCACGCTCTCCCTCACCGGCACCGGCACCAGCGCCGCGACCGGCGCCCTCCACAACGCCGCCGCCAGCGGCCAGACCGCGCAGTGGACCGGCAACATCAGCCTCGCCGGCAACGCCACGGTCACCGCGGCGGACAACCTCCTGATCCTCGGCGATGACCTGAATTTCGACAATACGATCAATCTCGGTTCCTACACCCTCACGCTGAACACGACGTCCGCGACCGGAGTCACCCCGACGTTCCAGCCCGACAACTCTTACTCCCTGGATCCGACCAACATCTACATCGCCGGAACGATCACGGGGTCCGGCGGCCTCGCCAAGACCGGCGCCGGCACGGTGAACCTGATCAACACCGCGGCGAATTCCTATACCGGCGCCACCACGATCACCGGCGGCAAGCTCATCGTCGACGGCTACGGCGACGAACCGATCATCTCGGGCTCGAGCGTCGTCGTGGGCAATTCGTCCTCGCCCGGCGCCGCCGACACCGTGGTGCTGCAGATGGGCCAGCTCGTCAGCGCCCCGGCCGCCAACAACCTGATCGGCACCTACGACAGCGGCACCAACACGGCCAGCACCAGCCTGACGGTCTACGCCGACGGCCTTTTCAACCTCAACGGTGGCAGCAACGCCTTCAGCACCGTCAACCTCACGGGCGGCCACATCACCGGCGGCGACATCGTCTACAATCCGCTCCTGACCATCACGGGCGGCATCACCACGAGTGCCTCCGACCGCACCGCGGTCATCGAGGAAAGCAACATCGGCATGTCGGCCAACGCCTTCACCATGTCGGTCACGTCCGGCACCACCTCCAGCGGCATCGATCTCCAGATCGATTCCATCCTGCAGAACGGCATCGGTTTCACCAACAGCAACGCCTCCACCAGCCTGGCCAAGACCGGCACCGGCACGCTCCTGCTCACCGGCGCGAACACCTACCAGGGCGTCACCGACATCCAGCAGGGCACCGTCATCATCGAGCACGACGACGCGCTTGGCCAGACCAGCCCGTCGCTCGGCAGCCTCGACAACAGCACGACCGTCCAGTCCGGCGCCCAGCTCCAACTCCAGGGCGGGATCACGGTCGGCAATGAGACGCTCACCCTCTCCGGCACCGGCGGCACCGGGGCCCTGCGCAGCGTCACCGGCACCAACACGTGGAACGGATTCATCCGCCTCGCAGCCGACACCCGCATTGAAGCCGACACCGGCTCGGCGCTCAACATCACGAATCCGAACGGGGTGAACAGCACGATCCTGAACGGCACCTCCGCCGGGAAGAACGTCACCTTCAGCGGCGATGGCGACATTGCCGTCAATGGCGCCATCGGCGCCAATGTCACCAACCTGACCAAGGAGGACAACGGGATGCTCACCCTCGCCGGCAACAACGCCTACACGGGCGCCACTGCCGTGACCGACGGCATCGTCCGCGTCACCCACAACAGCGGCCTCTCCGGCTCCGGCGCCACCGTCAGCGACGGCGCCGCCCTCCAATTCGCCCAGGACGCCGGCAACAACAACATCAGTGTCGCCGCCATCGGCGCCACGATCAGCGGCACCGGCGTGAGCGGCGGCGGCGCCATCCAGAACGTCACCGGCAGCAACTCCTACGCCGGCAACATCACCCTCGGCGCCAACGCCAGCATCACGGCGAACTCCGGCAGCGCCCTGACCCTCAGCGGCAACGTCAGCGGCGCCGGCCATGCGCTCGAGACCGGCGGCGCCGGCAATCTCACCTACAGCGGCGCCATCAGCGGCACCGGCACGACCGTGACGAAGACCGGCTCCGGCGCGGTTACACTCTCCGGCACGACGGCCAACACCTTCACCGGCAACCTTGCCGTCGACGAGGGCACCGTGAACCTCAACAAGACCGCCGGTGTCAACGCCACCGGCGGCAACGTCGTCGTGGGCGACAGCGTCGGCACCGCCAGCTCGGCCAACCTTGTCTATCAGGCGAGCAACCAGCTCGCGGACGGCACCGACCTCACGGTCAACTCCGACGGCCGCATCGCGCTGGGCACGTTCTCCGACTCCGTCTCCACGCTGACCGGCACCGGCCTGCTCGACCTCGGCACGACGGGCGAACTCATCCTCGGGGCCGATGGCGGCGCCTCGCTGTTCTCCGGCTCGATCACCGGCTCCGGCAACCTGGAGGTCTCCGCCAGCGGCGCCCTCACCCTCGGTTCCGACATCAGCTACACCGGCTCCCTCACCCTGGCCGGCGGCACGCTCACCCTCAACGACAGCGACCTGACCGTCACGAACCTGGTCATCACCGGCAACTCCATCATCGATTTCGCCGGCGCCGCCTCGAACATCTTCGCCACCAATCTCGTCTTCGCGGACACCAGCGTGACGCTCACGATCCAGAACTGGGATCTCGCCACCGATTTCTTCTTCGCCAA
>JAHCAZ010000041.1 GCA_019634615.1 Opitutaceae bacterium
GTCGGTGCGGTTGCGGCCGCCGTGCGTGTAAACGCGCCAGCTGCGGCCGTCGGGTTCCTGCTTGGCGTCGATGGCGACGACGATGCACTGGTTGCCGAATTTGCGGGCCGAGGCTGCGATGAGTCCGGGGTCCTTGATCGCGGCGGTGTTGAGCGAGACCTTGTCGGCGCCGGCGTTGAGCATGGCGCGGATGTCCTCGACGGAGCGCAGGCCGCCGCCGACGGTGAGGGGCATGAAGCACTGCTCGGCCGTGGCGCGCACGACGTCGTGCATGATGCCGCGGTTGTCGCTCGACGCGGTGATGTCGAGGAAGATGAGCTCATCGGCGCCCTGCTCATCGTAGGCGCGGGCGCAGGCCACGGGATCGCCGGCGTCGCGCAGTTCCTGGAACCGGACACCCTTCACCACGCGGCCCGCGTTGACGTCGAGGCAGGGGATGATGCGGCGGGAGAGCATGGCAGAG
Source organism: Opitutaceae bacterium (assembly GCA_019634615.1). Classification (GTDB taxonomy): domain Bacteria; phylum Verrucomicrobiota; class Verrucomicrobiia; order Opitutales; family Opitutaceae; genus UBA2377. Next base: position 464 of record JAHCAZ010000041.1, read on the forward strand.
AGTAGCGAGTAGTGAGTAGCGGGTAGCGAGTAGGTGGCAGCGGGTGACCTTGGTCGGGTGATGCGGTATGCTCGCTACTCGCTACCCACTACTCGCTACTTCGACGCGGCGCAGCCGCGCCTCAGAGCTGCGTCACGTCGGGCTCGAAGTTGACGGCGAGGCGGTAGACGTGCCCCGGGCGCATGATCAACGGGTGATCGCGCACGAGGTGCTGCAGGTAGTGGATCTTGCCGTAATTCGTGCGGTAGGTCGGGTCGTTGGTCACGACCTCGGTCTCGCCCCAGGTGGCCTGGAAATCGTCCTTGGCCACGCTGCAGCGATGGCCCTGGGGCCCGAGGGCGAGGGCGCCGCTGACGTGGTAGCGCGAGTGCGGGGCGGCGAGGGCGAGGACGTAGCGGAACTTGTCGAGGGTGACCTGCTGGCGGACGGTGTAGGCGAACTCGCAGCTGATCTGGTTGCCGGAGAAATTCCACTGGACCTTCACGCTGCCGAGGCCCTTGACGATCTCCTCCTTGAGGTTGATCAGCTCGGGCTGCTCGTAGCGGAAATAGAAGCTGTTGCGGAGGCCGAGGCCGGTGACGCAGTTCTTGCCGTAGAAGGCCGGGAGCGTGACCTGGTCGCCGAACGTGAGCTCGGGGAGCATGATCGGCGCATAGACATTGTTGGGCCAGTCGAAGATGCCAGGGCAGTGCGGGAAGGGCAGGGCGTCGCTGGTGAGCGTGCTGCCGCAGCTGACGAGGGGGATCTGGGCGTGGAGGCCGCTGGCGGCGTCGCGGTAGAGGAAGAGGCCCTGTTCCTTGCGGTTGCTCTTGTCGAAGATGACGAAGCGGCCGCTGGTGCGGGCGGGCTCGACGCGCGGCGGGCCGGGGGGCACGGAGACGGTCTTGGCGAGGCGCGACCACTGGCAAAGGTAGCGGGCGGCGTCGAAGTTGGCCATGCGCGTCGTGTGGTGCGCGTAGGCGGTGCGCTCGGCGTCGCGGAGGTCGAGGAAGCCCTGTTCCTGGTCGAGATAGGTCTCGTAGAAGAACATGAACAGCTTCCGGAGGATGTCGAAGTACTTGGCTTTCTGATCGTCGACGATCCAGCCGTCGCGCAGGCCCTGGAGGATGAGGCTGATGCAGTGCATCTGGCCGTAGGCGCCCGCGGCGCGGCCGAAGGCCCAGCCGAGGCCGTCCGCGCGCACGAGGTCGGGCATCATCTTGATGTACTTCTCGGCGTAGGTGCGGAGGGTGGGCAGCTTGCGGTCGCGCACGCCGCTGTTGGCGTGGAGCTGGAGGGCGGAGCGGATGAACACGAAGCTCATCACGCCGTAGAGGTTGAAGTTGCCGCCGAGGCCGCTGGTGGAGTCGTCGAAGTAGCCGGTCGAGCTCGTGTGGTTGATGCGCTCGACCATGCGCTCGATCAGGCGGGAGGTCTCGTCCTTCTTGGAAAGGCCGAAGGAGTAGCGGGCGACGGCCTTGGCGACGTTGAACGCCTGCCAGTGGTTGTCGTAGTCGCTGCGGTGGAGGAGGGACTTGTCGATGCGCTGCTTGGTTTCCTCGACGAGGCGCTCCCAGACGGGGTTGCGCTCCTTGGAGGGGCCGAAGGCGAGGAGGCCGAGGGCGGCGTAGGCGAGGCCGTTCTCGGCGGCGGGCTCGGTGAACATCTGCGCCGTGATGCAGCGGGCGGCGAGATCGATGAGGTCGTGACCCTTGAGGGTGGTCTCCCCCGTGGCGCGGTAGAATTCACCGAGGGCGAACGCGACGTGGCCGGGCTCATCCGGGCGGGACTCCTCGCCGGGGCAGGGCACCACGGTGCCGTCGGCCTGGATGGAGTCGAGATTGTGGGCCAGCATCGAGCGGGCCATATCGAGACATTGCTCGGAGAAACTGTGCATTCGGAGGAGGGATTCTGACGGTGTTTGCGCCCGGGAGGCGGACGCAGCGGAAGGTGGAGTCTGCCCAAGCGCCGGAGAGGGCGGCAAGAGCGAAGTTAGCGGGCGATGAGCTTGATGAACTCGGCGTTGGTCTTGGTCTTGGAAAGGCGGGCGATCATGGTCTCGGTCGCCTCCTCGATCTTCTGCTGCACCAGGGCGCGGCGGAAGAAATGGATCCCCTCGAGGGTCTTGGCGTCGATCAGGAGCTCCTCCTTGCGGGTGCCGGAGGCGGCGACGTTGATGGCGGGCCAGAGGCGCATCTCGGCGCACTTGCGGTCGAGGACGAGCTCCATGTTGCCGGTGCCTTTGAACTCCTGGAAGATCACGTCGTCCATGCGGCTGCCGGTCTCGACGAGCACGGAGGCGATGATGGTGAGGGAGCCGGCCTCCTCGGTCTTGCGCGCGGTGGCGAAGAGCTGGCGGGGCTTCTCGAGGGCGCGCACGTCGAGGCCGCCGGAGCCGGTGCGGCCGGAGTTGCGGGCGGTGTTGTGGGCGCGGGAGAGGCGGGTGATGGAGTCGACGAAGAGGACGACGTCGCGGCCCACCTCGACGAGGCGCTTGGCGCGCTCGATGCAAAGGTCGGCGACGCGGAGGTGGTTCTCGATCTGCTCGTCGTTGGACGAGGCCCAGATCTCGGCGGGGACGCTGCGGCGGAAGTCGGTGACCTCCTCCGGGCGCTCGTCGACGAGGAGGATCATGACGAGGCACTCGGGATTGTTCTCGAGGACGCCGAGGGCCATGTCGCGGAGGAGCGTGGTCTTGCCGGTGCGGGGCGGGGCGACGATGAGGCCGCGGGTGCCCTTGCCGATGGGGCAGAAGAGGTCGACCGCGCGCGTGGTCATGCGGCCGTCCTTCATCTCCATCTTCAGGTGCTGGTTCGGCGAGACGGTGGTGAGGGTGGTGAACTCGAAGCGGGCGCGGCGTTCCTCGAGCGGGACGCCGTCCACGGTCTCGATGAAGCGCATCTTCGGGTTGGGGAAGCGGCCGTCGGGCGGGAAGGCGGTGCCGCCGATGAGGTTGCCGGTGCGCAGCTTGAAGCGGCGGATCAGCTCCTTGGGCACGAAGGTGTCCGTCGGGCGGCGCTTGCCGCCGCGGCTGATGTCGAGGAGCTGGCCGTTGCCGCCGCGCTGGAGATCAATGTCGAGGATGCCCTCCACGCGGATGCTGTTGTCCACTGGCGCGGGGCGTTCCGCGGCTTCATTGGCCGCCGGGGCGGGTTGGGTGCCTTCGGGGGCGCGTTCCGGGGTGGGAGTGTCCGCCGGGGCGGACGTGGTCTTCTTTTCCATACAAAATAATTAGGCGCTGATGCTCGCCCCATGCTTGACGCTTAAAACTCGGGCCGGGATAAGAAATGCGCGTTCGCGTATCCCAACCCCTAAATCCGCCACACATCGTGACAGACCAAACGATTACATCTGTTTCCCGGGAACACCGGAAATTCAGGCCTTCGGCCGAGTTCAAAGCCCAAGCAAACCTTGGGAGTGATACGATTTACAAAAGACTCTACGCCGAGTCTGTCAACTCCCCAGAAAAATTCTGGGCCAAGCAGGCTCGCGAACACCTCGTCTGGCGCAAGGATTTCAAAACCGTCCTCGAGTGGAAGCCGCCCCACGCCAAGTGGTTCCTGGGCGGCAAGTTAAACGTTTCCGAGAACTGCCTCGACCGCCACCTCGGCACCCACCGCGAGAACAAGGCGGCACTCATTTTCGAGGGCGAGCCGGGCGACGTCCGCACGATCACCTACAAGCAGCTCCACTTCCACGTCTGCCGCCTCGCGCACATCTTCGAGAACATGGGCATCGGCCAGGGCGACCGCGTCGCCATCTACATGCCGATGATCCCGGAGGCCGTCATGGCCATGCTCGCCTGCGCCCGCGTCGGCGCGATCCACACCGTCGTCTTCGGCGGCTTCAGCCCCGAGGCCCTCAAGGACCGCATCAACGACTGCAAGGCCAAGCTCGTCATCACGGCCGACGGCGGCTGGCGGCGCGGCAAGATCATCGACCTCAAGGCCAACGTCGACAAGGCCCTCGAGGGCGCCCCCTGCGCCCACACCGTCATGGTGGTCAAGCGCTGCGGCAACCCCGTCAACATGGTCGAGGGCCGCGACGTCTGGTGGAAGGAAGCCTGGGTCGGCGCCCCGAATTACCACAAGGCGAAGGCCTTCGATTCCGAGCACCCGCTCTTCATCCTCTACACCTCCGGCTCCACGGGAAAGCCGAAGGGCGTCATGCACACCAGCGCCGGCTACCTGCTGGGCTGCAAGCTGAGCTCCCACTACGTTTTCGACCTCAAGGAAAACGACCGCTATTTCTGCTCGGCCGACATCGGCTGGATCACCGGCCACAGCTACGTCGTCTACGGCCTCCTCGCCAACGGCGCCACGATCTTCCTCTACGAGGGTGCACCCAATCACCCGGAGCCCGACCGCTTCTGGCAGATGATCGACCGCCACGGCCTCACGATCCTCTACACGGCCCCGACCGCCATCCGCGCCTTCATGCGCTGGGGCGACAACTACGTCCTCCGCCACCGCCTCGACTCGCTGCGCCTGCTCGGCTCCGTCGGCGAGCCCATCAACCCCGAGGCCTGGATGTGGTACCACACGCTGATCGGCAAGAAGCGCTGCCCGATCGTCGACACGTGGTGGCAGACCGAGACCGGCTCGATCATGATCGCGCCGCTCCCGGGCGTCACGCCCACCAAGCCCGGCTCCGGCACGCGGCCCTTCTTCGGCGTCGTGCCGAAGGTCGTCGACGAGAAAGGCCACGAGGTGCCGCGCAACTCCGGCGGCAAGCTCGTCATCACCCAGCCCTGGCCCTCGATGCTCCGCACCCTCTGGCGCGACGACGAGCGCTACCAGCGCCAGTACTTCAGCGAGTTCCCCGGCCGGCCCGACATCTACTTCACCGGCGACGGCGCCCGCCAGGACAAGGACGGCTACTTCTGGATCGTCGGGCGCATCGACGACGTGCTCAACGTCTCCGGCCACCGCATCGGCACGGCCGAGATCGAGAGCGCCCTCGTCTCGCACCCGGCTGTCGCCGAGGCCGCCGCCGTCGGCCGCCCCGACGAACTCAAGGGCCAGTCGCTCGTCGTCTTCGTCACCCTCAAGGCCGGCTTCACCGCCAACGATGTCCTCAAGGAGGAATTGCGCAACCACGTCGGCAAGGAGATCGGTTCCCTCGCCAAGCCCGACATGGTCCGATTTGCCGCCGGTCTGCCCAAGACCCGCTCCGGCAAAATCATGCGCCGCATCCTCAAGGAGATCGCCGCCGGCGGCGAGGTGAAGGGCGACACGACCACGCTGGAGGATTTCAGCGTCGTCGCCGCGCTGCAGACGGAGGAGTAAACGAGCAAAGATGTTTGTTTTCAAAGCCGGATGGGCATTCGCCCATCCGGCTTTTGTTTTTGGGTAGCGCCCGGCCTCCGGACGGGCGGAATGACATGCGAATGCCGAACCGCCCGTCCGGAGGCCGGGCGCTACCCAAAGACTCGGAGTAGTCCGGCGTAATTCGCGGGCATATCTCATCTCAAACTTGCGCGCCGCGCCCCAACCTCATCCTGCCGCGCATGCCACACCGCGCGTTCACCCTCCTCGAACTTCTTGCCGTCCTCGCCATCATCGGCGCCCTCGCCGGGCTCATGCTCGGCGTGGGCTCGCATGTCTTCACCCGGGCGAAGCGCACGCGGGCCGAGGGCGAGTTGGCGACGCTTGCGGCGGCGCTCGAAACCTATCGCCGACGCCACGGCGATTACCCGTGCACGGCCGACGCGGCCGCGCTCCTGCAGGCGCTGCTCGGCCGCCGCGACCCGCTGAACCGTCCGATCACGGCGCCCGCCGTGATCGACCTCGCGCACTTCGCCCCGACCGCTGGCACCGACCCGCAGGCCGATCCGGCCGCGCGGCTCGTCGACCCGTGGGGCAATCCCTACGACTACGCCTACCGCACACTCGATCCATGGGAAAACTCGGGCTACATCCTGCAGTCGGCTGGGCCAGATGGTGTAATCTATCATGCGCTGCTCCCCGGCGGCTTCATCGCGATTGCGCACCCCGACAACGCCGACAACGTGATCGCACCCCGTTGATGCCATGCTTTCCCGCCGTCCGCACCCCGCTGGTTTTACCCTGATCGAATTGCTCACGGTCATCGTGATCGTCGGCATCATCGCCGCGATCCTCCTGCCTGGGCTCAACTCGAGCCGCGCGGCCGCCGCGAAGGCGCAGACGCGCGTCCAGTTTGCCCAGTGGGCGGCGGCCATCGGGGCTTACCGGCAGGAATACGGGGCGTATCCAACCTTCGATGCCAGCGGCCTCGTCAATGCCGGTGCCACCGCCGACCCCGCGTCGCCGCATTGTTTCCACGACCTGCTCGCCGGTCGCCGCCGCGACGGCACGCCGCTGCCCGACGCCGCCGGGGCCGACCCGCGCAGCCCCGAGGCGCAGAACCGGCGTCGCCTCGTTTTCTACAGCTTCAACCCGGCGGAGTTCACCCCGGATCACCTCCTGCAGGATGCCTCGGGCAACACCGACATCGCCGTGCTGGTTGACCGCAACCTCGACGGCACAATCGACGGCAACGACTACCCGGGCGGCTGGCCCGCGGTTCGCGGGCTGCGACCGACCGCGGCCGAGATCGCGACGACGGGCTTGCGCCTCGGCGTGGCCTTTTACGCCCCGGCCCCGGGCGCGACCACTGAGCAGCCGGGCTTCGTGGTCAGTTGGTAAAGTCCGCGTAGCTACGAGCGTGAGCGAGTGGGACGCTTCGGAGATGGCAGATCGGAGATCGGAGATCGAATACGTTGGATCCGGGAGGCATCGGCACCGATGCGCCTTCACCCTGATCGAACTCCTCGTGGTCATCGGCTTGATCGCGGCGCTGGTGGCGGTAGTGGCGGTCGGCCTGCGCCCGGCCGGTCAGGGCGTGGCGCTGCAGGCCGGGCAGAGCGCCGTGGCCAACCTGCTGAATGCCGCGCGGCTCAACGCGCTGGCCACGGGGCGCGAGACGCGCGTGTTGCTGTGTGTGGAAACGGCGAGTGCCGCCGATGATTTCCTGCGCCGGTTGGCCTGGCAGGAGAAGACTGATCAGCGATGGATCACGCAGGGCGAGATCCGTTTGCCCGACGGCGTGGCGATGCTGCCGCGCAATCCGGAGGCCTTCACCGGGCTGCTCACGCCTGGGGTGGCATGGACGCGTGAGGACGGCGCGGCGTTGCGGTCGACGGCGTTCCGGGCGGGTGCGGACGTGCGCGCAGCCGTGAATTCCCCGGGCGCGGTGGATTGGGCGGCGGTCACGTTCTCCAGCGCGGGCACCACGATGGGCAGCGGCGACCTGGTGCTTGGGGCCACCGTCATCCGTCCACCGTCGGACCGCGGCGCCGGTGAGGCGCCGGTGCGATTCGTTCATCCCGACCAAGTGCGCGGCCTGAGCGTGAGCGGTTACGGCTTGGCGACGCTGGTGAACAGCCGGGAGGGGTTTTGAGCTGGAGCCGAGCATGGACCTGGTGCGGTTGCTCCGCAGTCGAACTCAGGCCGGGTTGGGTGTGGGAGCGAGCTTGCTCGCGACCGCATGCGGTCGACCTGTCGCGAGCAAGCTCGCTCCCACCTTCCGGACCGCGCCAAGTCCCTGGCCCGATTCGGAAGCTTGCTGCATTTTCCCTCATCGAGGTCGTCATCGCCGTCGCGATCTTCGCCGGGGCGGTGACCGTCCTGCTCGCCCTGCTGGCGTCGACCTTGCGCGACTCGTCGGATGCGGCTGACGTCCAGACTGCGTTGCGCCTCCCGGGCGCGGTCGAGGTCGCCTTGCGTGAGATCGCGGCGCGCGAAGGGCTGCCGGCGTTGGCTGGACGCGTTCCCCTCATGGACGCCGCTGCCGACCGCGGCTTCCTGCTCGTGGCCACGCGGGAGGGCGGGTTGGTACGGGTGGCCGGTGCGGAGGCGGACGCGGCACAACCACACGGCGAGTATTTCCTCATCGATGTGCGCCGATTCGCCGCGGGTCCGCTCGCGTTCGATGCCGCACGGGCCGTCCTGCCGCTGCAGGTCCGCGTCTCGTGGCCGTACCGCGTGCTCACGCCCGAAGGCCTCGCGGCGCCGGTGGCGTTCGCCGAGCGCCGACACGTGACCTTCAACCTCGGCGTGGCCCCATGAGACCCGCGCCGCGGCTGGCGGGGTTCACGCTGCTGGAGTTGCTGGTCGCGACGTCGATCAGCCTGATCCTCGCCGGCCTGTTGCTCGCCATCGTCAATCACACGCTCGGCCTGTGGCAGCGCCAGCGCGGGTCGGTCGACACGGCGGCGCAGGCGCGGCTCGTGCTCGATTACCTCGAGCGCGACCTGCAGGGTGCGTTGCACCGCGACGACGGCGGATCCTGGCTTGCGGTGGACATCCACGATACGCCGGCTGCGCTCGGGAGTCACGCCTGGCTGGTGCAACCGGGCATGAAGCCCGGCGGGGCCGAGAGCCTGCGATTGCTGGCCGACAGCGTGGCGACGGCGCGCTTCGGCCTGTCGGGTTGCTGTCTGCGCTTCATCGCCAGCCCGAGCGAGGCCGCCGATGCGTGGGCGCTGCCGGCGGTGGTGTCGTATCAAATCGCGCGGCGGCCGGTGACGGGTGAGGTCTCGGCGGATAACCGGGCCGAGGTGCGTTATCGGCTTTATCGCACGGCCGTCACCCCGCAGGTCACCTTCGCCAACGGCTACGATCTGCGGGCTACGGCCTACACGACCTCGTCGGGCCGGCCGGCCGCGGACCGCAGCGCGGCGGCGGTCACGGCTCCGGCGAAGGTGGAGGCGCTGGCCGACAACGTGGTGGATTTCGGCGTCTGGCTTCACGTCCGCAAGGCCGACGGCTCCCTGCGGCGGACGTTTCCGCAGGCGGCCGCGACCTTGACGCACACCGCCCCGCGGGACGAGGGGTTCGCCACCGTGGCTGACGTGATGGTGCGCATCCTGACCGAGGCCGGGGCGACTGAACTGGCGGCGATGGAGCAGGGGAGGCTGGCGCGTCCGACAGAGCATGCGACCGACGCCGCTTGGTGGTGGGCGGTGGTGGAGCGCCACTCGCAGGTGTTCACCCGGCGGATTCAGATTATGGGAGGTGGACTATGAAGACCCCGCGCGGTTTTGCCTTGGTGCTGACGTTGGTCCTCCTGAGCCTTCTGGTCCTGCTGATCTTGGCCATGACGGCATTGGTGCGGCTGGAGTCGCGTCAAGTGTCCGTCGCCGTGCCGCACGCTCAGGCCCGCCAGAACGCGTTGCTCGCCTTGCAGGTGGCCTTGGCCGAACTCCAGCGCCACGCCGGCCCGGACGATCGCGTCACGGGCATGGCGGGCATCACCGGCATCCCGGCCGGCGCCGGCCAGCCGGCGCGGCATTGGTGCGGCGTGTGGCGGACGGACGGCACCTTTGTCGCCTGGCTCGCCTCGGGCGCGGAGGGTGAGGCGATCCCGCCGCTCAACGGCCCCGACTCGGTGGCCCTCCTGTCCACCGGGGCCTTGGGTGCCGATGGCACCGACAAGGAGCATGTCCGCGTGCGCAAGGTGCCGATCGAGGAAATCGATCCACAAGGGGAGCGTCGCGTCACCGGCCACTACGCCTACTGGATCGGCGACGAGGGTGTGAAACTGAGTGTGGGCGACGCCGGGTATCCGTTGTTCGAGCCCACCGTGCGTCCGGCCGTGGACGAAATCCTCGCTGGATTCGCGCTCGGTTCGCCACGTCTCGCCGATGTCCTCGCCTACGAGCAACTGGCTCTCGTCCCGGTCCCGGCGCTCACGCCTGGTGCCTTGCAGGCCAATCGCCACAGCATCACCGTGTCTCACCTGAGCCTGACCGATACGCCAGCCGGCCCGCAGCTTCGCGCCGGCGCCCTCAACATCAACACCACCAACGCCCGTGTCTGGCGCGCGGTCGCCGCCACTTACAACCGCCTCCGCCCTGATGCGCCGTTAGGCATCACTCCTACGACCTTCGCCAATCGGATGCGCGACGGGTTTACCACTGCCGCGAGCCCGGGCAAGGCCCCCAGCGGGCCGTTCCTGACGCCTGAGGCGTTTGCGCTAAGTGCTCATCTCGCGGCTGGCCTGAAGGGTTCGGGCGTGAAGCTGCAGGAGTTTGCCGATGCGTTGGGCAGGCTGTTCACGACAAGGACTGATACCTTCTGCCTCCGTGCCTACGGGGAAGCGACGTCGGAGCTATCGCCATCCACTCATCCCGCCGCTGTCGCCGTGGCCGAGGTTTTTGTTCAGCGCCTTCCGGACCTTCATTCCGCTCATGGGCGAAAGCTTTCCGTAACTCGTTTTCGTTGGCTGGGAACGGTAGATTTATAGGGCAGCTTTCGCGTGCGGATAGGAGAAAATAAAAAATTCGATCATAAGTTTAAAAGACCCGCGACTCACATAAACGAAATTTAGTTTTCGCAGCTGGAAAATTAAAAAATTGGACAAAAATTTAAGTTTGTGCCATTTCAGACGGGAAAGTAAAAATGAACCCGGAAAATTTTATAAACCCATCCGCAGGTGCCGTGAAGCTTCATCCTACGGGTTATCATACGTTTATCCCAGCGACGCTACCGCCCGAGATCGGATTTGATCGTAACCTGGTGCTAAAGCTGTCGCAGGCGGACACGGCGCTGAGCGAATTGGCCGGTATCGGTCGCCTGCTTCCGAATCCTCATATCTTGATCGGTCCACTGGTGCAGCGAGAGGCCGTGCTGTCTTCACAGATTGAAGGCACGCAAGCGAGTCTCTCGGAGTTACTGCTCGACGATGCCCAAGCTCAGGCTAGTCCTCCGGACAAATCGGCCGACCTTCAGGAAATCCGCAATTATGTGGCAGCGCTCGAATTCGGCCTCGAGCGTCTGCGGTCGCTGCCCCTTTCCCTGCGCCTCGTGCGTGAGATCCACGCGAAACTGATGAATGGCGTGCGTGGACAAATGGCAACGCCTGGAGAGTTTCGGCGCAGCCAGAATTGGATTGGTCCTGCCGGCAGCAATCCGATGACAGCGCCCCATGTGCCGCCGCCGCCTGAGGAAATGGAACGGCTGCTCGGTGATTGGGAGACCTACCTGCATGTGCGTGGTGCCATGCCGGATTTGGTCCAATGCGCAATCTTGCATGAACAGTTCGAGGCAATCCATCCGTTCCTCGACGGCAACGGTCGCATCGGTCGTCTGTTGATCACGCTTTTCCTGGTCGAACGGGGGCGCATGCCGCGCCCGCTGCTGTATCTATCGGATTTCATCGAGCGGCATCGGCAGGACTATTACGATCTGCTCCAGCGTGTGCGGACACATGGGGACTGGAATGCCTGGCTGCACTATTTCCTGTCAGGCGTGGAGGAAACCGCCCGTGACGCCGCGACCCGCGCGCAACAGCTCATTGCCATCCGTGAGCAACTGCTTCAGGAGACGAACGGCACCCACCGGCTTGTGGACCGACTGCTGGGCAATCCGTATATCCGCATCCCGGTCGTGGCGGCGATCGAGGAGATCAGCATCCCGACGGCGACCAAGCTCGTCCGCGAGCTCGAGCGGAAAGGCTTGCTGCGGGAAACCACCGGCCGCAATTGGGGCAAGACCTACGTGGCCGAGCGGGTGCTCGAAGCAATCTCACGCCGGAGCCAGGACTTGGCGACACAAGGCACTTATCGAAGTCACACTTGATGCCGTGGTCGGGAGGGTTGTGCAAAATTTTGTTGGATTTTCCGCCCGGAAACTGCACTTTCCACCCTCCTTTCGCCAGGGTAGCTCAGTGGTAGAGCAGGGGACTCATAAGCCCTTGGTCGGCGGTTCAATCCCGCCCCCTGGCACCATCCTTCGCGCCCGAGGGGCGCTTCGGATGGCACGGCCATCCTAACGGGTTCGCTTCGGCGAGTTAGGCCACACCCAAAAGTGCTCTCAGTTCCGCAGCCGGGTCTTCGTGGTCTTGGTCGATGGCCAGTTGCAGGGCGGCTTCGAGTAATGGACGTGCTTCGGACTGGCGGCCGGAAGCCAAGAGGTGTTTGCCGAGGAGGATGCGGGGGATCATCCAGTCGGACTTCTTTTCGATGCAGAACCAGAGGTGCGGCTCGGCTTCGGTGGCGCGGCCGGCGGCGAGCAGGGCTTGGGAGAGGCTGAAGCGGAACAGCTCGTTTTCCGGCTGCCGGGCTACCAGGGCTTCGAACTGCGCGACGCGATCCGACATCTCACTCCACCGCGTCGATGTAGATCATCACGCCGGTCGCGTTGTCTGGGCCGCCGCGGCGCAGGGCGAGGGCGATGAGGTCGCGCAGTAGCGGCTCGGGGTCGAGCGGACGCCCCAGGATTTCCTCGAGCTCGGCATCGTTGACGAGGCGGGAAATGCCGTCGGTGCAGAACAGGTAACGGTCGCCGGCCTCGATCTCGTGCGCCAGCAGGTCGGGCTCGGGCGGGGTCGGCTGGCCCATGCAACGCGTGAGGGCGTTGCGGTTGACCTCGTGGAAGAAGATCTTCTCGCCGCGGGCGCGCCGCGCTTTGGCCTCGTTCTCGACCGAGTGGTCGGAGGTCAGCGCGGCGAGCCGCCCGTTGCGCCACATGTACGCCCGCGAGTCGCCGACGTGTGCCAAGTGCAAGGTGCGGCCGCGGATGTGCCCGAAGGTCAGGGTCGAGGCGATCCCCATGTCGGGGCTGATCTCCTGGCCCAGCTCCTGCACGGCTTCGTTGGTTTTATGGACGATTTTTTCGAGATTGGGCAGCGATCGGCCAAGGTGGGCCTTCAACTGCAGTTGCACCTCCTGCAGGGTGCGCTCCGAGGCCTCGGCCCCGCCGGGCAACCCGCCAACCCCATCGGCCACGCCGAAGAACATGGCTTCCGGATCGCACAGGAACCGGTCCTCGTTGTTGCGGCGGACGCGCCCGATGTCGGTGAGTCCGGCGGCGCGAAGCTTGATCATGGGCGTGGGTGAGGACTGCGCTAGTTGAAGGGAAGGAACAGGTTGTCGCGATTTGCCGCGGTCAGTCGAGTATGTTCTGCGACCGGCAGGCAGCCGAGAAACAGGCGCCCGTAGGCCTTGGCGAGCACCCGGGCGTCGAGGATGATGATGAGGCCGCGGTCGGTCGCGCTGCGGATGAGCCGGCCGACCCCCTGGCGGAATTTCATGAGGGCGTCAGGCAGGGTCAGTTCGTTGAACGGATTGCCACCGCGGTCGCGCACCCACTCGGCGCGCGCCTCGGCGATCGGGTGCGACGGCGGGTCGAAGGGCAGGCGGGTGATGATGACCTGCGACAACGCCGGCCCGGGCACGTCGACGCCCGCCCAGAAGCTGTCGGTTCCGAACAGGATCCCGTTGCCCGCTGCCTGCAGCCGCCGCGTGAGCTCGGTGCGCGAGAGGTCCTCGCCCTGCAGGAAAAACGGCCGGCCCGCCGCGGTGAACTCGTCCTGCAGCGCGGCGGCCACGTGCCGCATGTCCTGATAACTCGTGAAGAGCACGAGCGAACCGCCCGCGACGCGCAGGGTGCAGAACCGGATGTAGTCGGTGAGCGACTCGAGCGCGAGCCGGGCCTCGTGCGGCGAGGGCAGGGGGACGTCCGCGGCGATGAAGACCCGCATGTTGCGCTCGTAGTCGAACGGCGAGGCCACGACGACGGCGCGCGCCTCCTCGGCGCCGATGCGCGCCTGGAACGGCTCGATCCCGCCACCCATCGCGAGCGTGGCACTGGTGCAGAGCACGGAGGTGCCGCGCTGGAGGAGCTGCTCGCGCAGGTAGGGGGCGATGTCGAGGGGCGCGGTGCGCAGGGTCACGATCTGCTGCCGGCGGCCGGAGCGTTCGAGCCAATAGACGGAGCCCGCGTCGGCCACGTTGAGCCATTGGCGCAGGCCGGTCTGGTAGGTCTTGAGGCGGCCGCGTTGCTCGAGGAGTTCGTCGCGCACGGGGCCCTCGTCGAGTTTGTCGGCGCGGTTGCCGACGGCCTTGATGAGCTTCTGCAACGGCTCGTCGAGCCAGGGCTCCGCGACGCCGGCCTCGCGGATGCGGACGATCGGGTGCTTGTGGAGGAGCTTTTCCTTGAGGAAATCGAAGAACTGCGCCGACGCCTCGAGGGCATCGAGCACGAGCTGCTGGTCCATCGGTCCACCGTGCTTGGCGAGCAGGCCGCGGCGGGTCTTGGGGTTGAAGAGATATTTGAGCATCCGCTCGGTGCCGTAGCTGCTGAGGCGGAGCCCGAAGTGGTCGGTCGCGACCTCGGGCACGGTGTGGGCCTCGTCGAGTACCACAAAGTCGTCGGGGAACAGCACGCCGCGGCTGCCGCCCTTCTCGGCCGCGCCGCCGGCGTTGAGGTGGGCGAAGAGAAGCGAGTGGTTGACGATGATGACTTGGGCGGTGCGCAGGCGGGCACGGGCGCGCTGGTAGAAGCAGTGCTCGCCGTTGCAGTGCTTGCGCGAGCAGGCGGACGAGTCGGCGTTGACCCATTCCCAGACGTCGGGTGCGGGCGGCGGCGAGAGCTCGTGGCGCAGGCCTTCCTTGGTCTTTGCGGCCCAGTCGGCGATGCGCTGGAGTTCGCTGTGCTCGGGCGTGGCGAAGAGTTCCTGCCGGTCGCGCAGGGCGGCGGCGAGGCGGGTGGTGCAGAGGTAGTTGGCCTTGCCGACGAGGACGGCGCTCTTGAAGTCGGCGTAGGGCGCGAGTTCGGGCGCGGAGCGGAACACGCGGCGGCAGAGGGGCAGGTCCTTGCTCTCGAGCTGTTCCTGGAGGGAGATCGTGTGGGTCGAGACGATGAGCTGACGCGACTGGTCGGTCGCGTGGATGATGCCGGGGAGGAGGTAGGCGAGGGATTTGCCGACGCCGGTGCCAGCCTCGAAGAGCAGGACCTCGTCGGCGTCGAAGGCGGCGGCGGTGAGGCGCGCCATCTGTTCCTGCTGCGGGCGGTGCTCCAATTGGAGGCCTTCCTGCAGCCAGCCGCCCTCGGCGAAGATCCGCGCCGCGTGCTCCCGGGCGTGGCTCGGTGGTGGCGCCGGGGGCAGGTGGTCGTTGTCGTCGCGGAGGCCGATCATGGGCGCCTGCCACGCAACGCATGCGGGGCAAGGCGCGCAAGCGCGGATGCGGCGGGTGCGTGGGGCGGGCTTTCAGCCCTCGATGAATATGATCATGGCAAACCCGGGGCTTCGCCCCGGGCTATTATGGGGTGGGCCTTCGGCCCGCGTAGAAGTCCAGCGCCAACGGCGCGCCGCGAAAAAGTGGCGAGCGGGAACCAGGGAACGAATCCGTCGATCGGTGGCTCGGGTTGCCGGCTCCGGTCCTGATAGCGATATCCAAACTTGGGGCGGTGCCCCGGGTTGCCATCGGGTGGACCTTTGGTCCGTGCAGAAGTCCAGCGCCAACGGCGCGCCGCCATCATAGCCTGGGGCGAAGCCCCATGGGTTATGCGGTTTGATGGCAAGGGCTGTAAGCCCGCTCCATCCTTCGCGCTCTGGCCGCAAATGCATTTGCCCCGTGCGGGTGCGGTCCGCAACGTGCCTCGATGGCGAATAATGCCGCGCACAAGGCCGACTGGATCGATGAGCTGGCGAACTTCCTCCGCACGCAACCGGGCGTGGGCGCGGTGCGCATCGATCCCGCGGCCCACCGGGTCGAGGTTGCGACCTTGGGTGAGGTCGACCTTGGGGGCCTGCAGGCGCACCTCGCCGCGACGATCGCGGCCGTCGAGCGCGAGTGGGCGGCGCGTCACGCCGGGCGGGCGCCGGCGGGATTCGTCCTGCGCCGCCGGGGCAATGCCGCGGAACTCGGCCGCGAGACCTGCGAGACCGCGGAAAAGCTTTGGCTGTGGCAGGAGATGGAATGGCCGTCACTCGAGGCCGAGCCGCCGGCGGTCGAGGAATCCGAGTGGCGCGAGCTGGCGATCCTTGCCGCGCTCTGCGGCATCTTCGGCGTCACCGGAGCCGCGGCCGAATGGCTTGCGCCCAACCTGCCCTGGCTCAGCCGCGGCCTTTTCCTCGCGGGCATCATCGCGGGCGGCTGGGACGCGGCCAAGGACGCGCTGCCCAACCTGCGCACGCTCAAGCTCGACATCCATTTCCTCATGCTGGCGGTGGCCTGCGGCGCCATGGCCATCGGCGCGTGGGGCGAGGCGGTGCTGCTGCTGTTCCTGTTCTCCGCCTCGGGCGCGATGGAGGAGTTCGCCCTCGATCGCACGCACCGCGAGGTGAGCGCGCTCCTGAAGTCGTCGCCCAAGCAGGCCACGCTCCTGCGCGATGATGGCACGGAGCAGGAGGTCGACGTCGCCGCCCTGCGCGTCGGGCAGACGGTGCGTGTGCGGCCGGGCGGGGCGTACCCGGCGGACGGCGACGTGCTGCACGGGAGCAGCGCGAGCGATGAATCCGCGCTGACCGGCGAGGCGGCGCCCGTGGACAAAAAGCCGGGCGACCCCGTGTTCAGCGGCACGATCAATCTCTGGGGCGCGGTCGACTTCAAGGTCATGCGTCTGCCGGCGGAGAGCACGCTGCAGAAGATCATCCGGCTCATCCAGCACGCGCAGAAGCTGCGGGCGCCGAGCGAGCGATTCACCGACAAGTTCGGGCCTAAGTACACTTACGTCGTGATCTTCGGTTCGATCGGCATGTTCCTGCTGTGGTGGCTCGCGTTTGACCTGCCGGCGTTCACGAACACGCCCGAGACGCGGTCGGCGTTCTACCGCGCCATGACGCTCATGGTGGTCGCCAGCCCGTGTGCGCTGGTGCTCTCGATTCCGTCGGCCATCCTCGCGGCCATCGCCTGGGGTGCACGGCACGGAGTCCTGTTCCGCGGGGGCGCGGCCATCGAGCGGCTGGCGGAGGTGACCACGGTGGCGCTCGACAAGACCGGCACGCTGACGACCGGCGAACTCGCGGTGGTGGGCTACGAGAGCTTTCCGCCGGGACGCGAGGCCGAGGTCATGGAACTGGCCTATGCGCTCGAGGCGAAGTCGGAGCACCCGCTGGCCCGCGCGATCGTGCGCGACGCCAAAGCCCGCGGGGTGCGGGCGGTGGAGTTGGCGGATTTCAAAAACATCGTGGGGCAGGGTGTGAGCGGCAAGTTCGGCAACTCGCAGGCGCTGCTGGGTCGGCGCGAACTGCTCGAGGCGGGACCGCTCGCGCGCTGGGCGGAGAAACTGCCGCCGGCACCGGCGGAGTTGTCGGAGGTCTGGGTGGTCAGTCAAAACCTGCTCGGCCGGGTGCTCCTGCGCGACCAGATCCGCGCCGAGTCGAAGGCGGTCCTCGCGGAATTGAAGGCCATGGGCATCCGCACAGTCATGTTGACGGGCGATCGGCGGCAGGCGGCGGAGTCGGTGGCACGCGAGCTGGGCCTCGACGAGGTGCGCGCGCACCTCACGCCGGAGCAAAAGGTCGAGGCGATCCAGGAACTGCGCCGGGCCGGCGGCGGCACGCGCGTGGCGATGGTGGGCGACGGCGTGAACGACGCGCCGTGCCTTGCCGCGGCCGACGTGAGCGTCGCCATGGGGGCGCGCGGCAGCGACGCGGCGCTGGAGCAGGCCGAGGTCATTTTGATGCATGACCGCATCGAGAACTTCCTCGCCGCCGAGCGCCTGAGTCGCCGGGCGCGGGCGATCATCCGGCAGAACCTCGCGATTTCCCTGGGTGTCGTCGTGGTGATGGTGTTCGCTACGGCGCTGGGCTCGGTCCCGCTCGCCATCGGCGTCGCCGCCCACGAGGGCAGCACGGTGGTGGTGTGTTTGAACTCGCTGCGGCTGTTGTTTGGGCGGAACCGTTGAGGTAAAGCCGGTTTGGTCAGCGCCGACGGCGCGTCCGATGGATCGGGCTTTCAGCCCTTGAGGTGTGGGCGTTGTTCGAATCCTGGGGTTGCACCCCAGGCTGGTATTGAGCGGACCTTCGGTCCTCGGGTTAGCGCCGACGGCGCGCGCCATAACAGCCTGGGGCAACGCCCCAGGAAAAAACCACCGCCAAACCTCAAGGGCCAACGGCCCGCCCCATGGATCGGGCTTTCAGCCCTCGATGTGTGGGGTGTTGATCAACTCCTGGGGTTGCACCCCAGGCTGGTATTGGGCGGACCTTCGGTCCTTACGAACGCGCTTAATCCACAATCAACACGCGGTCGCCCGTGCGCACTTCCTCGTACAATTCCACGATGTCCAGATTGCGCATGAGGACGCAACCGGCGCTCAACGGGGTGCCGAGTTTGTCCTCGTGGTTGGTGCCGTGGATGTAGATGTAGCGCGCGTGGGTGTCCACGTTGCCGCCCTGGTTCACGCCGGGCTCGAGGCCGCGGAGCCAGAGGATGCGGCTCGTGATCAGGTTGGGCTCGGTCTCGGCCGCGGGCAGCTCCGAGAAATGCCGGCCGGTGGGCACGCGGGCCTTGAACACCATGCCGGGCGGCTGACCGGCGCCGATGCGCTCGGCGATCTCGTGGAGGCCGCGCGGGGTGCCGAGGGAATCCTTCACATTCGACGGCGGGCGTCGGGAAGTGGATATGACGTAGGTTTTTACAACTTTCCCCCCGCGAACAAATTGCATGGTCTGCGAACTGATCCGGACAATCAGATTCCGGTCTGAGGGCTTGATACCCAAATGGGCACAGGTTCTAGTCACCAGTTCGATAGGATCATCCATGGCAAATAACTCGTTCACTGTTGGCATCGTCGGCGCAACGGGCGCCGTCGGTCAAGAGCTCCTCCGGCTCTTGCTCGAGCGTAATTTCCCCATGGCCAAGCTGCGGCTCTTCGCCTCGGCGCGGTCGGCGGGCAAGGTGATTGAGAAGGCCGGGAAAAAATTTACGGTCGAGGAAGCCAAGCCGGGCGTGTTCGCCGGCGTGGATGTCGCATTCTTCGCCGCGGGCGGCTCGGTCACCCGCGCGCTGGCGCCGGACGCCGTCAAGGCGGGCTGCTTGGTCATCGACAAGAGCTCGGCCTTGCGCATGGAAGCCGACGTGCCGCTCGTCATCCCGGAGATCAACCCGGAGAAGCTGCGCACGCACAAGGGCATCATCGCCAACCCGAACTGCTCGACGGCCGTCATGCTCATGGGCCTCTGGCCGCTGCACCAGAAGTTCGGCCTCAAGCGCGCGATCGTCTCGACCTACCAGTCGGTCTCCGGCACGGGCGCCGAGGCGGTGCGCGAGCTGGCCGACCAGATCCAGGCGCATGTCGCCGGGCAGCCGCTCACGAAGAAGGTCTATCCCTACCAGATCGCCTTCAACTGCATCCCGCACATCGACTCGTTCGGCCCCGACGGTTACACCGGCGAGGAGACCAAGATGGCGCTGGAGTCGCGCAAGATCATGGGCCTGCCCAACCTCAAGGTCTCGTCCACCACCGTGCGCGTGCCGGTCGTGCGGGCGCACTCGATCTCGGTCTGCGCCGAGTTCGAGCGTCCCGTCAACCTGGCCGAGGCGCGCGCCGCGGTCGCGGCGTTCCCGGGCGCGGAGCTCGTGGACGACCCGGCGGCGAAGAAATATCCGACCCCGCTGGACTTCGCCGAGAAGGTGAAGTGCGGCGTCGGCCGGCTGCGCGTCGACACGGCCTTCGACAACGGTCTCTCGTTCTGGGTGTCCGGCGACAACCTGTGGAAGGGTGCCGCCCTCAATGCCATCCAGAACGCGGAACTGATGATCCGCGAGGGCTGGCTCAAGCCCAAGGCCTGAGTCCGGCCGCTCCGTGCCCTGCCGCCGCCACCGGAATAAGTTCTTGTCACACCGGTGGCGGCACCGCTTATTTCACCCCTCGGCGCGGACGCCTAGCTCAGTTGGTTAGAGCATCTCGTTTACACCGAGGGGGTCGGGGGTTCGAGTCCCTCGGCGTCCACGCAGCCTCCTTCATTTTTCTCCCACCACACCATGCGACACACGATATCCGTTCTCGTTGAGAACAAGTTCGGCGTTCTGGCGCGCGTGGCCGGCATGTTTTCCGGTCGCGGCTTCAACATCGACTCGCTCAACGTCGCGCCGACCCACGACGCCTCGCTGTCCCGCATCACGGTGGTCCTCAAGGGTGACGACCACTCGCTTGATCTCTGCATCAAGCAGCTGCGGAAGCTGATCAACGTCGTCGACGTCATCGACTTCACGGATGGTTCCGCGGTCAGCCGCGAGCTCGTGCTGGTCAAGGTGAAGGCTGATTCGCACACCCGCCCGGAGATCCTCCAGATCAAGGACATCTTCCGCGCCAAGATCGTGCACCTTGCCCAGGACTACCTCGTGATCGAGTGCACGGGCGAGGAGGACAAGGTGAACGCCTTCCTCGGCCTCCTCGAGCCCTTCGGCATCATCGAACTCGCCCGCGCCGGCCGCCTCGCGCTCAAACGCTGACAAGGAACATCCCGACCAAACCCATTCATGTGGAAAGCTGGAAAGCAGGAAAATGCCCAATCCGTCGGTTCTTGAGTTCCTGATTTCCACATAAACCAACCTTCCCTTTCCCCCTCCATCATGCCCGCCAAAGTCTACACCGAAAAAGACGCCGATCTCGGCGTGTTCAAAAACAAGACCCTCGCCATCCTCGGCTACGGGTCCCAAGGCCACGCGCACGCGCTCAATCTCAAGGAGAGCGGCTGCAAGGTCATCATCGGCCTCTATCCCGGCAGCAAGTCGCGGGCGGTGGCGGAACAGCACGGTCTCAAGGTCTATGACACCGCCGAGGCCGTCCGCCGCGCCGACGTCATCATGGTCGCGCTGCCCGACATGAAGCAGGCCGACGTCTACCAGCAGGACATCCTCCCCAATCTGGCCAAGGGCAAGTGCCTCATCTTCTCCCACGGCCTCGCCGTCCACTTCGGCCTCATCAAGCCGACCAAGGACATCGACGTCATCATGGTCGCCCCCAAGGGCCCGGGCCACATGGTCCGCCGCCTCTACGTCGAGGGCAAAGGCATGCCGGCGCTCATCGCCGTGTACCAGGACAAGTCCAAGCAGGCGAAGAAGATCGCCCTCGCCTGGGCCAAGGGCATCGGCTCGACCAAGGCCGGCGTCCTCCAGACCACCTTCAAGGAAGAGTGCGAGACCGACCTCTTCGGTGAGCAGGCCGTCCTCTGCGGCGGCGCCTCGGCGCTCGTGCAGGCTGGCTTCGAGACGCTCGTCGAGGCCGGCTACCAGCCCGAGATGGCCTACTTCGAGTGCCTCCATGAGCTGAAGCTCATCTGTGACCTCATGTACGAGTCCGGCATCGCCGGCATGCGCTTCTCGATCTCCGAGACCGCCAAGTACGGCGACATCACCCGCGGCCCCCGCGTCGTGAACAAGCAGACCAAGGCCGAGATGAAGAAGATCCTGAAGGAGATCCAGACTGGCCAGTTCACCCGCGAGTGGGTGAAGGAGTACAAGGGCGGCCTGAAGAAGTACAAGGCCCTCCTCGCCAAGGGCGAGAAGCACAAGATCGAGAAGACCGGCACCTACCTCCGCGGCATGATGCCCTGGATGACCAAGAAGAACATCAAGGGCGTCCAGGCCTCCTACGCCTGATTCACCCGAACGGTTCCTGACGATTCGGCACCTCCGGAGACTCCGGGCGTGCCGAATCTTGTTTTCAGCCCCCGGCTTGCTACCTTCCTCCCGTGCCCTCCGCCAAGATCATCCTCGCCACCCGCAAAAGCCCGCTCGCGCTCGCCCAGAGCAACATGGTGGCCGACCTGCTCGGCCGCGCCCTCGGCGTCGAGGTCGAGCTCCTGAAGATCGTCACCGCGGGTGACCGGCAGACGGAATGGTCCCTCGAGAAAAAAGGCGGCAAGGGCCTCTTCACGAGCGAACTCGAGCACACCCTGTTGCAGGGCGGAGCCGACATCGCCGTGCACAGCAGCAAGGACCTGCCGGGCGAGATGCCCGCCGGCCTGGCGATCGCCGGTTACCTGCCACGCGCCGACACCCGCGACGTGCTGGTCCTGCGTGAGGAATTGTCCGCCCCGCGCAAGATCGCCACGGGCAGCCCGCGCCGCCGCCTCCAGGTCGCGGCCATCTACCCGGGCATCGAGTTCTGCGAGATCCGCGGCAATGTGGACACGCGTCTCAAAAAGATCGCCGAGCAGCACCTCGCCGACGGCACGATCCTCGCCGCCGCGGGCATGAAGCGCCTCGGCATCACCGGCTGGCCCGGCCTCAAGTTCCTCCCGTTCGCCCACACCGACATGGTGCCGGCGGTCGGGCAGGGGGCCATCGCCATCCAGTGCCGCGTGGCCGATGTCGCGCGCTATGCCCCGCATTTCGACGCTCCCACCGCCCGCGCGCTCGCGGTGGAGCGGGCCCTGCAGAACCAGCTCGGCGGCGGCTGCCACACGGCGTTCGGCGCGCATGCGACACCCGGGACCCTTTACTTCTTCCACGAAAAGACCGGCCGCAAGGCCCTGCCGCTGACCGAGGCGGACTACGCCGCGCCCGACGCCGCGGCCACCCGCATCCTGAAGGAGCTCGCGCTGCCATGAGTCGCGACACCCAAACCCTCGCCGGTCGGCGCATCGCCGTCACCCGCGCCAAGGACCAGGCCTCGGAACTGTCCGCCAAGCTGGTTGCGCTCGGTGCCGAGGTGATCGAGCTGCCGCTGATCAAGGTGACCCGCGAGATCTCCAAGCAGAACCTCGCGGACGTGATGCTCGAGCTCGGCGGCTACGATTGGATCGTGTTCACGAGCCCGAATGGGGTGAAGTTTTTCTTCGAGGAGTTCTTCCGCCTGTTCGAGGACATCCGTTCGCTCGGACTGCTGCGCTTCGCCTGCGTCGGCGAGGCGACCGCCCGCGGCATCGCGGACCTGCACCTCAAGGTCGAGTGCCAGCCCAAGGAGGCGACCGCCGAGGCCCTGGCGAAGGCGATGATCGACACCGGCAGCCTCGACAACGCGAAGGTCCTCGTGATCACCGGCAACCTCAACCGTGACACGCTCGTCAAGGCGCTCGAGGAAGCCAACGCCATCGTGGACCGCCTGCAGGTCTACAAGACCGAGAAGACCGACCTGAAGAACGACCCGGCTGCCGCCGACTTCCGCGCGCGCGGGGCCGATGCGATCCTGTTTGCCAGTTCATCCGCGGCGCAGTCCTTTGCCGACCAGGCCGCCGCCCTCGCGCTCGCCCCGGGCTCGAAGCGCCCGCTCGCCGGGAGCATCGGTGCGCAAACCTCCGCGACCATGAAGCAGGCTGGCATCCCGGTGGATTTCACCGCGAAGACGCCCGGGTTGGATGCGTTGGTCGAGGCGCTGGTCAAGAAACTGGGTTGAGAGTAGGGGCGCAGCTCGCCTGCGCCCTGGGGCTGCACGCGCGAATGGTGCGTGGAGGGCGCAGTCAAGCTGCGCCCCTACAGGGTTGAACCGTCCGCACGCGGTGCGCCGATTCTTTTTGTCCTGCGCCGGCGTTTCGGCGTAACTATCAGGCACGATGAAAGTCCCGTTCCTCGACCTCGGCCTGCAGCACAAGGCCATCCGCACGGAAGCCCTGGCGGCGCTCACCGCCACCTACGACGCGACGCGCTTCTGCCTCGGCAAGGATGTGGAGGACTTTGAGAAAAACTTTGCCGCCACGCTCGGCTACCCGCGCGCCCTCGGCATGAACAGCGGCACGGCCCCGTTGCACGTGGCCTGCATGCTCGCTGGCTTTGGTCCCGGCGACGAGGTCATCACCACGCCGTTCACCTTCATCTCGTCGGCCTGGGGCGTCAGCTACGTCGGGGCCAAACCGGTCTTCGTCGATATCGACGAGGCAACCTACAATATCGATCCCGCCCGGATCGCCGCCGCGATCACCCCGCGCACCAAGGGCATCATCGTCGTGCATCTCTTCGGTCAGCCCGCGCAGATGGACGAGATCATGGCCATCGCCCGGAAGCACAACCTGTTCGTCATCGAAGACTGCGCCCAGGCCGTGGGGGCGAAGTATCAGGGGACGCCCGTCGGTCTCATCGGCGACATCGGCACCTTCAGTTTTTATCCGACCAAGAACCTCGGCGGTTGCGGTGAGGGTGGGGCGCTCGTCGCGCGCCGCGAGGACCTGCACACCCGGGCTCGCCACATCCGCGTGCACGGCTCGGATCGCCGCTACTACCACGACATCATCGGTGGCAATTTCCGCATGGATGGTTTCCAGGGCGCCCTGCTCAACGTGAAGCTCCCGCACCTCGCGGCCTGGACCGCACGGCGCCAGGCCATCGCCGCGGCCTACCTCAACGGCATCAAGCTCGCCGGCGTGCAACTGCCCGGCCAGCCGGCCTACGGGCAATCGGTCTTCCACCAGTTCACGATCCGCCACCCGCGCCGCGACTCCCTGCGCGAGCACCTGACCAAGTGCGAGGTTGGCACCGACCTGATCTATCCCGTGCCGCTGCACCTCCAGAAATGCTACGCGCCCCTCGGCCAGGCCAAGGGCACGCTGCCCGTCGCCGAGCGCGTCAGCGAGACCTGCGTGAGCCTCCCGATCTTCCCGGAGCTGACGGATGCGCAAGTGGCGCACGTGATCGCGTCCATCAACAGTTTCGCCGGTTGAATAGGACCAAGTTGTGGGAGCGAGCTTGCTCGCGACCGCCTGCGGCTGATCAGTCGCGAGCAAGCTCGCTCCCACCGGCGGCAAAGCGCGACTCCAGGAGTGTCCCCTGTGACGTTTTCGTCACAAACTCAGGCTCGGCAGCGGCCCGGCCGGTCCTCAAGCTGGGCGCATGGCTCGTAAATCCAGCGGCACGATTGGCATCCTGACGGCGGGCGGTGACTGCCCGGGCCTCAATGCGGTGATCCGGGGCGTGGCCAAGGCCGCCATGCACTACGGCATCAAGGTCATCGGCATCCACGACGGTTTCCGCGGTCTCGTCGAGAACCGCTGCACACCCATCGACAACCCCCTCGTCAGCGGCATCCTCGCCCAGGGCGGCACCTTCCTCGGCAGCAGCCGCGACAAGCCCCACAAGATGCCCATGGGCGGGCAGGTCATGGACATGACCGAGGTCGCCGTGAGCAATTACCGGAAGCTCAATCTCGACTGCCTCGTCTGCCTGGGCGGCAACGGCACGCAGAAGAACGCCCTCCGCCTGCACGAGAAGGGCGGCATCAATGTCCTCACGCTGCCCAAGACGATCGACAATGACGTGGCCGAGACCGACATCACCTTTGGCTTCGACTCCGCCATGTCCATCGCCACCGAGGCGATCGACCGCCTGCACACCACGGCCACGAGTCACCACCGCATCATCGTGTGCGAGATCATGGGCCATTCGGCCGGATGGCTCTGCCTGGGCGCCGGCATCTCGGGTGGGGCGGACGTCATTCTCATCCCGGAGATCCCCTACGACCTCGAGGTCGTGGCGCACAGCCTCTTGCGCCGCCAGCGCTCGGGCAAGCGGTTCTCCATCATCGCCGCCGCCGAGGGCATCCAGACGGTCGAGCAGGCCAAGGCCCGCGCCCGGGCGGAGGCGAAGGGCAAGCCCAAGGGGAAGGAGAAGGCTTCTGATGCCGATCCGAACATCCCGCGGACCATCCACAGCAAGACCGAGGGCGAGATCCACCTCGTGCACGAGCCGGTGGCGAGCCGTCTCGCCCGGCGTCTGCAGCAGCTCACCGGGGTCGAGGCGCGCGTCACGTCGCTGGGCCACGTCCAGCGCGGCGGCCCGCCCACGGCGTTCGACCGCCTGTTGTGCACCCGCCTCGGCACCAAGGCCGGCGAACTGCTCGCCCAGCACAAGTACAACGTCATGGTCGGCATCAAGGGCAACCAGTGCGTTCCGATCCCATTGGCCAAAGCCGCCGGCTCGAAGCGCATCGTGCCGACGGACCATCCGTGGATCGCCACCGCCCGGCTCGTTGAAACCTGCATGGGCGACGTGGAGGCGTGAGCGGGATACGACTATGATCGCTGGCATCCAGATGAAAGTCTGCGGGCTCCGCTCGGTGGCCGATGCGACCGCGGCGGCGGAGTGTGGGGCGGATTATCTCGGCTTCAACCTGTATCCGCAGTCGCCGCGGCACCTGTCGCTGGCGGAGTACCAAGCGATGGTGGCACGGTTGCCCAAGGTGAAGAAGGTGGCCGTCTTTGTCTCGCCGGCCCCCTCCGACCTCGCGCTCGCCGCGGCGGTTGGGTTCGATTGCTTCCAGGTGCATTTCCCGCTGGAGACCCCGACTGCGGTGATCGGCTCTTGGGCGGAGACCGTCGGCACCTCGCGCCTCTGGCTGGCCCCGAAGCTGCCGCCGGGCGACGATGTGCCCGCGGAGCTCCTGCCAATGACCCTCACCTTCCTGCTCGACACCTACCACGCGGCGGTCTTCGGCGGCACGGGCAAGACAGGCGATTGGGCGAAGTTCGCGCGCCACGCGCAGCGCCACGCCGAAAAGACCTGGATTCTCGCCGGTGGCCTCAACCCGGAGAACATCGCCACCGCCGTCACGCGGTCAGGCGCGC
>JAHCAZ010000042.1 GCA_019634615.1 Opitutaceae bacterium
GCGGTCTGAGGCTTCGATGCGCATGTGGGAGAGATGGCGGAAGAGGGAGGGTACGGCAAGAGAAACAGGCAGGCCCGCCGGTGAGGGCGGGCCTGCGGGCTGACATGGCTGGAAGGCGGAAGGCCAGCCTCCCCCGTATGATCTCCGCGGTATTTAACCCCGTACCGCGGGCGACTCCAGCCTGGGCCGCTTCAAACCGGGGTTTCCGCCACGGGCCGGACGGAAAGGATTCTCTCAGCGGGGGCGCTGCTCTTTGAGGGCCTTCACATTCTCATCGATGCGGATGAGGATCTCGCGCTGCTGGCGCTGCTCAGCCTCAGTGGCCTCGAAACGGCGCTCGACGCGCACGGCAAACTCGGCGGCGGTTTTCTCGGCGGCATCGACGCGGTAGGGGAGGACGAACCACGCGCCGGCGAAGGCAGCGATGCCGGCGATGACGGCCAGGACGACGCTCAGGCGCGTCAGGTTGATCTTCACGTCACCGGAGACCGGGATGGGCGGCGTGGTGTGGCTCATGGATCAGGGCTTTTTTCCGAGCGTGATCTTGCCGGTGCTCGACCAGGTGAGCCCGGAGAAGATCGGGAAGTGGCTCTTCCTCTCATAGGTGAGCCAGGTGAAGTGCCAGCCCGCCTCATCGCGACGGAGACCATCCGCCTCGATCGTGATCTCGAAGTACTGGTTGGCGTGGACGAAGTTGGCGTAGCCGGTGTGTGTCGGCGGTACGCCGACATCGAGCGCGGCTTGGATGAGCTGCATATCCGGGGCGGAGGTTTTCTTGGCGGTGACGCAGCCGGTGAGGAAGCCGACGAGGAGGCAGGCGATACCGAGGAGGAGGATCGTTTTCATGCGATGGCGGGGAAGGGGATGACGTCGGCCTCGGCGATGAGGAGAGGCGAACGGGCAAGGAGGCCGGGGGAAACCTCCCAAGGCTCAGTGCCGCGGAGGAGGATGACGCCGGCGTGGAGGAAGGCGGCAAAGACGAGCTCGGAGCAGAACCAGCGGCCGCGACTGGCGCGCGACTCCTGCCGGCGCGTGATGAAGCGGGCGACCATGGTCCAGTCGTAGCCCTTGTTGAGCTGGCGGTGCAGGAAGGCCGTGATCTTCGCGAGCTGCTCCTCTGTCACCTCGACGGCGAAGAAGTCGATCTGCTCCCCGTTTTTGGGCTCGAGGTGCGGGAGCTGGCGGACACCGATACCCTCGCGGCTCTCGATGACGGCGCCCGAAGGCAGAACGATGGCGGCGTGGCTGTAGGCGCTGCGCGTCTGCCACCGGATGAGGCGGGAGACGAGGCCAGGGCCTTGAAACAGGGCGACGGTGACACGCGGCATACCGGCGACGGGTGTCAAACGCGTGCGAACAGTCCGTCAGCGCGGGTTGTAGTCGCCGAAGGTGACGGCGAGGATGCGATTGGGGTACACCGCGAGGGGCGCGATGCGCAGCCCGCCGGCTGGCTGCGGCTCCACGATGAAAAGGCCGCGGTCGGTCGCGACGCCGATCAGGGCATGGCGGCCAGTGGACGTGCCGCGCACGGTGGCGAAAGTGGACGTCTGCGCGACCGTGATCCGGCCGATGAGCGGCGCAGCCTTGACGCCAGCCTGCGCGGCCTTGCGCGTAGCAATCAGGTAGAAGCCGAGGCCGAAGTCGTCGCAATCCCAGCTCTCGGCGGTGTAGGCGACATCGGCCGCGAAGGCGGCTTTGGACGTCCACCGGATGTAATCCTCCAGCCAGGCGTGGGAGACGATCGCGTAGGTGCCATCGGCATAGGTGACGGGTACGCCGGGGAGGACGCGCTGGCACTCGGCGACGACAGTGGCGACGGGGACGGTTGGTGCGCCGTCGACCTGCACCCAGGCGGGAGCGCGGGGGATGGCGACGCTATCGGCCGTGGCGCAGCCCCACAGCCCGAGGGCGAGCATGCCGGCGAAGACGAGGGCCAGCGGGAAGAGAGGGCTGCGGAGGGATTTCATGGCTGGGAACTAGGAGCTGGGGCGCTGGCTACTGCGTCGCGGCGGCGATGGCGGCGGCGAGGAGCTGCTGCTGGGATTCGGTGAGCGGCGTCGCGGAGAGCTGCTCGAGGCGGATGATGCTGTTGCCGGAATCCACCGGCTGGCCCTGGGCGTCGAGCCAGTCTCCGGTGAGGACGCCCGTGCCGGCCTGGAGATCGAGCTCGAGGCGGACGAGGCGGAATTGAGGGTGCGGCGCGGATGGCGTCGCGATGACGATCGGAGCCGAGGGCTGCGGATCGTCGGCCGAGAGGTGAAACGCGGAAAGCGCGAAGAGCGCGGGGAGGATCAGGTAGGCGATGAGGCGGGATTTCATGGCGTGGAGATCGTTGTCGTGTAGCCGATCGTGACGGTGATGGAGCCGGTGTAGTTGTTGGTGTCCGGATCGACGACGAGGTTGAGGTCGTTGCTGGCCGTGCCGGCCGGCAGCCGCGCCGCGAGGGTGTGGTCCTTCTTGGCCGTAGTGTAGGTGTTGGCAGCGACGAGGAGGGCGGGCGTCGTCACGCTGCCCACAGTCATGCCAGAGCCGGTGCTCGCGGCCGTGGCCTTGCTCGTGATGTAGTCGACGCGGGCGTTGGACGGGAGCGCCGCCTGGCCAATGATGGACTTGGCCTCATGGGTGCCGCTCCAGGTGAGCGTCGCGCTGATCGTGCCACGGTTCGAAGTGGTGATCGGGGTGATACCGGGGACCAAGACGAGCGGGATATTGTTGGCACCGGCATCGCGGGCTACGCCGCCAAGGGAGATGTCAACGGGCTGGATCTCCCACTTGGCGAGCGGGCCGGCACTGTATATTTTGAAATCCTTTAGGTATGCTGCCGTGCCAGCGGCTACCGATGCGCTCGGCCTAATCCATGGAGTTTCGGTCAATGTAGGCACAACCTCCCACGCAACGATGTTCACCGAACCTGCCGTCACTAAAACAGTCGAGTAGGTTGACGTTGCGCTGCCATTATACCCATAAAGCACGACGCCAGTGATGGTCGATCCGGTAGGAATAAAAACGGAAGCAGTGATGCGATACTTTCTGCCAGGGGATAAATTTGTCGCACTAGGGCCAAAAAACCCAATGGCGCCGGTAGTGGATGAGCGTAACGACTTTTGCCAATTATCGCTTGGCGGAATCCCTGCGCCATCAGCATCGGTGTCTATGTTTCCAGTGTTGGTGACGTTTGCGCCAAGACCGCCTCCATCAGCACTCCATGAAGCAAGCCCTGCGGAGAAATCGCTCGTATATGTAGCCACTGCACTTCCCGTCCCTGTCTCGCTGGACGCCGGCTTACGACCGGTCTGGGTCCATTCGAGGGCTTGTGTGGCGGTCCATGCGCCGAGTTCAGGGGCATGCGGAACGAAGCGACAGGCGGGCAGGTTGTACCCGCTCAGGAAATACGTCGTGCCTAGTGCCGACGGTATCCAGTTGGGCACCGTACCACCCGTTACCACGGCGAAACTCGCGCTGGCGTCGACGCCGTTGAGATAAACTTTCGGGTTGGTCGTGGTGTCTGCGGATTCAAATGCAACTACACCCTTCACACGCCGCCCCGCATAAGTAGAGAGAAAGGTTCCGTGCCTGAACATGCGGTAATCCGATGCCGATGCTCCGTTTTGCCGGATGCGCAGACCGTCCGTTTGAAACGAAATAGTGAGTGAGTTGCCGTACTGAGACGGGCTAGTGGCGGCGGCGGGGGCGAAGGCACACAAGACATGATCCGTTGTCGGGGTGCTCGTGGGCACCTCAAACTCGAACAGGAACGTGACAGGCATTCCGCCAACCACGCCCGCAGCGCCAAACGTCGCACTCGCATACCTGCCGCTTGTTGCGCCGTCGCTGTAGAGATTCGGGGCGTTGGCGCGGTCGATCGTGCCGTTGAGAACGCGGGCCTCTTGACTATTGACGGAGGGAGCGCGGGCCGAGTCGGTGCCAGCGAGTGATTCAGCCGTCGTGGCGAGCTCGACGACGCCGGCGGCGCTGGTGGAGGCGGCGGAGACGCTAATCGTGGGGTTGCCGGCGACGCCATCGCCGTTGGACACGCTGATCGGGGAGGTGCCGGCGATCGTGCGGTTGGTCCAGGTATCCGTCGCGGTACGAGTGGCGAGACCGTTGGCGGCTAGGCCCTCGATGCCGGCGAGGTCGTTGGCGAGGGCAAGCGTGGGATTGCCGGAGACGCCGTCGCCGTTGGTGACGGTGATGCCGGCCGCCGGCGCGGTGAGGGTGCGGGTGGCCGCCGTGCCAGAGCCGGTGCGGGCAACGAGGCCGGTGGTGGCGAGGTTGCCAAAGGCAGAGAGATCGACGTCGTAGGCCTGCACATCGGTGCCGATGACGACGCCCATGAGCGTCCGCGCCGCGGCGGCATCGGCGCGATCGAGGAAGGAACGGCCGTAGCTCGTCGTCGTCAGCGCAGCGATGGCCGTCAGGTCGGAGTCGAGTGGCTGGTAGGCGGCCGCAATCTCGGCGGCGGTGAGGACGGAGAGATCGGTGCGCCAGGCGCTGGCGCTGAAGCTGCCATTGGTACTCGGATCCGCGAAGTAGCCGTTGACGGTGCTCGCTGTGATCAGGCCGTTGGCGGAGATGAACGTCGCGGAAGATACAGGCGCGGCGATGGCGCCCGTGGTGCCGTTGACCATCAGCGTCTGGTTGGTGGGCGTGACGCTGGCGGGTTGGCCCAATGCGATCGTGACTAGAAGAGGAAAGAGGATGAGGAGCTTTTTCATGGAAAGAGGATCAAGGCCTCAACTCGTCGGGATCGTGAATGCGGGGCCGAGGGCGAGGGTTTCGAGGCCGGCGGCGCCCAGCGCCACGAGCTGGTGGTAGGCGGCCTGGGTGGAGTTGTAGACGGCCGGGCGACCATCGCGGCCGAGGTGCTCGCGCAGGGCGTAGTAGAGTGCCGTGGGCTGATCGGCCGCACGGATGGCGTAGGCGCTGTCGGCGCCGGCGTCGCCGGCCACGGCCTGGTAGAGCAGGAGGTCCTTGGTGGCGGGCAGGTAGACCAGCACCCAGTCGCCGGCGCTTACCTTGGAATTGAGCGTCTCCTGCCCGTTGAGCGCCGTGCTCGAGCCGCCGAGGAGGGTGGTGACGAGCGGAAAGTGGCGGACGTGCCCGCGCCACACCTGCGCGGCTGTGAGGTAAGCCGAGACCGGCGTGGGGATATCACCCGCAGGATCGAAGAGCGCCGGCACGAGCGTGCAGGCCGTGCGGTAGGCGCACTTGAGGAGAGCGGCCGGCGTGGTGTAGTTGAGCTCGAACTCCGCCGGGCGGACGGAATCCGCCAGGAAGGCAGCCAGCTCAGTGGTGGTGAGAGCCAGATCGAAGGACCAGCCGTTGGCGATCTGGGCGAAACTCGCGGGCTCGATCGCCACCAGGGCGTCGTCTCCCGGGAGGCCGATACGGCAGCGGGGCTCATACCCAGCGGCGCCGGAGTGGACCTTGTAGGCGCCGGTGCGATCGACGAGGTAGAGCTCGCAGGCATAGGTGACGCCGGCGACGAGGGGCGGCAACGCAAAGGGGCGCAGCTGGGTGCGGCTGTAGACGCGGCGGAGGGACAGAGTCTGCTCGTCTTCGTTGACGATGAATTGGAGCTCGGCGGGCATGTAGTGGCTGGCCGGTGTCAATCCCGGGGCCAGGAGGCCGGGGGATGGACGCTAGGGACGGAACGGGACGGCCGCAGGCGCCGCCAAGCGCTGGCCCAAGCGCTGAGGCTGCGGATGTCAGGCACGAGGTGGTTCAGGTAGCGGCGGCGACGGGAGCAGGCGGAGCAGCCTGCGAGGTGGGTGCCGATGGTGCGGTCGAGGAAGCGGGCGATGGGCTGGGCGTAGCGCTCGATGAAGTCACCCAGCGGCAGGGGCGGAGGCGGCGGGATTGGCTCCGCCGGCGGCACCGGGGGAGGCGCCGGCCGGGGAACATGCCGAATCTGGCCGAGGTGGCGCGACATCAGGAGCCCACCGGGAGGCCGGCGGCATAGGCCTCATAGCCGGGATCCGGAGCGTAGGTGAACGCGATGCTGTCGGTATCTCCGGGCTGGCCCGTGAGTATGAAGACTTCGGTGGCGTACAGGACCCACGGATCGGAGGAGCCATAGGCGCGGCGGTAGAGACCGACCTTGAGGATACCGGTCTCTCCCTCTGGGATCGTGATCGTATCGCGAAACTCGGCCTCCTTGTAGGCGAAGGAAAAGCCCGAGGTGCGCTGCTGGTAGTGGGCCTTGCAGCTCGTGGTCGAGGCAGAGGACCACGAGGACCACGAGGCGGAGGCCACGAGGCGGGTGATGGCATCTGCCTCAGTATCCTCATCGCTCAGTTCGTTGCGCAACGTCATGACATCTAGCCGCTCGGGATAGGTGCCGTACGACGCGGTGCAGGAGCCATCGGTGGTATTGTAGTCAGTCGTCTTGGTGGTGACGCGCGCGAGGTAGCTGCCTAAAGTAAGGGTCTCCACCGCGCTGCTGATGTGAGGAGGACTCCAATCTGTCCATGCGGTGATCGCCGCGCACGTGCCACCGCCTCCGCCTGAGCCATACTGCCTCAGCGTTGTATCAGTGATCGCCCCCGTCAGCGGATCGTAGGCGATGCTTCCGCTGTATCTCCGGCCGCTGGTGCCCGCGAACGGTCCCAGTGTGCTTGGACACGCGCTGAAGTTGCCGTAGCCGCATTTCTGGTATTCGCCCGAGAGGGTCTTGATGCGGTATTTCTTGGGCGGGCTCGACGGCGAGGTGAACTCGTCGTGGCCGATCAGCGTGGCCGTGCCGCCACGGGTGCGGCACTCGGGGGCGTTGGTGGTGTACGTCGAAAGGGAGGCGAGGACAGAGCCAAACGCGGCAACGGCGGATGACTCCGCCGCGGCGGCCGAGTCCTGGTCGTCGCCGCTGCGTGTGGAATTGGCGCCGGAGCGGGCTTTCGCGGCAGCCAAGGCGGCAAGTTTTGCCTGGAGGCGGGCGGTCGCGGTGTCGCCCGCCGCAGCGGCGGCCGCGGCAGCAGCGGCGGCAGCTGCCGCGGCCGTCTCCTCGACCGCAGGATCGTCATTACTGCGCGGGGCGTTGGGCCCCCAAGGATCAGCGGCGGATGCGGCGCGGCGACGTGTGCCGTCGCGAGTGTGACGGCGGCGAAAGATCATGGCGTGATTGCCAGAAGCACGTCGGCCATCTGGATCTCGGAGAACTCGTAGACGAGGATCGGGCCCAGCCAGGGGCGGAGATCCTCCGTGGAATCGACGATAAACGGCGTCGAAGCGAGGATGGCGGCAAGGAATGCCTGAGCATCGGTCTCGGGTGTTTCGAGGGGGATATCGGCTGCGGTGGCGGGCTGGCCCGTGACGCCGGGCAGGTAGTAGCGCTGCGTGCGGCGGCCGGAGACGGTGCGGGGCCGCAGATCCCAGGCGCTGGCGGCATCGGAGGAGAATCCGCAAGAGGTGATGATGAGATCATTGGCCGCCAGCGCGCCCTCAAAAGCAGGAACGACGAAGCTATCGGTGGTGACGGAGAGTACGATGGCGATGGCCACCAGAGAATCGCCGTTCCAGAGGGCCACCCGATCGCCCGCGACGCCGCCATGGCCGGTGGCGCTTATGGCTCGCACGTAGGCGGCGGCCTCTGGCGTCTGGGTATCATTGACCGAAGCCTTGGCAGCCGTGAAGGTGACCGATCCGTTGAGCCCAGCGCCGCCCGATATGATAACATTGGCCGCAGCGGTGCTGATCGACTTGATCAACCCTACCCACGAGATCGTGATGGAACCCGGGGGGGTGGTAACAGTGACGGAGGTGAGATCGGTGAGGTTAGAGGCCAGAAAAAACTGCGCTGTTCCAGCCGCCGCATTTAGGAAAAAAGAGGATATGTGATCTCCGCTATCGGTAAATGTGACAGTGGTCGCGGGTAGAGTCCCAAACGCCTCAGCGGCGACGGCGACGGTGGTATTGCCAAGCACGATATCACCCAGGGAGGAGACGGTTTTGCGCGAGGTGAAAATATGGGCGGTGCCAGGGAGGAACGACACGGCCCAGGCCGTGCTGGCAATGAAGACATCATGCAGGCTGGGCGGGGAGAAGAACTTGGAGGCCGGGATGACCTGCGCGCCGGGGATCTTGCAGAAGGTGCGCCAGACCTGGGCGTGAGTGCGGCTGATGGGCTCGGGCCTTTTGGTCTCTTCCACAAGGTAGGCCGTGGCATCGGAAGGATCGGCATCGGGGGCGCCGCCGGTGCGGTTGGCGATCTTGGGTGCGTAGCGGGCGCGCTGCACGAGGTAGCGGCGCCGGTAGAGCTTGGTGGTGACGTCAGGCGTGGGCGAGTCGGCGAACGGATACTCGATCTCCGGAGCCGGGAGATCCTCGACCTCGTGGAGGCGGCCGTCGTTGAATTTCGGGACGTTCTTCATGACGAAGGTAGGCCGCGTTGGTTGAGCTGCACCGCGATGGCCTGGGTGGCGGCGGTGAGGTTGCGGACCTGGTTGGGCAGCTCGGCGAGCGTCTGGTCGCGGTTGG
This sequence comes from Opitutaceae bacterium, assembly GCA_019634615.1. Lineage (GTDB taxonomy): Bacteria > Verrucomicrobiota > Verrucomicrobiia > Opitutales > Opitutaceae > UBA2377. The sequence continues at coordinate 8,473 of JAHCAZ010000042.1, forward strand.
TAAGGCTGGTCTTGATGTCGCGCAGGATGTCGTTGGCCTCATCCTGTCTGTCCCACTGGCCGGTGACGCGCTGCAGGACTTCGTCGAATTGAAGGGGATCGCCTTTGAAGTTACGACGGGCGAGATCCTCGCCACCGACGGCAAGATCGCGACGCAGGCCCTCGCGGAAGGCGAGCTCCTGCCGGGCGTTCTCCGATTCCTGCTGGATGCGGCCGAGATCCATGCGGGTGGTGAGATCGTTGGGTGAGAGCCGGAGCTTCATCTCCCAGTCGGCAATGAGGGTCTCGTTCTTGGCGATGAGGTCGCGCAGGGCTGCATCGCTCGCATTTTCATACTGCGAGAAACCACGGACCATGAAGCCCATGACGCTGGCCTGCTTCTTCATCTCGCTGGTCTTTTTCTGCTCAACGGCGAGATGCTGCTCGGCCAGCTGCTTTCGCTTTTCTTCGAGGACGATCTGGATCTCGGCCTGGTCGACCTGCAACTGGAGGGTGTCACTGCCGGCGCGCTTGGCCGCGAGGATCTTTTCCTGCAATTCAGATTCGGACTTGGCGAGTGACTCGATCTGCTGGGCCAGTGGGAGGCGATCGAATTCGATCTCCTTCAGGCGAGCGGCCAGCTCCTGGCGTTTCTTCGCGCCCTTCTCCACCTCGCCGAAGAACTTTTCGAGCTCGTCGTTGACGCGCTTCTGAGTCTGCTCCTGTTCCTTGGCGATCGCGGCGTCGATCTTGCGGATTTCGGTGAGGTTTTTCTCGAGGGCGATACGGGCCTCGGCGCCCTTGATGGACTTTTCCCCGGTGGTGTTGACCAGTTCGCGCAGCTGGACGTTTTCCTTGAGGAGCATGTTCATCTTGCCCTCGTTGTCGGCGGCCTCGAAGGCCGCGGCGCGGCGGGCCTCGGCGAGGCGCTTCTCGGCCGCGGCGATCTTCTCGGGCGAGTTTTCCTGCCGGGCCTTGGCGAGCCGAGCTTCGGCGGCCTCGGCGGCGGCGAGGCCGGCCATGCGTTCGTTCTCCTGCGCTTCGGATATACCGCGGAGGCGGTTGATGCCGGAGGCGATGACGCCAAAAAGCTCCTGCCAGCCGGAGACGACGAAACCCACGCTCGTGCCGGCGACCGTCTTGAAGCTATCCATGGCGTCACCCAGCTCGGCGAGCGCCTGGGTGGTGCGCGGGATGGGCTCGCCCATCTTCCGCAGCTCGGCGCGGGCTTCCTGCGCATCAGCGACAAAGGCCTTGAGAAAGCCGAGGGCCAGGGTGGTGATGCCGCCGGCCGCGAAGACTTTCTTCAGGCCCTGCCAATCCTTCTCGAAATCCTTGGTATCGTCGCGGGCGCGCTTCAGGCCGGAACGAAAGCCCTCAGGTTTTAGGCCGAGCAGAAGCCAGATCTGGTTCATGAGCGGGAGGGCGCAAAGCGCAGGAGCTGGGCCGAGGGTGGGACATAGCGATCGCCCTTGCCCGACATGAGATCGGAGGCGCGGAGAACCTGGTAGGTGTAAGCGACGTTTTCCTCGAGAACCGCAGGGCGCGACCAGCCGGCTAGGGCGAGGCGGCCGGCAACGTAATCGAAGTGGTTGAGCGTGGGCGCGGCCAGGCTTTGCTCTTCATCGCCGTCGCCCCCGAGGGCTGGGCGATCCTGCTGCGCATCACGGAGGCGGAGGCGGATGATTTTCTCTGACGCCGGCAGAGAGAGCTGGCGGGCGACGACCCGGATCAAGCGGCGAGAGAGCCAGCTGTAGAGAGGCAGCGGCCGCGGATCCTGGGCGCGGAGATTGGCGTAGCAGCCGCGCACCGTGCGGTGGTAGGGATGGAGCGCCCATAGGATTTCCTCGAAATCGCCGGCAAGGGCGGCCGCGCCGCTCAGGAAGGCGTTGCCGGAGCGGAGGAGATCGAGGACGTGACGCCAGCGCAGGGCGACAGAGGGGAAGGGGAAGCGATGCCCAGTGCGCAGGCGGAGCTCGAGAGCGGGCGCATCGTCGCAATAGGCGAGGTAGCGGTTGCGCTGCTCGCGGGCCAGGGCCTCGAAGTATTCAGGATTGATGTCGGGCATGGGGCCTTAGGCAAAAAGCCCCGGCCGGCAGGCCGGTCGGGGCGGTGAGGGGCGAGAGGTGAAGACTACGCTCAGGCGGTGATGGTGAGGACCAGGGTGGCTTCGCCCTCGAGGGTGCGCTTGTTGGTCAGCGTATCGGTGGCAACCACCTTGATCGTGGAGACGCCCGCGACGACATCGGCCTTGGTGATGGTGATGACGCCGGTGGAGGCGTTGATAGCGATGCCGGCCGGGAGCGCGGCGCCGCTGGAGAGGGTGGCGCTGTAGGCCTTGGTGGCGCCGGTGCGATGGTTGACCGGCTGGGGATCGATCGTCTCCGTGGTGCCCATCGCGGCGATGGAGTAGGTGACGCGCTTGGTGTCGCCCTCATCCTCGGAGAGGAGGCCGGTGAAGAAGGGGTTGACGATGCGGACGAGGTTGAGCGCGCCGCGAACGACGTTGTTGCGCTGGCCGGGGAAGCTCGCCTCGCGGACCTGGTAGAAGCCCTCGACTGACTTTTTGGTGAGGCCGATCACGTGGCCCGGCATGGGCTCGGTATCGTCGGCCTTGTCGAGCTGCACGTTGAGGGTGCCGCTGCGGATGGAGGCCTTGGTGTAGCCGCCCAGGTGTTCACCGTCGCCTTCGAGGATGTGGTCGAGGGAGAAGGAGGAGCCCTTGATGTCGTCGTCGATGTAGTGCAGCTGGATGGGATTGCCACCCGAGAGGATGTTGTAGCACTTGACGGTGGGCGAACGGACGCCGCGGCGGCCATCGGTGAATTGCGGGAAATCGTAGGCGGGCATGGGTGAAGGAGTGAGTGGCGGGAGTGCGGGCTAGGCCGGATGCTGGCAGGCGGGTGTCAAATTAGGCGGAGGTGACGCTGGCGCGCGGGGCGTAGGTGATGCGGAAGCGCTCCACGGCCTGGTTGGCCTGCTTGACGATCTGGACGTTGCGATCGGGCTGGATGATGCGGATCGCGAGGATGTCGAAATCGGGCAGGAGATCAGCGAACGGATTCTCGTCCTCGAGGAAGAGGGCGCGGATCAGACCCCGCTGGTCGCAGAGGCGGGCGTAGCACTCGGGGATGCCGGCGCCGGCCTGGGTGAGGCGATCGGTGACGCGCACGCGGTGATGGATCTCGAGCACGCCCTCGAAGCCGGCAGGCATGGAGGAGGTGCCACCCTGCCATGCGGGATTGTCGCGAAAGACGCGGCGGCCGTCGTCGACGTCGCCCAACTCGAAGACTGGCCAGGCGCAATCGTCGGGCAGCTCCTGCGGGGTGCCGTCGGCATTCATCGGGACGAAGGGGGAGACGACCACGAGGCCGCCATCGCGCAGGATCTGGGCGGCCGCGGTCTCGAAGTGGCGCTCAGCGGCGAGGAAGGAGATGAGTTGAGGAGTCATCGGAGGGATCAGGCGACAGAGAGGCCGGCCTTGGTGGCGTCGCGCAGGAGGAGGTGATTCAACTCACGCTGCATGCCGTTGAACTGGTACCGGACGGCGTAGCCGACACGGCGATCCATCTCGGCGGCGAGCTCGGCCGGCATGTGGCGCGGTTGGTTGGCCGCCTGGAACGACAGGGATGCGCCGTCGAGATCCAGTTGGGCATAGCCGCGGCCAGGGTGTCGCGAGATCCACCCGGGCGTGGCGCTGGCGCCAGTGGTCGCAACAGCCGGGAGCCAGCCGGCGGCCAGGCGCCCAACGTGGGAGCGGAGCTTGTTGGCGAGCGCGCTGAACTTGCGGCGGTCAACGAAGTAGGGCCCACCGTAGCGGCGCATGGGCCTGCCCGGGCGCTTGATCTTCAGGTGCCGCAGATGGATACCCACCATCTCGGCGCCGGAGATGCGCTCCTTCCGCTTCCGCTTGAGGCGGACGGGGGCGAAGATGGTCTCGAGGTCGCGCTCGATCGCACGCGCACCGCGGGCCTTGGCCTCGCTCGTGGGAGAATCAGGCCCGCCGTCGGCATTGAAGGGCGGGGTGATGCGGATGACGTGGCGCACGGCGCCGCGGGCGGCGCGGATCAGGCTGTCCTTGAAGGTGCGGCCGGTGAGCATCGCGTACCGCTCGAGGGAGAAGACGCCGGAGCTGCTGACTGCGGTCTCGGGATCCATGGCGTGATCAGCTGCAGCGGAGGCACTCGTACTTGGCGTCACCCTCGAGGCTGGCCACGCCCTGCGACTGGATCTGCCAGCGGGTGCCGACGAGGCCGGCAACCGTGGAGTGGGTGCGCACCGTGAAGGTGCCGAGGATCGCCGGGGTGAGGGCGTGGCTGAGCGGCCAGTAGAGCCAGCCCATGCGCTGGATCTCGACGGCCTGGCCGGATTCGTGGAGATCGCCCTCGACGCGGCTGTCGCCAAAGCCGCAGGCGAAGGTGGTGCCGGGCCGGGCCTCAAACTCGACGGTGGCGGCGTGCAGCGTGCGCGTGAGGGTGTTTTTGCGGACGTTGAAAGCCTGAATGGCGGCGGGCGTCATGCGAGCGGCGGGAAGTCAAAATGAAAAGCCCCCGCCCAGCGGGAGCTAGGCGGGGGTGTCATGGTTACCTCTGGCGGTGTGCGAGCAGCGCCGGAAGATGGGGATCAGGCCGCTCCTTTGATGATGCCCTTTTCGACGAGCGCCGCGCGCAGCTCGTTGACCAGGGTCTTGAGCGCCGCGATGTCGGTGGTCGAATTGGCTGCGGCAACGACCAGCACTTTGTCGCCGGTGAGATCAGTCGCGGACTGTTGGATCTGGTTGACGACGGTGACAGTCGCCTCGAACGAGGCGGTGACATCCGTCTCATCGGTGAGGTCAATGACCGCCTTGACGGTATCACCGACAGCGAGGCCGGTGGCCGTACGGGCACCGGAGCCGTTACCGGCAGCGACAAGGACAACCTTCAGGGAGGCAACGGTGAGATGCCCCGTCTGCGCACCGATGGCAGCCTGAGCGGCGCCAGCGCGCTGCGCAACGGGCGTGACCCCGTGAAGCGAGATTTTCTCGGAGGTGGATTGGCCGACTTTGAGGCCGGATGCATTGCGACGTACGCCACGGGCCATGGGAGGAGGGTGTTGGAGGGTGGAGATTTTGCCCGGCCACAGAGTGTATTCTGCGGCCGGGCGTTGTGCTTATTTTGGGTCGATTAGAGCGAGGATCAGTAGAGGCCCGCGATGGAGGGAACGACTTCGGCCTCGCCATCGGCCTTGCCGCCGGAGACGGCGAGGGCAACGGTGGGTTCGGAGGTGTAGCCGCTGCCGGCGTTGCCGATCGTGAGACCGGTGACGGCGCCCTTCGTCGAGATCGCAGCCGTGGCGGCACCATTCGCGCCACCGCCGCCGGAGATGGTGACCGTGGGAGCGGTATAGTCGCCCGCGGCGTCACGATAGCCGTAACCGGGGTTGATCGCGGTGAGACCGACGATGGTATTGGCCGCGCCGGGGATCGCGCCATTGACGAGGCGGATGAGGTTGCGCGAATCGCCAACCGCCAGGCCGTCGAGCCAGATGAGGCGCGTGTGGGCCTTGAGGTCGGTGTCGATCCACTGCTGGACCATCACGGTGAACCCGGTGAGCTTGTCCTGGACGAAGTTGTAGACGAACGGGACATTGACGTTGGGCATGACCTGTCGCGGATCGCGCGGCGGGCGCGCCACATAGCCGAGGGCACCGGGGACGCCGGCGAAGCCGATGAGGTTGCCGTCGGTGTTGGGCAGGCTGGGGAACACATCGAACTCGAAGCCCGAGACCTGCGGCAGGCGACCCTGCTGAATTGCCTGGAGGTTGGCCGGATTGTTCTTTTCGGCGACGATCAGTTCATCGCCGAGCAGGGCGCTATTCACCGCGGAATTGACGAGGAAGTAGCGACCGAACTCGGGCATGCCTCGCTCGTTGGCATACTCCTGCATGGGCAGGATGGTGTTGTCGTAATCCCAACCAGACGCGACAGCCAGGTACGGAGCCTTGCTGTTGACGGTCTGCTTGAACTTCGCCCGGCAGACCAGTCCGGCGATGTTGCGGGTCATGCCGCTCGCGAGGCCGATAGCCATCGGCATGGCGGCCGCATCGATAAGCGGCAGCTCAGTGGAGTTGATCTCCGCCGGGGTGAAGGCATGATAGATCTGCCGGAAGTTGCGCAGCGTCACGTCAACATCGGTCTGGGAGAAGGCCTGAGCTGCGTCTCCAAAGTTGCCGATGCTCGAGATGGAGTGCAGCCGGGACTTGGCCGTCTGGCCGAGATTCATGCCGGCGACTTTGCCATCAAGATCGCGAAAACCAAAGGAGAACAGACCAAGGCGGGGGAACTTGGTGAACACGAGCTCCAGCGCCCGCTGGATGATGTGCGTACCGTAGAGCGTCCCCAGGCTGTTTTCCGCAGCCAGCGCCAGCGGAGCAGTCGGCATGATCGTGGCCATGGCGTTGAAGACGTAGTACGAGCCGGCAGCGAGGCAGCCCACCGCGCAGTGGACGAAGAAGAGCGCCAAGGCGGCGAACGGAATGAACAGGGAGCGGAGCGATTTCATGGTGGTGGACGAGGAGGGTTCTGGATGGAAACTTAGTTGCGGTTCGGGGTGGGGAACATTGCCGAGAAATTGGCAGCCCAGAAGGAAGCGCGCTGGGCGGCATCGGTAAGTGCATTGTACTGGCGGAGAAGCTCGGAAGCCTCGGCCTTTTCCTGCGACTGCTGCGCCGGCAGCTTCTTCGGATCGACGCCGAGCTCCGTGAGCTGGGCGGTGACGCGGGCGGCGATCGCGTGATTGTACGCGGCGCGGATGACGGCGGCATGCTGATCGGCAGCGGAGAGCTTCTTGAAGGCCTCATCCTGCGCGACACCGAACTTGGTGCAGTTGGCGTCGGAGACGACGGCGTCGGCCACCTGCAAGCCGAGGACGCCCATGAGGGAATCGAGGGCGGAAGCGGCGTTTTGGCCCTTGGTCTCCGCAGCGGAGAGATCGTTCTTGGCCTGGGTGATGGCGGCCTCGGCTTTTTCGGCGCGGCCGGTGAGGTCGGTGATGCTCTGCTGGAGGGTGGCCAGGTGGTCCTTCAGCGCGTTCTCGCCCTTGGCCAGGAAGGCGTCGACGTCGAGCGCCGCGGCGGTGAACATGGCGACGAACCGATCGATGCCGGCCTTCGCCTCGGCGAAGGTGGCGCGGCACTGGTCGAGGGTCTTGGGCGCATCGGCCGACGTGCCGGCGAGCTTGGCGATGAGAGCGGCGAAGAATTTCATGGGCGGATGCGTGAGGGCGGCTGTCAAAAAACGGGTGGAAAGGGTGAGGGCGCACGCAAGGTTTTGGCCTTCCGTGCGCCCGAGGGATCACTTGCCGGCGGGTCGCTTATCGAGGCCCTTCTCGGCGAGGATGGCAGCGAGGTCATCCACGTGCAGGCAGTCGCACATGCAGGCCATCTGGGTCGGGCTCTGAGTCGGTGCGATGTAGCCGTTGCAGTAGTCGTTGCCGGGCGTGGCGCTGTGCAGCACGCCGACAGCGGAGATCTTGCCGTCATTGAGTTGGACGATCAGATCGCCGTTTTTTGCTTCTCTTCCGTTTCTGTAGTGCATGGTTACTTTGGGTTGGCGATCGGGAAGCGCCCGACCAGACGCCCCGGCAGGAACGCCGGGTTAAGAGCGACGGGCGGCGATCAGGCTGCGAAGTTTGGCGAGGGCCGCGGGGCGATCGCCGAGCTCGTCGACGAGAGAAGAGGCGAGCGCTTCCTGGCCCTTCTGGATCTGGCCGCGCATGGCCGAATCGGGCACGTCGCGATAGGCGCGGACGTGATTTTTGAAAGCGTTGAAGTCGGCATCGACCATGTCCTGCAGGTAGCTGCGCTGGGCGTCGGAGAGGGAGCCGCCGAAGCCAAGGGCCTTCAGGTCGCCACCCTTGTTTACGATGGGTGCGGGCTTGTAGCCGAGAGCGCGGATACGCTCGGAGTAATCCATCCACGGGATGTAAACGCCGATGGAGCCAACTACGGCGGACTCCTCGGCCACGATGGCATCGGCCCCGGCGCCGATGTAGTAGGCGGCAGAGGCCATGAGATCGTCGACAAAGGCGACGGTCGGGAGCGACTTGGCGGCGACGAGGCGCGCGGTCTCGGGCGTGCCGGAGACGGTGCCGCCGGGGGAGTTGATGTCGAGGATGAGGCCCTTGGCGCCTTTGGCTACGGCATCGCGGATCTCAGCTTGGACGTCGGCGAAGTCGGTGGCACCACAGGATTTTTCGAGCTTGGAGAGACCGCGCCCGAGCGGGCCGAGGATGTGGACGGTGGCGATGCCATCGGAATCGATTGTCATGGGGCGGCGCTGGATGAAGAGGTCCTCCATGAGCCCTGCGCGGGGGAGCGGCGTACCGGGCTTTGCCTCGCCAGCAGGCATGAGGCCTAGGCGCGACTCCAGGATGGCGTGGATGGCGAAGTGCCCGGAGGGGGTGATGTACCAGGGCTGAAAGTAGACCTGCTCGATGATGTGTTGGAAACGCATGGCGGGAAATCAGGTGGCGGGATCGTCGGCGGCCTCGTCGTCATCGGAGCCGGGCGCGGGCTTTTCGGGATCGCCGGCGCTAGGTTGGACGGCCGGCATGGACGGGCGGCCATAGATCTGGGCGAGGACGGAGTTGGCATCGAGGCCGCGGGCCTCGGCTCCGCGCTTGATGTAGGCGTACTCGTCGAGCCACTCGTCGATCTCCTCGAAGGGGAGGCCCTGCATGCCGAAGTAGCGGCGGAAGCTGAGGGCACCGGAGCGGACCTGTTCCAGGTAGAGCTTGCCGTCCCGGCCGAAGTCGACGGTCCAGCGCATGGGCGGGATCCAATCGTGCTTCCAGAATTCAGGATCGGGGCACTTGGGCAGCGTGCCGGCGGCGATCTCGTCGGCGATGAAGTAGACGTACTCGATGCCAAGGTCGGAATCGATCAGCACCTGCTGCTCCTGCTCGATGAAGCTCTGCGCGTCGGCCATCACGTAGCGCATGTTGGCGCCGCCGAGCTTGACCACGGACCAGAGCACCTCGGGCGAAAGATCGATGCCGAGGCTGATGTCGCGGATGAGGTACTCGAGGAACTCGATGTTGTTGGGGTGCGGCCGCTGATCGAGGAGCATCTTGATCTCCTCGCCGGGGTTGAGATCGGCGACCTCGCCGCCTGAGGTGGAGAAGACTTTCTCCATCTTGACCTTCCGGCCATCGCTCGTGGTGACGGTGGTGAGCCTGCCGGAGGCGCCCGGGCGCGGAACGGTGGGCGAGGTGTTGGCCTGGCGCGCGATGTAGTACCCGATGCGCGAGGCCTGCTTGATGCCGCCCTTCAGGTAGGTATCGATCTCCGTCTTATCCAGCATGTGGTTGATCGCGTGGGCGGCGATCGGGAGGCAGCGGTTCTGGCCGGGGCGCTCATAGTCGGCCAGGAGTAGGCAGGCGGAGGCGGGCAGCTCGGCGGCGGTGCCGTCGGGACGGAGGAGGCGGACACCGATGGCGCGGTTGTGCTGGTCGACGCGGATGCCGTCGATCAGCGACTTGATGTCGGCTTCGGTGACGTTGCTGCCGTTGCCGATCTGGTGCGCCTCATAGATGGCGGTGGCGGCGCGGCCGTCGGCGCCCTTGGTGAGGGCGGTGGCGACGTCGCCATCCTTATAGCGGCAGCGAAGCTTGGCGCGCTGGGCGGAGTAGCCGTTGAACTTGCCGGCGAGATCGTACGCAGCGCGGGAGCCCCAGCGGGCCTCGAGGCGGCGGGTGGCGAGCTTGTTCCACTCGGGGGAGCGCGTGGTGGGCCGCGGCATGAGGCCGGTGCCGGCGACCATGCGGGCGACTCCGTTGACGATGCGGCGGTAGAAGCCGACGTTGGCGTAGTTGAAGCGGGACTTCCGCAGGAGCTCCGTGCGGGCGTAAGAGGAGATCTCGCGCTTCGTGTCTAGCTCGGGGAAGTAGACGAGGCCGCGGCCGGGGGATTGATCGGCGGCCTGGTGACCCTGGCCGAAGCCGAAGAAGAAGGTGCCGTCGGTGGCGACGGGGCGGACGTTGGGCTCCTGGTCGAGGAGGCGCGCGGCGCGGCGAGCGGGGGTGGTGCGGGCCATGGCTCAGGTGGTGACCGGCCGCTGCGAGAAGTCGGGGATGTAGCCGGACGACGGCGCGTGCGGGGTGTTGTCGGGATCGACCTCAGCGAGGAGCGTCTCGATGGCGGCGAGGAGGATGGCCTTGTCGAACTTGAGGATGCCGCCGGCGCTGCCGAGCTCAGAGCTCGTGTTGACGATGGCGACCTCATCCGTGGCCGAGGCGAAGGCCTCCGTGGCGAGGGCCTTCAGGGCGACGAGGTTCCAAGTATCGTTGCCGAGGTAGTAGTACCTGCGCAGGTACTGGAGGACAGCGGAGTATTTCAGGGCATCATCGGCCATGCCCCGCCGGGGGTGTCAAAGGTGAGGCGAGCGGCTACGCGGCCGGATGTGGTACGTCGCCAGCTGCCGGCGCCGGGCTGGGCGGCGGGGTGTCGGCGCGGCTCTCAGGTGGAAGCTCGATGACGGCGATGCCGTCCTGGCTGAACTTCAGGAGCTCGGCGCGGCGGGCGCGCTCAACGATGCGCTCGTATTCCTGGGCTTGTTTGGCGCGGTCGATCGGCATGGCGGTGGCGTTCTCGAGGTGGCGGAGTTGTCAAGCGGCCTTGCCCGTAGCGGCTTTTTCCTCGGCATCGAGGGCGGCCAAGATCTCGGGGGCGGCAATAAACCAGAGGACGAAGAGGAGCTTCAGCGCATCGCCGAAGTCGTTGGTGCCGGTCTTTTCCCAGACGTGCTTGGTGAAGCCCCACGGGGTGGTGACCGGGACGAGGCGCTCGGCGCACAGCTCGGCGATGAAATCGGCGTCGATGTCCTTGGGCAGCCAGAGGCGTGGCGTGTGGGATTTGCCGGCCTTGATCTTGGCAAGGTCGCGGATGCGGTCGATGTAGAGGGCGCGTTTGAATTCGTCGTCGTTGAAGTGGTAGACGTTGATCATCTCGCCCTCGTGCGGAGTCTCTGAGGCGGAGACGAGCGTGCGGATCTGGATGCCGCCGCGGCCTTTGAACGGGAAGAAGCGGTGACCGCTGCGAATGCAGAAGGAGCGGACCTTCATGGTCTCGAACCCCTCGTCGATGCCGCCCTCGCGGGAGAGCCATGGATCGCCGCCGGTGGGATCAGGCACGGGGACATCGGCCTCCGTGATCAGATCCTCGTAGGCGAGGGAGGCGCCGTAATCCACGACGAAGCACTCACCCTTCCGGTTGAAGCCGGCACGGATCCACTTGCGCACATCTCCCTGCACGTCGGAACAGATCGGGAGGTAGACGAGCCGGCCGCAGTTGGGCGGGAGCGTGCCGCGGGTGTAGTCGCCGCGCAGGGCGTGGATCTCCTCGTGCGTGATGACGGCCCGGGTGGTCTTCCACTCGCGGCCGAAGCGGTTGGACCACTTGGCCTTTTTCACGAGCGGGTTGTGCTGGCTCTCGATGATGTCGAGGGCGATCAGGCCGAGCTTGGCGCCCGGGAAGAGCGAGAACAGATCGGAGGACTCGATCGAGATGTGGCCCGGCTCGGCGTTGGGATTGGTGGCCCGCCACTCGGCGCGCAGCACCATGCCGCGCTTGTGGTGGTCGTAGATCTTGCCGTCAGGGCACTCTTTCGAACCGGCGCGGATGCAGGAGTAGTACGTCTCGCGCTTCACACGCTCGCGGTCGTACTCGCCGGCGGCGTTCTTGCAGTGCGAGAAGATGACCCGCTCCGGTACGAGCTCCTGGAACTCGCCGCAGTGGGGGCACGGGCAGAAGAGCTTATGGCGCGAGCCCTTCTTGTACTCGCTCGTGGTGATGTCGATTTCCTCGTTGGGCGCGGAGAGGACGATCAGCTTGAAATTCTCGATCGTCTTGAAGCGGGCCTTCACCTCCTCGACCACGTGCGTGTGGTTTCCCGTCATGCGCGGGATCTTGTCGGCCTCATCAACGATGCCCAGGGCGATGGGCTTGTTGGCCACGGCACCAATGGAGCCGCCGCCGGCGAAGAAGATCGCCATGTCGCGCAGATAGAAGGTGAGGGTCTGTAGCTCGTTCTTGTCGTCTTCCTCGATGACCTGCCGCGTGAGGGCGCAGGTCTCGAGCATGGGCTTCAGGCGCGTGCGGGCGATGCGCTTGGCCTCCTGTAGGCTGTCGATGACGTACAGGATGTTGACCGGATCGACGGCGACGTGGCGGACGATCTTGTTGAGGACGCCTTGGGTGAAGCCGCCCTGGGAGTTTTTCTTCAACGTGAGCTGATGGATCGCGGGATCGTCGAGGCATTCCTGGAAAAACTTCGTGTGCGGCGCGACATTGGCATCATACGGGCCCGGGTTGGTGGGTGAGGCCTGCTCGGAAAGGATGATGTGCTTCTCCGCGAACTGCCAGGTGTTGAGCGTGCACGGCGCCGCGAACACGCGCTCGAGGACCTCGGGCGCGCAGGAGCCGGGCGACCAGAGAGAGAACTCGTCACGTATCGCTACCATCGGCGGCCTTCCAGTGGCGGGCGGAGCGGAGAAGCGTCTGCTCGCGTTCGCCTTCGACCTCGATCGCGGCGCGGACAAGCCCGAGTTGCTCGGAAGAGAGCGCGGCCGCGAGCGCGGTGCAGATATTGTCAGCGCGGCGGCGCATCATGCCGCGGAGCGTCGTCGCGATCGTGATCAGATCGCGGCGAAAGTCGGCCACAGGGGCCAAGTCCCCGCGGGCGATCTGAAGATCCTGCAGCGCCTTCTCTGATTTCCGCAGAGAGTCGAGCGTGGCGTCGAAGGCCTTCTGCCGGCGGTTGATTGTAACCTCTTCCATGCCGAGCTCGCGGGCCTTGCGGAGCTCGATCTGTGCGGCCGATAGCTGGAGCTGCAGCTCGCGCACCGCGCCCTCGAGACCGATGGCTTCGATCTGGGCGAAGTCGATCTTGGTTGTGGGCGGCTGGGCAGGAGGAGGAGGCGCCGGCGGCGGCGCTCCCGCGGGGGCTGACGGAGCAGGCGGCGCACCTGCCGACGGGGCGGCCGGCGGCGGTTGGGCGCTCGCGGCCTTAGTGGCGGCGTCAACCAGCCGCTGTGGTGCGTGCTGCTTCAGGAGCCCGAGGATCCGCATGCGCTCCCACCAGTCGGGCAGCTGGGCCGGATCATCCAACGGAGGGAGCGATCGGGCCTCTTTGCCGATAGCGACCAGGCGTTTGATGTTACGCACGTCATAGCCGATGGCCGTGGCATAGTAGGCGTAATCGTGCAGGTACCGGGCCCGGGGCGTCGGCGGCTTCGCCAGGATCTCCGGCGGCAGGATATGCGCCACCTCGGCCATCTCCTCGTGGCTGAGTGCCTGGCCGCCGGTCCACTTCCGGAGCAGCTGCGCCTCACGGCCGCGCTTGATCTCCTGCAACTGCCCGAGCGTCGGACCCGAGTCGCTGTCCTGTTCCGCGCTCACGCCTCCACCCCCTCCTTTGGGATTCTGTATCGGGAAACAAAATCACCTTGGCCCAGTGGTTCGATGAAGGGCTGCCGAAGCGACCGACGGTGAACCAGTGAGGGGGAGTCGAAACGTTTAGACTGGCCGTGGCTAAACATCGCCGATCTCCGATCGCCGGCCGCAATCGTCCGCCAGGTCAGGCGACCAAGCCAGGGAGGCGTCCGAGATTGCAGTTTCCGAGCTCACGCCCACCCCGAGTGTCAAAGGGACAAAGCCTTTTAGGATTTTCGGTGTAAAAAAACCCTGAGGGACGCCGTCACCTAAGCGTAGGGCAAAGGGGGCAAAAAGATTCCTTGCCCGGGGCTTGTACGGTGGGTCGAGGCGTCACAGTGAAATTTTCGGAGCTCCTATTGGTGAAAAGTTGCCCTCTTGGTCATTCCACCACGTCCCACCTATTCCCGGTTTTCATTAACCACTAACTGCAAGAATACTTGTGAAGGTAAAGGTAGGAGGGAGAAGGGGGTAAGGTGGGAAGAGGTGATACCCTAAAAACGCAAGGGGCGAGGGGAGGAAGGCATGCCCGGGGGACCGATCAGGATCAGAAACGCCGGCAGCACGGGCACCGTACACGGCACCGTACGCCCCCGCGAGCTGCCGGCGACCGAACAATAGCCAACGGGGTATGCAGGGCGGGTAGCAGGGCAGGCGCAGCCGAAGCCACACTTTGTGGCAAGGGGACAATCTGCGGGTGGTAACGCTGCGACTCAGCGCCGGCGCCTAGCTCACGCCTTCTTCTCCTCGAGGATCTCCACCTGGTAGCGGCGGTGGCGGTTGTGCCCGCGCTTGCCGAAACGCACGCGCCGGCCGCCGTCGAGCGTGAACACCTGACCGGCCAGGTCTGTGCCGAACAGCCGCCCCATGGCCGATGCGCTCTTTGAGTTGCACTCGAAGTAGTCGGACTCGCCCTCGGCACCGCCGCGCATCTTGCCCTCGAGCTTCCAGTCAAAGCATTTGAATTCCACGCACACGTCGATCAGCTCCTGGAACGTGAACTCGTGCGCGCCCTTGCCGGCCGGCATCCGCGCCACCAGCTGCTTCACCATCTCGCGGGCGTCGACCTCGGCCATGTTCGTCGCCTCCTCATCCTTCGGCTTCTGGAGCGGGTCGGGGAACCCGGCCGCCATCACGATCCCGCCCACCAGGTTGGACCACTCCTCGAATCCCGCGATCCGCCGGGATCCAGCTGGCCGTCCGGCTTCGTCCCAGCCGCGCACGAGCGACCACAGGGCAGACAGCAGGTCACCGCGCACCTTGGGACGGGCCAAATACTGCGGCGTGATGATCCTCGACAGCTTCCGGGCCTGCGGATCGGCGTCCTCCGTGTACAGCACGCACAGGAGGCAGCGGCCGGTGATGTCAGCCGACGTGGTGATATTATTGCCCGTCAAGATGACGATCGTCCCCTTCGGCGCGTCGAAAGTCTTCTGGCTGCCCATCACGCGACCCGTCCACACCGGCGTCGTCATGTAGCTCTCCAGCAGGTTCGATTTGATGTTCCCCGTCAGGTTGTCGAAAAACAGGTATGGCGTCCCCTGCAGCGCCGTCGCGTCGAGGAGCTTCTTCATCTCCTCCTGGTTGGAGATAGTCTGGCCCTTCGGCAGCCCGTACGGCGCCGTGATGCCAAACTGCGCCAGGAGCGACTTGCCCGACCGTTCCTTGTTCGCCTTGAAGATGAAGCCCATCCGGTTCGCCGTGAGCTCCTGCAGGCCGTACACGTACAGCGCCACCATCTCCGCGATCGCCACCGCCAGGCTGCGCTCATCCGAGAACGGAAACTCCTTCAGGTAGTCTCGCAGCATCTGGGCGCCCTCGGCCGGCTTCAGCTCCTCATTGATGACCACATCCGACGGCAGCGTGTACGTCTGCGAGGCGTCATCGTAGCCCTCGCGCAGCAGCTCCACCTTCCCGTCGGCCCTCATCACCGGCATCCGCACCTGGTTCACGCGGGCGATCTTTCGCAGGGCGTTCATGAACACGTCGGCCTCCAGCGTGCCCTTCGCGCACTCCTGCGTCATCGAAGCCGGATCATTCACCGGCGTCTTCGGGCCTCCGCGCACGCCGCTCGACTCGTAGTAGATCTTGTGGGTCACCGCGTACTTTTCGATCAGCGTGCGGAAGCGGCTGGGCGTGATCATGTCGAGCGCACCGGTCTCGTGATTCACGGTCACGGCGACCGATTCTCGGCGGAACACCGCCTCGCTCGCCAGACAGGCCCCGCAGTCCTTGGCGAACTGCGAGAGCAGGCGACCGCTGCCGGGCAACTCGATCCACGGCCGGCTCTCGCCGCCACCGTCGCCCTCGTTGCCCTTGAGCACGCGCAGCCCGGCCGCGCCAGCCATCTCGTGGACCTTGGCGCCCAGCTTCTCCCGGGCGAATTTCGCCGCATCGTCCGCCTGTTTGCTCATCCGACTCTCCTTTCATCAGCCGTCCACGCGGCCATCTCGGGGACGTTGGCGGCCACAAGGGCGCGGGCGAGCGGCGGGCAGACGGAGTTGCCGCACATGCGGACCTGGGCGCTCTTGGTAAGTGTCAGACCATCGCCCAGGCGGTCGCCGATCCGATAGTTCTCGGGGAATCCCTGGGCGCGGAACAGTTCCCGCGGCGCCAGCATGCGCAGGCCGATGTCGGCGATCGCGTATTCCTCGCCGGCGACGGTCACGAGGCCGAAGCGGTCCTTAGTAGTGACGGTGTGCATCGGCTCGGGCAGCTTCGGGTCCTGATCCGTCGCGTAATACTTCACGAGGAAGGCGCGGACCACGGCTGCATCAGCCTTTGCCGTGACTGTCTGCATGGGCTCATCTGCGCTGCGAGGGCGGCTTTGGCCGGCCCTCCCGCCGACGCCGGCCAGCGTAGCCGTCACAAGCGAGTGATGATCCGTGCTCGTGACGGTGCCGACGGGCATGGGTAGTTCGCTGCCGACCACGCCGCCGTAGTGCTTGGCGAGGAAGGCCTGCACCAGAGCGAAGTGCCCACCCTTGACCTCGGCGCATTGGGTGCGGAGCGGCGTCTGCGGATCGAAGGTGCGATCGTGCTTCTGGTTGGCGTGCTCGGTCAGGACCGGAGCCACAAGGGCATGCTCCCCACGATGCGCGGCGGTGATCGTCGGCATCGGTTGGGTGATTTCACGGCCGCGGAAGTTGTCGTGATGCGTCAGCGGCACGATGAACGGCCGCGGATTGTTCACCACGTAGCGCATGATCCCCTTGGCGATCCGGCGGCAGGTCGCCGGCGCCAGCGGGCGGGCGCGGTCGAAGATCGACGGGCACGGCAGCGTCCAATCGATGCACTCGGCGGCGGTGCGCCAGGGCTTGCGCCAGCCGGCCTTGACCTCAGCGCTCTCGGGATCGCCGTGCGTTGGGATCGGCCACACGATCGGTCGGCCGTCGCAGCGGGCGATCAGGAAGAGGCGCTTGCGGATCGTCGGGGCGCCGTAGTCGCAGGCCCGCAGCTCGCGCCACTCGACCACGTAGCCGCGGCGGCGGAGCCAGCCGACGAAGGCGCGGAAGGTCTGACCCTTGGCCGTGGGATTGAGCGAGCCGTCCGGCAGGAGCGGGCCCCAGGTCTGGAACTCCTCGACGTTCTCGAGGATGATCACCCGCGGGCCGCGGCCGTGGGCCTTGGCGAGCTTGCGCACCCACTCGCAGACGACGTAGGCGAGGCCGCGGATCTTCTTCGATCGTGGCTTGCCGCCCTTAGCCTTGGAGAAGTGTTTGCAGTCGGGGGAGAACCAGGCGAGGCCCACGCGCCGGCCGGCGGTCTCCTTGACGGGATCGACGACGAAGACGTCCTCGGGGATATGCCGCGTCTGCGGGTGGTTGGCCTCGTGCATCGCCAAGGCCTCGGGGTC
>JAHCAZ010000043.1 GCA_019634615.1 Opitutaceae bacterium
ATCCCGTCGAGCGACACGTTCATCGAGAAGGACTCGTCCATCAACGAGGAGATCGAGCGCCTCCGCATCGCGACCACCAGCTCGCTCGTCTCGCGGCGCGACGTGATCGTCGTCGCCAGCGTCTCCTGCATCTACGGCCTGGGCTCGCCCGAGGATTTCACCGAGCTGCGCATCGCCCTGCGGAAACACGACCCGCTCGGGCGCAATGTCCTGCTGGAGAAGCTCGTGGACAACCTCTACGAGCGCAACGACTACGAGCCGAAGCGCGGCTGCTTCCGCGTGCGCGGCGACGTCGTGGACATCATGCCGGCGTACTCCGAGCTCGGCCTGCGCGTGGAGTTCTTCGGCGAGGAGATCGACGCGATGCACGAGTTCGACCCCGTCTCGGGCAAGGTCCTGCGGCATCTCGACCAGTTCGACCTCTACCCGGCGAACCAGTACGTCACGACCCGCGGCAAGCTCGAGCCGGCCATCGCCGCGATCAAGGCCGAATTGGAGGAGCGCGTGGCCGAGTTCGAGAAAAACGGCCAGCTGCTCGAGGCTCAGCGCATCCGCATGCGGACCAACTACGACCTGGAGATGCTGCAGGAGATGGGCTTCTGCAACGGAATCGAGAACTACTCGCGCCACCTCACGGGTCGGAAGGCCGGCGACCGGCCGTTCTGCCTGCTGGATTTCTTCCCGAGGGACTTCCTGCTGATGATCGACGAGAGCCATGCGACCGTGCCGCAGATCGGCGGCATGTACAATGGCGACCGCGCGCGGAAGCAGACGCTCGTCAATTTCGGTTTCCGGCTGCCCTCGGCGCTCGACAACCGGCCGCAGAGTTTCGAGGAGTTCCAGCGCGTCACGGGTCAGACGCTCTACGTCTCGGCCACCCCGGCCGCGTTCGAGCTGACCGCCTCCTCAGTCGTCGCCGAGCAGCTCATCCGCCCGACCGGCCTGCTCGATCCCGAGATCACGATCCGCCCGATCAAGGGCCAGGTCGAGGACCTGATCGGCGAGATCAAGCGCGCGGTCGAGGCGGGGGAGCGGGTGCTCGTCACGACCCTCACGAAGCGGCTGTCGGAGGACCTCACCACCTACCTGCGCGAGGCGAAGATCCGGGTCGAGTACCTGCACAGCGACATCGACGCGATCGAGCGGGTGGAAATCCTGCGCAACCTGCGCCTCGGCAACTTCGACGTCCTTGTGGGCATCAACCTCCTGCGCGAGGGCCTCGACCTGCCCGAGGTCGCGCTCGTGGCCATCCTCGACGCCGACAAGGAAGGTTTCCTGCGCAGCGAGACCAGCCTCATCCAGACCGCCGGCCGCGCCGCGCGGCACGAGAAGGGCCGCGTGATCTTCTACGCCGACACGATCACCGACTCCATCCGGCGCACGATGGAAAAGGTGAACTACCGGCGCGAAAAGCAGCTGGCCTACAACGCCGCCCACGGCATCACCCCGCGCAGCGTGAAGCGCTCGGCGCAGGCGAGCCTGCACGTCTACGACGGCAGCGGCGACAAGGAGGAACTCGCGGTCGCAGAGAGCGTGGACGACGTCGCCGCGGTCATCGCCGAGCTCGAGGACGAGATGCAGGCGGCGGCAGGCCGCCTCGAGTTCGAACGCGCCGCGCTCCTCCGCGACCAGATCAACGCGCTGAAGACCGGAGACTACCGCAAACCCGTCAAGGCCGCGAAAGAAACCAAATACGGACGTCGATCCCGGAAATCTTAACCACGGATTTCACGGATGGCACGGATTCAATCCGCAAGAACCGCTGATCAACACTTATGGACACTGATTGGGATCAGTGTAGATAAGTGGTTTATCCGGTTCGGATCCGTGAAATCCGTGTAATCCGTGGTTAAGCCTTCTGCTTGTCTGGCTTGAGCACGCCGATGGACGGCAGGTTGCGGTAGCGCTCGGCGAAATCGAGGCCGTAGCCGACCACGAAGCGGTCGGGGATCTCGAAGCCGACGAGGTCCGCCTCGAACGGGACCTGGCGGCGGCCCTTCTTGTCGAGGAGCACGCAGACGCGCACGCTGGCCGGCTTCATGCCGCGGATCATGCCGGCGATGAGCGAGAGGGTTTTGCCCGTGTCGAGGATGTCGTCGACGATCAGCACGTGGCGCCCGACCACGTCCAGCGTGAGCCCGTGGATGACCTTGGGCGTGCCGTGCGACTCGGTCGTGTTGCCGTAGCTCGTGGTGCGGATGCAGTCGAGGCGGATGGGGTTGTCCACCTGCCGCAGCAGGTCGGCCGTGAACAAAATGGCCCCGTTCATGATCGAGATCACGGTGAACTCCTCGTCGCCGTAGATCTCCTTCAGGCGCCGGCCGAGCTCCTGCACGCGGATCCGGATCTGGTCCTCGGTGACGAGGATGCTCTCGAGGTCGGGATGAAGGGCGGTCGCGGCCATGGTGCCGCAAGCCAGACAAAGGGCGGGTGGAGTGGCAATACGGGAGCGGGAACAATTTGAGGATGTGCAACTCGATCCGAGGGAAAAGAAGGAAGCCAGGAAGCCGGGAAGAAGCAGATCCCCTGACTCCATTCCCGGTTTCCTGGCTTCCCCCTTAATCCGCCTCGTCCCGCTCCTGTAATTCCTTTGACTTCACTCCCCCTGAAAACTTGCCTCGCTGGCACCTGCGCGCGGCATGATTTCCATCCGGATCCAGAATCTCACGAAGCGGTTTGGGGCGGTCACCGCCCTGCATCATCTCGACCTGACCATCAACCCCGGGGAACTCTTCTTCCTGCTCGGCCCCAGCGGCTGTGGCAAGACGACGCTCCTGCGGAGCATGGCTGGGTTCTACATCCCGGAGGAGGGGAGCCTTTTCTTCGGCGACGAGGACGTCACCCGCCTCGCGCCGCACAAGCGCAACACGGGCATGATGTTCCAGAGCTACGCCCTCTGGCCGCACATGACGGTGGCCGAGAACGTTGCGTTCGGCCTCCAGGAGCGCAAGGTGCCGAAGGACGAAATCCGCACGCGCGTGGCCGAGGCGCTCGAGTCCGTCCACATGGGCCAGTACGCCGACCGCCGGCCCAACCAGCTCTCCGGCGGCCAGCAGCAGCGCATCGCCCTGGCGCGCGCGCTCGTCATCCGCCCGCGCTGCCTCCTGCTCGACGAGCCGCTGTCGAACCTCGACGCCAAGCTGCGCCTCGAGATGCGCACGGAGATCCGCCGGGTGTGCAAGGAGTTCAAGCTCACCACGGTCTATGTCACGCACGACCAGAAGGAGGCGCTGTCGATCTCCGACCGCATGGCCATCCTCGAGGGCGGCCGGATCCTGCAGGTCGGCACGCCGCGCGAGGTGTACAAGCGCCCGTCGCACCGCACCGTGGCGAACTTCATCGGCGAGACCGATTTCATCCCCGGCAAGGTGCTGGGCATGGTGGACAACTATGTGACCGTCGAGACGCCCGTCGGCCGTTTCGACGGCATCCTCGGCAACCCGGGCAAGCCGCCGCAGGTCGGCGCCGACGTGACCGTCTCGATCCGCCCCGAGTGCTGGGAGCTGCACCGCAGCCACCAGGCCCGCAACGTCGTGCGCGGCCGCATCGGCGAGTCGGTCTATCTCGGCGAGGTCGCGCAGTACGAGTTCATCACCGGCAACGGCACCAAGCTGAAGATCTTCGAGCGCAACCCGCGCTACGTGGACGGCTCGGCCCGCGGCGAGTTGTACGCGATCGCGGAGCCCGAGGACGTCGTGGTGCTGGTCGACTGACCCACGGGCATGATCAAGCGGGCGGTCATCATCCTGGCCCTGGTCGGCATCGTCGCCCTGCCCTTCATCCTGCGCCCGAAGCAGGCGCCGAAGGAAAAGGCCGACGACACGCTCGTCATCATCACCCCGCACAACGAGGCCATCCGCCACGAGTACGGGGTGGGTTTCCGGCAGTGGTACAAGGAGCGGACGGGCCGCAGCGTGTTCATCGACTGGCGGGTGATCGGCGGCACCAGCGAGATCGCGCGCTTCCTCGAGTCGGAGTACGTCGCCTCGTTCCAGAACCATTGGGTGCGGAAGCTCGGCCGCCCGTGGAGCATCGAGGTGCAGGCGGCCTTCGCCAATGCCCGGCTGGCCCCGGACGCGCCGGCGTTGGCGCAGGAGGCGCGGAAGGAGTTCCTCGCCTCCGAGGTGAGCTGCGGCATCGACCTCTTTTTCGGCGGCGGCAGCTACGACTTCATCCGCCAGGCCCAGGCCGGCCGGCTCGTGCCCACGCGCATCCTCCAGACGCATCCGGATTGGTTCAAGGACGACATCATCCCCTTCAGCTACGCGGGCGAGCCCTTCTGGGACAAGCAGGGCCGGTGGATCGGCAATGTGCTCAGCAGCTACGGGATCCTCTACAACCGCGACGCCCTCCAGCGGCTGGGGATCAAGCGGGCGCCGGAGCAGTGGGAGGATCTCACCGATCCGCGTTACGTCGGCGAGATCGCCCTGGCCGATCCGACCAAGAGCAGCTCGATCGCCAAGGCGTTCGAGAACCTGATCCAGCAGCAGATGCAGCAGCGCCTGGTCGAGCTGCGGGCGGCCGCACCGGGCCGGCCGGCGGCCGAGCTCGAGGCGCAGGCGGTCCGCGAGGGCTGGGCGCGCGGCCTGCAGGTGCTGCAGTTGATCGGCGCGAACTCGCGTTATTTCACCGACTCCTCGCAGAAGCCGCCGATCGACGTCTCGCAGGGCAACTCCGCGGTCGGCATCTGCATCGATTTCTACGGCCGCTACCAGGCCGAGGCGGTGCGGCGGCGCGACGCGTCGGCGCGCCTCGAGTTCGTCACGCCGCGCGGCGGCACCGTGAGCTCGGTCGACCCGATCGCCCTCCTGCGCGGGGCGCCCAACCGCGAGGTGGCCGAGGCCTTCATCGAGTACTCGCTCGCGATGGAGGGCCAGAAACTGTGGAACTTCAAAGTGGGCACGCCGGGCGGCCCGGCCCAGTTCTCGCTGCGCCGCCTGCCGATCCGGCGCGATTTCTACGCGCACGAGGAGTGGAAGGAGCTTCGTTCCGACCCCGACGCCGAGCCCTTTGCCGCTTCCGCCCAGCTGGTCTACCAGCCGGCGTGGACGGGCGGCATTTTCCGCGAGATGGCCTTCATCATCCGCGTCATGAGCCTCGACACCCATCCCGAGCTCGTGCGCGCCTGGCGGGCGGTCGCCGCCGCCGGCTCGCCGCCGGAGGCCCTGGCGGCGCTCGGCGACATGTCAGCCGTCTCCTACGACCGCGTCCTCGGCCCGATCAAGCAGGCGCTCAACGCCAAGAACAAGGTCGAGGAAATCCGGCTGGCGAATGAGCTCGGCGCGACGTTTCGGGAGCAGTACCGGAAGGCGGAAGCGATCGCGCGCGAGGCGCGCGATCGCTGAACGCTTAACGTTCAACGCTTAACGTTTAACGCTCAAGTCCGGCGGCGGCCTGGTAACTTGAGCGTTAAAAGTTAAACGTTAAGCGTTGAGCGTTTGTCCGGTGATTTACCTGGGTGCCAACCCTTGGATTTCACGAACAAATGCCGCGCGATCCACGGCCTTAAAAAACGACGTCCCGGCGACGAACGTATCGGCCCCGGCGGCATGGCAATCGCGCACGGTCCGCAAATCGACGCCGCCGTCGACCTCGAGGTGCCACGCGTAACCGCGTTCGCGCCGCCATTGGTCGAGCTGCGCCACCTTGGGCATCATGTCGGCGCGGAAGGACTGGCCGCCGAAGCCGGGCTGCACGGTCATCACGAGGACGAGGTCGACGGCGCCGAGCAGGTGCTCGACCGCGGTGGCGGGGGTGGCGGGATTGAGGACGATGCCGCACTGGCAGCCTAGGGCGCGGATGCGCGCGAGGGTGGCGGCGTGGTCGTACGCGGGCTCGATGTGGATGCTGATGAGGTCGGCCCCGGCCTTGGCGAAGGCCTCGATGTACCGGTGCGGCTCGGACAGCATCAAGTGGGTGTCGAAGAAAAGCTTCAGGCCGGCGCGGCGCAGGGCGGCGAGGGTCTCGGGTCCGAACGTGAGGTTCGGCACGAAATGTCCGTCCATGATGTCGAGGTGCAGCCAAGGGGCGCCGGCGGCGGCGACGGCCTGGGCGCTGGCGGCGAGATGGGCATGATCGCCGGCGAGGAGGGAAGGGGCGGGGATCGGGGCGGGCATCGGGGTCGGTGGCGGGTCACCAGACGTCGAGGACGGCGTGGCGAGCCTGATCGGCTAGGTCGGCGGCGAGGAGCGGCAGGAGCTGGTATTCGGCCTGGACCTGGCCGCTGTCGGTGAAGAGCTCGCGCTTGACCGTGATCGGGCGCTGGACGAACAGGTTCTTGCCGCTGCGCCGGTCGTAGAGGGTGGCATCGGCGCGCAGGATGACGGTGAACTTGCGGGCGAGCCCGGTGTCGCCCGGGCGCACGGTGGCGACCTCGCGGTCGTAGTGGCGGACGGTGATCAGGAGCGTGGCGTCGGCCGATTCCGGGTCATTGACGACGGTGACCCGGCCGTCGCGGATGAAGGTCTCCCGGACCTGCGTCGTGAAGAGCGCCTTGGATTGCGGGATGAGCGCGGCGACGGCGACGGGCTCGACGTGGAGCGTGTTGAAGGCGGTTTGGGCCCCGGTGCCGAGGCGGTAGTGGCTGCAGCCGGCGACGGCCAGCAGGAGCAGGGCGGGAAGCAGGAGGCGCGGCAACGCGGTCATGGGCCCAGCTTGGCGGAACCGCGGGGGACGGCGACTCAGAAGAAGAAAAAGCGCTTCTTCTTCGCGGGCGCGGCGGGCTCGGGGCTCGCGGGCGCCGGCTGGCCGGCCGCGGCGGCGTCGACCTCGGCCAGGCGGGTCTTGGCGAGCTGGGCGACAGGCGAATCGGGATAGACCGTGATGGCCTCGTTGTAGAAGACCCGGGCCGCGGTGTAGTTGTCCCGCTTGTAGAAATAGAAGTCGGCCATCTTGATTTTGCTCTCGGCCAGGACCGTGCGCATCTGGTCGAGGCCCTTGGCGGAGGACGAGATGGTCGGATCGTTGGGGAACAGGATCATGAAGTCCTGGAAGTAGGTGATGGCCTCCTTGGTGGAGGTCTGGTCGTACTCCGGGCCCTGCACGAGGCTCGCGTGCGTCTCGCCGAGCTTCAGGTAGGCGTCGGGGGCGAGCAGGCTCTGCGGGTAATTGTTGATCATGCGGTCGAGGGCGTCGATCGCCTCCTCGGTGTTCCGCATCCGCTGGTGGCCGCGCGCGATGTTCATCAGCGCCAGGGGGGCGTAGTCGCTGTACGGCGCGTTGAGGAGCACGTACTCGAAGTACTCGAGGCCCTTGAGGCGGGCCGGGAGGAGCGGGAACTTGCCCCAGGCGTAGGGGCGGGCGCCGTCGAGGAGGGCGCTGGCGATGCGGTATTGCTCGCCGATGATCTGGTTGAACCGCGGCGTGTTCGGGTAGCGGCCGACGATCTGCTGGAAGGACTCGAAGGCCTTCGTGTACTGCTTGCGCGCGAGGTACAGGTTGGCCGTGCGGTAGAGGGCCTCGGGCGTGTAGACGGAGTTGCCGTAGCGCTTGACGACCTTGCGGTAGTTCTTGATCGCGCTGCCGATCTGGCCGCGCTCCTCCTGGAGGCGCGCCTTGTTCATCAGGTCAAGGGCGTTGCGGCCTTCGCCACCCGTCAGGCCGGCGAGGGCGCCGCCTTCCATGCGCCAACCGGTGTCCCGGCTCCAGACGAGGTCGGCGGCCAGGCGGGCGGGAGCGAGGAACAGCATCGCCGCGACCAGGAGGCCGAAGGGCAGGGAACGGGAGTGGAGGAGACGCATGAGCAAAATCAGTTCCAGCGAATCAGGGCCGAACCGTAGGTCAAGCCCGCCCCGAACGCGACGAGCAGGATGAGGTCGCCATGCTTGATGCGGCCGCCGCGGCGGGCCTCGTCGAGCGCGATCGGAACCGACGCCGACGACGTGTTGCCGTAGCGGTCGAGGTTCACGTAGAAGCGATCCATGGGGAGTTCGAGATATTGGGAGACGGCCTCGATGATGCGCACGTTGGCCTGGTGGGGAATGACGAGCGCAATCTGATCCGCTTTGACGTGGTGTTGTTCCAGAATATCGCGCGCGGCCTCGTCCATGGCGCGGACGGCGAGCTTGAAGACCTCCTTGCCCTTCATCTTCAGGAAATGGTCGCCCGCGGCGATGGAGGCGGCGGTGGCCGGGCAGCTGCTGCCGCCCTTGGGGATGCAGAGCAGGTCGGTGCTGTCACCGTAGGCGCCGAGCTTGGTCCCGACGATTCCGAAGCCGGGCTTGGTGGTGCGGCTGAGCACGACGGCGCCGGAACCGTCGCCGAAGAGGACGCAGGTCGCGCGGTCGGACCAGTCGACGATGGCGGACAGCTTCTCGGCCCCGATGACGAGGGCGTGCTTGTAGCGGCCCGACTGGATCATGGCGCTCGCGGTATCGAGGGCGTAGATGAAGCCGGAGCAGGCGGCGTTGAGGTCGAAGCAGGCGGCGTGGGTCGGGACGCCGAGCTTGTGCTGGACCTGGCAGGCGACCGCCGGCATGGGCAGGTCGGGCGTCAGGGTCGCGACGACGAGGAGATCGATGTCAGCCGGCGTGAGCTTGGCGTCAGCCAGGGCCGCGCGGGCCGCGTGGACGGCCATGTCCGAGGTATTCTCGCCCGGCGAGGTCAGGTGGCGCTCGCGGATCCCGCTGCGGGTGTAAATCCACTCGGGGGAGGTGTCGATGGTCTTCGCCAGCTCTTCGTTCGTGACGACCCGGGGCGGGGCATAGGACCCGGTCCCGAGGATGACGCATTGGTTCATGGGCATGGAAGGGGGGGCGATCAGAGAGCCGCCGTCGGGCTTAGCAGCGCGTTCGCCCGGGCGATGTCCGGCTCGATGCGGTGGTTCAGGTCCGCCTTGATGATCGCGTTGGCGGCGAGGATCGCGCTGCGGATGGCGTGGCGGTTGCTCGAACCGTGGGCCTTGAGGATGTTGCCGCGGACGCCGAGGAGGGGGGCGCCGCCGTAGCGCTCGGGATTCACCCGCTCCTTGAGGGCGGCGAAGGCGCCCTTCGAGAGGAGGGCCCCGGCCGTGCGCATCGGGTTGGCCTTGAGCTCCTCTTTCAGCATGGTGGTGAAGAACTTAACGAGCGACTCCCAGCTCTTCAGCATGATGTTGCCGACGAACCCGTCGCACACGACGACGTCGACATGCTCGGCGAACACCTGGAAGCCCTCGATCGGGCCGGCGTAGTTGATGATGTCGCCCGCGCGCTTCAGCAGCTCGTGGGTCTCGGTGATGAGGCTGTTGCCCTTGCCCTCCTCGGTGCCGATCGTCATCAGCCCGACGCGCGGCCGGGCGATGTTCAGCATGACGCGGGCGTAATGGCTGCCGAGGATGGCGTTGTGGAGCAGGTGCTCGGGCTTGGCCTCGGGGTTGGCGCCGGCGTCGATCAGCACAAAATGGCCGCCTTCGCGCGGGACGATGGCGGCCAGGGCGGGACGGGCGACGCCGTCCATGGTGCGCAGGCGGATCGTGCCGCCGGCCATCAGCGCGCCGGTGTTGCCACAGCTGACGACGACCCGGGCCTTGCCGTCCTTGACCAGCTCGATGGCACGGACCATCGAGGAATCCTTCTTCTTCTTCAGCCCGGCCAAGGGCTTGTCATCCATCGTGATGACCTCGGAGGCGTGGTGCACCGACACGCGGTGCCGATCGTTGAGCCCGGCCTTGGCCAGCAGGGGCAGCAGCACGGCCTCATCGCCCACCAACGTGATGGGATTGAGGCCTTCGGTGCGGGTGACGGCGAGGCGGACGGCTTCGACGACTTCAGCCGGACCGAGATCGCCGCCCATGGCGTCGACCGCGATGCGCCCGGCTTCACCGGAAGTGTTGACCATCGCAGGGATGGCGGCGGGTGGAGGGAGACGCGAGGTTTAGACCTCGACGTTGAGCACCTGACGACCGCGGTACATGCCGTTCTTCGGATTCACGCGATGCGGGCGGAAGGTGCTGCCGTCGGTCGGATCCTTGGCGAACTCAGGCGCCTTGAAAGCGTTGGCGGCACGACGGTTGGCGCTGCGGCGTTTGGACTGCTTGCGTTTCGGATTGGCCATGGGAGTGGATGATTTTGGAAGTGCTTGGACGCCGTTGTAAACGCCCTTTTGATACGTGGAAGGGGTGCGAGTAAAGGGTCGGGGTCAGGCGCGTCAAGCGCTATAACCACCCGGGCTCACAGGTAGAAAACCGCGGCCAGCAGAACCGCAAGGATGATGCGATAAACGGCGAAGGCGGCCAGCCCCTGCCGGCCCAGGAAGGCGACAAGGAACTTCACGGCCGCCGCGGCCGACACGGCGGCGACGGCGATGCCGAGGATCACGTTGGCCCAGCCGAAGACCTCGATCATCGCGGGGCCGGAGCGGACGCCCTTGACGACCGCCGCGCCGGCGAGGACGGGGAGGCCGACGAGGAAGCTGAACTCGGCCGCCTTGGCCGGCGTGAGGCCGACGAAGTAGCCGCCAACGATTGTCACCATCGAGCGGCTGGTGCCCGGCCAAAGCGCGAGGCACTGCATGAGACCGATCCCGAGGGCCTGGCTGGCAAACAGGTCCGCGGGGTCCTTGACCTCGCGGCCGACGCCCGACCAGCGCCGGCGCCGGTGCTCGGCGAAGAACATCAGCACCGCGCCCCCGAGCAGGCCGACAATGACCGTGCCGACCGAGAACAGGTGGCGCTCGATCCACTTGCTCGCGAGCAGGCCCACCACGGCCACCGGCAGGAAGGCGCAGAACAGGTTGCGCAGGAGCCTGAGGCCGTTGCTGTCGCGACCGGCGAGGCCGCGGAGCATGCTCGTCAGCTGGCCCCAGTAGAGGAGCACGACCGCCAGGATGGCCCCGACCTGGATGATGACGATGTAGGTGTCGGCCGCCAGCTTCGGCGTGAGCGGCTCGCCGGCGGGGTTTCGGTCGGAGGGACGCTTGTACCACAGGGGCTGGCCGTCGCGCCCGGTGAGCGGGGTCTCCGACTCGAGCCCGAGCGTGTGCGTCGCGATGATGAGATGCCCGGTCGACGAGATCGGCAGGAACTCGGTCACGCCCTCGACCAGGCCCAGGACCACCGCGTCGGCCACGCTGAGCTCGGCGGCGGGGGCGGCCGGCGCGGGGGCGGTGGCGGGTGCGGGCGTGGCGGCGGCGAGCCCGGCGCAGGCGAGGAGGAAGATCAACAGGCGCACGCATGCAGGTCAGCGCTTTGGCGGGCGGTAGCAATTTTATTTGCGGAGTTTCCGCCAGCTGGCTCTCTCGGATCCTGCATGCCCAGTCTTTCGGAACTCACCGCGCAGTTGGCCCAGGGCGTGGAACTGCGCCCGGACCAGATCGAGGCGGCGGCGGCGGCCCTCGCCTCGGCGGAGGTGCCCGACGCGGAGAAGGCGGAGTTCCTGACGGCGCTGTCCGCCAAGGGCGAGACCGCCGGCGAGATGGCGGCCTTCGCCCGCGCCTTCCGCGCCAAGGCGACCGATCCCGGCGTGAGCCGCTGGTCGGCCGAGGCGATCGACATCGTCGGCACGGGCGGCGACCACGCCGGCGGCTTCAACATCTCCACCCTCGTCGTCCTCACGCTGGCCAGCGCCGGCGTGAAGGTGATGAAGCACGGCAACCGCGGCGTCACGTCGAAGTGCGGCAGCGCCGACCTGATGCAGGGCCTGGGCGTCGACCTCCTCGCCCCGCCCGAGAAACTGCAGCGCGCCCTCGACCAGCTCGGCTTCGCGTTCTTCTTTGCGCCGAACTACCATCCGGCCTTCAAGCACATCGCCCCCGTGCGCAAGGCCCTCGCGGCCCGCGGCCAGCGCTCGGTGTTCAATATCCTCGGCCCCCTCATCAACCCCGGCCGCCCCGCGCACATCCTCCTCGGCGTCTTCGCCGAGCCCTGGGTCACGCGCATGGCAGCGGCCCTCGACCGGCTCGACACCGACTCGGGCCTGGTCGTCCACGGCATCATCGACCCGAGCCGCGGCATCGACGAGTTGACCACCGCGACCCGCAACCGCGTCCGCGGCGTCGGGCGCATGCGCACGGTGGACGCGGAATGGTCCGCGTCCGACTTCGGCCTGTCCCAGGCGCCGTTTTCCGAGCTCCAGGGCGGCGACCTCGCGGCCAACCTCGAGCTCACGCAGGCCGTCGTCGCCGGCCGCGGCCCGGCCGGCCTGGTCGACACCGTGGTCTTGAACGCCGCGGTCGGCCTCTGGGTCTGCGGCCGCACGCCCGACGTGCGCACCGGGGTGGCCCGGGCCCGGGAGCTGCTCCTCGGCGGCGCCGTCCGCGCGAAGATCGCCGCCGCGCGGGAATTTTTCGCCGCATGAACCGCCGCTATTTCGGCACCGACGGCGTGCGGGGCACGTTCGGCGGGCCGCTCGTCAACCCGGGTTTCGTCGCCCGCCTCGCCGCCGCCGCGGGCGCCTGGACCCGCCGGGCCCACCCCGCGGCTGCGTCCGTCCCCGTCCTGATCGGCCGCGACACGCGCGCCTCGGGCGAGGTCCTGCTCGC
Source organism: Opitutaceae bacterium (assembly GCA_019634615.1). Classification (GTDB taxonomy): domain Bacteria; phylum Verrucomicrobiota; class Verrucomicrobiia; order Opitutales; family Opitutaceae; genus UBA2377. The sequence goes on from JAHCAZ010000043.1 coordinate 12,457, forward strand.
GGCCGCCGCTGCCGGCGTCAAGGCGGCCGGACTCGATCCCGTTTCCCTCGGGGTGATCCCGACCCCCGCCGTCGCGCGCACCGTGCGGGCGGCCGCGGCGCCCCTCGGCGTGGTCATCACCGCGTCGCACAATCCGGCCCAGGACAACGGCATCAAGTTTTTCGGGCCGGGCGGAGTGAAGCTCACCGACGCCGACGAGGCGGCCATCGAGGGTTGCCTCGCCGAGGCCGCGGTCGCGCCCGCGCCACTGCCCCCCGAGCGCCCGGGCGCCGCCGAGGCCTACGCCGCGGCCGCCGCCGCCCTGCTGCCCGCCGGGGCGCTGCGCGGCTGGCGCATCGTGCTCGACACCGCCAACGGCGCGACCTGCACCACCAGCCCGCGCGTCCTGCGCCAGCTCGGGGCCGAGGTCCACGGCATCGGCGACCGGCCCGACGGCGCCAACATCAATGCCGGCGTCGGCAGCGAGCACCCGGAGCAGCTCGCGGCCCGCGTCGTGGGCGCCGGGGCGCGGCTCGGCATCGCCCACGACGGCGACGGCGACCGCTGCGTGCTCTGCGACGAGCGCGGCGGCGTGCTCGACGGGGACGAGATCATGACGATCCTCGCCCTCCACGCGCTGGCCGCCGGGCGCCTGCCGCGGAATCTCCTGGTCACCACGGTGCAGAGCAACCTGGGCGTCGATGCCGCGGTGAAGGCGGCGGGCGGCCGCGTCCTGCGCACCGCCGTGGGCGATCGCTACGTGATCGAGCGCATGCACGCCGAGGGGGCGACGTTGGGCGGCGAGTCCAGCGGCCACATCATCTGCGCCGATGCCTCGCCGACCGGCGACGGCCTCATCGCCGCGCTGCGCGTGCTCGAGGTCATGCGCGCCACCGGCAAGCCGCTGTCCGAGTTGCGCCGCGGCCTGCGGAAGTTTCCCCAGCTGACGGCCGCCGTCACCGTGCAGGCAAAGCGCCCGCTCGCGGAATGCCCGACGATCGCCGCGACGATCGCCAAGCTGGAAGGCGAGCTGGGCGCGTATGGCCGGGTCCTGGTGCGTTACTCCGGCACCGAGCCGAAGCTGCGCCTGCTCGCCGAGGGGCCCGACCAGGGCACGGTCGAGGCCGCGATCGGGCGGCTCATGCTGGCCGTCCGCGTCGACCTCAAGTAGGGCCGGTCAGGCCATGCCGCGCCCAGCTACAGGGCGAGCAGCCAGCCGCCGATGCTGGCGATGAGCGCGACGAAAAGGGCGCGGCGGCGGAGGTAGGTCCGGCCGCCCTCGGTCGGCAGCAGCGAATAGGCGGGGGCGGGCTCGAGGAGGTAGCGCTTGAAATTGGTCCACGCGAACGTGGGGCTGCGCAGCAGCATGCCGTAGAGATCGCGGATGTCCTCCACGTTGGGCGGCAGTCGGTACTTGAGGATCGATTGCTCGTTCAACTCCTGCCGCGGGACGCGGCTCACGAGCTCGAAGGGCACCGTCGCGACCGCGCCGGCGTCGGCGGGGATCGGCAGGTCCTTCCAGTCCCAGGCCTTGATGATCCGGGCCGTGACGCCCTCGAGGGCGTTGAGGCGGCAGAGATGCAGGAGGTCGGCGGAGTTCAGCGGCCGACCGTCGCGGCCGAAGGTCGCGATGATCGGGCGGGCGGGATCGACGAAGGTCCAGCGCCCGTGCTCCGCGAGATACGACTCAGCCCAGGAGTGCCCGTTGTAGACCAGACGATTGGCCTGCACCGTGGCGCCGAAGACATACCGCGTGGGCACGCCGGCGCGGTTGGCGAAGAAGGTGTACACCTGGGCGTTCTGCGTGCACCAGCCCTTGCCCTGGCCGTTGCGGAGTTCCTGGAAGATCGTCAGCGGATCCTGCCAGCGGTAGGCGTCCTTCGGCACACCGCCGGCGGTGGCCCAGCAGGTGCGGAGGTGGCGCAGGACCTTGTCCATGCGCACGAGGACGGCGTCGTCGGGCCGCACGCCCATTTCCTCGCGCACGATGCGGTCGGCCTCCGCGAGCTTGGCGGCGCCCAGGTAGCGGTAATCGTCGGTCCAGCGGCTGACGGGATGGCGGCGGAAATCCCCGACCGGCAGCGCAGTGTGAATCTGCGCCAGGCTCGTCGGGAAATGCATGCCGCGCTCGAGGTAGAACTCCCGGGCGATGGGGGTGATGACGAACTCGAGGTCGGGGCCGGAGCCGGCCGGCAGCGGGCGCAGCGCGTAACGGCGGCGGAAATCGGTGAGCTTCTCGCCGTCGGCGCCGGTAAAGACCGGGCCGGTGAGTTCGATCCAGGGCGCAGCGCCGGGCAGGGTCGGACCCGGTTGACCGTCGATCAGCAGTTGCCATTGCGCGGGTCGGTGCGTCCAGACGATTTCGGGCATCAGCCGGCGGTCGCCGTCGATCCGCCAGCGCCGCAGTGTCGGCGTGTCGGAAGGATAGTTGAGCTGGGCGTAATCGACCGGACGATGGGAGCCCTCCCAGTCGCGTTTGAGAAAACAGGCGATGTTTGCCGCCGCGAGAACCACCACTGCCACGGCGAGCCAGAAGGCCGGATGCGAGAGCATGGGGCCGATTGTCTAGCGCCGACCTGCGGCGACGCAAAGACGCAAATCCGACCGGGCGAAGAAAAAGGCGGGTCGTGAGACCCGCCTTGCGCTTGGTGTTCTGCTCTTGGCAGTCAGGAAATCACTTGTCGGTGACCGTGACCGGGATGGTCACCTCGCCGGCTCCGTAGCCCTTGAGGAAGAGCGAGCCGGAACCCGGTTTGCCGCCCTGGACGTTGACCGTGAGGGTGGTCTGGCCGGCCGGGACGACGACCTCGGGCATGATGATGCACTCGGGCACGTCGGTCGTGACATCGAGCAGGAGGCCGCCGGCGGGGGCCGGGTTGGCGACGGTGAAGGTGAGCACCTGGGTCTCGCCGGGGCGGAGGGTGAGGGCCGACGGGATCACGCTGAGGGAGCTGGCGTCGATGCGGAACGTGCCGACGGGCGAGTTGCCGGACGCGCTGCCGAGCATGATCTGGTAGTTGCGGCCGGCATCGAGGGCCGGGACGTAGAAGCTCAGGGAGTTGGGCGACTCGTAAACCGTGCGGGTGGGGATGTTGTCGAAATAGATGACATCCTGCGGCGAGAAGCCGCGGCCGAGCACGCTGATGCGGGCGCCGACGGGGCCGCGGTTGACCTCGAGGGAGAGGACGTAGCGGTTGACGGTGCTCGCGCGGGTGAGCTCGGAGTAGGATTCACGCGGCTCGAGGCGGCCGTTGATCTCGATCTGGTACTTCACGAGGAAGTAATAGGCCATCTCGCTCCGGTTGGCCGGCAGCTGGTAATCGTACTCGAAGATGTTCTCGCCGAGCTTGCTCTGCACCATCTGGTAGTTCTTGCCGTCGATGATGATAAACGGGGTGATATGCTGCGGCGTGGCGGCGGCGCTGCGCGACGGCGTGACGCGCAGGGTGATCGTGTAGATGCGCGAGGGATTCTCCGGCAGGCTGCCCGGCGTGAGGTTCGTCAGGGTCAGGGTCTCGCAACCGGTGAGGAACACGAGGCTGAGCGCGACCGTCAGCCAAGCGACGAATTTCCTCGGATGGGAAAGGAGGGAGTTTTGCATTGGTTTTGAAATAAAACCGGTCAGTTAAAGGGCGTTAATAATGAGCGACTTCGCATCAGGGCAAGACAAAGCTGCGCCGGCGGCGCCGGTGGGGCTCTATGTCCATGTCCCGTTCTGTGCCGCGACCTGCGATTTCTGCGCATTTTATCAGGTCAAACCGACCGCGGATGGCATCGATCGGTTCCTTGCGGGGATCGCGCGGGAGGCATCGCTGGTGGCCTGGCCCGGCCCGGTCGATACGGTGTTCTGGGGCGGGGGCACGCCGGGCCTGCTGGCGCCGCCGGCGCTGCGGCGGCTCGGCGAGCAGGTGCTGGCGGTGTGCGGCGGGTCGCCGGCCGAATGGACCGTCGAGATGGCCCCGGCCTCGGTCACGCCGGCGCGGCTGGCCGTGCTCAAGGACCTGGGTGTCACGCGGATCTCGATGGGCGTGCAGAGCCTCCAGCCGGCGTGGCTCGAGGCCCTCGGGCGCATCCACAGCCGCGAACAGATCCTCCAGGCCTACGAGCGCGTGCGGGCCGCGGGTTTCGCGAGCGTCAACCTCGACCTCATGTTCGCCCTGCCCGGCCAAACCGAGGCGGAATGGCTGGCCGACGTGGCCGAGGCCGTCGCGCTGCAGCCGGATCACCTTTCGACCTATTGCCTCACGTTCGAGGAGGACACGGCGCTGTGGGTGAAGCTGTCGCAGGGCCGCGTGAAGCTCGACCCGGAGCACGAGGCGCGCCTCTACGAGACCACGTGGGCGGCCCTGGCGGCGGCCGGTTACGCGCAGTACGAGGTTTCCAACTTCGCCCGCCCGGGCCACGCGTGCCGCCATAACCTCAACACCTGGGCGATGCACGAGTGGATCGGCCTCGGGCCCTCGGCCGCGTCGCAGCATGGCGGCTGGCGCGGGGCGAACGTCGCGGACCTCGCCGGCTGGCTCGACCACCTGGCGGCAGGGCGCCGCCTGACCGAGGACCGCGTCGCGTTGTCGCCGGTCCAGCTGGTCGAGGATGCCCTGATCTTCGGCCTGCGCATGAACGCCGGCGTCGATCTCGCGGCCTGGCGCGCGCGGTGCCCCGGGGCGCCGTGGCCGGCGATCGCGGCGGTGGTGGAGCGCCTGGCGGATGGCGGGCTGGCCGTGGTTGCGGGCGACCGCGTGCGCCTCACCACGCGTGGCCGGTTGCTCGCGGATTCGGTCGGGCTTGAAGTCATGGGGGCGTTCCATCATGAGCCCGCGCATGCGTGATCGAATCCCCGGCCGTCGCGCGACCGCCGTCATCTTTCTGGCCCTGGGCCTGGCGCAGGCCGCGGCGCAGCGGGTCGAGCTGACCTGGCCGGCGCCGAACGACGCGTTCAGCCCGGATCGGGTGGCCGGCGAGCTGCTGCAGCACGCCGGCTCGGGCGATCCCGACTCGGGCGGCTTTGGCGGCGTGCGCAGTGGCGGCGCGCAGTTCCACGAGGGCGTGGACATCCGCCCGCTGCAGCGCGACCGCAAAGGCGAGGCGACCGACCCGGTGTTTGCGGCGCTCGATGGCGTGGTGCGCCACATCAGCGCGCACCCGGGCAAGAGCAGCTACGGCCGGTATGTCGTGCTCGAGCACCCGGGTGTGACGCCGGCGATCTACACCTTGTACGCGCACCTGGCGTCGATCGCCCCGGGCCTCCGAATCGGCGGGACGGTCAAGCGCGGCCAGACGCTTGGCGTCATGGGCCGCTCGGCGAGCGGCTACGCGATCCCCAAGGACCGGGCGCACCTGCATTTCGAGATGGGCCTGATGGTCACGCGCGACTTCCAGCGCTGGTACAACGCGCGCAAGTTCGGCAGCCCCAATGACCACGGCCTCTACAACGGGATGAACCTGATGGGCTTCGACGCGCTGGATTTCTTCCAGAAGCACCGGGCGCGGCGCGTGGACAACTTCCAGCAGTATTTCCAGCGCATGGAGCCGGTCGTCAAATTCCGCATCGCGACCACGCGCACGCCGGACTTTGTGCAGCGCTACCCGTCGCTGGTCACCCGCGAGGCGCCGCTGCTCGTGGGCGGCTGGGAGGTCTGGTGCAACTGGACCGGGCTGCCGTTTCGGTGGATCCCGCTGTCGGCGGCGGAGGTCGTGGGCCTGCGCCCGAACCAGGTGCGCATCATCGAGGTCGACGAGCCGGAGGAGCGCCGCCAGCGCAGCAAGAGCCTCGCGCTCAAGCGCAAGGGCGCCTGGGTCCCGGGCGAGGACTTGCAGACCTTGCTGCAGCAGGTGTTCGGCGTGAAGTGAACGGGGCGGATCAGCTCTGGGGCTTGAGCTGGTCCAGCAACGCCGCGAACTCCGGGTGTTCCTTCAGGTCCTCGAGGTCGGGGTCCTGGGCCATCCAGTCGAAATCGCGGTAGCCGAGTTCCACGGCGCGCTGCAGGGAGCGGAGCGCGTCGCCCCTGCGCTTCATCAGCGCCAGGCTGCACGCGAGGTTGTAGTGGGCGGTGGCGTTTTCCGGCAGCAGGCGGACGAGGCGGCGATCCATGCGCAGGCCGTCGGCGATGCGGCCGTGCTTGGTGTAGAGGCCGCCGAGGATCTCGATGACCTCGGTGTATTGCGGCGCGCGGCGCAGCACCGACTCGAAGAACGCCATCTCGAAGGCGGGATCCGGCTTCGGCTTCGACATGGCGCGGTCAACCCCGGCGGGGGCAGTGGCCGGTTTCGCGGAAGGCGTTGCAGTGGGCGCTCACCTGCAGGCGCTGGCTCACGGGGGTGAGGCCGAGCTTGGAGGAGACGGTGCTGCCGTACCATTCCATGAAGGGGGCGCTGATCTCGAAGATCTTGTCGCAGTCGAGGCACACGACCTGGGCGACCTGGGTGGTCGAGCCGCCGACGTTGGGCAGGTAGAATTTCTCGCCGGTGCCGATGTCCACCTCGCGGAGCAGGGCGCTCTCGGTCATGATCGGCAGCGTGCGGTAGACGGTGGCGCGGGAAACGGAGTCGTCCACCTTGCGGGCGTGATCGAGGAGTTGCTCGGCCGTGAAGTGCTCCCGCTGGGCGTAGGCGGTGTCGAAGATCGCCAGGCGCTGGTTCGTCACGCGCAGGCCCTTGCGGGTCAGGAAGTGGCGGAACTTTTCGCGGGCGGCGTTGAGGCTCACGCCAGAACTGTTTGGTCCGAGGCTCAGGGGTGTCAACCTTGCAGCCCGGCCTCGCGGCTTAGGGTTTGCCTTGGCCCGGGGAGAGGGCCGTCATCGCGGGAATGATCGTCGGTGTCCATCCGCTGGCCGGCTTCGACAAGCTGCTGCACTACCGCGTGCCGGAGAACCTGCGCGCCGCGGTGGCGGTGGGCACGCTGGTGCGGGTCCCCGTGCTCAATGCGCTGCGCCTCGGCATCGTCGGCGAGATCGGCGTCCCGGCGGAATTCCCGCTCGACCGGCTGAAGGCGGTGGCGCAGGTCGTGTATCCGTTCCCGGCCCTGACGCACGACCTGCTGCGGCTGGCGCGGTGGATGGCGGAGTATTACGCCTGCCCCCTGGATGCGATCATCGAGACGATGATCCCGGCGGCTGTGCGCGGCGGCGCGGCCATCCGGCAGGAGAAACAGCTCGTGGTGACGCAGCGGCTCGACGACGAGGCGCTGGCGGCGCTCGAGAAACGCGCCCCGCAGCAGGCGCGGCTGTACCGGTTTCTCGTCCAGCAGTTCAAGCCCCAGCGCAAGGGCCTCGTCCTCAAGCGCCTCGGCCTCACGGCCGCCGTGGCCGCGGCGCTGGTGAAGCGCGGCGTGCTCCGCGAGGACCTGCACCGCGTCGAGCGCGTGGCCTATGCCGATGACTTCGCCCGGGGCGAGCTCGTCGCCGCGACGCCGCCGGTGTTGAACGCGGAGCAGCAAAAGGCGGTGGACACGGCCGCCGCCGACCTTGCGACCGGCCGGTTCAAGGTCTCGCTGCTCCACGGCGTCACCGGCTCGGGCAAGACCGAGGTCTACCTGCACGCGATCGACACCGCGCTCAAGCAGGGCGGCGGGGTGATCTTCCTCGTGCCCGAGGTCGCGCTCACGCCGCAGACGGTGGCGCGCCTGCGCTCGCGCCTCGAGGCCATCGCGCCCGGGCACCGCTGCGTCGTCTGGCACAGCCACCTGAGCGAGGGCGAGCGGCTCGACGGCTGGCTCGCGCTCGCCACCGGCGAGGCCCGCGTCGTCGTGGGCGCGCGCTCGGCCGTCTTCGCCCCGGTGCACGACCTGCGCCTCATCGTGGTCGATGAGGAGCACGAGCCCGCCTACAAGCAGGACGAGACCCCGCGATACCACGGCCGCGACGTCGCGGTGTACCGGGCCAAGCTGAACAACGCCCTGTGCCTGCTCGGCTCGGCCACGCCCTCGCTCGAGAGCTTCGCCAACGCGCGCGCCGGGCGGTACGCGCTCAGCGAGCTGCGCCAGCGGGTCGACGACCGGCAGCTGCCGCACATCAATGTCGTGGACATGCGCGTCGAGATCATGCGCTCCCGCGGGTTGACGACCTTGTCCCGCAAGCTGGCCGACGCCATGCAGCTCCGCTTCGAGCGCAAGGAGCAGACGATCCTCTTCATCAACCGCCGCGGCTACTCGTCCTCGATGCTCTGCACCGAGTGCGGGCACGTGGAGGAGTGCGCCCACTGCAGCATCGCGATGACCTACCACCGCACCGACGAGACGCTGCGCTGCCACCTGTGCGGGGCGACGCGGCCGGCGCCGCTGACCTGCCCCTCGTGCCGCTCGCCGAAGATCCGCTGGAAGGGCCTCGGCACACAGCGCGTCGAGGAGGCGGTGCGTCGCGTGCTGCCGCGGGCGCGGATCGAGCGGATGGACACCGACACGATGGCGCAGAAGAACCGTTTCCGCGAGGTGCTCAGCCAGTTCCGCACCGGCAAGATCGACGTCCTCGTGGGCACGCAGATGATCGGCAAGGGACTCGACTTCCCCAACGTCACGCTGGTGGGCCTCGTCGATGCCGACATCTCGATGCACATCCCGGATTTCCGGGCCAACGAGCGCACCTTCCAGCTCCTCGTGCAGGTGGCGGGCCGCGCCGGTCGCGGCGACCGGGCGGGCGAGGTGATCGTGCAGACCTTCACCCCGCAGGCGGAGGCGATCCAGTTCTCGCGCCACGCGGATTTCGCGGGCTTCGCGGAGGCGGAGCTTATGCTGCGGCGCGATTTCCACTATCCGCCATTCCGCCACCTGATCCAGCACCGGCTGCGCGGCAAGAGCCCCGAGAAGCTCCAGTTCTTCGCCGAGCAATGGGCCAAGCGCCTGGAAAAGGAGCTCGGCCCCCGGGTCGAGCTCCGCGGCCCGTCGCCGGCGCCGATCGAGAAGATCAAGGACGAGTACCGCTGGCAGCTGTGGATCTTCACGGCGAGCGTGAGCAAGGTCATCAGGGACCTCGACAAGCTGCGGTCGGAATTCCCGTGGCCCGATGAGATCACCCAGGTGCTCGACGTGGATCCCGTCAGCCTGACCTAGCCGGCCCGCTCACGCCCCGGGCACGCGCCAGAGCGTGGACATGATGCACGCCTTGTGCTCGTGGATGTCGGCCGGGTTGAAGGCGGGCTTCTGGTAATAGACGGAGAGGATCGTGCCGGGGGACACCTCAATCGAGGCGGGATAGCCGAGGTCGTGGTTGCCGTTGTCGTCGCGCAGGACGATCTCATTGGCCGCGTCCCAGGTGACCCCGTCGGGGCTCAGCGCGGCGCGCTCGCCGAAGGGGGCGCGGCGGTATCCGTAGGTGCAAAGCACGCGTCCGTCGCGCAGGACGGTGAGGTGCGGCGGGAAACCGAGGAGGGGCGTGCGGAACGGCGGGGACCAGGTCTGGCCGTTGTCATCGGAGAAACTCTCCCACAGGTGCAGGTCGGGCCGCCGGTCGTCATACTGCCGCGCGGTGTAGCGGATCATCACGATCACGCGCCCGGACGGCAGTTGGGCCACGTGGGGCTCGCCGAAATGGTGGGTCGTGGGCGTCGGGCAGCGCACCTCGGCCGTCTTGGTCCACGGGCCCACCGGGGCGGGGGCGGTGTAGATGCCGATGTGGCCGCCGTCGTTGCGGTAGCCGGCGGTGAGGAGCGTGCCGTTGCGCAGGACGATGCCGCCGTGGACGCTGTCGGGGCCGCGCACCGGGGTCGACCAGGTGCGGCCGTGGTCGTTGGACACGATGATCCAGCCGCCATGGCGGGCCGCCTCGGCGCGGTAGGCGGGGGCGCTGACCTGTTTGACCCACGCGCGGATGAGTTCCGGCGGGTAGGCGTCGAAGGGCAGGCAGGTGAAATGCTCGGCCTGCCAGAAGGTGGACCACACATGGATCGCGATGCGGCCATCAGGCATCAGCGTCAGCCCGCACTCGCGGTCGTCGATGGGCGTGTCGAACGCGACGACGGGTTCCGACCAGGTCGCGCCGTTGTCCCGCGAGCGCATCGTGACCACGGCGCCGTCCGGGTACATGTGGTGCTCGGTGCGGATGAAGGCCAGCAGCAGGTCGCCATCGGCGGCGCGCACGAGGGCCGGCCACGCACAGTAATAGGCGGGGTCGCGGAAGACCGTGGCGTGACGGATGATGAGCCGGTCGGACGGCATCGGGCGTGGCTGGGGTGGAACGGGGCCGGGGCGACTAGGGGTGGTCGCCCGGGCGGGCATGGGACCGCTGCTTCCGGCGGCGGTCCTTTTTCTCCTGCTCCGGGTCGGGAGCCTGCATGCCGCGATAGATCGCGTAGACGATACCGATCAGGAGGAGGAGGACGACAATGATGACGGCGAACTCCATGCCGCGACCATGACAGCAATTCCGCGGGCCATGCAACCCCGCGATTGGGCGCCGGCGCCCTTTAATGTTGCCGCGATCCGCGCGGGGCCAAGGTTAGCGGCTTCACCGGATGAAGATCTATTTCATGGGCATCTGCGGAACGGCCATGGGCAACGCGGCGCTGCTGGCGCGGGCGGCGGGCCACGAGGTGCTGGGGGCCGACGCCGGGGTGTACCCGCCGATGAGCACGGTCCTCGCCGAGGCCGGCATCGCGGTGCACGGCGGCTACGATCCGGCGCGGCTGGCACAACTGGCGCCCGACCTGGTCGTGATCGGCAACGCGATGTCGCGCGGCAACGCCGAGGTCGAGTGGCTGCTCGAGACGCGGGCGCTCCGGTTCACGTCCCTGCCGGCCCTGCTGCACGACCAGGTGCTGGCCGGGCGGCGCAACCTCGTCATCTGCGGCACCCACGGCAAGACGACGACCACCGCGCTCACGGCCTTCCTGCTGCGCGCGGCCGGGCGTGACCCGGGCTTCCTGATCGGCGGCGTGCCGCTGGACCCGCCGGTGGGCAGCCACCTCGGCGCCGCGGCCGACCCCTTCGTGATCGAGGGCGACGAGTACGACAGCGCCTTCTTCGACAAGCGCAGCAAGTTCATCCACTACGCGCCGCACATCGCGGTGCTGAACAACCTCGAGTTCGATCACGCGGACATCTTCCGCGACCTCCAGGACGTGCAGCGGACCTTCACCCACCTCGTGCGCATCGTGCCGCGCAACGGCTGCGTCGTGCTGAACGGCGACGACCACAACCTGCATGCGCTCGGCGCGATGCCGTGGACGCAGGTGATCCGGGTCGGGACCGGGGCCGCGAACGACGTGCGCATCGAGGGTTTCGCCGAGGCGCCGGCCGGGACCGAGTTCGGCCTGACCTGGCGCGGACAGCCCTGGGCCACGGTGCGGTGGAGCCTTTCCGGCCTCTACAATGCGCGCAACGCCGCGATGGCGGCGACGGCCGCGGCGCTGGCGCTGCACCCGGCCGATCCGCGGCGCCTCGACCTGGCCCCGCTCACCTGGTTTCGCGGGGTCAGGCGCCGGCAGGAGCTGCTCCATGACGGCGCGCGGGTGAAGGTGCTGGAGGATTTCGGCCATCACCCGACCGCGCTCGCCGAGACCCTGCAGGCCCTGCGGCAGCGTTACCCGGGGCACCTGCTGACGGCGGTCTTCGAGCCCCGCAGCAACACCGCGCGCACCAAGGTGCTGCAAGGCGGTTTCATGCGCGCGCTGGCCCAGGCCGACGAGGTGCACCTCGGGGCCGTGAGCCGCGCCGAGAAACTCGCGGCCGACGAACGCTTCGATGCGGCCGCGGTCGTGCAGCAACTGGAGACGCAGGGGATCGAGGCGCACACGGCCGTGACGAATGCCGCCCTGCTGGATGGCCTGGTGCAGGCCACGCTCGGGGCAGGGGACAAGCCGCGCGTGGTGATCTTCTTCAGCAACGGCTCCTTCGACGGCATCATCCCGCGCTACGTCGGCGCGGCGGTGGCGGCCAAGTTGTGACCTCCGCCACGTCCCGGCGATCCGCGAAATCCCTGAATCGGCGCCCTTTGCGCCGGCGAAAATTCTCGCTTGCACTCCGCCGCTTCTGCCTGCTTTTTCGCTCCTTCACGCAGCCGTAGCTCAATTGGATAGAGCATCTGACTACGGATCAGAAGGTTTGGGGTTCGACTCCCTACGGCTGCGCCACTCTCAAACCGGCCAGTGTAGACCTAGTGTCGACGCTGGCCGGTTTTTTTGTGCTAGGGACGTTCTTAGGGCGGCAGTCGGGCAGCTAAAGACCGTGACCGTCGATGGCGGAAGAAGAGCCAAATAGGTGGTAGTCGCCGCATCGGCGGGATCGAGGCCGCGTAGCGAAGATATCCGTCGGGTAGAGTCCGCCGACTCCTCCCTCATCGGTCGTAATCTTGCCACTTTGAGAATATCCCAAGTTTGCCGGTTCAGGGTAGGGGATAGGGATTGCATGGAGGTTACCGGGGCTTCAGCCTTACCGAAACGTAGGTAGCTTGTTGTGTGCACATGCATCTCTACCTTTCTAGGGTTATCTCCCCTGCCTTCCTTTGGCATATTCAATATGCCGATTGGCATAACACGGTTTCAGTCAGGTCCGGATTTTTACAAAGGTGAATTCCCCAAAGCTAACCCCCAGAGCCGGTTGTCCATTTTGATATGCCAACCGGCGTTGGCATAAACACAGTTCGGCAAAAAGATGAGCGGCGATCCATTTCCCCATTTCTCGGCACCCTGCAAGCGAAGCTTCGCTTTCCTCGCAGAGCGATATGGCTTCGCAGGTCCCGAAGAAGAGCAGATAGGTAGGGAGCGCTATATTCGCTACTCGAAAGACAAGAAGTTCATTTCCATCGCCTACGAGCCTTATGGGCCGCCAGTGATCGAGTTCTTCACGCCGTCGCTGGACATCAAGAATCGCACTTTTCCTAAGCGTCCATCACAGCCACTTCCGATGAAGATCCCGAAGCGGCATCAGGAGTGGACCGAGCAGCAGATCGAGCAGTTTCTTCAGTTCTGGGCGTCCCAGATCGAAGCGAACGAGAAAGCCTTCTTGTCGTGAAGAAGCCCAT